>DAOUGR010000024.1:0-150565 GCA_034429135.1 Anaerolineaceae bacterium | reverse complement strand
TGCTATAGTTGCTGTGGTCATCGTGTGTTCCCTTTCTTGAATTGGTGTATGAGACCTTCAAGAAACCACACGATGACTCTTTTGTCAATTGCTTTTTACACCACAATTTGAGACATTATCAATTATACTGTTATTATCTACATTTTTTGTCAATGGTTTTTAAGTAAATTCAGTTTATCGGTTGATGGTGAAAATAATTGATTCGCCAGACGCCGGTGTCGAATAGATCACACCGGTTGCGCTACCCACTGTACCCAGCAATAACTTCCATCCACCTTCAGTGCCAGATGCGCCAATGAAGCGGCTGCCATCTATCCATTCCACCGTCTTAACACCTGAGAAATCTGGCAGCGATTGTGGCGCCTGCCCTGGTTGACCCATGTATGCGCCGGTATCGTTGTCGTAATAATAAAATTTTGTACTATCTGTTGACCATGTGACAGGACCGGCAAAAAAGCTTCCAACCGCGTACTCGTAACTATCCGATCCATCAAGATTTGAAAGGTTGAGGGCATATTTTCCGCTTGAAGAGGGATCTAGTTGCGTCAGGTAAAGGATTTTTCTCAAATCTGGTGATATGAAGGCAAAACCATCTGGTGTGTATGTCATTTTACGACTGAATGTCATTTCACCTGAGAGACCATCTGCAGATACGAGCCACACAGTGGAGTCTGCTACTACATCTGAGAATGGCTCTTTTGGAGGGACCACAGCGGCAAGTGTCTGGCTGTCGGCAGACCAGACCGGCGATGCCACCCAGGCGTATTCTGAGGCCGTGTTAATAAATTCGTATGCAAGAACTTTACGCTCTAATTTACTGCCATCGAGGTTGTAAATCTCGATTCCTTCCGGTAGGGAAATGGCAATTTTTGAGCCGTCAGGTGAGATGGTGAATCTGAAAAACCAGGCGTCAGGGATAGAAATGGGAGCTGTGATTGAGCCATCATCTGCATCAATGAGATAAAGGTTTTCACCTGTGGCAGATCCAGGCCCCTCGAAAGTAATGCGTGTATTCATTATAATTGTGTGCGTATCGAGAAGCCACTCAACCTGGTTTGGGATTGAAGATAGTGCATCAACTGGCCGGGGAAAAGCAGCAAATGCTTCAGGGCTGACAAGCGTACGCAAGCCTGTTCCGTCAGAATTGACTACATCCAGTGAATAAGTACTTTCGTCAGCAGACCGCGCGAGCGCTACCAGTGTACCGTCAGGAGAGACATACGCAGCACGCACGTCACCGGTTGTTGTAAGTTGGTTGGGCGTATTGAGGTATTCGTTCCAATAATACGCGTTACCATCGGGGGCAACAAACGCCACACTTAAAGGTGCAGCCTCTGGAATATCAGAGGGCTCAATGATTTCGGGGGTCGGGGTTGGCAATCCTTCAGTGCCTGAATCGGCTGCCATGGCGGTGAGAGATGCAACGGTAAGCGAGGCCACGGTTTCTGCTGAAGGTTCGCTGTTGATGAAGGGTAGATTACAGGCAGTTGCTGCTGCTGCGAGGAAAACCAGGGTGATGAGGATGGATGTAAACCTTCGAGTGGACATATCCGTTTCTCCTGAAAATTTCCAAATTAGACTTAAATACTCCTAAAATTATAACCAATGATGTAAAAAATTCAAGCAACCCGTTAGAAGGCATTGTGAATATATACTGGTGAACGAAAAAGCAGGGCTGAACTTATTTTCAGCCCTGCTTCGACATTGATCTTGAGTCAATTATTTGCCGATGAGAAAACCGATGCCCATCAGCAAAGGTGTGATCAGGTTAAGCAACACATTTTGCCCCAGCGAGGGCAGCAGTTTAGGCAGATCCTCCGCATTTTTCAATGCTCCTCTAACGGCGGGGATGGCAAACACCAGAGTAACCAATCCCAGCAGCGTCCAGAGCGGGGCAAACCCGAGAAGTACAGCCAGGATCAGTGTCAGGTAAGAGCCCACGACAAACAACGTAAAGATCACCGCGCTGGCTTTTCTGCCGATCAGAATTGGATAATGCTTACGCCCGAATTCCTTGTCGACATCCGCATCGGGGAACTGGTTGAGGAGCAGCAGGTTGCTGACCAGGAAAAAGGGGACAAAAGATGCCAAGAGGGCAGCCCAGGAGAAATGACCGGTCAGCGCAAAATACGTCCCGTTGACCATCAGGGTGCCAAATCCAATCCCTGGCGACACCAGGCAAAGAGCAGGAATTTTGTTCAGCCATGGGGTGTAGACGACGATAATCAACAACCCGATCAAACCGAGAAGAAGGATTGGCCAGCCATGAATCGTATAAAAAAAGATACCGATCGCGGTGCATATTACCGCAGTGGCAATACCAGTCCACAGGGCGATTTTTACTTTTGATGGAACAGGGATCAACGTGCCGCTTCCGCCGCTGGAGGGAGTGCGGGTGGTTTTCATATCCAGGCCGCTCTTTACGTCTTCATACTCATTAAAGGCATTGACTCCTCCGTGAGCAAGGATTCCACCCACGAAGCAAAGGACGGCATACCAGATGTTGATATCGCCATCGGTCCAAATTGCCACAGACATTCCAAGGAAGACGCAAACCACAGCCAGAGGCAGGAACGGGGGGCGCATTACGCCAATAACATATTTCATAAACTCACTCCTGTCGATAAATTTGTTCTGTGAAGATAATAACACCTGTCAAGTAGATCAGATGTTTAACCACTTTGCGGCTGACGCAGGTAGGTCAAGGCTTGATCCAACTTTCTTTGTGCATTCAGGCAGTGACTCAATAAACTGTCGGCCGTATTTTTTCGTTAATACCCGTTTATCAAGAATGACCACCACGCCACGGTCAGACTGGGTGCGGATCAAGCGACCAAAACCCTGCCTGAAGCGCAGGATTGCTTCGGGCAGATTATACTCGTTAAATGGATCCTCAAAAGTTTCGGATCGAGCGGCGATAACCGGGTCGGAAGGAACGTCAAAAGGCAGTTTGACAATCACCAAGACGGAAAGGGCTTCGCCAGGAATGTCGACACCTTCCCAGAAGGCTCGGGTACCCAGCAGAACTGCCTTGTCGGCTTCGCGAAAAGTTTCAAGTAATGTATTTGTAGAAGCGCCTTCTCCCTGTTCGTAGACCTGGATTCCAGAATCGGCCAGTGCGGGGGAGATTGCTTGCGAAGTGCGCTTCAATTGGGCATAAGAGGTAAACAGAGCCAGCATACGGCCGCCGGTGGCTTTGGCCAGGCGGATGAGGGCACTTTCTACATCGCGCTGGTACGCATTGGCTTCTGCTGGTTCGGGTATGTCGTTGACCATATAGAGCAGGGTAGAGTTCTCGAAATCAAACGGCGAGCCAAGAACCAGTTCATCGGCTTCATCCGCGTTTAGTCGGCTGCGGATATAGTCAAAATCATTGTTGGTGGTCAGTGTGGCAGAGGTGAGAATGACGGAAGATTTCTCGTGCCACAGGTATTTTTCCATCAGGGGGCCGATATGCAGTGGAGCGGCCTGCATGGCAAGGCGGTAGGTATTGGGAAGGATCTCCACCCAATACACATATCCGGCATCTGGCTTATTGACCAGCTGGTCAAGGTAGGTCTCGGTTTCTGAAAGACGGCGGTAAACACTGGCGAGCGATCCCAGAGTGTCTTCCACCTCTTCTGGAATTTCCTCAAGCCCATCGCTGATGGCTTTTTGAAATTCAGCCAGCTGGCTCAAAATCAATTTCACTCCTTCCTGAGTGTTATCCCAGGCGATCTCAACATCTGACCAGGCGGGGAGGGTGCGCGTTGCGGGGAGGATGCGGGTTTGCTGCCCGTAACCGCTGACGGGCTGTCCGTCGCGTTGTTCTTCCATAAAAACTTCAAGGCTGTGAACGAATTCACCAAAATTGTTCTCAAGCATGAAGAGGGTATCGGTCATCTTGTGTACAGCCATATTCAGCGCTGCGAAGTCTGATGGCGGCAGGGAATGTGAAAGCAGGGTGAGCATGCGTCCGAGTAATCCGCTGGAGGTTCCGCCAATCTCGCGCAGCATACGGACGAAATCCATTTGCGTTGTGCGGAAAGATAGCGCGTTGGTGGTTGCGGATTCGAGGTGATGTGCCTCGTCTACGATCAGATAATTGTATTCAGGGAGCACCTTGTTGCCAGTTACCACGTCTGCCAGCAGCAGGGCATGGTTAACCACCAGAATGTGAGACGATTGGGCGGCCATGCGCGTCTTGTAGAACGGGCATGCGCCACCAGTGCGAGAAATGCAGACCTCGGTCTTGCAGCCTTCATCTTCTGCCGAAAGTCTCAGCCAGACATCCCGTTCAATCGGGCCGTTCAGGTTGATTTCGCCGCGGTCACCGCTGCCTCCCTGGTGAAGCCAGACAAGGGTTTTTGCCAGAACGCGCAGTTCATCCGCGGTCTCAGGCCCATTCTTGCGCATGGCGCTGAAACGTCGCGGGCAGAGATAGTTTGCCCGTCCTTTAACAACTGTGGCACGTACTTCTGAACCAAGAGCTGCAGCCAGGTCGGGGATATCCTTCTTGATCAACTGATCTTGTAGAGTGATGGTATTGGTGGAGATGACCACGCGCATGGAATTTTTGACTGCCCATTCCACAGCAGGGATCAGGTAAGCAAATGATTTACCCGTACCGGTTCCAGCTTCTACCATGAAATGACGACTGTTTGAAAGCGCAGATGCTACGTTGCGCAGCATTTCGATCTGTTGCGGGCGGCTTTCGAAATTATCGAAATATCTGGAGAATGGCCCGCCGTGCTCAATGGATGAGGCGATCTCATCAATATCGAGAGGTTCAGGGGTTTCAACCGGCACAAGCGGAGGGTAGGTTTTAATTCCACCAAACAGGAGCCCGTAATCATCCTGGGTGGCTTTCTTGGCTTCCACCGGCATGTGCCCTTTTTCGCGCAGCGCCTGTTGAAACATCAACGCGCCATCCCACTCAATCCCTTCAGCCATGCGTACAGTTTCAGCCAGGATTTCAAGCGGGAGCTCGAGCAGTTTCTGATAAAGAGAAATCAGAACGGCCTGGCACAGCCTCGCGTCATCCAATGCTCTGTGTGAGTTTGGGATCATGATCCCCAGAGTTAACCCCAGTGTGCCGAGGTTGTAGCGGCTGTTGCCCGGGAGCACGATAGCGGCCAGCTCGTAGGTATCTACAGGTTGGTTGAAGCGCAAGACCCCCTGTTTTTGCAGGAAGGATAGGTCGAAACGAACGTTGTGTCCGACTACCGGATCGTCACCAATAAAATCAGCCAGTTCCTGAATGACCACGCGCACCGGTGGAGCGTTACGCACCATCTCGTCGGTGATGCCGGTGAGCTGGGTGATCATCCGCGGAATCGGACGTCCAGGATTGATCAGTTTAGACCATTCAGATTCGATCCGTTTTCCGTTGAAACGGACGGCAGCGATTTCAATGATAGCGTCCTTCTGGGGATCAAGTCCTGTGGTTTCGATATCAATTGCGACCATGGAGGGCATGGGCAGATTATATCATGCGCATGGTCACTCTTGCTACGACTGAGGTTTTTCAAGGCTATGATAAGATTTAATCTATCCCAACATATTATGGAGTTCGATCATGTATCAAATCCAGAATGCCATTTTCACAGTCGATATTGATCCTCAACAGGGCTATTTTTCAATTTTCCCCCGTGAGGAGAATCTACCTGCGCTGCAAAAAATCCGTCTGGGATGCGCTTATCATCTTCATGGTTCTATGGAACAGGCGATTTCAAAGGCGTGGCAGGGCATTGAACCCGAGCGAAAATTTGTTGAATCCAACGAGCATGGCAGCATCGAAACGCTGTCTTTTCATCTCAATACAGATTCCAATGGCATCGAAACACATTTAATTGTCGGGATTGTGGCTGAATATCCTCTGGTCTTGTGGCGGGTGGAAGTAAACAACAAGGGTAAAAATCCGGTTGAGTTACATAGAATCGATTTGCTTCATCTTTACCAAACAGAAGAAGGTGAGGTCAGGTATCCAAAAGCAAAAACCAGCGATGATCTGGGTATTTTCATCAATGGCTGGCAATCGTGGTCTGCAGCACGCTGGTATGCAGCATCGTCAAAAATGTCGGTCAGCCAGCCTCTTCTGAAAGCGTTTCAACATCCGATGATCTACAACGCCGGTACACCACTTCCACGAAAAAAAGGTGAATTTTCCAGCGATATGTTTGCGGTGATTGGTGACCGCAAAGCGCGCACCGGTTTTCTGCTTGGTTTTCTTTCGCAAACCCGGCATTTTGGTTCTATCTATGCTGATTTTAACCGAAGCAATTTTGAAATGTGGGCAAACGGTGATGATGCCCGTCTTGATCCAGGAAAATCCATTTCAACTGATTGGGCAGTATTTAATCCTGTTTTGCTGGATCACCGCGATCCTCTTGATAAGTACCTGGATGCGGTGGCACGCGAGAATCATGTGCAGTTGCCTGAAGAGACACCGGTAGGGTGGTGTTCGTGGTATCACTTTTATCGCAATGTAACCGAAAAGAATATTGAGAACAACCTTGAAGCCATTCTAAAACAGCAAAACCAGCTGCCCATCCAATTGTTGCAGATCGACGATGGTTTCGAAAGTGAAGTGGGAGATTGGTTTTCCTTTAATAAAACCTTCCCCGAAGGAGTGGCACCACTGGCAAAGAAGATCGAACAGGAAGGACTGGTTCCAGGCCTGTGGCTTGCTCCCTTCGCCGTGCACAAGCGGTCTCAACTGTTCAAACAACACCCCGATTGGATCCTTCGCAGCGAAGGCGGAAAACCGGTCAACGCTGGTTTCGGATGGGATTCCTTCTTCACCGGTCTTGATTTGACCATTCCAGAGGCTTTGGAATATGCCTGCAGCGTTGTTCGCACTGCTGCTAATGACTGGGGGTATCAGTATCTAAAACTGGATTTCTTGTATGTAGCGGCATTGAAGGGGCGCTATCATGACCCCACGCAGAGCCGGGCCCAGGTGATGCGCAAGGGGATGGAGGCGATCAGATCAGCGGTCGGCCCGCAGGTGACCCTGTTGGGCTGCGGGGCTCCCCTTGGCTCGATGCTTGGACTGGTGGATGCCATGCGCATTGGGCCGGATGTGAGCGGTTTCTGGAAGCCACATTTTGGCAATATCGGCATTCTCCTGCACAATGAGCCTTCTGTTCCATCAGCCCGCAATTCGATTTATAACGTTCTCACTCGCTCAAACCTGCATCAACGCTGGTGGATCAATGACCCAGACTGCCTGTTGATTCGAGAGGATACGAAGCTTTCAATTGATGAGATACGAACCCTGGCCACTTCGATTGCGATAACAGGTGGTTCGATGTTGCTTTCTGATGATCTGCCCAACTTATCGCAGGCACGGATGGAAATTGCCGAAGGTTTGATCCCCATCTTGAAAGATCGTCCGCGGGTGATTGACTGGTTTGATTCTGAGGTGCCCTCCAGGCTGAGGCTGGATCTGGTAAATGAAACAGGAGAGTGGCACGTGTTGGGAGTTTTTAACTGGAATGAACAGCCGGTTGATATATCGATCACTACTCGTGATTTTCAGCTTACCGACGGGAATTACATGATGCGCGAATTCTGGACAGGTAAGATCGGTAAATTAACAACAGAGGCTGGTTTCGTCTTCAAAGACGTTCCCTCTCATGGCTGTCTTTTACTGGCAGTTCGGCATCTTTCCGATGAGCTGCCTGGATATTTAGGAAGCACATTGCATTTCTCGCAGGGAATGGAAATAGCAGAATGGAAGGCTGACAGTAACGCGATACAGGCAACGGTAAGGCTGCCGCGAACTGCGGCAGGTGAACTATTCTTTCAGATTCCGGGAGGAAATCCAAGAGCCGAAGTTAACCATCAACCTGCTGAGTTGAAAGAACTGGAAAGCGGAATTTACAGCCTGCCTGTGAAAGTGGATGGTTTTGCGCATATCAAATTAGCTTTATAAAAAGCAGAACGGAGATCAATGCTCCGCTCTGCTTTTGAATATCAGTTTACATCGGGGGTAGTGGGGGCTTGCCTCCAGAAGATGAATCCTTCGATTGGATGGGAACCGTTGCCTGTGGTCGATTTGATTGTGCCCGGCGATTACGGCGAACAAGCCAGCGAACGAAGAAGAAGATGGGTAAACCAATGACTGCCAGGATCGGTATGATCAAGATCCCAACCCAGATCAGGAAGTTGACCAACCCCTTGCCAAAATCAATCAAAGCCTGCAGAGCGTCGCGTGCCACACCCGAAGGTTTCCAACCGGCAACCGTCACCGGTGCGATGGTTTCTTTGGCTTGGATGTGAATGTTGATGGCAGATTTGGCGGCAGCCTGTTCGTAGTATTGAATCTGTCCTTTGAGCACTTCGATCTGTTCGGTCACCTGCATTTTCTGATTGTAGATCGCGAGGGCATCTTCCGTTTCGGTGGCTTTCTCATAGAATTCAGAAAGCTTTGCATCTGCTTCTTCCAGGTTGCGTAATCGCGATTGGAGATCAGTGTATTCCTGGGTTACATCCTGACCGGAAATTGTCTCGGATAACACATAATCTTCAGGATTTCCGGTGAGTGCTTTGATTTTCTCGAGTGCTTCATCCAGATCTTCAGCCGGAACGCGGATCGTTACGTAGGCTTCAGGTACTTCCTTGCCCGATATTGTCTGGGTTTTATATAAATTTGAACTTACCGTGAACCCGCCCATTTCGGTGGCCATCTTTTGAATTGTGGCCAGTGATTCAGCTGGATCATCCACCGCGATTGAAAGATCGGCATTCATGATAACCATCTGGGTGACCTCGGTCTCAGTTATTGCGAGACCGCCTGTAGTTTTGCTGTTATCCATCGAGAAACTTTCAACTGGCGCGGGCGCTTCCATTGCAGGCGCTTCTTCCATACCATAATAGTCCGATGAATTTATGGGTGTCTGCGATTCACGTTCGGCTTTGGCTGCGCAGCCGCTGATCGTCAAAGCCAGAATTAAAACTCCAATCAGAATGCGTTTAATTTTCATAAACTTTTCCTCCTTAAAAGGTACTCGTTGACTTCTTCTCTGCATCTTTGACGATTATCTGAAGTAGAAAGTTCCGTGTTACCAGCCTTCACTGAGGCGAAGAGCGTGTTTCTCTGGTAAACCGATCTTTATGATTCGTTTTTGTACAGCTTGAAAGTCGTAATCGACGCGGTGATATTCCCAGGTCATGGCTTCAGGGTTAAAAATGGCGTAAGAAGCACGCGGATCGTAATCACGCGGTTGACCGACTGAACCCGGGTTCAGAATTGTTTTCATTGTAATGGGGAAAATGAAATTGGGTTTGAAGGTTCGGCGGTGAACTTTTCCACTTTTATCATCCAGGATGAATGCCACTGGCAAGTGTGTATGTCCAACGAGTGCAACGGGGGTATCGAAGAATGGAAAATTCCCCTGCGCTGCATCCGAATCGATTACATATTCCCAAATCGGATGGCGCAAACTTCCGTGAGCAAGCGTTGCTGCTTCCATTGACAATACCTCGGGGAGTCCTTTGAGGTATTGAATATTGGCCGGGGTCATCAATTCTCGGGTGATCAAGATGGCGCTTCCGGCTTCATCGTTGAAATACTCCACATCTCCTTCACCAGTAACAGCCGCATCATGATTCCCCTTGATGCAGTGAACATTCGGCAGCGAAGAAATGCGCTCAACGCATTCATTTGGGTCTGGTCCGTAACCTACGAGATCGCCAAGGCACCAAACGGCATCAACCACTCCAGCGGACTGCAGCACAGCCTCGAGCGCAGTCAGGTTGGCGTGGACATCAGAGATGATTAATACTTTCATAATTCTTCCAAGTATTCTGATATAAGCTGCAACTCAATCTCGAGGGCAGTTTGATTTAGCTTCAAGGGTTTCACACATAGATTATTGTACTCCCCTAAACGTTCATTGACCTCATAAAATCGATGATGAGATTGATCACGCTCATCATTTGAAAAAAAATTCGATTAAAACTTTACTTCCTCGCGCCTTCGATAATCTCTGCTGCGTAGTCATAGCGCTGAAAGGCTGGCATCAGGTAAATACCCTGCACAGAGGACTTGATCTGATGGATTAACTCAATCGTCAAGTTGATTCCTACGCGCGCGCCTTGATCACCACTTTTCTCCATCAGGTCGCGGGTAGACTGGGGGATCTCGATGCCCGGTACTTCGGATTGAAGGAAAGCAGCGTGACGGGCACTGGCAAGCGGAAGCAAGCCAACGATCAGCGGGATGGTAAGCTTGCCGTTCTCAAGTTCATAGGCTTTGAGAAAATCGGTAACGAGATGAGCATCGTATATCGGCTGGGTGAGAATGAAATCTGCGCCTGCTTTCAACTTGCGTTTCAGGTTCTTGATTTCATCAGCGATGTTCGCAGGCCGAAGATTGAGCGCGCAGCCAACAAAGAAACTGGTCGGCTGCCCAATATCACTGCCAGAATGATCGAGACCCAGATTAAGCCCCTGCTTGATGAGTTTAATTAATCCTGAGGGCACCAGGTCATAATTATCCATGGCATCGGGGTATTCGCCAATGGAGGTGGGGTCGCCCATCACCACAAACACGTTTCTGACGTTCAGAGCGTGTGCTGCCAGCAGGTCGCCCTGCACCCGCAGTACGTTCCTTCCGCGAGTTGGAAAATGCAGCACGGTATCAATGCCCACTTTTTGCTGAATCAAGCTGCATACCGCCCACGGACTCATGCGCATGCGCGCCATCGGGCTATCGGCGACATCAATCACATCAGCCCCAGAATCGGCGAGCAAACTGGCCCCGGCCAGGATCTTTTGTGTGGCCAGCCCGCGCGGAGGGTCCATCTCAACCGCGATCACGAATCTGCCATCCTGCAACTTTTGAGCGAGCGGAGTTGGCGGTAGTGCTTCGGGTTTGATGTCTTTGGTTTCTAATTGGATTGTGCTTTGTTCTACTTTTTCTCTTTCGAGGGTAGAAATATTGATAAGGGCGCGAGACATTGCAGCTATGTGGGCCGGGGTGGTGCCGCAGCAGCCGCCAATGATACTGGCGCCTGCCTGCCAGAAGGTGGGCGCGTAGCCACCGAAATATTCCGGGATTGCCGGGTACATGATGCGCCCCTCCACCTGTTCTGGCCAGCCGGCGTTTGGCATAACGGAATAAAGGGCATCTGGTAGAACTCTGCGCATCTGCCGCAGGATATTCAACACCTGGTTTGGCCCGCCAGAGCAGTTGACGCCAATGATATCGGCTCCCGCTTCTTTCAGACGGCGAGCGACCCTGGCGGGAGGGTCGCCTAACAGAGTGCGGTTGTCGCGGGTGTAAGTCATCGAAGCGATGACCGGCAAATCTGGGGCAACCTGTTTCGAAGCAGATACTGCCTCGACAATTTCATATAGATCTGCCATGGTTTCGATAATGATCAAATCCACACCAGCTTTTACGAGCTCAGAAATTTGTTGCGCAAAAGCCTCGCGGGCTTCGGCTAACTGCACTCGGCCAAAAGGAGCCAGACGCACCCCCAATGGACCCACATCACCAGCGATCAACACTTTTCTACCTGAGCTTTCAACCGCATGACGGGCAATTGCCACACCTGCTTTATTGATCTCGGCGAGCTTGTTTTTTTCTCCATGCCGGGCAAGTTTATAACCGTTTGCGCCAAAAGTATTGGTTTGAATGATATCAGAGCCCGCTTCGATGTAGTCGCGGTGTATGCTTTCGATCACATCGGGATTTGTCAGGTTCAGGCTGTCGTAACTCTCACTGCCGATGGTAATGCGTTGATGCAAAACAGTACCCATTGCCCCATCAGAGAGGAGCACACGTTTCTTTTCGAGCAGACTTAATAGGTCGTTAATCGAGGTCATTTATGGCTCTTACTTCATCAATTGTTCAACTCGCGTCTCACCCGTGTTGTAATATTTGGCTTCAGGGTGGTGCAGAACGATCGCAGCGGTGGATTGTTCAGGCACGAGCTGGAAGGCAGCAGTGAGGCTCATTCCCAGTTCTTTTTCTGCAGGCAGCAGGTCGAAAACGCGCCGATGATCAACCAGGTCAGGGATTGCAGGGTACCCCCAGGAGTAGCGCTTTCCCTGGCCTTCGGCAAGCCCCAGTTCACGGCGAATATGGCGGTGGAGATACTCGGCAGCAGCTTCGGCTGTTTGTACAGCCAAGCCGTGAGTAAAATACGCTTCGGTGTAATCACTGGCGGCTTGCAGCTGATCAAACCGGTCAGTGGCTTTCTGCCCGACGGTGACCACCTGAAAAGCAACAACATCCATAATCCCCGAATCGACCGATGCAAAATAATCAGCCAGGCAAAGAAATTCGCCGGATGATTGGCGTGGAAAATGGAAGCGGGTTAATTCTTTTCGTGAACCCTGGTCTACTGAAGATGGATCAAAGATGATCAGGTCATCGCCATCCGACTGGGCTGGCCAATAACCGTATACCCCCTGAGGATTCAACCAGCGTTCCTCGATTGCCTGCTTGCGCATGGCTGCCAATCGGATTTCAAATTCTCGGCTGAGCTTTTCCCACTCTTCGCCATGCGTGTTCTTCGCTCCCCAAGAAAGCCGGAAGAGTTCATTTTTCGCCAGGTGTTCGAAAACAATTTCGAGAGGCATGCTGCGAACCACACGGGCTCCCCAGGAGGGAACCTGTGGAATTTTTTCTGCAGGTCTGATCGCTGAACGCCGCAGCGTTTTGCCGTCGTCTCCTTTGCCCTGATTCATTGAAAATTCAAACTCAGACTCTTTTACGATGCGAGATTTTATTTCTGCACGGGTTTCTTCTTGCGCGAGAGCGTCCATTGTTGCGAGCCCCTCGAAGGCATCCTTGCAGTAATAAACTCCCGGATCATAGATCGAGCCGTCTTCCGTTCGTAGAATCCGGCGACCAAAGCGCTGATTGATGGCGGCGCCGCCAATCAAGACCGGGATTTCCAATCCACGGCGTTTGAGTTCATTTACAATCAGCGGCATTTGCTTGCTGGTGCTCACCAGCAATGCACTTAACCCGATGGCATCAGCTTTTTCTTCAATCGCCTTTGAGATGATCGTTTCGGCTGGCACCTGTTTTCCGAGGTCAATCACGGTGTATCCGTTGTTGGAAAGGATGGTTTTCACCAGGTTCTTGCCAATATCATGAACATCTCCGTATACGGTGGCCAGCACCAGCTTCCCTTTGCTGACGCCTTCTTTGCGTTCGAGAAAATTCTCAAGGTATGAGACTGATTTCTTCATCACTTCGGCAGATTGAAGCACAAAAGGCAAAATTAATTCACCACTGCCAAATTTATCGCCCACTTCTTTCATTGCGGGCAGTAAAACACGATTGAGAATCTGAACAGCCCGATCGCTGCGTGTGCTGCCCAGGGCAGACTCTTCGAGCAGCATATCTATATCAGATTCCAAACCTTCTTTGTAGCGGTGGATGATCTTCCACCGCAGACGTGCGTCGGGCGTAAGCTGGCGCAGCTCCTCTTCCTGCGCGCTCTTACGCACCTCACCAGGGATGGCAGCCTGAAAATGCTCGATTAATCTGGGTAGTGCATCAGCCCGGCGATTGAAGATCAGATCTTCGGCGAGTTCTTTTTCTTCTGCGGAAATATCTGCGTAAGGGGTGATCGCAGCAGGATTGACGATTGCCATGTCCAACCCGGCCTGCACCGCGTGATGCAGCATGATGCTGTTGATGATTCCGCGTGCGTTAGGGGCCAGACCAAAAGAAATATTGCTCACACCAAGAGAGGTAAGCACGCCAGGCAAGGATTCTTTGATCAGGCGGATGCCGTTGAGCGTTTCGACAGCAGAATTCAAGAATTCATCTGACCCTGTTGCCAGGGTAAAAGTAAGATCGTCGAAAACCAGGTCTTGAGGTGCAAGCCCGTGTTCGTTAACTGCAATATCGTAGATGCGTTTGGCGACTTCAAGTTTACGTTCTGCCGTCCTGGCCATTCCCTTTTCGTCAATGGTGAGCACAATGACGGCCGCGTTGTATTTCCGTGCCAGAGAAAAGATGCGGTCTGCTTTCTCGCGCCCGCCTTCAAGGTGAGTTGAGTTAATCAAGCAACGTCCGGGTGCGGTCTTAAGCGCGGTTTCGAGCACCTCGATCTCGGTGGTGTCGATGACCAGTGGCAGGTTGATGACTGGTGCAATGGTCTTAATCAGGCGGCGCATCGTTTCGGCTTCGTCAGCGCGTTCAGTTAGGGCCACACACAAATCGAGCCCGTGCGCGCCGTTTTCCACCTGTTGTTGTGCAAGTGTAAGGATGGCATCAAAGTCGTTATCCAGCACCATTTTTTTGAAGTTACGGCTCCCTTGAGTATTAAGCCGTTCAGCGATGAAAAACGGACGGGGTTCCTGCAACATGGGCTGAGTGTGAATTGCTGAAGCGAGCTGGGGGATTTCTTCAACCTGACGGTTGACCGGTTTCAGTTTCGAGACCTTCTCGACGAGGGCTTTCATGTGTGCGGGGGTCGTTCCACAGCAGCCGCCAACCACGTTTATTCCGTTCTTCGCAGCAAATTCAAACAATGTTTCTGCAAATGGTTCCGGCTCCAGCGGGTATACGGCCTGACCATCGACATTTAAAGGCAAACCGGCATTGGGAATACAGGATACCGGGATTGGGCTGTTCTCTCCAAGGTACCGGACTGGTTCGCGCATGAAATCAGGTCCGGTTGAGCAATTCAATCCAATTACATCAATGGGCATACCGTCAAGAATCGATAACACCGCAGTGATATCTGTGCCAAGCAGCATGCGTCCGGTGGTATCCAGAGTGACCTGGGCTTGAACAGGCAGTCGTTTTCCGGTTTCAGCGAAGGCGGCTTCGATGCCCAGGATGGCTGCTTTTACTTCGAGGATATCTTGCGAGGTCTCAATGAGCAGCAGGTCCACTCCGCCAGCAATTAATGCAGATGCCTGCTCACGGAAAAGATCTACCAGCTCATCGAAAGTAATATTCGATAACTCAGGGTCATTCATTGAGGGAAGCTTTCCTGAAGGACCCATTGACCCGGCAACGAATCTGGGCTGATCTGCGGTAGCGTATTCATCGGCTAAACGGCGGGCCAGTCTTGCGGCCGCCAGATTGATTTTTGTCACCTGGTCGGCGAGGCCATATTCACCCAGGGTCAAGCGATTGGAGCGGAACGTGCAGGTTTCGATGACATCCACGCCTGCCTCAAGGTAGGAACGGTGGACTTTTTCTACGGCTAACGGGTATGAAATCACGAGGTAATCGTTGCATCCAAAAGTCTTCTCGCCGCCAAATTGTTCGACAGTCAGATTTTGTTTCTGAAGGCTGGTGCCCATGGCGCCGTCGAAAACGACGATTTTCTTCTTGAGTGCATCCAGGTATTTGCGGTTAGTGTATTCGCGCTCCATGATTCTCTCCGATGGCCTAATGGTTAGCCGTTATAAAAAAGACCTCTCCATAGAGAGAGGTATAAATTCATGTGTTCTCTCTCATCTTTCAGAATCCCTTCTGCCGGATTTGGCACCAAGGAATACCATGGTTGCCGAGGTTTCATCAGGCCGGTCCTTCCGCCTCTCTTGATGAGCCGGGTTAAATACCCGTCGATTGGGTGATTTTACCATGAAAAAAGTGGATTTAAAATGTCCAGATTAGGCAGTCAGATGTGCTGACATGATTGAATTTAAAATGGAAAGGCTGCAGACTCAACCAATCATCTTTTATCAAATTGATATAATAAGATATTGATCTTTTGATCGTTGATCTCTTGTGTACAGGAACACAACGTGAACAGTGACCTAAACGAACTCAGAAAACAGCTTCCTCCTTTCAGATCGATCCTGACCACCAGCATCATTCTGACTGCCATCGGGTTGGCAGGGTTAGTCATCGTTATTTTCTTCACGCTTCCCATGCTTGGGCCGCGCTGGCTGTTGTTCTTCTTGGTCACGCTGCTGTTCAGTGGTCTGGCGCTGCCGGTTGTTTATTATTTCAATCTAAGGTTTCCATCCAGGCCGGTTGCCAGCAATACGGTGCTCGTGCGTGAAGCGCTGTGGCTGGGGGTGTATTTTGATTTGATCTTATGGCTGCAATTTGGCAAGGTGTTAAACTTCGCTCTTGCTGTTTTTATTTTCTTTGGGCTTGCTGCCATTGAATTGTTGATTCGCGTGGCTGAACGTAATCGCTTTAACGCCCAACGGTAGATTCCATGACTGATCTGCGCCGCATCCCATCCGTTGATCGTCTGCTGCGCCACGCGGATGCTTCTCAGATGATCGATCAGTTCGGGCGCAGTATGGTTACCGATGCCATTCGTGAGGTATTGCAGCAGTTGCGACAGGGTGGAATAGAAAACGGCGCCTTACCTGGAATCGATGAAATTCTGAACGCTGTTCACTTATCCCTCGAATCCAGCAGCAGCGATACATTATTACCGGTGATCAATGCCACCGGTGTCATCCTTCATACCAATCTTGGGCGCGCTCTCCTTTGCACGGATGCTCTTGAGGCAGTTGAACGCGTTTCCCGGTCATATTCAACACTCGAGTATGATCTGGAGAAGGGTGAAAGAGGTTCACGTTCGGAGCACGCTGCAGAATTGCTGTGTCGCCTGAGCGGTGCCGAGGATGCTTTCGTTGTCAATAACAATGCCGGCGCTGTTCTGTTATGCCTTTCAGCGCTGGCATCGCGGCGCAGAGTAATCATCTCGCGGCCGCAGCTTGTTGAGATCGGCGGCGGGTTCCGTATTCCAGACGTGATGCGACAATCTGGTGCCCGGTTGGTTGAAGTTGGGACGACGAACCGCGTTCATATTGAAGATTATGAAGCTGCTATTCAAGATGGCGCTGCTCTGGTGATGAGGGCGCACTCTTCTAATTTCAAACTGGTTGGATTCACATCCCAGCCTGCACTGCAAGAAATCATCGAGCTTTCTCACCGTTTTGACTTACCCGTGTTAGATGATCTGGGTTCTGGTGCTTTTTTAGATACAGCAAAGTATGGTTTGGCACATGAACCCATGGTTCAGGAATCGATTCGAGCAGGGGCTGATCTGGTTTGTTTTTCCGGAGATAAACTCCTGGGCGGTCCACAGGCAGGAATCATTCTTGGAAAACGAGAGTTGATAAAGAAAATCCGTCGACACCCTTTGGCGCGTGCCTTGAGGATTGATAAAATGAGTCTGGCAGCACTGACTGCCACGCTGCGTCACTATTTGAAAGGTGATGTTGAAGCGGTAATTCCTGTCTGGCGCATGATCGCTGCGTCTCCAGATCGTTTAAAACAGCGTGCCGACGTCTGGCGTTCAGCGATCGGCAGCGGCGAGGTCATCGAAGAGAATTCGACGGTTGGCGGTGGAAGTCTACCTGAAGAGACTTTGCCCACCTATGTTCTGGCTTTGGAGATGAGGCACGTTACTGAATTTGCAGCCAATTTAAGGCGGGCGCGGCCACCTTTGCTTTGCAGGGTGCAAAGTGGCAGGGCATTGTTTGACCCGCGCACGGTTTTAGAAGAAGAGGATCAAACGTTGATCGATATCCTTAAAATAAACCTATCAAGGAGCAAAACATGAAATCCGATCTAGATACTTTAATGAAAAAATATGGTGTGGACGTGATATTGGTGACCGGTTCAGCCCAGCATAACCCGGAGATGATTTATTTTGTGGGGACTGCCCATGTTTCCGAGGCAATGTTAATTAAAAAACGCGGAAGCGCTCCCGTTCTCTTCCACTACCCGATGGAACGCGATGAAGCAGCAAAATCTGGGCTCGATCTTGTCAGCTTTTCCAAGTATCCCATGACCGAACTGGTCAAAGAGGCTGGCGGGAATTATGTTGAAGCATATATTTTGCGAACGAAAAAAATGCTTGAGGATCTTGGAATTACTTCAGGGTGTGTGGCAATTTATGGCAAAGATGATGTTGGCCCATTCTATACCATGATCGATCGGCTAAAAGAAATGCTGCCTGATTTGAAATTCCAGGGCTTTGTCCGTGATGAAATCATGATGCAGGCGATGATGACCAAAGATGACAACGAACTCGGCCGCATTCGTGAGATGGGCAGGATCACCACCGCAGTAGTGGGGAAGACTGCCGATTTCCTGACCGGTCAAAAGACCAAAAAAGGTATGCTGGTTCACAAGGACGGCTCACCGGTCACGATTGGTGAAGTGAAAAATTTGATCAATCTCTGGCTGGCTGAACGTGGAGTGGAAAATCCCGAGGGTACGATTTTTGCTATCGGACGCGACGCGGCAATTCCACACTCAGTAGGCACACCTTCTGACCCCTTACGTCTTGGACAAACCATTGTGTATGATATTTACCCCTGTGAAGCCGGAGGCGGCTATTTCTATGATTTCACCCGCACCTGGTCTCTAGGGTTTGCCACAGATGAGGTTCAGGAATTGTATGACAATGTTAAAACCGTCTATGAAACGCTCTATCGTGAATTAAAACTTAATGCTCCGTTCAGCGTTTACCAGGAACGCACATGTGAATTATTTGAAGGAATGGGGCACCCAACAATTAAGACCAATCCTGCCACTGAAATCGGTTATGTTCACAGCCTTGGGCACGGCGTGGGATTGCGTGTGCACGAAAAGCCGTTTTCTATGACTGTTAATCCTTCTCCAAACGATATTCTGGCACCAGGAGCGGTGTTCACTCTTGAACCCGGTCTATATTATCCAGAGCGCGGTATGGGAGTGCGCATTGAAGATACCGTGTGCGTCACAGCTGATGGCAAATTCGAGATTATGGCTGATTATCCAAAAGATCTTGTTTTGCCAATGAAATGATATTCAGAAACTGGTAATATTGGATTCATGTAAGGAAATGAATATGGACTTAAAACCCGCACGTATTCTGGGCATAGAATCATCTTGTGACGAAACGGCTGCTTCTGTCGTCGAAAACGGCCGGTCAATTTTATCGAGTGTGGTGGCAACACAGATCGAATTACATGCCAAGTACGGCGGTGTATTTCCAGAAGTGGCTTCGCGCCAGCATATCCGCACCATTTACGCAGTGATTGACGAAGCACTGCAGCAGGCTCACATGGGTTTGACCGATGTTGATGCCGTTGCGGTGACTCGCGGGCCGGGTCTGGCGGGTTCGCTGGTGGTGGGGGTGAATGCAGCCAAAGGGCTAGTGCTTGGACGGCAGATACCTTTGATTGGAATCAACCACCTGGAAGGACACATTTGCTCAGCCTGGCTTTATCATGCAGATACATCGCGTC
Organism: Anaerolineaceae bacterium; assembly: GCA_034429135.1. GTDB lineage: Bacteria > Chloroflexota > Anaerolineae > Anaerolineales > Anaerolineaceae > UBA6107. The sequence continues at coordinate 131,389 of DAOUGR010000024.1, read as the reverse complement.
ATCCAGAAGCGCCTGAATTTCCACTTCTGGCACTGCTCGTTTCTGGCGGGCACACTGAATTGAACCTGATGACCGATTATTTGCAGTACCGCCGGCTTGGGTCCACGCTGGATGATGCCGCTGGTGAAGCATTCGACAAGGTAGCCCGTCTGATCGGGCTGCCATATCCTGGTGGTCCTTCGATCCAGAAGGCCGCTGCAGATGGGGACCCTGAAGCTTTCAATTTTCCACGTTCTCGTTTGGATGGGACCTGGAACTTTTCTTTTAGCGGGCTAAAAACAGCTGTGCTGCGGGTGGTGAGAGAATTGGAAAAAACAAATCGAATTCTACCGGTAAACGATCTGGCAGCCAGTTTTCAGGCAGCGGTCGTGGATTCGTTATTTACCAAAACGATGAAAGCCGCACGTGAGTTCGAGGTCAAATCAGTGGTTGTCGCCGGGGGTGTATCTGCCAATCGTGCGCTGCGTGACACATTTCTACATCAGTCAGAGTTTCCTGTACATATTCCCCCGCTTTCCTTTTGTACCGATAATGCCGCCATGATCGCCTCAGCCGGGTATTTTCATCATATGGCGGGTCACAAAGATCCGCTCGACCTGGATGTATTGCCAAACTGGCCGTTAAGTTATGTAACTTTCTTGCGTCAGGATCATCAAAGTGATTGAGGACAAAGATTTTTCACCGGATTTCGTTGACAGGCTTACTGCCGGAGACCGCGCAGCCTTTGCGGAACTGGTGGAAAAGACTTCACCCAGGATCTACGGACTTGCGTTGAGGATGTTGTCTAACGAACAGGATGCCGAAGACGTGCTGCAGGAAACTTATCTCAAAGCCTATAAGGCCATACCAGATTTTGAAAAAAGGTCATCTCTGACTACCTGGTTGTACCGCATTGCGGCAAATGAAGCTCTGATGATGATCCGCAAAAAGAAACCCCTGCAGCAGTCAGTGGAACTGGATGATGACAATGACGAGGGAGAAGCTTTGCCAGAGATTGTTGACTGGCGTTTTCTTCCTGAAAAAGAACTGGCTTCAACTGAAACCCGGAGGATGCTGCAGGAAGCGGTGGATCGCCTCAGCACAGCGTTAAGAATTGTTTTCTTGCTGAGGGATGTACAGGGTTTGTCGGTAAAAGAAACAGCGGATATCTTGGGAGTAAACGAGAATGTGGTAAAGACACGTTTGGTGCGCGCCAGGTTGAAGCTGCGCGACGATCTTTCGGGATACTTCCGCGAGCGGATGGCTTCGGAGGTGCACAATGGATGACCACGGTCATTGCAAAGACTATCTGAAGAATTTTTGTGATTTTATCGATGGCGAACTTCCAGCTGAACTGTGCGATCAACTTAAAGCGCACCTTGCTGAATGTACCAATTGCACCATAATTCTGGAAACATTGAAACGCACGATCAATATCTATCAAAGCACAGCTGATAGTGAACGATTGCCGGAGGATGTTCACTCGAGGTTGCTGGCTCGTTTAAAATTAGACGATGACTGGATCACGAAGGGCAGTTAATAAATGCAGGATTCCAACGAAACAGAGAAGAGACTGATTCTTGACAGCCATTCACAATCTGGTGACTCTGCCTGTTCGGTGCTGGAATCTGGAGATATTTGCCCGGCCTGTCACAAAGGGCGCATGGCATACGATGGATTCTTAATCCTTACCTGCCCTGAATGTGGCTTTCGGATGGGCGGTGGTGGGTTCACCTGATAAAGCGTTTCTCTGCTCCGTTGGAGCATACAATTGGGATATCTGATCATTTGATGATCATCATTTTTTGGAGGAAATAATGGACGCCAAGTTAACCTGGAAACAAGGAATGGCCTTTACAGGTGTAGCCAACACCGGGGTTCAAATTCCGATGGATACGGTTCTTGAACACGGGGGCTCAGGTGAAGGTGCGACGCCCATGGAATTAATTTTGATGGGGGTTGGCGGTTGTACCGCCATGGACGTTATTTCAATTTTGCAGAAGAAGCGCCTGGCGATTCAAAAATTCGAGATTGTTCTTCACGCTGACCGGGCTGCAGAGCACCCTAAAGTGTTCACAGATATTACCATCGAGTATGTCATCACCGGAAAAGGAATCGATCAGGAATCTGTTGAACGAGCAATCGAACTGAGTGAAAACAAGTATTGCTCTGGGATAGCGATGATGCGTAAAGCCGCGAACATCAAGACTTCCTACCGCATTATCGAAGGGGATTAAAACTTCAGGTAACTCGTACCTGGCAGTCAACCGAAATTTATTTGCAGTATTCGCAAAAAAACCTGAGGCTCTTAATGAGTTTCAGGTTTTTATTCTCCCGCGGTGATCTGGCTTTTTGGATCAGCAATCGTGGAAGCCTTAACGATCCTTCCGAATTTCTGCAGCGTACCCTGGTAAGATTCGATGCCGTTCCCGGCGAACCAGCCGTCAAGATTAAAACCCAGAGCTCCCTCCGCTTCTACCCATTCGCCATTATATTTACGGGCGATGTGGATATGCGTGCCGGTTGCTGCACCACCTTCACAGGAGGGATGCCCAAGCGGATCGCCAGCTTTCACCAAGACGCCTGGCCGTGCTCTTTCTTCAGTAGCGATATGAAGGTAGAGGACGACCCAGCCAGTACGCTCATCACCATCTTTATCGAGATCGAGCATCACAATTGCTGGTTCAGAACGCACAACCTGCCCGTCGGCAACCGCCACGGTATACTCGCGGGTACTGACGCACCCGCCCGTTCCTGTGGGCGGTGCAAAGTCGAGTGCGGCTAGTGGTTCACCATTTCCCCAGGCTGCGTGTGGGCCGCCTGTGTAAGTCCAGGTTTTACCTGTTTCAAAGGGCAGGATAAATGCTGGCTGCTGTAATTGCCCGGGGATGTGATCAGAAACGTTAACCCACGGGTTACCGAATAATTCGGTGTAAGTTTTAGCGAGCCCCTCGGTATAAATTGCCTGGGTGTATTCCTCGATGGGGAGAACCAGAGAGAAATAGTACTGAATTCCGACTGTAGCCGCGTTCTGCCAGGGATCGGGATGTTCAATTGTTCCGTTGGTACGGGTGATGGTATCTAACCTGCCGCTGCGCCAGCCATAATAACCATTGTTCAAAGCGTTTGCAGCCCAGACAAGCTGCAGGTATAACCCTTTATGGTAGGGGTCAACATACCCTAAAGGGTAATCTTCTTTTTCAGGGTCAAGGGTTTCTTGGGTTAACGCACCGGCCTGGTATTCAACGATCGCCAGCAGCAGGCGCGGGCTCACGGAATATTGCAGAGCGACATAATCAATCACATCACCGCCGCGCCGGGTTTGATCTCCGGCCAGAGCAGTGTAATTTTTTAGCCATCCTGGTTGAGAATCTACAAAATCAGCCGTGTCGAAGCCGATCTGAGCTGGCCCGTTAACAAAAAGTGAATCGGGAATGATCTGGTATGAATTGCCCCATAGAGCTTCATAATAGATTGGAACGGTTATATGTGATCCGGGGGTTAACGTTGTTTCTTTCTTGGTCAGGTCAGGATTGACGTCTAGAATCTCTTTCACCGTAGTGTTGAAATGCGCTGCGACCGCAGGCAGACTGTCGCCGGTTTGCACGATGTAATCCACAGGGGTACCTGCAGCGTATACCGGCCGGGTAGCAATGGGAGTTGCTGTAGCAGGTTCTTCGGTTGCGATCGTTGGGGTTTCCACCATTATCGAAGGTTCTGGTGAAACGGGCTGAGCAGGCATGCAGCCAGCCACCAGTATCACACTGATCAGCAGCAGCATGATATTGCGGACGATCTGGCGGGATCTGGTGATCTTGGTAATTGTGAAATCCATCGATAAACTTACCGGATCGTTTTACCGCGATCCTTATTTCGGTTTCTTGATATCAGCTTTCGGAGACCCCAGCGTATCGGCTATAACCACATGATCTCCATTAACCAATGTGCCTTTGTATGGTGCATCACCGTTATGCGCGGTGTAGCCACTCAAAACGAACGGTAGAGGACCGTCGGCGAGTATCCATTCTCCATTGAACTTGCGCGCCACGTGAGTGTGCGTTCCGGTGGAGACTCCGCCTTCACAGGAAGGATGCCCAATTTTATCACCGGTTTCAACATAAGTTCCCACTTGCACGCGGTCGCGGGTTTCGATATGCATATACATAATGTTCCAGCCAGTCTGTTCAATGCCGTCGCCGTCAAGGTCTTCGATCACCAATCCTTCATCAGAAAAGACGATCACACCCGGGGCCATGGCTGTGACCCATTGTTCAGATTGCACGCATCCACCCACCCCGGTCGGAGGAGCAAAATCGAGGGCTGCCAGCGCACCATCTTCTCCCCATGCCGAGTGTGGTCCACCGGTGAACGTCCAGGTGAGAGTGGAGTTGAAGGGCAGCTCAAGTTCGGGTTGTTTCAAGTCTGGCGGGTAAAGGGGCTCCACCGCCTGTGATCGGATGAAGAAATTGCCGAACATCTTTTCCATCAAGGCCGGCATGCTGTTCTCTCCATAAAGGGCACCGGCCCATTCTAACCGGTCGTAGAGGCGCGAGAAAAGATACTGAACTGCGACTGTTCCCGCGTTCAACCCGGGGCTTAAGCGCTGCTGGGTGCCGTCATGATAGGTCAGGGTTGTCAGGGTTCCTGCGCGCCAGCCGTAATAACCAATAGAAAGCTGCGAAACTGTCCATGAAAGCTGCTTATATAACCCTTTATACTCAAGTCTGACATAGCCCATCGGGTATTCTGCTTCGGCGATGTTGGTTGGCCCACCGTAGACCCAGCCGCTTTTATATTCCAGCACAGCCAGCAGCAGGTAGGGATTGATGGAGTTTTCAGTGGCAACACGTTTGATCAGACCTGCGCCGGTGTATTGTTTGGAACCAACCTCTTCTTTGTAGCGGCTCAAGTATCCGCCTGCATCGGCAACAAAGCCCTCGATGTCAAAATCCGCAGCTGAAGGAGAATAAACGACCTCGCTGTCGGGCATGATGGTTGTAGATTCAAAGACATCCTCGAGTACATCGGGAATAACAAGCAGGATGCCAGGGTTGATCAGGCCGGTGGAAGGGATGGGTTCGCTGGCTGTTATCTGGTCTGCAGTCACTCCAAATCTGCCCAAAATGGAAGGGAGGGTGTCACCCGACTGGGTGTAATAAGAAATGGGCGGTTTAGGTGTGGCGTTAGGGTCAATGGTATTTGTTGGCCGCGGCGTGCTCGTGGCCAGCGGCATATCGGTAAATGTGGGTACGGGAGTGGGTGTTTCGGGGGTGGCGGTTGGAGATGAAACGATTGCCGTGGGTACTGCAGTCGTGCTGATCGATTCTTGCACAAGCGCGGTAGCGGTCAGTTCAACAGGGCTGATGTAGCCCTGTGAACAGGAAAGCATGGCCAGCAGGATGCTGGCTGCACCGGCCGCGATCTTGAGTCTGTTAGTGTTGAATCTGATTTTCTGCAATGCGACCGTCCCATGAATAAACGATTTGACCGTCTTTGCTGAGTGTGCCGTTGTATTCGATGCCTTCTCCAGCAGAGGTCCAGCCACTCAACACAAATGGAAGATCAGTATCGGCTGAAATCCACTCTCCATTATAGCGCCTGGCGATGTGAACATGGGTGCCGTTGGAAACCCCGCCTTCGCAGGAAGGATGTCCGATACGGGTGCCGGTCTTTACCTGTGCGCCTGCAGCGATGCGGTCGCGGGATTCAATGTGCATGTAAAGAATGGTCCAGCCGGTTTGTTCAAGCCCGTCGCCATCGAGATCAAGAACCACGGCTCCATCACCAGAGCGCACGATCACACCATCTGCAACAGCGGTCACCCAGTCATTGGATTGGAAACATCCGAATTGATCGCCCGGTGGGGCAAAATCGAGCGCTGCCCAGGCTGATCCATCGCCCCAGGCAGTATGCGGGCCACCGGTAAAAGACCAGACTGAGCCTTCTTCGAAGGGCAGGCTCAATTGAGGCTGCGAGAGACCACCAGGGATCAGGGGTTCGATGGCAAGGTCAAAGGGGATGCCAAAGAAATTGACATAGGTTTGATAGACTCCTGATTCTGAGACAGCCTTCTGCCAGCTGGCAGAACTGGAATCAACCCCCAGCATATACTGCACGCCTGCAGTGCCAGCGTTAATAATTGGGGAGAACATGACGAGACCACCGTCATTGAAACTGATGTATGAAATCGCGCCGATCTTCCACAGGTAATAGCCGCGATTGAGCTTATCGGCCGTCCAGGCGAGCTGTCTGTAAAGCCCCTTGCGGTTTTCATCCATCACCTGCATCGGATAATCCTGTGTGATGGAGTTAACATTCTTTGAAGTCACCCAACCCGAGCGGTATTCAAGCAATGCCAGCAGAAGGCGTGGGTTGACGGAATATTCGTAACTGATCCGTTCAACGATTTGCGCTCCGGTAAGTGTCTTTTCGTCTATGGTTTCGCTGTAATCCATCAGATAGCCCCTGTGCTGATTGATGAACGCCTCAATATCCAGGGTTGAACTGACAGGCCCGTAGACCAGCTCGGAATCGGGGATGATCTTGAAATCGGAAGGTGGGATACTGGGTGTCATCGCCGGGATGGTGATCAGCTGGCCGATTTCCAGCCAGTTTGGATCGATGTTTGGATTGGCGTTGATGAGGACATCGAGATCAATGTTGTATTTTTGCGCGATGGCGGCAAGATAATCTCCGGCTTGCACGATATACTGTTCTTCGCTGGCGTTCGGGGTGTCGAGGGTGCGCGGTGCATCGGGGGTGGGGGTGAAGTGCGGTGCGTTGGGGTCGCGCGCCACAGGTAATGTAGGGTCAGGAAGTTCACCCAGCTGCGATGAAGAAATTTGATCTGCCCTATCAAGCAGCCAGGGGCGCGTGTTGGGGGCAGGCTGCACACAACCCGTAAGGATAAGGATCGATATCACGCCTGTCATCATGATGGATCGGAGTATTTTCAACGCAGTCCTCGGGTAATGAGTGAACTGATGAGCGGTCTGCCAGAAAGGATATGCAGGTGGAGATGGAAGACGGACTGACCGGCCGTTTCGCCGGTGTTAATCACCAGACGGTAGCCGCCATCAGGGCCGACCTGCTCGCTGGCGATGCGCCGTGCGGTGAACATCAACCGCCCCACATACGCCGGGTCGGATTCATCCAATTCGTTCAACGATGTGAAGTGCCTGCGCGGTATGACCAGCAAATGCAGGGGGGTGAGGGGATGAATGTCGCGGATGACAAGAAACTCCTCGTCTTCATAGATGATTTCGGAGGGGGCGGTCTTCTCGATGATCCTGCAAAAGATGCAATTTTCCATATCCGTTTTTGGTTGCAATATTCTTGCCTTAAATTTTAGCCTAAAAATCAATGGAAAAGGTGGGAAAAGGGCTTCAGTTTTGTGGAGATTTCAAGCGCCAGAGCCAGAACCCGCCGTAACCCGTGCGGCCGATATCCATGAACTCGCGGTTTGTCCAGTCATAGAACTGTCCGACACCCGGGTTATTGGGGTCGTAGAGCATCACTTCGCGGATCATATACCCCTCAGCGGTGGGGAAGTTGGTAACAGAATATGCCCTGCCGGTTTCATCCACGCGCGAGACGACCAGCATGTGCTCAAAGCTGCCGCTGTCGCCCGCGAAGAGATAGAGGAAGTCTCCAGCGTAGAGAGGAAACCGGGTGTAGTCGATTTGATTGATGGGTTCTTCGATCTCAATCTTCTCGAAAGATTCCTCTGGGAAGACTTTTTTAAGCCGCCAGTCATCCTGACCCGGGCGCGGGTTGAGATAGAAGAAATCGAGAAGTGGTACATCTGGATCAACCAGCCCGGAACCCTGCAGGATGGCGAGTGAGAGCGGACCGCATACCATTTCAGCGGTACCATAACTGCCCAGATATCCAAGGCGCACGGCAACATCCACGGCTTCTTCGGGCGTCTCTGCGATGTAACCCTGGGCAACCTGGTTAAGCAGGTCGCGCTGCGCTTGAGATAACGGGCCTGCGTAGCGCGTCTGAAGAGTTGGGGAGGGTGTGAGCGTGGGTGCGACGGCAGGGGTGCTGGTGGCCTGTGGCAGGCTCGTGGCAGTGGCAGGTATGGGCGTGTTTACCGCGCACCCGGTGAGGGCGAACATCAGCAGAGAGATGAGAGCGCGGTAAAGGGAACGCATAGAAGAACCTGCGATTAATTGTATCCAAGAATTCGGATCTTGGGAAAGCATGAAAAATCTTGCCCGATTGGATGGGGTTAGGGTATAATCACTGCGTTCGGGGCGTGGCTCAGACCGGCTAGAGCACTCGGTTCGGGACCGAGAGGTCGGCGGTTCAAATCCGCCCGCCCCGACCATAAATTTAGCGGGGAATTTATTGGTTTTTTCCACGATTGGTGAAAATCAATATTGGTATTGTACTTAATCAGGGAGAGAACCTTGATTCGGTACGTCTGGAGACGTATCCCACAAACTAAGAAGGGGATATCTATGAAAAATTTTCAACATTTTAGAGATTTAGTGTTAAGAACAAAAGAATATCAGAATGATCTAGTTGATCTTGTTCGATCAATATCAAAGGTCAATGATTTATTTACTTTTATTGATATGTGTATAGATTTTGCCGAAAGAAACCTTGATGAAAAAATTGTTAATAAATGGATTACAGAAAATAAACCGATGTCAGTTCTAAATGAAAGAATTAATTATGTATTTACCGTGTCAGCAACTGATGCAAATCGTGTTATGCCATCTGTATATTCAACAGCAGGAACCGCAGTCTACGATGCGCATAATTTGCTGGTTAGTAATTATCAGTACTTAGAAAATAAGGAAGTACGACAGGAATTCTTAGAAATTACCACGACTTACAAAGATTTGTTGATTAATTATGAAAATCAGCATCAGGTAAGCCAATTTTTATATTCATTAAACCCTATTGCATCCACAAAATATCTGAATGGTACAAATCAACTACAGAGCATTAAGCCAGATGAAGATCCACAAGGTCCATTAATGCTATTACGGTCAGCATTAGAGTTAACAGTTATTTCTCTGCTAGATCGAGCTGGATTAACAAAAAAAAGCATATCTGAACTTCAACGTGATTCAGCTATTCCTACTATTGCTAACAAACTTGCCAAAGACGAATTTTCCAAAATTGATTTAATCCTAATAAATGAAAGTTATAAGGATTTATGGAAAAAATTATCAGCAACAAAAAATATTGTAATTGATCGAGATAGAGCAATAGGAATAGCGTTACAAATTACATCAATTTTAAATCTTATTTCTAAGACGATTTCCTTGTAAATTTGTGTGTTTTCCGGGTAATTTTTCATGCCCAAGAGGTCGGCGGGCCTATCCCGGAAAGTGTCTCAAATTCGAATTTCCAGTATGCTTCTCGATATCTCCTCGACACGATGTCTATACTGCCGTATGGTTCTTCCGATTGACTTTGACCTTCGGGCTTTCTATAATGAAATTAGCTCTGAGGTTGAGTCTTTACATCCTGTGTGTTTCTTTTCAACAAGCCCCGCTCTCTCAGAGCGGGTTATTTTTCGAAATCTCATGGAGGTATGAAGATGAAGATCAGAACCTTTGTGATGATCGCAGCCATCGTCGCCTTCCTGTTTGCTCTGGGTTTTCTGCTCGTCCCCGACACGGTAATGGGGTTTTACGGGATTCAATTGAACGAATCCGAGCGTTTTATCTGCCGTTATTTTGGCTCCGCTTTGTTTGGTCTATCTGTCACCTGGTGGGTCACCCGCAAGGCCCGTGATTTGAACGAAACCATGATCGGTGTAATGCTGGGCGCGGCTTCGGTTTCGATCACAGGGTTTCTTGTTGCGTTATGGGATGCTCTCTACGGGCCGGCCAATGACCTGGTGTGGATTAATCCGGTCATCTATATTCTCCTGTCGATTGGATTTGTGTATTTCTACATCCGTAAAAAATGGGATTAACTTTTTGTAAGACCCATCGGCAATAAAAAAAAGATACCTAAAAATAGCATTGGTATAACAGCCGTTAGCCCCCTGTAAAACCTGATTTAACAGAAATTTTACAGGGAAAGTTATATAATGAGTTAACCAATTCTGTTTGAAGTTGCAGTTCATCTTTATTCTCTGAAGAACTTTGTTGAGCATGACCCTTTCATGATTTCATCTTGATCATGAGTTAGCATTATCTACCCATCTCTCGACTCAATTGAATCATCAGTTAAATAAACTGCAATCCCGAGGGTTTGGAGCGCCGTTTGCTAATGCGACGAGGGGTGTACGATGATGCACTGGTATGTATTACGGTCAAAGCCGCTCAAGGAGATTTTTTTATCGAATCAGCTTGGCTTTCATAACATCGAGGCTTATGTTCCCCTTGTTTTAAATCGAAAAAAGAACAATTCTCAAAAATCGTGTAATTTTTTCCCTGGATACATCTTTGTAAGAATTGACCTTGAAAAATTGGGTATGTCTGCCTTAATGTGGATGCCAGGATCCAATGGGGTTGTTTGTTTTGGAGGGGAACCGGGTGTAGTGCCAGACGCTTTTATCCATCACCTGCGGCATAAAGTGGATCATTTGAATGAAGACCCGCAGTCAAAATGGGCAAGATACCAAAAAGGCGATCAGGTGAAAATCGCCCAAGGCCCATTTAGGGGATATGAGGCGGTATTTGATCAATATCTGCCATCATCTGACCGGGTAAGATTAATGTTAATAACCATCGCAGAACACCAGCTGAAAGTTGAAATCCCTGGTGAACAACTGGCGCTGTAATTGGTGTTTCAGATTGAAGCATTCGTTCCATAACTAAAGAAGCCGATCATTACTGATTCCATTCAGTAATGGCGGAGCCTTGAAAAATCCCGGCTTTGGTTTCTTTGTTCATGATCTATGACCTATTTCAAGGTTTATGTTCCTGTCATCCTCATATCCATTGTGTTACTGGTTTTCGGGCCGCTGCTCAACGCTGTCGGCAGGTTCCTGGTGATCGATGATCCCATCCAGCATGCCGATATCATACATGTGATCAGCGGGCCTGAATATCGCACCAGGTATGGAATCCAGTTGATGCAGGAAGGCTGGGCGGATGAGATCTTTTTCACCGGTGGATGGTGCGAACCCCTGGAATGTTATATCGGAGAATACAGCCGTGAGCTGGCCGTATATGAAGGCGTTCCGCCTGACTTAATTGCCATCGATGATTCCAAGATTTACACAACTTTTGAAGAGGTCGGCCTTTTAAAAGAATACATTGAAGACAAAGGCAAAGAGGTGAAATCTGTGATTGTGGTCACCGATCCTTTTCACTCGCGCCGTGCAAGGTGGGTATACCGGCAGGTTTTTGGTGACGAGATCACGATCATCATGGCTCCTGTTCCCTTTGACCAGGCGGGAATACCAGACCGCTGGTGGTTGAACAGAGAGATGGTAGTGATGGTATTCAAGGAATACATTAAAAACGCATATTACTATGTGCGTTACGAAGCCACCAGTGGACGCATGCAAGACATGATCGCGTATTTTGATCGGTTCAATTGATTTGCAGTGAAAAATGAAACAAAAGGGATATGTTTTCTTAGGGCTATTTTTAGTTGCAGCATTTCTGTTGAATACCTGCAATGGCAATACCTCTGTGCAAAATACGGCTACCCCAGCTGTGGACTCAACTGCTTTAGTAGAACAGACGCTCACTTCCACCATAAACCCTGATCAGCCTCTCGGGTATCCACGGATCGCAAACCTTTGGGGATTATTCAACCTGGATCATTCTGCGGAATTTTATGCAAACTTTGATCTTCTCATTCCCTATTATCTTAAAAAAGCTGATCGAGTCGCCGATGAGATCTACCGGTTGAATCCAGATGCGCTGATTCTGCACAGCCAATATGGCACCAAGGGTCGTGAAGAACTGGATACCCTGATTCATGAATGGTGGGTTAGTGAAAAAGGAGACCCCGGTTATGCCTGTTTGCTGCGCGACAGTTCGGGCAGCATTGTGATCACAGAAACCTGGAAGCACCCGATGGTTAACCTGATCAACCCCGATTGCCGAAAGTTGATGGCTGAAAAGAACATCAAAGAATTGTCAGAAAGTGGGTTAACGACATCTGGCTATCCAATCTACACCGGTATTTACTGGGACCTTCTCTATGACCGAATTTCCTGGCTGGCGGATGATATCGACAGCAACCTTGATGGAATCCCGGATGAAGAAACGGTACTGGATGAAGAATATAAGAAAGCCGTCATCGATTTTCTGGTGCAGATCAGACAGGCTTTGCCAACAGTCACCTTAATGGGAAACGAAGCCTCTCTTGATTACGCTCCATTGATCAACGGAAGGCTGTTTGAATGGCAGATCCCCGCCCTGCTTGACGGCCTGGAATTGTATTCCTGGGATGACACCATTGATAAATATCGCACCTGGTCTACATCTGGCGTTGAACCAAGGACCACAATCATTCAAAATGCGCCTGAAGAATCCCTTACCCTAAAGTATGGCACCAGTAAACTTGACTCAATTCCAGATGCTCTGCTTGAAGAAGCTGCGTCGTCTTATCAGAGGATGCGCTTTGGGTTGGCAAGCGCATTGATGGGTGACGGATATTACTCCTTTGACCTTGGAAAGATGTGGCACGGACAGTTTTGGTGGTATGACGAATATGGAAGGATGATATCCGAAGATACAACATCCACACTGCCAGATCAAGGGTACCTTGGCCAACCTGTGGGTGATCCATTTGTGCTCGAATCTAGCATTGAATCGCGTGAGTCGAAATCCGTCAAAGAAGTTCTCGAAGAGCTGGTCACTTCACCAAAAGAAGATATTGAGAGTTATGATGTGTGGGCCAGAACATTCGAACACGGGATGGTGATTGTTAACCCCACCAACAGTTCCAGATCTGTGACATTGGAAAGAGAATATTGCAAATTAAATGGCTCCCAAGCACCTTTATATCAGGTCAGAGTAGATGATGATCAAGCTGAACATTCAGTAGGATGGCAGGAAATGAAAGCGAACCTCTCTCAGTTTGGAGAGACGGTGCATACCAATTCCACTGGGGATGGTTCGAAGATCACGTATTTCCCAAATCTCATTATTGCCGGGGATTATGAAGTGCTGGTCTGGGTCACACCCGAGAGTGATTTGACAACCGAGGCGGAGTATAGTGTTGTTTCGAATAGCGGTACGAATATCGTAAAAATCGATCAAACACAGGGTGAACCAGGCTGGAGATCTTTAGGGTTTTTTACATTTGCCAGGGGCAACCAGCAAAGTGTGACCATTCACTCACCACCTTCACAGAAAATCACCGCCGATGCGGTTAAGTGGGTGAGTACCGCGCGGTTCAATGACGGAAGTAGAGTGACAACTCTGGTGATTCAGTCACACGATGGAGTTATTTTGGTTGATTGCTCTTTGAATGAGGTAAAAAACTGATGGCGTATCTAAACGGGCATCCGATGTTAATTGAGATTGTCGGGGTTGCTGGTTCTGGAAAAACCACCTTACGAACGATGCTTCACGAAATGGATCCGCAAATCGATTTAGTGCCACCACCCCGTAAATCTTTTTACATGATTCCAGTCATGAAGATCTATATGCAATGGTTCCCCACCTATGTAAAGCTTGCTTCACAGACACGCTGGTTTACCTGGCATGAGATCAAGTTGATGTGCTATCTCGAAAACTGGCTTCCATACTTGAGAAGACATTCAGTGGAAAGGGATATGGTCGTAATCCTTGATCCGGGGTCTATCTATTGGCTGACAGCGCTTAAATGGTTTGGCCCGAATTTGACAAAGACTCCGAAATTTGAGGCCTGGTGGGAAGAAATGCGTTTGAAATGGATGAATGCGATTGATTTCATCGTTTGGCTGGATGCTCCAACTCCCTTGCTCCTTGAACGTGTTCTCGATCGCGATGAATGGCATGAGAGTAAGCTGCTCAGCAGCGAAGAAGCAGCCAGGAGGTTTGATGTTTATCGTCAGGGCTACATGGAACTGGTCAGTCAGTATTCTTTAAAAAAGAAAGACCACGCATTGGTTTTCCATACTGATAAGACACCGGCAGATGAAATTTTTCAGCAGGTAAAAACAAAATTTGATCTTGATCCTTACGAAAGGACATCATAACCGTATGACTGAACTCCTGATTCGAAAAATGAACACAGGAAATTGTAATGACCCTGAATCGAGGCCCTGCAAGAACTTAATTTATGAAGTATGCGAAGCGTTGGACCAATACAATGTTCGCTACTGTCACTGGAAGAGCAATGCAAACATCCATAAAACCCTAGAAGGTGATGGCGATCTTGATCTCTTGATTCACCGTCAGGATATCCAGATGTTTAATCATATTCTCATGTCACTGGGGTTCAAAGAGGCAGAGGTATCCAATTTTCGACGCATACCCGGGATCAGAGATTATTATGGTTATGATCCAAGCCTTCCCAGCCTGATCCACATCCATGCGCATTTTCAATTAACCGTTGGCCATGACGCAACGAAACGAATCCATTTAAACATTGAAGATAAATATCTTGCTTCAGCCAGTAAGGTTGAGGTGATCAAGGTGCCATCGGTGGAATATGAATATATTGTTTTTGTTGTGCGAATGGTTTTAAAGCATCTCACCTGGGATGCTTACTTTAGAACAGAATCCCGTTTAAACCGAAATGAGCGTTTTGAGTTGAAATGGTTGAAAGATCATGTTTCTTATGCAAAGGTGAAAGAAATCCTGGCTTCGGACTTCAAAATGATTGGTCAGGATGAATTCAACCGGTGTGTTGAAATTTTGTCAAAGGAACGGATCAAGTTTTCGGATATTAAATTTGGTCAGAGGCTAGAAAACCAGCTGAATGTGAACTCAAGAATGAATCGGTGGATCAGTAATTGGCGAAAATTGGCCTATCGATTGAATGAAGCATTCATGCACAGGGTTTTAAAAAAGGGGCCGAAAAAAAGATTGTCTTGCGGTGGAATATTCATTGCTGTCGTCGGTGGTGATGGTTCTGGGAAAACGACGCTGATCGATTCTTTGTATCCCTGGTTGAACGAAGTGTTTGACACCATGCGCATCCACCTGGGAAAGCCGCGATGGTCATGGCTGACAATCGTGGTACGAGGGGTGCTTAAGATCTTCCGTCTGGTGACCGCCCAGCCATTTTTAGAAGCCCCCTTTCAATATACAGACGATACCAGTAAGATCAAGTTTCCGGGTTATCCGTGGGCAATCCGAGAATTGTGTACAGCCCGCGACAGGTTTTTGACTTACCGAAAAGCGAGTCGGTTTTCAACCAACGGTGGGATCGTCATCAGCGATCGGTTTCCGATTCCGGGAATTCATTTTATGGATGGACCGCAAATTGAGCGTATGTATGGCGACCGGCAAAAGAACGCGTTGATCAAGTGGTTAATGAACCGAGAAAAAAAATACTACCGGTATATCAGCCGGCCTGATCTGATGATCGTGCTAAAAGTTGATCCAGAAATTTCAACACAACGCAAAAAAGAAGAGGCGTCAGAAGATGTAAAAGCCAGGGCTATCGAAATTTGGACTCATCAATGGGATTCTTATACCACTCATGTTATTGATGCCGGTTCTTCAAAAGAAGATGTTTTGCACGAAGTGAAATCGTTAGTTTGGTCCTATTTGTAATCAGCTCAGGAAATGATTTCAATGATGAAAATTGAATTTGCTGGCCCTGCAGGTTCGGGTAAGTCGACGCTGGTCAATCTTCTTTCAGAAGATACGCTTCGTATTTCTCAAGTTCGCATGCCAACGACAGACAATATGGGGGATATGCCTTTTTTCTTATGGAGTTTCGTAAAATTTTTACCAACTTACCTGGCGTTTC
Organism: Anaerolineaceae bacterium; assembly: GCA_034429135.1. GTDB lineage: Bacteria > Chloroflexota > Anaerolineae > Anaerolineales > Anaerolineaceae > UBA6107. The sequence goes on along the minus strand of DAOUGR010000024.1, from coordinate 115,567 downwards.
CTAAAAATGGTGATCGCAAGCTTACCCGACGGGAGCTGGCCTGGCTGATGATCGTGAACAACTGGCCCCACCGATTAATGCGCCTTTCGAATGGCACGATGCAGGCATTGATCATCGATCAGGGACCAGTGTTTTTGATTACCTCGCTTTATTGTTTTGGCCCTTCATGGTTGCAGCGCCCTGAAATTGAAACATTTTGGCAGTCAGTTTTTGCGAAGTGGGCGCAAACTCTGGATATGATCGTTTTGCTGGATGCTTCTAACGAATGTCTTTATCAACGCATCATCGGTCGTTCAAAATCGCACATTATGAAAGGTGAAGAATCTTCAGCCGTATATCAATTTCTCGACCGCTGGCGGGCAGGATATAACGAGATTCTGGAAAGGTTCTCGCAGCTTTCTCCGTGCCCGCGTGTGTTCCGGATCGATTCAGGTATGGTTCCAATCGACCGCATCAGCCGGTTGATTAAGATGGAAATCATTAATTTCAACAATGAGTATGAACAAACCAGCTAATTCTCAATTAACCTCTGGATCATTGAGGGTTGTCGAAAAAGAAATTGAGCATCCTCGCCGTGATCTCGTGAACCGCCTTCGATCGCTTTTTGCGGATTCTTCATTAACGAAAAAAGCATCGCTGAATGCGCTGGCAAGCGGATTGGAATATGCTGCCAGGCTTCTGGTAGGATTTTTCGTTACGCCAGTTCTTGTAGCGGGATTGGGTGATTACTACTATGGCGTGAACCAGGTGCTATCTCGCCTGATGGGCTACCTGCAGCCGGCAAGCGGAAGACCCACTCAGGCGCTGAAAATGAAACTCGCAAACCAACAAATGGTTGCCGTAGATGAGGAAAAGAGAAAATTTGTTGGCAGCACACTGGTGATCCTTGGTTATTTCCTGCCGCTGACCATCATTGCCGGAAGCATTATCACCTGGTTTGCCCCAATTTGGTTCAAAGCCACCCCAGAATCCTACACCACGATTCGAATTGCTTCAGGGGTTCTGGTGTTGGATATGATCCTTTTCAATCTCAGCAATGTACCCCGTTCGGCTTTAGAGGGAGAGAATCTTGGGTACAAGCGTATGGGGATTTCTGCCTTGCTGGTGCTTGTTGCGGGCGGTTTGATCTGGCTGGCTGTCATATTAAAGACCGGACTAATCGGTGTCACCGTCGCTGCCATTATTTCAACAATCATCTCGGGTATCTTTTATCTGCTGGTTGCGCGCAATTACGCGCCCTGGTTTGGCATCAGTTGGGCTTCACGTGAAGACAACCGTGAGTTTCTCGCCCTGAGTATCTGGTTTATGCTCTGGAATTTAATCAACACCCTTATGACAGCCAGTGATGTAGTGGTTCTAGGTTTGTTCCACTCCGTACAATCGGTCACCAATTACACGCTGACCAAATACGCCCCTGAGACCACGATCAATATTATTGCGATTGCAGTCTTCTCGATTTTACCGGGTTTGGGTGGAATTATTGGTTCAGGCGACATGCTGAAAGCTGCAAAGGTCAGAAGCGAAATCATGTCATTCACCTGGTGGATTCTCACTGTTTTCGGAGCCACTATTCTGCTATGGAATCAAAGTTTTCTAGCTTTATGGGTGGGTGATGAGCATTTTCCAGGTGGATTTACCAATCTACTCATCGTGTTAATGGTCTCTCAATTTGTGATCATGCGCAATGATGCCAATGTGATTGACCTGACTTTAAAACTGAAACAAAAAGTCATTTTGGGGTTGATCTCAGTGACCCTTTCCATCGGATTGGCGGTTTTCTTCGTTTCAGGTCTACAAATGGGCATTCCGGGTGTGATCGCCGGGATCATGAGCGGTAGAGCCCTTTTGAGTGTGGCATATCCTCTAATTGTAGGGAAAATGATCAAAATATCGGTCATGCAGCAGGTTAAGTCTATTCTAAGGCCGGTTGCGGTGACGCTGGCTCTCTTTTTTGGATTTTCATCAATTGGAGGTCAACTGGCACACTGGGATTCTTTCTTAACTTCATCATGGGTCGGGCTGATCATTTCTGTTGTATTCACTTTCCTTTGCATGCTGATTGTCACATTTTTTACAGGTTTCACAAAAAATCAGCGTTTATCGATTCGGCATAGATTGTCAGCCATTTTCTCATCAAAAACCACAAGAGCGACTTCTGGCGTGAAATGAGATCAATAAATAAAAAGAAACTGAGCATTTTTCTACCAGGTTTATACGGGGGCGGCGCAGAAAGAATCTTGTTAAATCTGGCAGAAGGGTTCACCGCACGCGGAGTGCTTGTGGATATTGTGCTTGCTCAGAAAGAAGGAGAATTCACCCGGCAGATACCACACAAAGTACGGCTGGTCTCCTTGCGTGAAACGCAGCGCAGTTCTTTGCGCACGATTACAGCGCTGCCATCGCTCGTGAGATATCTGAAACATGAAAAACCAGACATACTGCTCTCAGCCTTGCACGGGAATCTGATCGCTGTTTGGGCGAAATTGCTGGCGCATACGAACACAAGGGTAGTTCTCACCGAACATAATACCTTCAGCCTGGAAAACAAAGCCATGTACCCAAGAATGCAGCGCTTGAATGCGATTTTGGTTCGGTGGTTTTATCCTTTGAGCAACGACATCATCGCGGTTTCAAATGGAGTCGCAGACGATCTGGCCAGGTCGGTTGGAATTAAACGGAACAAGATCAAAGTGATCTATAACCCAATCATCAACGACACATTGTTTGTGAAGGCCAATCGGGTACCTGATCATCCGTGGTTTCAAAATTCTCAAATTCCCATTGTGATATCGGTTGGCAGGCTAACTGAACAAAAAGATTATTCTATGCTGCTCGATGCTTTTCAAATAGTCATCAAGCAGGCTAATGCCAGGCTGGTCATCTTAGGAGAAGGCGAGGATCGGAATCATCTGGAAAGAAAAGTCGAAAATCTTGGGCTTCAAGAAGTCGTGTTGCTGCCCGGATTTGTGGATAATCCGTACGCATATCTGGCACACAGTTCTGTTTTTGTCCTTTCTTCGAGATGGGAGGGATTGCCAACCGTCCTCGTGGAGGCGATGGCGTGCGGTTTGCCTGTTATTTCCACAGATTGTCCTAGTGGGCCGCGGGAAATTTTGCAGAGTGGAAAATATGGACGTCTCATACCTGTCGGTGACCTCGTTGCACTTTCTGTTGCTATACTCGATGGGATAAATGGCAAAATCTCCAATCCTCCCCCAGAGAGCTGGGCTGGTTTTACCGTAAAGCACACGGTCGACCAGTATTTTTCGTTGCTCTTTGAACAATGAACAAAGTCTCGTTTATTTTATTACTCTCGTTTCTCCTGACCATTCCAGTTGAGGATAGCCTCGCTTTCTCTTCGGAGTTATCGATCAACCGGTTGATCGGAATGGTTGCTATGGGAGTATGGGGAATTTTGGTATTAACCAGACAGAAAATTCGCCGCGTTCATCCATTTTTACTGTGCACGCTGTTATTCATCGTATGGAATCTGTTTAGTGTTTTTTGGACAATTGACCGCGATCTAACGATTTCCAGAATTAAAACCTATATTCAATTAGGGATCATGTGTTTGATGATCTGGGATCTGGTTGATAGTAAAAAAAGATTGCGTATAGCAATTCAGGCCTACGTTGTGGGCGCTTACATATCCGTGTTTGGTACGATCATTAATTTTATAAAGGGTGAAGAAGCCTATCTTTATTCTGGAGGTCGGTACGTGGCCACGGGCTTCAATGCCAATGACCTTGCGGTCATCCTGGCGCTGGGGCTTCCGCTGGCCTGGTATCTCGTCATTTCTGCTGTCGAAAACTCTGGCAAACGATGGCTTGCCGTAATCAATTTACTTTACATTCCAACTGCAATTTTTGCCATCTTTCTCACCGGTTCTCGCGGTGGTTTTATTACCGCAATGTTGAGCATATTCTATATCCTGCCAACGGTAAACCGCATGGGAAGAAAGGTGAAAATTCCATTTAGCATTTTGATTATTATTCTCATGATCGCTGCCGTGATGATTATTCCTGACAGCACCATGCAGCGAATCATGAGCACATTCCGTTCAGGCGAAACAGATTACCTGGGTGGAAGACTTCAGATCTTCGCAGATGCAGCGGGAATCATTGATCAACATCCATGGTTGGGCATAGCCAGCGGTGCATTCAAGTCGGCAACCAGGTTCGGCACAATTGCGCATAACACATTTCTTTCGATACTCTCTGAAACCGGCATTATTGGATTCCTTCTGTTTTGCTTTATCTTGATCGTTGCCGGTTTAGAAGCAATCAAGCATCCCAGGTACGAAGCACTTTTCTGGATAACCTTAATGGGGATGTGGGCAATTGGGGGATCATCTGTTTCATGGGATTATCAAAAGCCAACATGGCTGTTGTTAACACTGGTTGTCATCAGTGGTGAATTGATACCAATTGCCTCGCCTAGACAGCAGGCAACCTTCACGAACAAGATTATTCACATTGGTCTTGAAGAACAAGGGAACCTGGATTCTCCTGACTTATCGATCAGGTCTTGATTGTATCCATGATCTGAAACAAGGGATTTCGAAAATGGATAATCAACAAAAACGATCCATGAAAGTGATGATGGTGGGACCAGGCAGCGGGATCATTGGAGGGATTACCACCCTGGTCGATACGATTCTTCCGCATGTGAATTCCCGTGTTCAATTGTATTATTTTCCCACTGTCTCGAACCGACCTTCAAAACAGTCTGGTAAATTTTCCTTCAAGAATTTGATGATTGCCATTGAGCAAATTTCAAGATTCTCGCGATCAATTAAAAAATTTCGTCCTCACCTGCTACACATTCACACGTCGCAAGGGATTGCCTGGCTAAAAGATACGGCATATATCTGGGTCGGAAAAATGATGAAGAGTAAGGTGGTCGTTCATATCCATGCTGCAGACTTTGCCGAGCTTTACTCTGATCATTCCAAACCTGTGCAGGCATATACTCGCTGCATGTTGAATAAGGCTGATGCAGTGATCGCGGTTTCAGACAAATGGAAGGAAAAATTATCATCCATTGTTTCAGAAGAGAAGATACATACTTTCACGAACTGTATCCAGGTGCCTGACGAGATCACGGTTCATCCTTCTGAGCGCATGTTTTCATACGGGCTTTTTCTGGGGAGCATTGGTCCGCGCAAGGGCGCGTTTGATCTGATCGATGCAGTCGGTCGCATCGATCAAAATGGGAATGGATTCCATATCTGGCTGGCTGGCTATGAAGAACGTCAGGGCGACCTGGAAATTGCCCATCAGAAACTGGAGGAGCATTCTTTAAAAAATCGCTGTGAGCTGGTGGGAGTTGTGACCGGGTCTAAAAAACATGATTACCTGCAACAAATGGATTTCTTTGTTTTACCTTCATACAATGAAGGGTTGCCAATGGCAATTCTGGAAGGAATGGCTCAAGGACGTGCGATCATCTCTACACCAGTAGGGGGAATTCCCGAGGTGGTGATCGATGGATATAACGGGTATCTCGTGGAGCCGGGTGATGTTCAGACTCTGGCTGAAAAGATCAAAACCCTTGTTAACCACCCTGATCTGTGCAATCAGATGGGATTAAACAGCCTCAAAATTGCTAAACAAAAGTTGTCTGTTCAAACATACGTTAACCGCCTGATGAACGTCTATGAGGGCTTGACCATCGAATGCACGTGAGTTCAATCTACTGTATCCTGGAATCTGACATGCATGGTTTGCATGTCATCAGGTACGCTGGCCTACGTTCCGCTCAGAAAGGCAAGTCATAATGAACCGGCAAAATCCTACACTTGGAAACATGAAAGTACTGGTCACTGGCGGGGCAGGTTTTATTGGAAGCTCGCTGGTGAAAAGACTGGTGAATGATGGCGCGGATGTTGAGGTTATTGACAATCTTTGGCGTGGGAGTTTGAAGAACCTTCAATCCATTGACGGAAAATCAATATTGAAATCAGAGTCAAAGTTTCATCTGGCGGATTTGACAGATGCAGCCAAATGTCTGGAAATTATCCGCGGTTTTGATCTTGTTTATCACCTGGCTGATATTGTTGGCGGCGTTCAATTTGCATTTGACCATGAGTTATTCATCTATCGTCAAAATATTTTGATTAATACCAATGTTCTTGCGGCCTGTATTCTCAATAAAATCCCGAATTACATTTACGTGGGTACTGCATGCAGTTTTCCAAAGCACTTACAAATGGCAGATGGGATCGCCGCTCTAAGAGAGGACCAGACTTACCCGGCAGAACCAGAATCATCTTACGGTTGGAGCAAGCTGATGGGAGAATACGAGGCGCTGCTCGCAGCGAAATCAAACTCGATCAATGTGGGGGTATTGCGGTTTCATAATGTTTACGGTCCAGGCGTTTCAATCGAACAAACACGCGCACAGGTGATTCCATCATTGATCATGAAGGCGATTCGTTTCCCTGAAGAGCCGTTTATCGTTTGGGGAAGTGGAAATCAATATCGCGATTTTGTGTACATTGATGATGTAGTGGAAGCTCTGATCCTCGTTGTCAACCGTGGCATGAATCAGGGTGTGATCCAGATTGGATCTGAAAAGCCCACATCCGTTCGTGATCTCGCGGAAAAAATCATTGAGATCAGTGGAAAACCGATTACTGCCGTTTACGATGTCACCAAACCGGAAGGTGATCGCGGCCGGGTGGCCGTTTGTGAAAGAGCACGCCAAATACTGGGGTGGCAAGCATCTACAGATCTCGAAACCGGTCTGAGGGCGACGTATGATTGGATTCTTAAGCAGTCGAGTCATTGATTGACCAGCCTCTCAAATCATTCCGGAGGATTCATGAAGTTGCATGTGTTGATTCTCACGCATCATTTTTTCCCTGAATTTGGCGGAGGAGCAACCATGCAATATGAACTGGCGAAGCATCTGGCGGCTTCTGGTCATCAGGTGACAGTGATCACACCGATCCCATATCATCACATGGTATCAGCGGATATACCTGAGCCCAGTCGAGACGAAAATCTCGATGGGTTTCATGTGATCCGCGTCAGATCACATGGAACAACAAAAGGATCTCTCATCGCACGGGCAATTTGTGAAGTTCTGACGGATATCGATATTTTGTTCAGAGGACTAAAGGTAAAGCCTGTTGATATCCTTTACATCATGCCCCCACCCATTACCTTGCCATTTCTTGCAGCAATCATAAAATGGGTTCGAAAATCGAAAATGATTTTATTCCTTCAAGATACATTTCCAGAATTTCTGATCTCTATGAATTTGATGTCTCGTAAGAATATTTGTTTCAAAATTGCGCGTGTGATCGAAAAAATGACCTATTGGAATGTGGATTATCTTGGTGTGCATTCACCCAAAAATCGGTCCTATATTATCAGTCGAGGTGTCAACGAAAGTAAGGTGCATGTTATTCCTCTCTGGGCGGATACCGATTTTCTTTGCGTGAAACAGCGGCCGGCTCAATTTTTGAACACACACCAACTGGATCATAAATTTGTCGTGATGTATGCCGGTACCATTGGATTTGCGATTGGGGCAAAAACGCTTCCACAGACCGCAAAAATTTTGGAGGGAGAGAAGGAAATCCAGTTCGTTGTGATCGGAGGGGGGAACAAGAAGAACGAGATGCAGGAGGAAATGAACCGGCTAGGCACCACGAATATGATGATGTTTTCACCCATACCGAGGGAGGATTTGCCTGATGCGTTGGCGTCGAGCGATATCCTGCTGGTGTTGTTGAGAAAAGAACAAAGCAATAATCCTAATGGATATTTCAAGGCGGTCATTCCTCACAAAATGCTCTCGGATATGGCGAGTGGCAGACCTATTCTGCTTTCAGCTGAAACGGATTCAAATGCTGCGAATCTGGTGCGGATTGCCAATTGTGGGTTAACCGTCCCGCCTGAAGATCCAGCGGCTTTGGCTGAAGCGATTCTAAGAATGAAACAGGATGAAAAACAACGAGCATTGTGGGCAAAGAATGGATATGAGTTTGCCAGGAGCCATTTCAGCTCGTCACGGCAGGTGCGGAAAATGGAGGAGATGTTCATCAGCGTTGCGGCTGGCTTACCTTACCAGTTCAATGACCCATGGCATCCTGAACCCAATTAATCTGCATAAGGGGTTTTTACGAGAACAAGAGTAGATTACTCAAATTTATCGGTAGCGATTTGTTATAGGTTCAAACCATGATTCCCCGTTATGAACCAACCTATTCTTTTTCTGATCTCCATAGAAGTTTGTTTCACAGTTTTCGAGAAGATCGAACCAGTGAGCTTGAGGCACTTGCTCGAGAATATTTTAAAGTACGGTATGCATTTTTGTTGAGAAGCGGGAAAACATGTTTATATGCCATTTTGAGAGCATTGAACCGCCCGGGGAAAGTGTTGATGTCAGCATACAACTGCGCAGATGTTGGCGAAGCTGCCATTTTTGCGGGTTACACTCCACAATTTCTTGATGCAGATCTGGCAACCTTAACTGTTCCGTGTGAAAGGTTTGAGAAGGCTATCTCACAAGATGTAACCGCCGTTATTGTCATCAGTCTGTTTGGTGTACCTTATGATTTGCGAGAGTTACGAAAAGCGACAGCGAAAAAAGGGGTCTTACTGATTGAAGACGCCGCTTCAGCCATGGGATCCCGGATCGCTGGACTGTTAACAGGTACGTTGGGTGATGTTGGGGTAGTCAGTTTTCAAGATACCAAGCCACTGTCTGCAAAAACCGGTGGCTTAATCCTCACCAATGATGATCAACTTGCAGAAAAAATTTTCCTTTTATTGCAGGATGTTGAAACGCAGAAAAGGATTTTCAAATTATATCTCGCGTCACTTTTTCGGAAATTTGCCACTCGGCACTGGATATACCTCTATTCACTGGCTGCTTACAAACTTTTGATTGGAGAAAGATTTTATGAAATCGTCGAGGCTCCAGAACAACCTGAAGCGGAATACTTTCGCAAGTGTTCACCTTTCAGCGTGGAGTTGATCCTGAATCAATGGGGTGCATTTGATAAAAACATTCATCGGCGTCAACAAATAGCCAGCAGATACCGAGAAGCGCTCGAGGGCCATCCCGCCTTTGAGATTCCTTTCGTTCCATCAGAGATTGAACCGGCATGGATTCAATTTCCGCTGCTGGTTAAAGACAAGCCACACTTTTACCGATATATGCAGAAACATGGGATTGATGCCACATGGACATACCGTTATTCGTGTGCCGAAGAGTTCGGTCAACGAGATTGTCCAAATTCCGAGAAGATCGCCAGATCAATTATCAGTCTACCCTGCTATCCAGATTTGAAAGACGATGAGGTTCAAAAGGTTTGCCGGATTGCTTCTGAATATACCGGGTGTTTGGGGTAAAGAAAATTCTTTAAGAAAATTTGAGTTTTTTGAATACCCTAAATTTCAACCATTGAAAATGATAATCAAACATCATGGCTCTTTATAGAAGGGGTGCTTTCAATATGATACCTCGATATGAACCCACCTATTCATTTACAGAAATTCACCAAAGTTTCCTCCAGGCATTACGGAATAACCGAACAGATATTCTTGAAGCTTCTTTGAGAGAATATTTCAAGGTGAAACACGTATTCCTGATGAGAAGCGGACGCTCTTCGTTATTTGTCATTTTGAAAGCACTCAACAAGCCTGGAAAAGTTTTAATGCCGGCATACAACTGCCGAAACGTCCCAGAATCCGCCTGGTTCGCAGGGTATTCACCCATGCTGCTGGATCCAGACCTTGAAACGTTGAATGTGCCCCCAGAGAGATATCTTAATCGACTGACAGAAGATGTCAGTGCCATCTTTGCCATTAGCCTGTTTGGAATCCCTTATGATGTGCGCCCCCTTGTGGATGCCGCGCGCCATAAAGGAATTCTTCTGGTGGAAGATGCCGCTACTGCAATGGGAAGCCGTGTGGGCGGACGCCTGACAGGCACGATCGGTGATGTTGGGGTGATCAGTTTTCAAGACACGAAACTGTTGTCTGCTCACACTGGAGGCGTAATCATTACCAATAACGACCAGATTGCCCAGAAAATTGCTGCTTTTCTTGAGGATGTGCCTAGAGAAAACGAAATCTGGCGAAATTACCTGTCGACATTGTTCCATAAAGCAGCCACCAGGCATTGGGTTTATCCATTTACACAATTTGCACACCGGGTTTTAAACGGTGAAGCGATGTATGAAATTGTTTCACCCCCAATGAAAACTGCCCCGGGTTACCTGGCCAGATGTTCAGCGTTCAGTACAGGGCTGATCATGAATCAATGGCGAAACCTGGATTGGAATATATCCAGAAGACGATGGATTGCTGGTCAATATAAACAAGCCCTTGCCGGGCGAGAAGTTTTTCGGTTTCCAACAATCGCTGACGAAATTGAACCGGTATGGATCCAGTATCCCTTGCTGATTGAAAGAAAATTTGAGTTTTATAAGTACATGCAGAAGCGGGGCGTGGATATTATCTGGTCGCACCGATACTCGTGTGCTGAAGAATTCCACCAGGATGATTGTCCGACCGCTGAAATCATTGCCAGGTCGATTCTCAGTTTACCCTGCTACCCAGGATTATCGGATGTTGAAGTGGAAAAAATTTGCCAAATTGCTCAAGAGTATGCAAATAAGTTTGGATAGGAGTCATCCATGAACCCCGAAATTTTCGCTGAATGGCTAAGGCGGCAAGGATATAAGGTCTATCATACAGATTCCAGCTACTGGTACAACGCAGGCCCCGGTGTGTATCAAGCATTTCCCTACCACTGGCAGATTGATCCGAGCGAGGACGAATTAAAGGACCTGGTGCGTCAGAGTGGAGCAATTGCGATCCGCTATTCCAAACCATATTCATGCAAGACTGGCAAGATCAGTTATCACGTCATCGCAAAATTACCATATGAATTTGAGTCTTTCAGATCTCAAGGTAAGAATGGAATTCGCAAGGGATTGTCACAATGTAGAATCGAGCAGGTTTCTTTCACGAGGTTAGCAGATGAGGGTTGGAGATTACAGCAGGATACCCTGACCCGCCAGCAGCGCACGAAATGTATGACGCGCGAACAATGGGAGAGGATCTGTCTTTCTGCTGAAGGATTACCTGGATTTGAGGTTTGGGCTGCAATCGTTGGCGAATCGCTGGCGGCAACGGTTATCACAGCCAGGATCGATGATACCTGGACAATCCCATACGCGCAAAGTCTACGAGAATACCTGTGCTTGCATGTTAATAACGCACTTTTTTTCACGGTTTGTTCTGACTTTCTCAACCGTCCAGGGATCAAGCAAGTATTTACCAATCTTCATTCGCTAGACGCACCAGAGAGTGTGGATGAGTTTAAATTCCGTATGGGCTTAATTCCCAAACCAGTAAGGCAGCAGATTTATTTCAATTCATTATTCCGACCATTCATTGGAAGGGCCACATACAAGCTGGTTAAGCAGATCCAGAAGGCTAATCCCTGTAATCCATTCTGGACCAAAGCAGAAGGGATATTTCGATTCTATCTTGAAGGAAAACTACCACCAGAAAAGCAATGTTTACCTGAAAATCTGATCAATGATCTTCTTCTCGAATCTTAGAACGGGTGAATTGAAAGGATTTGAGCATGGAAACGAACACAAATTGTCAACTGGGGCAATTGAATCAGAAAAGCAATCCATTAGCGTTTGAGGTCAATCACCCGCATCGATTTATTCTCTTCATCCTATCAAAAGTTTGGAATCGAGGAATTAAACCATTTCGAGCGTGGTTGTTCCGCCTGTTTCAACTAAAAAAGATCAACCGAAAACAGCTATCTACTTCTCAATGGGTCGGCTCCAATCCAGTCGAATTTCAGCCTGGTGATGTCGTACGAGTCAGAACAAGAGAAGAGATCGAACCCATGCTGGATGCAGACAGGAAGTTCCGCGGTTGTACTTTCCTGGATTGTATGTGGGCATATTGCGGGACGACACAAAAGGTGTTTAAACCTTTGCATCGCTTCCTTGACGAACGAGATTTTGTTTTCAAAAAAGTTAAAGGTGTTGTCATCCTCGAAGGGGTCTTTTGTGACGGCCTTTTAGTTTTTGGACAATGTGACCGCAGCTGTTTTTTGTTCTGGCGCGAAGAATGGCTGGAAAAGCTTTCGTCTTAGGAGCGTGAAAAGATGCCGCAGGATTCAATCCTTCAATTGATTGGCAATATCCCGATGCTTCAACTCTCAAAGATGTCATCGGGCAATGTATTTGCCAAAGCAGAATTTCTCAACCCGGGTGGAAGTATTAAGGATAGGGTCGCCCTGTACATCATTGAAAAAAATATCCAGAACGGAATCCTAAAGAAGGGTATGACAATTATCGAGGCTACTTCAGGGAATACAGGGATTGGCCTAAGCCTGGTGGGTGTTCAAAAAGGTTTCAAAGTGGTGTGCATCATGCCTGAAAATGTATCTGAAGAACGCAAGCGCATTATTCAGGCTTTTGGCGGTCGATGTCTTTTTTCACCGGCGGAAGAAAACCTCACTGGAAGTTTAAAAATGTTGCATGATATCGTTGACCAAGATCCTGAAGCATACTTTGTGGTCAACCAGTTTGAAAATCCAGATAATCCAGAAACTCATTATTTGCAGACCGCGCCAGAAATCTGGAAAGACATGCACGGAGAAGTAGATTTTTTCGTAGCGGGGATAGGCAGCGGTGGTACATTGCAGGGTATTGGCAAGTTCCTAAAAGAAAAAAATCAAAATATTAAGATTGTGGCGGTTGAACCGCGCAACAGTGCTTCTTTGCTGGGTCGTGAACCTGGGTTACACATGATCCAGGGGATTGGCGACGGATTCACCCCAAAGGTCGTTGATAAAAATCTGATCGACATGGTTGTCACAGTCTCTGACGAAGAAGCAATTGAGACAACCCGCAGGTTGGCTCGAGAAGAAGGGTTGTTGGTGGGAACCTCGTCAGGTGCGAATACCTACGCTGCATTGCACCTGGATAACCATAGAAACAAAGTGGTGACCGTACTGCCAGATCGTGCGGAAAGATATTTCAGCACTTCATTATTGTAAATTGCAGTTCTTTCTCCTGAACTACTTTTGGTAAAGAATGGCCAGGAAGTTATGAAAAAGCGATTCACCGGTTTTTGCTTATTCCTAATGGTAGGAATCAGTATCTTTGCCGCTGTTTACCCGGTAAAAGCGCAGCTGGCAGAATATCCCGTTGAGCTCTCGCGCAAAATTGACCTGGATCGGATTGGCGTCACGTCTCCGATTGGATTGACTTTTGATAAAGAATCAAATTCATTCGTTGTTTTTGATTACCCAGAAAAATCGGGAGGACGCATTTTACTTTCCTGGGTGAAGCTTTTCGAGAAGGAGAAGGATGGCGCCCAGATTCTAAATATTAATCGCGATTCATTTTCCAACTTCATTTTTGATCCAACAACACAAGAAGCGTTTTTTTATGATGATCATAAGAAAGAAATCATCAAATTTATATCCATTAACAATGAATGGCAGGCAGTGGATTCGATAAAAATTGATCGGGCGGGCATCTCTTCACTCATGGGTATGGCGATCGATCCATCCAGTCATAACCTGCAAATTCTGGATACATCAACATCCAGGTTGATCGATCTTAATGGAGATCAAGCGTATGATTCATTCAATGGATTGACCTTCTCTGAAAAATCGATTCGCGGGGTAAACCTGCAAAAAGTAAGCGCGTTCACCATTCATCCGGTAACTGGGCTTGGTTACCTGCTACTCACCAAACCAGAACAGGTCATCGAATTAGCGCCTTCTGGCGAGGTTGCAAAGGTTTGGGATGTGAGTTCATTAGGGTTGATTAACCCGGTTGGGATCGTTTTTGCTCCCACTGGTGACCCAACTGACGATCAAAACAACCTTGCTCTCAACATTTTAGACTCTGGTGTGAAAGGGGCGTCAGGTAGAACCTCAAATGCGAAGATTTTTGAGATCTCTTTTGATTTGACGGCTGTAGAACCATTGGCTGAGGTGTTCCCGATCGGGATTACGAATAGTGTGCAGCTTTCTCTGTGGAATCCTCCAAGCCCTGATACAGCTGGGATTGCATTTTGGCCTGCTACGGGTGGTTTATTAATCAGTGATTCAGAAGTGGATGAAATACCAGCTCTTTTCACCGGGAAAAACGTATACACTTCATCGTTACGCGGTGTACTCCTTGGAACCTGTACCACAATGGGGTTCACGGCTGAACCAACAGGAGTGGCAGTCAACGATCAAAATGGTCATATATTCTTTTCAAGCGATGATGCTGGAAAAGTGTATGAAGTGAGCCCTGGTGTCGATGGTCAGTATTGCACGGCTGATGATACCGTAACCAGTTTCAGCACCCGATCATTTAGCAGTTACGACCCAGAAGGCGTTGCCTATGGCGCCGGCACTCTTTTTATTGCAGATGGTGAGGGGAGTGAAATTTATATTGTGTCACCGGGTGCAAATGGTAAGTTTGATGGCGTTTCTCCAACCGGTGATGATCTGACCACTCATTTCGATACTTATGTTTACAACATGAAGGATCCAGAAGGGATTGAATTCAATGCTGACCGCGGCACAATCAATATGGTTGGCAATTATGGTGTAAAAGCAATTATCGAAACAGATCTCAACGGAACCTTAATCGCCAGTTACGATCTAACCTCTTTGCCAACGACCGTAAGGTCAGGGTTGGCTTATGGCCCTGCCAGTGATAATTCCGGTGAAAAGCATTTTTATCTCGTCTCGCGCGGTGTGGATAATGGTACAGACCCTAATGAAAACGACGGGATGTTGTTTGAAATCAATACGTTTCAGACGATCGCCACCTCTACCCCGCAGATGACATCCACAGCAACACAAACACCCAGTCCTTCAATGACACTAACTCCGATTGCCACGATTACGGCAACTCGAACAGCAACTTTCACGATTACCGCAACCCGAACAGCAACTTCCACAATTACAGCTACTCGAACAACAACATCTACTCTTACACCAACCGCGACTTACACAAAAACTGCCACGACGATTTCAAATTCTGCACCAGTGGTCGATGCAGGACCAAACCAGGCGATAATTCTACCGGGAGTGGCCGTGCTGGATGGGACGGCCAGTGATGATGGTTATCCAAATCCTCCCAATACGCTTGCGGTTACATGGTCCTTGGTCAGTGGACCTGGTTCAGTGGGTTTTGAAAACCCCAATCTCATGGATACGACCGCCAGTTTCAGTATGACTGGCACATATATATTGCAATTGAGTGCCTTTGATGGTGCGTTGACTTCAACAGATACTGTCACTGTGGTGGTTATGTCGTTTGGAGAGTCAAACGTTTTTGAAAAGCGTATTGTTGCTGGCAACGACGATGCTGAAGAGTCAGCTTCGGGGGTGGTGTATCGAACCAGTTCGGATTTGGAGCTGGTATATGATACCAGTTTGCAGACCGTCGGACTGTATTTTTCTGGTTTGAATATTCCGCGTGGTGTGAGAATTACCAGCGCATATATTCAGTTTAAAGCATATAAAAAGACCTCTGAAACGACATCCCTAATGGTCCAAGCTCAGGCTGCAGCCAACCCTAATACCTTCTCGGCAGCCAATTATGATATATCCTCCCGCCCTCGAACGACCGCGGGTGCCATATGGAACCCACCACCCTGGACGGTGATCGGCGAAACAGGTATCAACCAGCGCACCAGTGATTTGAGCAGTGTGGTTCAGGAGATCGTAAATCGGCCGGATTGGATGATGGGTAATTCTGGAGTGTTCATCATCACTGGAAGTGGAAAACGGGTGGCAAGAGCGTTCAACAGCGATGCAGAAGGGGCGCCTTTATTGCATATTGAGTTTCAACCCTCAGGGGTTTCTCCTACTCCTTCAATGACGAATACTTTCACCCCCACCTCAACGTTTCCGGCTACTTCCACTCCGTCGGCCACCAGCACCATAACGCTGACTCCAACACCAACTTCTAGCATTACTCCGTCACTTACTCCCTCATCAACAAAAACTCTGACTCAAACACCCACTCAAACACCAACAAATACAGAAACATTCACCCCTACAGCTACCAGTACTGCGACAGACACACCCATCGTAACCTCGATTGTGACTCAAACGTCGATGGTAACGGGTACCCCCGTACCCACAGAAACAGCCACTTTAACGAAGACGATAACATCCACCCACACTCCTACGGCAACAAATACAGCAACTACGGTAGCGACAGTAACTCCCACCGCAACAGTCACTCTCACACCCACAGCAACGGATAAACCGACACCGACCGCAACCATCACTCGCACTTCGACTGTTACCAGCACGCCATCACTTACACCAACCCTAACGCCAACCCTAACGCCAACCCCTTCCTCGACAGCCACAACTCCAACAAACAAATCTCCTTTTGTTGATGCGGGGGTCGATCAAACGGTCATCCTTCCTGCTGTGGCGATCCTGGATGGGTTTGCCAGCGATGATGGGTTGCCGGTTCCGCCAGGAGCATTAACATCCCTCTGGAGCGTGGTCAGCGGGCCCGGGATTGTTACATTTGGCAACGCAACTCAGATTGACACAACGGCACAGTTCTCAACACCGGGCAGTTATGTGTTGCGGCTCAGTGTTTCAGATGGTCAATATGATTCATCAGACGAAATTACAATCCTGGTCGGTCAGCCCGGTACATTTGTCAAGAAGATAATCGATAAATACGACGAAGCGGAAGAAAACACATCTGGGTACGTATATCGAACCAGCACTGACCTCGAACTGGTTTACGACAAGACGCTGCAAACAGTTGGAATGCGATTCACCGGGATAACGATTCCAAAGGGTTCGATCATTACGAATGCGTATATCCAGTTTACGGTGGATTCCACCTCTTCTGAGGCGACATCGCTGATGATTAAAGCCCAGGCAGCTGACAATCCGGGGGCGTTTACATCGATTGCGTATGATGTATCGACACGACCCGTGGGATCGGCATATGTAACATGGGAACCCGTTCCCTGGTTAACCATCGGAGAAGCGGGAGAAAATCAAAGAACACCAGACTTGAGTGTTGTGATCACAGAGGTGATCAAACGCTCTGGATGGGCATCTGGTAATTCTATGGTGTTCATCGTTACAGGTACCGGACGCAGGGTTGCAGTTTCTTATTATGGTATTCCGGCATCTGCCCCAGAATTGCACATCGATTTTATTCGTTTCCAATAAACATTTAAAAATCAAATTTCAGGAATTGAGGTTGAATGATACGGACTCCAGCTTATTGGTTTTCTCGTTTAAACCTTAATCGTGACCGAATTTCCCAGAAGATCGGTCTCGTGTTCAAGCGCGTCTTTGATGTGGTATTTTGCACGCTTGGATTGATCGTGCTATCTCCTTTCTTCCTGATTATCGCTGCGTTGATCAAGATTGGGTCACCCGGGCCAGTTTTTTATCTTGGAAGACGGATGGGCAAGGACAACGTTCCCTTTAACATCATCAAATTCCGTACGATGTATGAAACACCTGCCAGCTACATGGGGCCGAAAGTAACCTGCAGTGATGATCCGCGCGTTACCCGCGTGGGAAGATGGTTGAGAGATACCAAGATCAACGAACTTCCTCAATTATGGAATGTGATCCGTGGTGACATGAGCCTTGTGGGACCCCGGCCAGAAGATCCAGAGATCGTAGCTGGTTGGAGTGAAGAAGAGCGCAGAGAGATTCTTTCCATCCGTCCCGGCATTACCAGTCCGGCGAGCGTGATTTACCACGATGAAGAAAAGCTGATTGACCTCAGAAATGTGATGGGTATCTACCTGGATGAGATCTTACCCAAGAAACTTCGTCTGGATGTTCTATATTCACGGCATCGCTCCTTTTTTGCAGACCTGGATATTCTCTTCCTGACCGCTCTGATCGTTTTTCCGCGGTTGTTGAAACGAACCATGCCAGACACCGCATTTTTCTCTGGGTGGATTCACCGTCTGGCAAACCGCTTTATTTCATGGCTGGTAGTAGATACGCTGACGGCATTCGTGGCGATTTCCGTCATTGGTGTTTTCTACAGGAATCAAGCGCCGTTGAATTGGGGGTTCACTCCCTTATTGATATTTACGATCCTCTTTTCTTTTCTTTTCGGTATCGCGAACGCTTCCTGGAGATTAGACCGGGTAATGTGGTCGCGCGCGACCCTGCCAGATGCCATGAAACTGGTGATTACTGGTGGGGTGATGACAGTGACGGTGATGGTTTTGAATCATAGTCAGGGGATTTATTACTGGCTTCCTTACCCGGCGCTGCCGCAATCCATGCTCTTTACGATTGGTTTGTTAACCACGATTGGCTTTCTCTTCACACGGTTTAGAGTTCGGTTTTTTGATGCACTTACTGGCGGCTGGGCGATCTTGAACAATCCTTCAGTGGCCTTTGGTGAAAGGGTGATTATTGTCGGCTGCGGAGAAGAATCAAAACTGGCGTTGTGGCTCTTGCATCGCAGTTACTTCAGGTATGCGTTCAAAATTGTGGGGATGGTTGATGAAAATCCATGTTTGAAAGGGATGAAAATCGAGGGTTGTACGGTTTTGGGAAACCTCAAGGATTTGCCGGAATTGATCAAGAAACATCATGTGGGGTTGCTCATCAGCACGGTTCATGTCAGTAAACTCGAACAAGTTAAGAAGATGAATCATTCATTTCTTCGCGTTGTCGCTTTAGATGAAATCCTGGGCGCTTTATATCATGTATTGCTTCAACCAGTTACTACACTGGAATACTCGCAATGGACAAGTTCTTTAATCGGGAGAAGAATACGCAATGGATGACACATGGTCGAATAAGAAAGTCTTGGTCACCGGAGCTGGCGGATTTATCGGAAGCCACCTCGTTGAAGCGCTGGTACTGCGTAACGCCAATGTTCGGGCGATGGTGCATTACAACTCTCGCGGCGATCTGGGTTTGTTACGCTATGTACCATCGGATATTCTGGAAAAAGTTGACATCATCGGGGCTGATCTGCGCGACGCCTATGCCGTGCGTTCCGCAGTCAATGATTGCGAGGTTGTGTTTCATTTAGGGGCGCTGATCTCCATTCCATATTCCTATGTTTACCCTGGCGATGTGGCTGAAACCAATATTCTCGGAACGATGAATGTGCTTCTGGCTTGCCGCGACCTGGGGGTTAAACGTCTGGTGCACACCTCCACCTCTGAAGTGTATGGCACTGCACAATACGCACCGATTGATGAAAAACATCCTCTCCAGGCGCAATCTCCTTATTCCGGGACGAAAATCGCAGCTGATAAGCTTGTGGAAAGTTTTTACCGTACCTATGGCATGGATGTGATCACGGTAAGGCCTTTCAATACTTATGGCCCCCGTCAATCTGCCCGCGCTGTGATCCCGACCATTATCACCCAGGCGCTTGCCCGAAAAACAATTTATCTTGGCAATCTTGAAACCATCCGCGATTTTACGTTTGTCGGAGATACCGTAGAGGGATTTATCATGGCCAGCGAAAGCGATCGTGTCACCGGGAAGACGCTTAATCTGGGAACGGGAACAGAGATCAAGATTGGAGCAATCGCCCAGAAGATTATCGAACTCACAGGCAGCACGGCAACCGTTGAAATCGATCCTGAACGCTTCAGACCAAAGGATTCAGAAGTTTTCCGTTTAATTTCAGATCATTCCATGATGACTGAACTGACCGGCTGGCGGCCTCTCGTATCGCTCGACGAGGGGTTATCTCGCACGATCGAATGGATTAGCCGGCATCTAAATAGTTACACGATTGGCAAATATATGATCTAAAGGGATATTGAATAGGAGGGAATATGAAAGGGGTAGTGCTCGCTGGTGGTAAAGGCACCCGTCTTGCGCCATATACAAAGATCCTGCCCAAGCCGTTGATGCCAATTGGGGATATGCCAATTCTGGAAGTGATTCTTCATCAGATGAAAGTGGCGGGGATTCATGATGTTGTGCTCACCGTTGGGCATCTTTCTGAATTACTCCGTGCTTTCTTCAATGATGGGAGTCGTTTTGGCCTACATATAACCTATAGCTTTGAAGAAAAACCACTGGGAACCGCTGGACCCATTGCATTGATTAAAGATTTAAATGAAACGTTCCTGGTTACTAACGGCGATGTCTTAACCACGCTCGATTTTCGCGATCTGATTCAGTTTCATAAATCCCAGCATGCAATTACAACGATTGCCGCTCACCGGCGTCAGGAGAAAATTGATCTTGGTGTGATCCAATTCAATGGTACCTCACAGGTGATGGGGTACTCTGAGAAACCCACTTTTGATTTTATGGTGAGCATGGGCATCTATGTATTTGAACCTGAAGTGTTGAAATACATTCCTGCCGGCGAATACCTCGATTTTCCTGATCTGGTTAAGAAGATGATAGCTGCGGGAGAACGCGTGGTGGGGCTGCCGTTTGACGGGTACTGGCAAGACCTGGGAAGGCCTGCGGATTATGAACGCGCAGCGATTGATTTTGAAAACATGCGACATGAATTTCTCAAGGAGGAATAAGAATGACGTGGCGTATTCCGCTGGCTGACATTGATGTTGGTGAGGAAGAAATATCGGCGGTTACTGGCGTTTTAAAAAGCCGCTGGTTGACGATGGGAGCAGTCACACAGGAATTTGAGGAAGCTTTTAAGGAGTATTCAGGTGCAAAGTATGCGCTTGCGGTCACAAATGCGACCACCGCGCTGCACATGGCCTGTGTGGCTGTGGGGTTGAAACCCGGTGATGAGGTTATTCTTCCTTCTTTGACTTTCGTGGCAACCGCGAATGCAATTTGCTACACCGGAGCTACTCCGATTTTTGCCGAGATCAGCAGTGAATCAAACTTAAATATCAGTCCTAAGGCGATCGAATCGAAAATTACTCCAAAAACACGTGCAATTATGGTTATGCATTATGGCGGGTATGCCTGCGACATGCCGGAAATCATGCGCATAGCTGATGTTCATGGATTGACCGTGATAGAAGATGCCGCACACGCCAGCGGGTCATTTCTTGACTCGAAGATGCTTGGAACCTGGGGGAGGGTTGGCTGCTACAGCTTCTTTTCAAATAAAAACATGACGACTGGCGAGGGGGGAATGGCTGTGACGAATGATGAAGAAGTTTTTAAAAAACTATCGCTTATCCGGTCTCACGGCATGACCAGTCTTACCTGGGACCGGCATCGCGGGCACGCCTGGAGCTATGATGTGGTTGACCTGGGATACAACTATCGAATCGATGAGATGCGTGCGGCTGTTGGTCTGGTGCAATTACATAAACTGGATTCGTTCAATGAAAAACGACGAAAAATTACCAAAAGGTATATTGATCTGCTGCATGAGAGTTGCCCAGAAATCATCATTCCCTTCGAACACCATCCTGGAATCTCAGCCTGTCATCTGTTTGTAATCCTGCTGCCTGAAGGATGTGATCGCTTTGACTTCATGGAAAGGATGAAAGCCGCAGGAATACAAACCAGTATCCATTATCCGCTGATTCACAGGTTCTCATATTATCAAAATGATCCGTTCGTTGCGTGTCAAAATTTGCCATTTACTGAAAAGATCGCGGAGCGCGAAGTTACTCTGCCGCTCTACCCAGGATTGACAGAAAACGATGTGACTTACATCGTTCAATCGATCGCAGAAGCACTTCATCACTAACTCTTGAACATACTTCTTGCTGGAGGACAAAATGGAATTTAAGGATGTTGTGAAGTTTATCATCCGGCATTATCGAATCCTCATTTTGGGTTTGATCCTTGGCGCAGCCCTGGGATTGATGTATACCCTATCATCTCCTGCACCATACGAAGCCGTATCCAAAATTTTGATTAGCCGAAACAAGTCAGATAAAGAGTCTGATTTTGGATATTTGACTGATCAACAGTTAATTCAGACGTATGCCTACATTCTAAAGACGCGTCCAATTCTGGATCTGGTAAATGCACAGATTAATGGGAAGGTTGATCCTGATAATGTTCGTGTAAGCCAGGTTGCAGATACTTTGATCCTCCAGATCGCAGTGCGTGATCAGAACCCCCAAAAAGCCGCCTATATCGCGAACGCATTTGCCAAAGCTATGGTTACCCGCAGCAATCAATTGCAGGAAGAGCAATACAAACTCGAAGAAGCGGGGCTAACCAGCCAGATTAATTCCATCCGCACCCAGATCGATGAATTGCAGGCTCAATACGACAATCGTGAAGTCACTGTCAATCAATCGATCATTGACGATGTTGACAAACAGATCCTGGCGTATCGCAACGAAATTCTTACCCTGCAGAAAGAAATCTCGCTGATAAAAACTCCCACTAATCTGGAACAGGAATCTTATATCATTGAGCGAAACACCCGGTTAGAAGAAATTCAACCATTGCTGTTAATGTACCAGGAAATCCGCACCAACCTGGAATATTTAGGAAGACCATATCAAAGTGGCAGCGCCCCTGAAGACACGACCCTGTCACGATTGAAAACCACAATCGATCAATACCAGGAAGTAAATCTGACGCTCTTAAATTCATTGGAAAAGATACGGTTGGAAAAAGTGCAGAGTGAACCAACGGTGCAGACGATCGAAGAAGCGGATGTTCCCACTGACAGGACCTCACTTGTTTTTGTGATGAATCCAGTAATCGCAGGTGGTGTTGGATTAATCCTTGCCATCCTTGTCGGGTTGTTACAGGATCGCAAGGGTGTGAAAGTTGCCAACCAACAACAACTTTTGAAAAACCTGGGGCTGGACGTGATCGGTTCCATTCCACCAGCCAATGTTTGGAAAGGCAACGCGCGGATGAATCCTGAGATCACCATAGAGGCCGAGGAAATGAAACCGTTTCATACCCTGCGTGCTTTCATTGAATTTCACCGCATCAGAGATTCATACAAAAGCCTGCTTGTCACCAGCTTTGCCATTGGCGATGGAAAGTCAACGGTAGCTTCAGCTATGGCAGTAAATTATGTTCTAGGTGGCGATCATATTGTGCTGGTGGATGCCAATTTTACGAATGCCAGTCAACATATCCGGTTTAGAACGGGAAAAGATGTCGGTTTGAGCGACATGCTTTATCGAAATCTAGCGTTTGATAGGCGATTTCTCAAGAACACTTCTTTTGAAAATCTTGAACTCCTGACGGCTGGTGGATATTCGCCAATTGCCATGCAGTTGATCGATCCACAACGAATGGCAGAAGTCCTAAAAAACGTTGAAAATGGCCAAAAACTCATCATTGTTGACGGTCCGCCATTATCAGATCTAAACGCCATGTTGTTAGCGTCGGCTGTAGATAAAATCGTTATTGTGATTCGCACGGGAGTCTATGCGTTGGATGGGTTGGCGGAGACTTTGAACGAACTAGGAGTTGACCGGAATAAGATCCTGGGTGTGGTTCTCAATGAACCAATACCCGGAGAAGTTGAAATCTCTTCAGACGAAGAGGATATTACAGCCCGTGATTTGGAAGAAACAAGTCATGATCTGGATTTCATCAGTGAGGCTAAACCGCCATCTCAACCTTCGAATGAAGAATTGACTCGATTGAATTTTCTCTCTGAAGATGACCAATCACGAAAGGTTGAAGGGCCAGAATTCATAGCGCCGCAGTCCAAAGGGGGTGATGAACCGGGTGTCGTTGATCAATCTGAATTTGTGCCTGATTCTTCACAGGAACGTGTCTTGTCACGTTTATTCCATTTCCCTAAGTTTGTCGTGAAAAAGGAAGAGAAGAAGGTGATTATTTCTTCTGCTGAGGAGCCCCAGGAAAACACGGGCGATCAACTGGATGAAAAGATTGAACCTTTTTTGTCAGAAGATCAATCAATTAAGCCTACAGACAAAGATCCGATTGATGATTCACCAACGATCTCGCAGGGATCGGATGAGACCAGATCGATCCTAGGCTGGCTGCAATTTTGGCGAAGACCAAAGGAGCAAGAAACCACCACAACCGATGAATCACCAGAAGGTTTACTCACATCGATCGCAGATAATAAAATGAATTCGGCAGGTAGCGAGTTGTCAGAATCTATAGAAAATAGTTATTCCGCATCCACGATTGTTAGCTTGAGCAGAGAAGAAATTCAGGAACCGGTAAAGGATATAGAATTCACTTCGAGCCTGCCAGTTGATTTAAGGGAGAACACCGATCTTGACGATCAGAATCACACTTCAATTATCGAGAAGGTGCGACATTCGCTAAAGTCAATATGGAACCAACTGCGAGGGGTCTTCTGGTCGAAAAATGGGATGACCACAGATACCGAAGCGGATGAACAAATGAATAGGACAGTCGATTCTGAACTGGAAATGCCGGTGGCTGCAGAGGTCGCTCTGGATTACCAAAAAGAGACAGAAGTTGTGGAAGAGCCTCAAACCCGAATCAAGCCGAAGCGAACCAAAAAAGCGGTGATCACAGCCGAGACCCAGATGGAGATCCCGGTATTTGTTAACGATATCGAGGGCAGTAAAGAATCCTCTAAAGGAATCAGTGAATCAAATTTATCAGAAGATATAGTTAACTCAAAAAAAAGGGCAGGCAGGGGCAGACCAGCAAAAAATCAAAAGCAGGAACTTGAACCGGTAGTTCTAAAAACGAGTTCTCCACAAATGAAATCGAGCACCCGTGGAAAGCCTGGAAAAGATCAGGCTCCTGACACTACTGAGAAAAAACCTATAAAAGCGATACCGTCCGGTCCTAAAGAGAGAAGCAGGGCTACGAAGACCAGAAGAGTAATCGCTACTTCTAACTTAGGAGAAATTCCTTCAAAATCAGACAAAACGGATTCCAGCGCACGCATAAGAAAGTCAAAAACAGCAACCGCTCCGAAAAAGACAGGCAGAGAAAAATCGAAAGTTATAGCAGGCCTGGAACCAACCTCTTCAGATCAGAAAGATTAAAAAGTTTCACCTCTCAGAAAACGGATGTCAGCATTTGTCATCCGTTTTTTTATGTTTTTCTGATTTATGTTTGATCTCACAAGGCACTCAGTAGTGAATTTGGGTGTTGTGATGGTTATAATGATTTTATCCAATGTGTTTCATATCACGCACGGAGGATCCGATGAAGAAAATCATTGTTTTCTTGATTGGTTTTTGCTTGCTGGCATTGCCAATGCCTGTGAAAGCTGATATTGCTCCTCCGGCCGAACCGCCCGGAGCCAATCCTAAACCTGGTGATGAATCGACCCAGGTGCGCATGACCTCGGAGAGTATTCTAATTGAAATCTTAGAGGATACATCGTTGGAATCTCTGTATGTCGCTACGGCTACTGCAGATCAAGAATCGGAGACCCTAGGTTTGGCCAAAGTATCAGCCAGTTTTAATATGCGCAATCTAGGAAAGCTGCCAGAGAGTATGGCGGTGCGTTTTCCTGTTGGGACGGATGATGGTAGTGGGAATATAGTGGAACTGCGGGATATGAAGATTGCAGTTGATGGAATGCCGGTGAATTTGCGCAGGATCATGGCCGAAGATCCAATGAAAATGGTGCCACAGGTACCCTGGGTAGAATTTGATGTTCTATTCCCGGTACAGACGGATGTGGTCATTAAAGTGCAGTACATTCTTGAAGCAACCGGAGAGATGCCCTATATACGGTTTGATTACGTGTTTTCCACCGGGGCCGCCTGGAAAGGAACGATCGGGAACGCCGAGCTGACAGTTCGTTTTCCTTATAAGGTAAATATATTGAATTACATTCCTGGCAGTGAATATGGAAACGTGCGTTATATCCCGGGTGGCATCCGTTGCGAGAACCAGATTAACTGGGTGTTTACCAATTTCGAACCAGATGATGAAGACAATTTTTCAATTACCCTCGCAGCTCCATCTGTCTGGCAGAAAATTCTTCTCGAGCAGAATCGGGTAAAAGCCAATCCCAATGATAGCGAAGCCTGGGGCAGACTCGGAAAGTTGTATAAATCACTGGTGATGTCTTCGCATGGTGGTAGAGGTTTCAGGGATTATGTACTCGTGGGAGACCCGGGTGTACAGGAGTTATATGATCTTGGTGTCGCCGCTTATGAAAACGCTGTTACACTCGCACCAGATGATGCTTTATGGCATGCAGGGTACGCAGAACTGCTGGGGTTTTATGCTTATCACGCGAAATATGAAGGGGTCGATACGGCGCCAATTACAATAAGAGCTCTTGAAGAAATTAAACGCGCGCTAGAACTGGATTCAGAAAATGAAACTGTCAGGGATATTGAATACACACTGGAGTTTTATTTCCCGCAGGGGATCGTGAGCGATAATGGTGTGTACGATTTTCCATGGCTGACAAGAACCCCGCAATGGGCAACCGCCACGTTGATTTCAACGGATTTACCCGCAGCACCTTCACCAACTCCTGAAATCATCAATCATACAGATACGCCTATGCCCTCAGCAACTCCTGAAGTAGAGCAGGGGGAACGCCTTCCGTTCTGCGGTGCCGTATTCCTGGCGCCTGTTGTTTTATTATTAGGATTGCATTTGCAGCGCAGAAAATTGCGTTAGAATTATTTTTATGAACCGCCAACACACAAAAAAGGCTGTGATTTTCACCGCAATATTCCTTGTGTTGGTGCTGGTAAGAATCCCATATTATCTGACACATCATATTCAGGAAGACGCGTACATCACACTGCGTTGTGCAGAGAACCTGGCTGAAACGGGTGTCTACGGGTACAACCCGGGTGAACGGGTTAGTGCGTCTACATCTCACCTATACGTGTTTCTCGCTGCAATTACGCGTTTGGTGACGGGTAAAACCGCTTTCATACCAACCTTACTGGTGGTTAACACCATCCTGTTTGTTGCTGGCGTTTATTTTCTGGCGAGATTGCTTCAACCTGGCAAAGGAATGTGGATCCTCTGGATCATTCTCTCTTTGCTGCCGGTTTCTCTTTTGATCAGTTATTCAGGGATGGAGACCTCCCTGCTAATCTTCATTATCGGGTTGGTTTTGTATCTGCTGCACGAACAACAGCACCGCTGGCTGGCACTTTTGAGTCTGGCATTGATTCCATGGGTGCGGCCGGATGCAATTGCCTGTTCTTTGATCATCCTGTTTTGGGAATCGATTCGCAATAGAAAACCACGTTTTGACCTGGCAGGAGCTCTGCTGACCGGAATAGGAGCATTTTTCGCCTTCAATTGGCTTTATTTTGGCGCTTTTCTCAACAATTCCATTCTTGCTAAAGAACAGAGCCGGCCTGCATTTTCAGTAGAGCGGGTTTTTTCCACCGTAAAAACAGTTTTCTTTGGTGAGAATGGAGGATTGTTTGCTCCCATCCGAACCAAATATCTGGACCAGTTCGGCGTGGTTTTTCTGATATTGTTTACTGTTGGGATGATCATTTTCTTGATTCAAAATCGAAAAAATCAACGGGTATTCTATTCGGGCTTATCCATTATCAGTATGGCCATTCTTATACCAGCTGCCTATTCGTTTGGAAGGGTTGTCTTTCCATGGTATTTCTGGCCGGCAACATTCTTCGGATATGCCATAGTGTGCACTCTGGTGGTTGATTGGTTATCAAAAAGACCTAAAGGTTACTGGCTGGCGAGCGTTATCATTGGACTGGCGGTAGTGGGGGGGGTGGCTGCTCAATGGTGTTACTCGTATAGCTGGGGAATGAAGGAATATGTTTATCGGGGAGAGATCGGGATGAGGTTGGCCGAAATGGCTCATGAAAATGACACCCTGTTTCTTGAACCTGCAGGGTATATCCCGTATTATTCTGGTTTGTATACATACGACGAAGCCGGATTGGGATCTCCGCTGGTATTACATTATCGAGATCTTTATCAGACACCCTGGTGGATCCGGTTTGTTGAGGATGCCAAACCAGATTGGATCATTCAACGTGAACATTTTAAAAAATTCACAACTTACCAGGGATATACGCTCAACGAGACTGAGCAACAATGGTTTCTAGATCATTACCATTTAGTCGATGAGATATCATACCAACCACAAGATTTCACCACTCAGCCCTTCTTGACAAGGCTGTTATCTATGGGATCGGCTGATAGCTACCTGATTTATGAGATCAATAGATAGAAAGAGAAAAATCCGGCTCAGCCGGATTTTTCAAATTTGACTTTCAATTGGTTTCAAAGACTATTGATTTGTATGAATCGTGAAATCATAGTCCTTTGATCAAGGAAGCGAGGGCAAGCAGTGCCAGGCCAACAATGGCAAACCATATGGCATAAGTGCTCACGAATGGAATGGTTACCAGTGTGCCAACAAGGGCAAGCACGCCCAGGATGACAGCGATCCACCAGGTGATTACTTTCGGGGGGGTGAGTTTCATATTTATCTCCTTATGGTTTACTGGTTTACTTTTGATACCATAGCTTATTTACCATTTTAGCAACCATAAAGAAAAAATCAAGCCTAGCGGAACCAGAGACCACTAACGAGATTGGGTTCATTTTTATCGATCACGATCAGCATGATCAGCGTTTTATCGGGATAGACTACCTTGTAGTTTGCTCCATAATAAGCCTCACGATCTTCGATATTGATCAGATCAAACGAGGTGTAATTCCCTAGTTTTCCATACAATTTCACAATTTGCGCAAATTGTGATTCATCCATAGCGGCGATCATCTTTTCATCGAAGTCTGTGATAAAGAGGACATGATCGTTGGTAGCGATGCCTTTCAATATGTGTTCTGCATATGTCGCTGAAATTGATTTGACCTTGTCATATTCTTCTCCTTCAGCAAGGTAGGTCACTTCGGCTTGTTTGGAACACGCGCCAAGTGAGAGGGAAAGAAGGAGTAATATCAAAGAAAATAAAATTGTTTTTTTCATAAGCGATCCTTTCGTGAGGAATATCAAATATAGTATATCTGAGAATTCAAAACTGTAAAGCTCGAAAATATACAATTTTCAAAAAATCGAAAATAAATCAAAAATAATTTAATTTACTATTGACAAATATCAATAATATTGCTATTATGATTAAAAATAATTAATAAATTAATAAAAAATTCAATGATGGGCCAGGGATTGAGGGTATTATGAAACAAATGACCATA
The DNA here is from genome assembly GCA_034429135.1 of Anaerolineaceae bacterium. Lineage (GTDB taxonomy): Bacteria > Chloroflexota > Anaerolineae > Anaerolineales > Anaerolineaceae > UBA6107. The sequence continues at coordinate 86,509 of DAOUGR010000024.1, read as the reverse complement.
CCGGTAAAGGAAAATGCAAAGATCGCGATCAGAGCCTCGGATGATCTGTCGATTGAAGGTACTCAAGAAAAATATTTAACCGCAATTGTGAGGCATGGTGAATCGCTTAAGATTTCTGAACATAACGAAGGGTTGGAAATTAAAGCCACAACCGATTGCAGGCTGATGATTCCAGAAACGGCTACGGTCACAGTTGAGAAAGTAGGAGGCGACCTGGCGGTCAGTGGGCTAGCCAATCGTGTGATTGTTGGAAAAATTGGTGGAGATCTGACATTGGAGAAACTGGCAGGCGCATCCGTTGAAATGGTTGGTGGTGACACCCGTTTTGAGAATATTTCGGGCACCCTAGAAATCGCGCGGGTTGGAGGCGACCTGGATGGCGAAGGAGTTGTTGGGCTTTCTTCACGTGCTGTGGGCGGAGATGCGTCACTTATTGAAGTAGCCGGAATAGTTGATCTTTCAGCGGGCGGGGATGTTGATATTTCTGCGACTACAGAAAATTTGCCACCGATGACGATCAGAGCGGGTGGAGACGTGACCCTTTATGTAGGGGCAAAAGTAAACGCACAACTTGTAATGTCAAGCGGTGGTGAAGAGATTCACGTGCATGCCTGCGGGCAGGAAGGTGATTGGGAAGAGGATGAAGTTTCCCTGCCATTGGGAGAGGGAGGGGCTCTTGTCCGCCTCGAAGCAGGTGATGCAATCACGGTGACTGATCAGGAATCGGCACCACGTGATTTTGTTAATTTAATAGATGAGACCCGAGAAGGGTGGAGTGATTTTGGGATCGATCTAGAAAAAGCAATCCGCGACAGCATGACTGCCGTTTCGGGTACCATTGAAGAAGCGGTCCGTAAAGCGGAAAAAGCCAGCGAGCAGGCAGGGATAAAGATTGTCCTCTCAAACAGAGCTCGGAAGAATAGGACTTTCAATCAGGATAACAACCAAAAGGTGGTTGGTTTTTCATATAACGAACCTGAAAATAAGCCTGATACTTCAAAGGGGAAAGTGTCTGATGAGGAACGTATGATGGTATTGCGTATGCTGCAAGAAAAGAAAATATCAGTAGAAGAAGCCGAAAAACTTCTGAATGCTTTAGACCGATAAGGACGACAAAATGACACCAGATGAAAGCAAGCTCGAAATCTTGAAAAAGGTTGAAGATGGAACCCTCAGTATTGAAGAAGGGGCTGATCTTCTTGGAATTTTAGACCAGGCTGAAACTACAGGGCCTTCTGATGAATTTATCGATGAGACGCCCCCTGTTGACGATGCGCCTTTGCACGAAAAAGCCGTGATTTCCGGTTGCTGGAAAGCCGCCTGGAGCATGATCCTTGTTGGAGGAGCTGTTCTGACAGCCTTTTCAGCTTTTTGGATCTACCAGGGTTATCAGAAAGCCGGATTTGGCTGGGGATTTTTCCTTTCATGGATTCCATTCATCATCGGTGTTTTGTTCACGATCTTCGGGTGGATATTAATGGAATCCCCCTGGATGCAAATTAAGGTGCGGGAACAAAGTGAAAAAAGCCGCACGAATATTAATATTGCGATACCGGTTCCAATTAAGTTGGTTTCATGGTTGGTGCGCAATTTTGGCCAATATATGCCTGAGAAAATTCGAGAAAAGGGGGTCGATGAGATGATGGGTGAAATCGAGCAGGCGTTTTCCCGTGGAGAGTCGCTGGTGGTTGATGTAAATGACCGAGGTGAAGGAGACGAGCAGGTGAACGTGTATTTTTCCTGACAGCAACCGTGGTGACGGATAACCGGCTGCCTTCAGCCGGTTTTTTGTTGCGGGTATAATTTGCCTATGCTCAAACGATCCATTCCAGGCGTATTGCTGCTGTTTGTATCAATCACCGTTCTTCTTCTAACCCTGGTGAATTTGAATAATGAAACGATCATCATTCCTTTTTCAATGAGTTCAGGTGAATCTGGAACCATCAAGATACAAATGCCATTGAAAGTATGGACAGGTGATCAGTTCACATTTTCGTCGCGGGTTGTATTTGAATCTTTGCCAGAATCGCCCTCCCCGGTGCTGGTAGGGCGATTGGAAACCAGCGTGGAAGAATCCATCCCGCGCGGAGAAGTGATGCTGGGCTTAAATTCAAATAAGCCTGTCACTCTGGAATGGAGATTAAGGCCTTATCAAAACACTGTTTATCCAGGGACTTTTTGGTTATGGATAAACACTGGTGACCAGGAGAAACTGCTGCTGGCCAGGGAATTTAGCATATCATCTCAATATTTTATGGGCGTGAGAATCATGGTTGTTCGTATTGCTGCCATTCTGGTGGCTCTGGCTGCATTGATATGCACCCTGTATTCATTCTCGAAGCGCAAATGATAAAATGATTCATTAATTGCGGTATGCAATTCGAACAAAGAAAAAATTAATCAACAGAATTTGCCTGTGATATAATCGTGAAGCATGTCGACACCAGAAGAGAACAAGAACGAGAAAAAACAAAATACGCTCAACCTGGTCATTGCAGCGGTGCTAGGACAGGTTGGGTGTCTTACGTTACTCATCATTATTGCCGCGCTTCTGGGGGGCATGGCTCTGGATGCCCGATTGGGAACAAAACCGGGGTTTACGATTGGCCTGGTTTTGGCGAGTATCCCTGTTTCTCTGGTTCTGATGTTTTTCATTGCCCGCAAAGCGATCTCTAAGATTAAAACGGAAGGACCGAATCCATCGAAGAATGAGGAGGATATTTTTGGAAAAGACTCGTAAATGGCGATGGGGCAAGAATCGCTGGATTGTTCTCGCTCTTCTCATCCTCACTATCATCGCTGTAAATATTTATGCTCCCATCCAGCCGCACATTCAAGCAGCTGCTGAAAACTTGTCGAGTGAGCCATTATTTACCCTTCCCGGTATCGGTGATTTTTACCTAACCAACACGCTGGTAGCGACGATCTTAATGGATGTCGTTATTATCGTCATTGCACTGATTGTGCGCCACACTGCAAAGAAAGATGAACTTGCACCCAAGGGTTTGGCCGGTGTTTTCGAAATGCTGGTGGAAATGCTCTACAATATGACCGAATCCACAGCCGGGAAATGGGCAAAGAAAATTTTTCCATGGTTCGCGACAGTTTTGATCCTCGTTTTGTTTGCCAACCTGCTCAAACTGATCCCTGGATTTGAAACGATCGGTTTATTACATCACAGTGCGGAAGGGTACGAGGCTCAATCACTGGGTGGCAACTGGTATACGATTCTGAATACCAAAGCGGAAGAAGGGGGGTATATGGTCACACCCTTCCTGCGAGGTGTTTCAACCGATATCAATTTCACTCTTGCACTGGCAATCATTGCTGTTACCATGACTCAGGTGATTGGTTTTCAGGCCAATGGATTCAGGTATCTGGAAAAATTCTTTAACTTCCGCACGATATTCAAAAAACCTGTTTTTGGCTTGATTGATGTTTTTGTTGGGCTTCTCGAGTTAATCTCGGAATTTTCAAAAATATTGTCGTTTACATTCCGTCTTTTTGGCAATATGTTTGCCGGAATGGTCTTGATGGCGCTGGTGGCAGCGATGCTGCCTGTTTTCATGCCAGCAGGAATTATGTTGTTTGAGTTGTTCATTGGCGTTATCCAGGCGTATGTGTTCGGTATGTTGACCATGGTCTTCATGGCACAGGCAACACAGGGACACAGCGCTGAAGAAGAACACAGTAATGCTTAATTGAGAAAATCGCAGAGGAGGCAGAGAAATAACATGAGTGGTGATATTATCGAGGCTGCAAAATTCATCGGAGCCGGATTGGCAATGATTGGAGCCCTTGGTGCGGGTATTGGTATTGGTCTTAGCGTACAGGGTGCTGTTCAAGGCATGGCACGCAATCCAGATACCTATGGTAACCTGTTCACCAGTATGATCCTTGGAGTTGCATTCTCAGAAGCAATCGCGATTTATTGTCTCGTTATTGCGTTCTTGATGTTGTTCGTTCTCTAGTCCGCTGGTAAAGGAGTGCACTTTGGAAAAACTAGGCCTTAACCTCGGAACTCTTTTAGTTCAAATCATTAATTTCGCCATCATCATGGTGGTGCTGAGCGCTTGGTTGTATAAACCTCTGATGAATGCACTGCATAAACGACGTGCCGCGATTGAAAAAGGGTTGGAAGATGCACGCATCGCTTCAGAAGCACGCGAGAATGCTGAAAAAGATGCCGCTGCCATCCTTGCTGAAGCACAGGCGAATGCGGCCAGAGTGATCCGCGAAGCCAAAGAAAAAGCGGAACTTACCGCACGCGACGTAAAAGCCAATGCGGAATTAGATATCGCGAAGATGCGCAAAGAAGCGCTTGTGGAAATTGAAGCAGAACGTGAACGGACTTTGAGCGAGATCCGCACCCATGTTGCCGCCCTGGCAATTGCTGCAGCACAAAAGTTGATTGGCGAGGCATTGGACGAGAAACGCCAGCATGAGCTGGTGGCTGAATTCTTCTCTGGTATCAAAAACGGTTCGGTTGTTATATTGGATGGAACCGAATTAAAGGGCACTTCTGCTGAAGTCATGAGCGCGTTACCTTTGACCGAGTCAGAGCAGCAGGTTATTAAGAGTGATGTGCTCGGTAAGCTTGGCAAGGAAAGCGAAGTGGTGTTCAATGTTGATCCCCGCATCCTTGGTGGATTGATCGTAAAAGTTGGAGACAAAGTTATTGACGGCTCAGTTGCCGGGCAAATTCAGAATCTGCGAAATTCTCTCGCCTAAAATTTACTTCAGAAGAGGGTATGATTAAGGTGCTTTATTTCTCATATCCTCTTTTTATTTAATCGGATGATGATCAAATGCACATTGTAAAACTTCAAGAATTGATTAACGATTTACCTGTGGCATGGACCTGTCACACGGATATTCCTGACAGAACCATTTCCTCGATCCAATTTGATTCGCGCAAAGTCAATCGTGGCGATTTATTTGTGGCGATGTCAGGCGGTTCCGCCGATGGTCATAACTTTATTCCGTCGGCCATCGAAAAAGGCGCAGCAGCGGTGGTAGGCACTAAAGACCTGCAGTTTAGCGAAGTCCCATATATTCAAGTGACGGATTCACGCGAAGCACTGGCATATTTGGCTGCTTCATTTTTTGATCACCCGGCACGAAAATTAACGGTTATCGGTGTCACCGGAACGGATGGAAAGACTACCACATCGAATCTCATTTATCAGATTCTTAAGGCCGCGGGGGTAAAGGCTGGGATGATTTCAACAGTTAACGCTGTGATCGGGGATAAGGAAATTGATACCGGGTTCCATGTAACGACACCGGAAGCCACAGACGTGCAGCGCTATCTTTCGGAAATGGTAGAAGCCGGCCTGACCGCAGTTGTTCTGGAGACAACTTCGCACGGGCTGGCCCAACACCGTGTTACTGGCTGTGAATATGATATTGCTGTTGTCACCAATATCACGCATGAACATCTGGATTATCACGGCACTTACGAAAGTTACCAGCAGGCCAAAGGTAAGATGTTCGAGTCACTCGCGCTTACACACCCCAAGAAAAATGGAAACCCAAAGCTGGCAGTTTTGAATAAAGACGACCAATCGTTTCCATATCTGAATTCTCTGGCCCTCGAAAATCAGATTACCTACGGTTTGGATGGAAATGGTGATGTCACTGCGGTTGATATCGTCAGTACTTCTAAAGGTGTCGATTTTTTGGTGCGTGGAAAAGATTTTGAGCAAAGGATGCATTGCAATCTACCCGGCAGATACAATGTATCCAATTGTCTTGCAGCCGTGTCTGCCGCCTTAGGGTTGGGGATCCCTCCGCAGGTCATCGCCAGGGGCATTGCATCATTGCAGGGTGTGCCAGGGCGAATGGAGGTGATTGACCTGGGGCAACCGTTCGATGCCATTGTTGATTTTGCACATACCCCCAATGCCCTCAAGCGGGCGATCGAAACCGCACGTGAAATGACAAAAGGACGCGTGATTACGGTATTTGGATCAGCCGGATTGCGCGACCGTCAAAAGCGGCGCATGATGGCGGAAGTGTCAGTTGATTTGGCTGATATCACGATCCTCACTGCCGAAGATCCGCGCACAGAGTCGTTAGATGCCATCCTTTCGCAGATGGCAGACGCAGCTGAAGCGGCTGGCGGCATCGAGAACAAGACTTTCTTTCGCGTTCCTGATCGCGGCAATGCCATCCGTCTGGGTGTGAGACTTGCCAAACCCGGAGACCTGGTGATTTCTTGCGGCAAGGGTCATGAGCAGTCGATGTGTTTTGAAACGGTTGAGTATGCATGGGACGATCGAATAGCGATGCGTGCCGCGCTGGCCGAATTACTCCATAAAGATGGCCCGGAAATGCCGGTTCTACCGACTTCGTAAATCTTTTGAACGGATGAAGAAGAGGGTTTAAGTGCACCGCCTTAAACCCTCTTTTTGTTTGCTTGAGATTATTTCGTGATTGGCATGTACAGATCCAGTGATATCCTCCCCTTGGCAAGCAGGTCAATGTAATTCTTCTTTTCTTCTCCCCGCTGTTCTTCAAGCCATTGGTGAATCCAAGCCGGTATGCACTGCTTTCGAGCCATGTGGTCAGGGATTTCCAGGCTTCTGGGATGAATTTCTTTGCATTTGCCCGTAATCCACTTCAGTGCGACACAGCGTATAAGCCACCTGCAAAGAATTTAACATCTGACCGTTCTCTTTTACTTTTGCAGGGATTTCAGCCCAAATTTCATATCCATAATTATCGCTTTCAGGTGCAGGATCAGGATTGTTGAAACCGAAATAACGGCTGGCGCCAACTTTTGATTGGTTCTGCTCCAACCACTTGTAATTTGCCAATGGCTTGTAATTCGGGTGAACTGCCGAATCTATTAAAATTTACGCAATGAAAAGCCGGCAAATCAACGATTCTGATTGCTTCCATATAGCTACTCCTTTTGAAGAAGTGTGGAAAGAGTTAACAGCTCACAGGCACAACGCGGGAAAAGGTTGTCTCGTCAGAATCAAGGCCACTCCTTCAGCCGTAACCATCATCAATGGCAGTTATTCAGATTATCCTTGTAAAGTAATAACCTGCAGCGATACCGCTGAATCGGTGGATGTTCTTGAACCAGAGCCTTTGCGCTGGAGCTTGGCTGACTTTGCGCGGCAGGTATTAAGCAGGTATTCTAAATGATCGAAAAGTGGATTTTCTGAGTAACCAGAAAATCCACTTGAAGATTCAATTCTCCTGAGTAAATCAGAGACAGATTATTTTCTTTGACCGTTGTTGCGATCGCCACCAGAACGACCGCCATATGACGATCTGCCGCTTCCACGGCGATCACCACCGCGTCTGTCGCTTCCAGAACGCGGACGGCCGCCACCGCTCTTGCCGCCCTTATCGTGCTCGAGGGCTTCTTCCGGCGTCCAGCCCTCCAAAACGGCCTGTCGTGAAAGGCGAATCTTGCCATTCTCATCGATAGCGGTGACCATTACCGTCAATTCATCGCCCATCTTGACCACGTCTTCTACCTTTTCAACCCGTTCGGAATCGAGCTGTGAAATATGAACCATGCCGTCAATGCCGGGCAGGATCTGGACAAAGGCACCGAAATCGGCAATACGAACGACTTTTCCGGTGTAGATGTGACCAATTTGAGCACTTTCGGTAAGCGACTCGATGCGTTCGCGGGCAGCAGCTTCACTGACACCATCCGTGGCTGCAATATAGACCGTGCCGTCATCATCGATATCAATCTTGGTGTTGGTTTCTTCCTGGATGGCGCGAATGGTTTTGCCTCCGGGGCCGATGATAGCACCAATTTTATCGATTGGTACCTGCACGGTGGTGATGCGGGGAACGAATGAGCGAAGTTCTGGCCTGGGCACCGGGATGACCTCGAACATTTTGTCGAGGATAAACATACGTGCATCATGTGCCTGTTGGAGTGCCTGACGCATGATCTCGGCAGTGATACCTTTGATCTTGATATCCATCTGCAGGGCGGTGATGCCTTTGGTGGTACCGGCAACCTTGAAATCCATATCACCCAAATGGTCTTCTGCTCCCTGGATATCGGTCAGGATTACATATCGGTCACCCTCTTTGATCAGTCCCATAGCTACTCCAGCTACGGGGGCTTTGATGGGTACGCCGGTATCCATCAGGGCAAGGGTAGAGCCGCAAACGGATGCCATCGAAGAAGAACCGTTGGAAGCCAACACTTCAGAGACGAGGCGTAAAGTGTATGGAAATTCTTTTTCGGATGGGATGACTGGAACGAGGGCGCGCTCAGCGAGTGCTCCGTGGCCGATCTCACGCCTTGATTGTCCGCGCAGCATTTTAACCTCACCGGTGGAATATGGCGGGAAGTTGTAATGGTGCATGTAGCGTTTGGTGTCATTAGGGGTAAGGGTATCGATTTCTTGCGCTTCTTTGGGTGTACCCAGGGTGGCCAGGGTAATAACCTGGGTTTCACCGCGAGTGAACAAACCGGAACCATGAGCTCGAGGGCTAATGCCAACCTCACACCAGATGGGACGAATCTCAGTAAGCTTGCGTCCATCGGGGCGTTTATTTTGATCTAGGATGCGCGAACGCACAATGCGTTTGTATGTCTCTTCGAATGCTTCTTTGTATTTAGCGATTTCCTCGAGGTCTTCAGGATCGGTGTATTCGAGCACAATTGCTTCGCGCAGGGCATCGATGGCATCCTGAAGCTCGTGTTTACCGTGCAGGGTATCGAGAATCTCGTTCATCTCGCTGGCTGCCCGGTTGGTTACCTTTTCTACCAGTGTCTCATCGAGAGAAAAGAGAGGTACTTCGCGTTTGGGTTTACCCATTTCTTTGGCCATTTCCAGCTGCGTTTCCACGATCGATTGGATTGCTTCGTGACCGTAAAGCAGGGCGGAGACCATTGTTTCTTCGTCAATCTCGTTGGACCCAGATTCGACCATGAGGATGGCATCTGATGTGCCAGCGATGCGTAAATCGAGATCAGATTCATCGATCTGGGCAAAGGTTGGATTCAGGATGAACTCGCCATTAATACGCCCGACACGCACCGCACCCACAGGACCTGCCCATGGGATATCTGAGATCATCAGTGCCGCTGATGCTGCGTTGATTGCCAGGATATCGAGGGGGTTTTCCCAATCTGCCGAGAGGGAAAACATGATAACCTGAACTTCATTGCGGATATCCTTATTGAAGAGCGGGCGCAACGGCCGGTCAGTAAGACGCGAAATTAAAATGGCGTCTGTACCGGGGCGGCCTTCACGGCGAAAGAAAGAACCGGGGATGCGTCCTCCGGCATACATGCGTTCTTCATATTCAACAGTCAGGGGGAAGAAGTCTTGACCCTGACGGGGCTCATCGCCCATTGTAGCAGCTGCGAAGACCACCGAATCGCCGAAGCGCACGGTAACCGCTCCCCCGGCCTGCGCGGCAAGTTTGCCGGATTCAAACGTCAAAGGACGACCACCGACGGTGGTTATAAATTTTTTACTTTCTGGTTTCATTTTGTCTCCTAAATATCCTATCCCGCCTGGTTAGGAACTGAAAATTGCCGGGGACGATGTCCGTCCTCACCATTTTTCAATACCCAACCAGCGGTGAAATGTTTCCGCATCCTTTAGGAAAAATCAAAACGAGTAGATGGCATCTACTCGTTAAGTTCCTGCCTTACTTCGTGCGGATGTTTAGTTTTTCGGTAATGGCTGCGAATCTGGCGAAGTCTGTTCGGCGCAAGTAAGCCAAAAGTCTCCGGCGCTGCCCTACCATTTTTAGCAGCCCGCGGCGTGAGGAATTATCCAGTTTATTTGCGCGCAGGTGCTCGGTCAATTGCCTGATGCGGACTGTGAGGATGGCGATTTGAACATCAGCCGAACCTGTGTCTGTATCATGCAGGTGGTACTCATTGATCAATTTTTGTTTTTCTTCCTTTGTCAATCCCATGACAGTTGCTCCTTAAAAAATATTTATGCAAGTCGCCATGCCCGCAGAAACCCCGCAGACAGGTCGAGTCATCGCTAAAATTATACCAGAGGGTTGATGTTGTGCACAGTGTTTTCGAACGTCAGACAATCGACTCATTTATTCAGGTTTTCATTGCTGCGCAGATAATTCTTCAAAGATAGCTGCGCGCCTGGAGAAAAAATATCAAGCGCCCGTCTAATGAAACGTCCAAACGCGGGGTTCTTAGATCTGGCAATGATCTGTTTAAGAAAATAGACTGTCTCCACTTCAGACCGTCTGGCCAGGTGTTCCAGCGCGATTTGTAGATCATACTGTAAATCAACGGTTAAGGAAGAGAAGAGAGGACTTAAAAAGGTGTAGATGGCCGGAAGATTTTCAAATTGCTGATCATCGATCAAGGTGATCAGGCCTTGGATTGAAAGCTTCACCTGCCAAATTTCATGAGAATCTCGCCATTTTTCGAGAACTGCCAGCCAGGTTTGAGGGTCAACCTTGCGCAGGGTCTCTGACCCATATTCATGAAGGTAAGGTAAAAGCAGAGCATCGTTTGGGTTTGAAGACCACTCGACAATATGAGAAATCACCATTTCTTTCGCTGCAACGGGATACTTCCCCAGCAAGACTGCGGCCAATTGCCGCATTTCTATTTCCGGCTGATGCCAGAGGAGTTCAAGAATCTGCATGAGTTGTTCGGGTTGACTGGTACAATAACCGATGAGGGCTGATTCCAACTCCCGGTTTAACAGCGGCGGGGTATTGAATGCCGGTTGTGAATGGATCTCAAGGTGATAACTCGCGAGGGGAAAGGTGCGGTCAGAGTAGATGGAATAGATCTCACGCAGACCTGCAACAAAATCAGCAGGCTGCGCGAATGTCTTATTGAGTAATGCAATCCTCGTTCGTAACCGAATAAGATCAATGGCCGGCATTCTTCCAACCAGGCTTAATAAGCTTTTGCGAAATACACTTTTTCGGTGGCTTTCTTGCCGCAAACGATGCAATTACCGTGACCACCGGGTTGTTCCATGGGGATGCAGCGAGTGGTGGCTTTGGTTTCTTCTTTGACTTTTGCCTCACATGCGGGGTCACCACACCACCATGAGAGCGCCCATCCCTTTTCCTGCACCACTGTTTTTAACTCTTCGTAGTCTTTAGGATCAAAGATGTGGCTATCTCTGAATGCTTTTGCCTTTTCGTAAAGAGAAGTGTGAATCACAGACAACAGGTTGCCGACAGAAGTTTCGAGATCATCTTGAGATAAAAAGGATTTGCCTTCACGTCCGGGTATATCGCGGCGGGCAGCCATGACGGAACCTTTTTCGACGTCTTTGGGCCCAACCTCAAGCCGCAATGGCACACCGCGCATTTCCCAGTCGTTAAATTTAAAACCGGGTGTCACTTCGGTACGATCGTCAACTTTCACACGGAAGTTCTGCAGATGTGCTTTTATCTTTTCAACCACAGGCATCACTTTGCTGCGTTCTTCATCGTTCTTATAGATGGGGACGATCACGACCTGAATTGGAGCAAGCCGAGGTGGCATGATCAATCCCTGGTCATCGCCATGTGTCATAATGATTGCGCCGATGAAACGTGTAGAAACCCCCCAGGAGGTTGTCCAGCAGTATTGCAGGGTATTTTCTTCATCAAGGTATTGGATGTTGAAGGCTCTGGCAAAGTTCTGCCCGAGCAGGTGCGAAGTACCTGCCTGCAAGGCTTTGGTATCACCCATCATGGCTTCGATCGAATAAGAGTGAACTGCACCAGCAAATTTCTCGCTGGCACTTTTTCTTCCAGGGATGACCGGGACGGCTGCTTCTTCGATTGCAAAACGCGTGTAAATATCGAGCATCCTCAGTGTTTCTTCTTCCGCTTCCTTTTCGGTGGCGTGAGCGGTGTGTCCTTCCTGCCAGTAAAATTCGAGTGTGCGCAAGAAAAGCCGTGTGCGCATTTCCCAGCGAACAACATTTGCCCATTGATTGATCAGCAGCGGCAGATCGCGGTAAGATTTAATCCATTTCGAGTACATATAACCGATGATTGTTTCTGATGTGGGGCGAACTACCAGCGGTTCTTCAAGTTTTTCGCCACCGCCAATGGTCACAACTGCCAGCTCAGGTGAGAATCCTTCTACATGTTCCTTTTCTTTTTCAAGAAAAGACATCGGGATAAAGAGCGGGAAAGCGGCATTCACGTGACCGGTGGCTTTAAACATCCGATCGAGGGATTGTTGGATATTTTCCCACAACGCCCACCCGTAAGGCCTGACGACCATACAGCCGCGCACCGGGGCATAATCAGCCATTTCAGCGCGCTGAATGATCTGGTTGTACCATTCGGAATAGTTTTCACTTCTGGAGGTTAGTTTTTCATTGCTCATGAGTCATTCCTGATGATGAATTTATGATTTCGAAGACGAATTCTGGTTAATGATTTCAAATGCTGTGTCTACATCTGGGGCGATTTGAATCAGATTGCGTTCTTTGTACCCCACATAACACCCAAGTGAGTCAAGAAATTGCGAGATGACCTTTTGCCAGTCGCTTCCGACAAGGATCAGTTTGCGGGGGGTACCGCCATTGACAATGAGTTCATTCCACATGACGAGCATTTCGGCCATGGTACCGACACCACCCGGCATGACCACAGCGGCATCACATTGATCAATCAATGCGTACATCCGTTCGCGCAGGGTGGAATATTTCCTCTCTTCCTCGACCCATTGGTTGATCTTTGCACCGCGGTATTTTTCAATTTCTAAGCAGGTTGCGCCGATTACATGTCCACCGGCTTCTCTCGCTCCACGCGAAGCAGCTTCCATGATCCCGACATATCCGCCGGTCATAACCGTATGTCCATGCGCTGCTAAAAGACCGCCCAGGCGCAGTGCGTCTTGATAGGCTTGATCACCTGGTCTGGCAGAAGCTCCGCCAAAAATAGATACTTTCATTTTGATTCCTCCAGGCCAGGTTTCTCTGAATCCCAGGTGCGGTGGTAATTTTTCCTCAATTTGGTGAGGATGGCTTGTTCCAAATCGATACCGCTGATGCTTGATAATTGGAGCAGGTATAATGCCACGTCAGCCAATTCATCCTGTAGTTCATCAAGATCAGCCGCATTTTCTCCCCATTGGAAATGTTCCAACACTTCAGATGCTTCGAGAACCAACGAAATTGCCAGATTCCGCGGGGTTTGACTTCGCGGGCTTTCGTCGTTATACCATCCTTTAGCGGTAACAAAGCGATTCATTTCATCGGTGAGTTGTTTCAAATTCATGCCATATCACCTTCAATCACTTTAAGGGCACACTGGGCTGATTTAACCTGTTCAGGGTGCCAGCCTTCTTCAGATGCCATTCGGTTTAAATGGTTGAACACGGTTTTTTGACTCTCAGCATCGAGGGAATGGAAAGTATTAAGAATTCTTTCTCTGTCGCGAGAGAGAATGCCATCCCATGCTTGCTCGAGAAAACTGGATGATGCAGCCAAGATTATACCTGTTAGTTTAATATGATCACTAATCTTACCATAGGTGATCGTTGATCGTTCCAAGAAGGGTTGTAAAAATAAAAAACTGGACGGGATCGACCCCGTCCAGCTTTATGAATTTTGAAACTTTATTCTTCTTTCTTACTTTCCAGTTCTTTCGCCCGGGCATCGATGATTGGTTGGGCTATATGTGCTGGAACAACCTCTGTATGGTCGAATTCCATACTGAAGAATCCGCGGCCGCCTGTGATAGAGCGCAGGGTGGTGGTATAGCGCAGCATTTCAGACAGGGGAACGGTGGCGGTCACGACCGAACGACCCTTTTGGGTTTCCATGCCTTGAATGCGGGCGCGGCGGGTGTTAAGGTCGCCCATTACGTCGCCCATATTGGCTTCGGGCACGGTGATCTTGCAAAGCATGATCGGTTCGCGCAGAACCGGGGCGGCATCCTTGACTGCCAGTTTGAACGCTTCGCGGCCGGCAACTTCAAACGCCACAGGTTTTGAATCCACGGGGTGTTCTTTGCCGTCATAAACAGAAACGTGCACGCCCGAAACCGGGTAACCCGCGATAACACCTTCCTTCATAACGGCCTGGATGCCTTTTTGAATGGAAGAGGAATAGGATTGCGAAATAGCACCACCAAAAACATCCCAGCTGAAGTCATAATCTTTATCAGTCAACGGGCTGACTTTGAGGTGAACTTCACCAAATTGGCCTGAACCACCGGTTTGTTTCTTGTGCCGATACATCGCCGATGCGGATTTGGTGATGGTTTCTTGATAGGGTACCTTGGGCTCCTGGATGAGGATGCCAACCTGGAACTTGGTTTCAGCACGGCGAATGGCAACATCAATGTGTTGGTCGCCCATGCCCTGCAAGATGGTCTGCAAAGTGTAAGGATCATTGTGCCAGGTGAGGGTCATATCTTCTTCACACAACCTCGCAAGCGTGGCAGACATCTTGGTGGAATCTGCCTGCGTCTTGGGGAAGAGGGCAACCTGGTAGAGCGCGGTTGGGTATTGCGGCAGGGGCAGTGTCAGGGGGTGACTCTTGTCGCAGAGGGTGTTAGAGGTAGAGGTTTCAGAAAGCTTTGGAACCACGCAGATGTCACCAGCGTGAATGGTTTTGACGGAGATGGATTCTTTTCCGCGCGGAACGTTCACCGAACCTAGGCGTTCTTCAATGCTTTTGGTCTGGTTCCAAACCCTGGCATCTGCGCTGATGGTACCTGAATAAACACGGAAGTAGGTCTGCTTTCCAACAAACGGATCTGCGGTAGTTTTCCAGACGTAGATTGCCAGGGGACCGTCATCTCTGGCTTCAAGGATTTCTTCGCCATTCTTGCCTTCGGCAACCTGAGCCGGAGCCTGGGCGGGAGAGGGCATGATATCCACTATTGCATCGAGCAATTTGAGCAGCCCGGTGCCGGTTGACCCGGAGGAAACCAAGACGGGAACAAAACCACACGACCGAACCACTGCAGTGAGCCCTTTGATCACTTCTTCTTCACTGAGTGTTCCACTTTCAAGGTATTTTTCGAGAAGCGAATCGTCACCTTCAGCGGCTGCTTCGACCAGTTTCATTCTCGCTTCTTCAGCGGCAGACTTATATTCAGCAGGGATTTCTTCTGCGGTTTTTCCAACACCCTTAAAGGCTTTCATTGAGAGCAAGTCGATAACACCCTGGAACGCCTGCTTCTCACCCCAGGGCAGTTGTATTGGGATAAGACGAATGTCGGAATATTCCTCAACTGACTTTAGCGCCTTCTGGAAGTTGGCATTTTCACGATCCATTTTGTTGATCACCAGAAAGCGCGGGAGGTTAAATTTTGTGCAGTAATCCCAAGCCAGTTCAGTGCCAACTTCAAGACCATTGACCGCGTCTA
The DNA here is from genome assembly GCA_034429135.1 of Anaerolineaceae bacterium. GTDB lineage: Bacteria > Chloroflexota > Anaerolineae > Anaerolineales > Anaerolineaceae > UBA6107. The sequence goes on along the minus strand of DAOUGR010000024.1, from coordinate 71,191 downwards.
TCATTAAGATAGCGCCGTCAGAAACCCGCATGGCTGAAATTTCCTCTCCAACGAAATCCGTATAGCCAGGAGTATCGAGGAAATTAATCTTGACGTCGCGATATTCCACGGGAATCACAGAGGTATATAGCGAGATTGTGCGGCGGATTTCTTCTTCATCAAAGTCAGAAGCAGTTGTTCCGTCCTCGATCTTTCCCATACGGGTGGTAGCACCAGTGTGATAGAGAAATGCTTCGCAAAGAATCGTCTTACCAGCACCTGAGTGAGATGCCAGTACGATATTTCGGATTTTTTCGGTTGAGTACTCTTTCATGAAAGGGGGCCCTTCTTACTAAATGAGATTAATTCAACCTGCTAATTTTAATTGACGATGCCTTTCTTGTCAAAGCGTATCGGTTCTTCAATATAAATGCATAGCTGATCTGTGATAAAAACAATGTTGTACAATGGAAAAGGGAACTATGGTGATGGAAAATACGTCCATGAATGTGTGGCGGTTAATTCTGCTTTCATTGATTGCGCTGTTCAATCTTTCACCGTCGTGGATTACGGAATGGTCTTACGATCAAGACAATCTCTCCATGCAGTTGAGTTCGTTTAATCATCTGCGGGCAATAGAGCCGTTGTTGGTTGCTCAGGTCGATGGAATGAAATATTGCCTTGATTTGTTGGATGGACAGGCGGTCATTACCGTCTGTGAACCTGATCAGATGGAAGTTGCCTGGCAAAGCCCCTCAGGTTGGCAGGTGCGGGAGGCGTTTTTCTCAGATCTGAACCGCGACGGAGTTCCAGAGGCAACCTTGCTCGTGTGGCGCGAATTTCAACCCTGGCCGGTGGATCGTTTTTTACTAAGCGGTGGGAGAATCGCTTCATTCCATGATTCGAATGGCAGAAGCTGCCAGGTGATTCTAATCGGCATGAAAAATGGCGCGTTCAAAGAGGTTTGGGCCGGGTCTGCAATGGCGGATCCGCTGCATCAAATTCACGCAGTTGATCTGGATGACGATGGGCTGGAAGAGCTGGCAGGGCTGGAATACCCGTATGATGGAAACGATCACCGGTCTTCGCTTGTGGTTTGGGAATGGAATGGGTTTGGATTTACCCTGGGTGACCGTAAAACCGGTTCATATTCAAATTTGCAGATCGTTTCTGATCAACAAGATAAATTGCTTATGGTTCAGTAGTGGAGGATGAAATGAAGCAAAAAAAGACACTTACCCTGATATCTCTCTTAACAATTGCGTTGATATTGCTTAATGCCTGTTCACTTCCTTTCAACATCATCGAACGAGTAAAGGAGGCTATTCAATCTGCGGTTGAGGAGACTCCATCAGCCGAAGTTGAGGAACCAGCGGTTACCATCATGCCGGCAGAGGGATTGTATGCCGCACCATTCGCGGAGTATTCTCCGATCAGTTACACCATTCCCGAAAAGTACACGGGTGGTTATTCACTCCCGCTGACGTTCGATCAGGTGAATGGATTGGGTGAATTTGATCTCAGCAGCGCACAGATCGCAGCGTTACTACAGAACGGGTTTGTGGTTAAACCGGCTGAAAATGATCCTAATCGCAGATATAACGAGTTCTACCAGGCTTATGAATCTGTGCGTTATGATTCCACGCCGATTTTTGTTACAACCGATGCAGTGTTCCATGTGTATCATCTCATTTTTGATAAAATGCTGCGCGATCTGGAACGGGTTTCCTTTACCGATTTATTAAAAGAACTGACATCAGCCATGGTGGAAGAAAGTTCTGCCCAATATGAGCAGTTAAAGGGGACCGAAATGGAAGAAGCCGCACTGCGCAATGTGGCGTATTTTACGGTTCCAGCGTTGATCTACGGTCTTCCGGTCAAAATACCTGCAGAAGCGCTGACCCTGGCGGAAGAAGAAGTGGCGCTAATCGATTCTCAGGCCGGCACTCTCACTTCTCCGATCTGGGACACCGGAGAGCAGGCTTCAGATGACATCTATATCGAAGATTATTCTCAGTACATTCCCCGCGGTCATTACACTATGGATGAGGGGCTCAAGACCTATTTCAAAGCCATGATGTGGTATGGGCGGATGACTTTTCGTTTAAAAGATCCAATTGAGACCCAGCGAGCATTGCTTGTGGTACAGGCCATGCGCACGGCTCAAACTCAATCGGGTCGAACCGCTCAGGAATTGTGGCAGAATATTTATGACCCAACAGTGTTTATCGTTGGCAAATCTGATGATCTCTCAATCTATGAATATGGAGCGTTGTCTGACAGGATATTTGGCAGCTCTCCTGATCTGCGTTCATTCGCAGATCCTGCGCTGTTAGCTGCTTTTAAAGATGCAGCCAAAGCATTACCCGCACCACAGATCAACTCCATGTGGGTGTGGATCTGGCAGGACCGCGATGAAGCTACCAAGGGATTCAGGTTTATGGGTCAGCGCTTCACCTTAGATGAATACGTTTTTGGCCAATTAATCTGGCGCAAAGTTGGAACGCTTGAAAACCCCAGAGATTTACCGAAGAGTCTTGACTTTCTGGCAGCGATGGGATCAGAAGAGGCTTATGCGATACTGGACGGGATGGGCGAGACTTCTTATGAGAATTACAACAAACAAATGACTAAAGTAAAAAGCGAAGTAGCAGCGTTCGGTCTGGATTCGTGGACGCAGAATCTCTACTGGTCCTGGTTGTATGCTTTGCAACCCATCTTTGCGGTTAAAGGTGAACAGTACCCGGCTTTTATGCAAACCCAGGCATGGCTGCGCAAGGATATTCAAACCGCGCTCAGTTCTTGGACTGAGTTAAAACATGACACAATTTTGTATTCGAAGCAGGTGATGGCAGAAATGGGTGGAGGTCCCAGTGATCAGGTTCCACATGGGTATGTTGAACCCAACCCAGAAGCCTATGCAAGGCTGCTGGCTTTGGCGAACATGACTCGAGACGGATTAGAAAAACGTGGATTGCTTGATGATGTCACCAGAGGTAATCTCGACAACCTCATCGACGAACTTAATTTTCTGCTGGATGTTTCACAGAAAGAACTATCTGGGCAAACTCTCACCGATGATGAATACTGGCGAATCCAGTATTTCGGCGGGTGGCTGGAGGCGTTAACTGTTGCAGCAGCTGATGTGGCTGACCCCACGCAAGGCGGCGGTAACCTGCAGGATCAAAAATCAGCACTCGTTGCCGATGTGGCCACGGGAATAGGGCGGGTGCTTGAAGAAGGCGTAGGTTATCCGACGAGTATTTACGTCGTGACACCCACGAAACCTTACACAGTGGCTGTGGGAGCTGTATATACCTACTATGAATTCCCAGTGGCTCAGGATAATCGCCTGACAGATGAAGCCTGGCAGCAAATGCTGGAATCGGGTTCTGCCCCAGCAGTTCCTGAGTGGACATCTTCATTTATTATTCCATAATGAATCGCAGATTATTGATACAGGGAGCGCTGGTCTTGACAGCGCTCCTTGCGCTTACCGGATGTACCAGAGAGGAAACAACCTCTTCGCTGTTGTTGGGTGGAGATGTGTTTCTCGCAAGAGCAGGCGAACCTTTGTTTGAGCCAACCGATGAGCCCTGGGGAGATCTGTTGACCATTAGAGAAGCATTTAAGCATAGTTTTTTTGCGGTTAATCTGGAATCGCCTTTGGGCACACTGACGGGAAACAATGATCAAACCGATTTATCATACAACTTATGTGCACCTCCAAACTCTGTTCACGTCTTATCACAAGCCAGAGTCGATCTGGTGACCATGGCCAACAATCACGCACAGGATTGTGTGGATTCGGCGGTCTCTACCACGCAAACCCTCGATGAGGCTGGCATTTTTCATGCCGGTGGGCAGGGAGATGTTGTTCAGGTAACGATTTCAGGGCGACCCATCGCCATTCTCGCTTTAAACGATGTTACTGGTTCGTATGAATTGGATTTCATATTACAGCAAGTTCAACAAGCAGCCGCAGAAGTTGACCTGGTGGTGGTATCGATACACTGGGGAGCGGAATATCAGGCTGGACCTACGCAGCACCAGAGAGAGCTGGCAGCCAGTTTGGTGGATGCCGGGGCGGATATCGTCTGGGGACACCATCCACATGTGTTACAGCCGTTGGAGTGGATGCAATCAAAAACCGATGGACACGACGCCCTGGTGTTGTACAGCCTCGGAAACCTGTTATCGGATCAATGGATGCTGCAAGATGCGCAAAAAACAGTCCTGGTGAAGATCGATTTTAACGACGAAGGAATCTCGAAAATTACCTTGATCGCCATGCGAATGGAAATCTCTTCTGGCCAACTCGTTCTTGTGCACGACGAGAAGGATCTCTTATGGTGGAAAAACAGATTGAATTTTGATGAGGCTGGTTTGGGTATGGTTGAAATGGAAATCTGGCGATCCACTGCGCCGTAAGTATTAGAGATGAAGCAGCTTTTCCATACGCCATGAAGGCTCGTGTACCGTGTGCCAGGAACCGAGGTGATCCACATAAGACCAGATACCCGGTTCTTCTGCAACAATTTGAAATCCACAGCGCCGATAGAGCCGGATGGCATCTGTGTTATCTCGGGCTACATTCAAGGTCATTCGGGTGAATCCCTTTGAAAGCAGATATTGTTCAACGACCTCCAGCATCCTCGATCCGATTCCGAGGCAACGGTAAGGTGGTTTGATGCGAAAAGAATACATATACGCCCTGTTCCAACCGTCAGCCAGTTCCGGGCGGTCGCAGTTTAACTGGAGAAAGATCTGTCCGATCATCCCTGTTCCTTTCAATTCTGCGATCCATGCCATAGCGGTACCATTCAACATACGCTTGTACAGGTTGAGGAACAGGTTGCGGAAATGCGTGTATTCGCCTTCCCATTCCAGGTCTGGAAGATCTGATTTTTCCAGCCTGCGAATGTTGACATTCTCTAAGATAGAAGAAGGTGATATTTCAGCCTTGCGGTCGGTCATTGTCTTTTGCCAGCAAATCGTCTAATAAAGACGTCTCTTCAGATTCTGTGGTAACGATTCCGTCAAGCCAGGCTTCACGCAGCCGTGAAAGTATTTCTGCATAATGTGGGCCAGGTGGAACGCCTTTTTCGCGTAGTTTATTACCATCTGTGTACGGTGCAAAATTGCGCCATTTGACAGCATAATCATAGATTTTCTGTTTCAGTTCTTCATTGTCTGTAAGACAATATAAAGTATATACACCAAAGACCGGTATTTTTTCAAGCATGGTGGATATCTGGCTGGGAGTCATCCGTTTAAACTCCTCAAACCTTCCGGCCACACTGCCAATCTTTTTAAGGGTATCGATAATCTGATTCGAAAGACGCAGGCGATTTCCGATCTCGATACTCGCTTCTACGGGCAGCGGCACAAGCCACACGAGGTAAGCCAGAATTAAGCGGGTTGGAGTATTGCCGATAAAATCAGACAGGTTCCAACCAAAATGGCTTTGATAATCTAGTGCTTCGAGAAGGGCTCTTTCATAGTGTGGATTCCAGCATAACAGAGGATGGATATACTCCAGAAGTGAGAGTTCATCCAGCCTGCGCATAATTGAAACCGGATCGTTTTCAGAGAAAATCAGATCGAACTCGTGCCGCAGGCGTTCACCGCTCAACTGTTTCAGCAGTTCGCAAGCCTCGGTCATCAACTGTAGGGTACGTTTTTCGATCTGAAAATGGAAGCGTTGTTCAAAACGAACGGCACGCAGCAGGCGCGTGGGATCGTCGACGAACGAAAGAGAATGAAGTACACGAACCTGTTTTTTCTCGATATCTGATAATCCACCCCAAAAATCATAGATCTCGCCGTAATGCTGCCCGTCGAGACGCAGCGCCAGGGTGTTGATCGTAAAATCGCGGCGGTGTAGATCCAGTTTGATACTTGATCGTTCCACTGTTGGAAGGGCACTGGGATGATCGTAAAATTCGGTTCGAGCGCTGATGAAATCGAGAGAATCTGGAAAATCAACAACAGCTCTTTTCGAGAAACCAAGATGAGCCTGCAGAGATGACCATATTGATTCGATCTGCCATTTTGCGGTGCCAAATCGGCGGTGGCTGACCACGCGTCCGCCAAATTTACGCTCTAATGCATGCGCGAATGAAATTGCGTCTCCTTCAACGACGATATCGAAATCTACCGAAGGACGTTCTAAAATTAAATCGCGCACAAACCCGCCAACGATGTAAATAGCCTGATGTTCCTCACTCGAAAATCCGGCGATCATCTTCAGCAGCGCAAGGCGAGAAGGAGGAAGCGCTTTATCGAGCATAACAGCGTAGTTCTTCTGGCCGGCGATTGCGCCATTGTAACCGGGCAGGGTTTTCAGCAGGTCGGTACGGGTGACGATGCCCACGATTTTTCCTGAATCAGGGTCAACAACCGGAATCTGCCCCCATCCGGTGGCGGCCATAAGCTGGTGTAATTGATCGATGGTATCGGTGGTCTTTAAAGTGTATTCACCAGCGTCCATGAGACTGCCGGCGTTGAGGTTCAGTTTGTGGTTAATCGCGCGGTCTACAGCACGGCGGGTGAGTAGCCCCACAACTCTGTCATTCTCTACCACCGGATAGCCCTCGTACCCGTAACGCTGCATCAACCGGGCAGCCTCATGGAGCGGTGTTGCGGGTGACATGAGATGAGGGCGGCGGGACATGATTTTTGCAATGGTGAGGGGAGGTCTGATCGATCGCGTGAGCTCTTCCATTAGTTGACGCTTTAAATCAGCCAGAATAACTTCACTGTCATCCACAGCGCTTACCTGGATCAGCGCGGCCGCGGCCCGTTCGTGACCACCGCCACCGAAATGATGAGCGATCCGCGCCACATTTACCTGGTCAGTGGTTGAACGTGCCACCAGACGTATCCCTTCAGGAGTACGCACCAACAGGAACAACGCATCTGGATCGAGGAGGTCGCGAAGTTTATGAGCGATGCTCGAGATTTCTTCGTTCATATCCAGCGCCACCGCTGTGGATATGATGATGGACTTTCCGTGTATTGTGATCGAATCAGCTTTTTCGAGCAGGCGATCAGCGAGTTTTCGCTGCCCTTCTGAAAGGGATGGATTCAAAAAATCAGCTGCGATCCTCAGATTGGCGCCCTTTTCAAGAAGATAGGCTGCTGCTTTTACATCTCTCACGGTTGTGGAGGCATAAGTCAGCGATCCTGTGTCTTCATAGATGCCTAATAAAAGAAGGGTGGCTTGAATCATGCTTAATGGCCGGTTGTGCTCACGCAGCATGTCTACGAGGATTGTGGTTGTGGCTCCCACTTTCTCCAGGCGGTGAGCCCAACTTGAAGGCATGTCATTCTTTTGATCGTGATGATCGATTACCTTGACGGACGTTCGCGTACTGATTCCCTTAAGGGTAACCAGTGATTGGGTATCGACAAGAGTTACGACATCGATATGCCCGTACGCCAGATCGCGTGGTTCCACAAATTTAAAATCTGCTCCGTAGAGATTTAGAAATTCTCTTACATTACGATTCACACGATTGGGAAGAACCGGGATCACTTTTTCATCAAGCAAATGAATGCAAAGGAGCGATGCCAGGGCATCAAAATCTGCTTGTTCATGAGTCAGCGCCACTTCCATAAAATAATTGTAACATTAAGGCATATTGATATGCGCACTGCGAGATGAAAAAGCGTGAAAGGAATTACAATAATCATTATGAGATTGACAGAGGATGAACTGAAGCGTTATCAGAAACAATTGCTTTTACCCGAAATCGGTAAAGATGGTCAATCGCGGTTAAAAAAGGCATCCGTGCTGGTCGTTGGCGCTGGAGGCCTGGGGTCACCAGTGCTGCTTTACCTGGCCGCGGCTGGAATCGGGCACATTGGAATTGTGGATGGTGATCAAATAGAACTCTCGAATTTACAGCGTCAGGTGATCCACGACACTGCCGGGTTGGGGAAGAAGAAAGTTGAGTCAGCGCTGGTTAAATTAAAGCATCTCAACCCTGAAATTGAAATTGACATCCATGATGAACGTTTTACCGAAACGAATGCTGGCCAATTGGCAGCCGGACGCAATGGTATTGTGGATTGCACCGACAATATGGAAACACGTTTTCTAATCAATTCCACTTGCTTTCATCTTGGCATCCCATTCGTTTTTGGCGCGGTTTTTCGATACGAGGGTGAAATTGCAGTATTCGATGCCAGGTTTGGTCCATGCTTTCGTTGTATGTATCCGGTTTTACCCGACAAAAACGCGGTGCCAGATCCGGCCACAAATGGCCTGCTGGGAACGGTTCCTGGTTTGATCGGAATGCTGCAAGCCACCGAGATGCTAAAAGTGATTCTTGGCATTGGTGAACCGCTCTACGGCCGACTGTTGTTATACGATGCGTTATCTGTTTCTTTTCGATCGGTTAAAATTGCGAAAAATCCAAATTGCCCTGTATGCGGCCAGAGAACTGAATCGACTTAAAACCTGTATACCCATGGAAGACTTACTTAATGGAAAATAATCATAAGAAAATACTATTAGCTGTATTGGCTCATCCTGATGATGAAACTTTTGGCACCGGTGGAACGCTGGCGTTTTATGCCCGCCAGGGCGTTGAAGTTCACCTGGTTTGTGCCACCCGCGGAGAGGTCGGAGATGTACCAGAGGAGTTGATGGAGGGCTTTGACTCTGTTGGAGATTTGCGCGAAAGCGAATTGCGCTGTGCTGCCAGACATCTGGGGCTTGCAGGGGTGCATCTACTCGGCTATCGTGATTCGGGGATGGCAGGTTCGCCAGATAACCGTCATCCATTGGCACTGGCTGCCCAGGATATTGACAGGGTGACAGCCGATGTGGTGCATTACATCCGGCTGCTCAAACCGCAAGTGGTGATTACTTTTGATCCGATTGGTGGTTACATGCACCCGGATCATATTGCTATTCAGAGAGCGGCAGAAAAAGCTTTTTACGCGGCGGGTGATCCGAACCAATATCCAGACGATTTACCGGTATATCAGCCGAATAAACTATATTTCAACACATTTCCACGAGGTTTTTTGCGCATAGCTGTGCGATGGATGTGGCTGACGGGAAAAGACCCTCACAAATTTGGCCGTAACCACGATATTGACCTGGTTCCGATAGCCGAAGCCAGGTTCCCGGTGAACGCAGTGGTTGATTACCGCCATGTATTGGAGGTAAAAAATGCGGCTTCAGCCTGCCATGCCAGTCAGGGTGGCTCAAGGATTACAACCGGAGTGATGGGATGGATCAGAAAATGGTTTGGGATCAGCGATCAGTATATGCGCGCTTACCCTCCACCCGGAAAAAGGCGAGAAAAAGATCTTTTTGAAGGAATCTAACGAAAAAGCTGCCCGTTTTATCAACGGGCGGCTTTTTTTGCAATTTTGTTTTTCATCCAGCTACGAACTGCACGGTAAATCGGACAGCGGTCGTAAAAAGCGGTAAAAGTAACCGCAATACCCAGCAGGATCAAGAGCATGGAATTATGATAAGCAATTCCGCCAATAATCAGGGCAAGACCGGCTACAGCGCGAAAAATCCGTGAAGCAGGAGCAGGTCCTTGTTTTAGGGCAGATTTGCCTTCAGCTAAATCAGCAAAAAACTTATCAATACTTGACTGAGGTTGAAATCCTGTTTTACGAAAAACGGATTTTCCGCCTGAATACCCGATCATTGTGGGCACTGCCATAATTCTCAATGATTGGGCGATTTCAGGGCTTTCGTCAACATTTACCTTAAGAAGGTCAACTTTTCCCTGATATTTGGATGCTGCTGCTGAAAGGAATGGGGCCATTGCTTTACATGGATGGCACCATGGCGCCCAGAATTCCACGACAAGTGGGCGATTTTGCTGCGTAATTTTCAATTCAAATGACCTAAGATTCATATCTATCCATGCAAAGAGCAGGGAAACACTCCCTGCTCTTGACAATTGTGATATTAAGATTTTTTGGTGCTGAACTTAAACAAACTGTATAACGGACAGTAACCGACGATACCAGTAAGGAGAGGAACAAAACCAAGGATCTTGAAGATCAAACCAAGGGTACCTGTAACAAAACCACCCCAACCTAGAACTAAAAGCACAACACCAAGCACAATTCGAATTATTCGATCCGCTTTCGATTCATTTATTTTCATCGCGACCTCCTGTTATCCTTTCTCATTCATTAGATGTTACTGAATTCAGAAAGTGACATCAGGAAGGCAGCTTATAGTTTAATCTTATTGCCGCAGAAATCGCAGATGATGTAATCCATCCCGCGCAGAACCGGTTTGGTGATGGCGCCGCCACAGTGAGGGCATTTCTCGGGGGCTGATTTTGCCTTTTCGATTGCTTCCTGGTCGATTGCAAGTGCACGGTCAGAGTCTAATTCCTTATTTTTCACCTGGGTGACCAGTTGCTGCCAGGTATTGCAATCCTGTCCTTCGAGGTGTAATTTAGCGCTGCGAGCGAAACAACCAGAATCAAAGTCTAATTGTATCCAATCCTCATTTTTGAACATGCCCTGTTTGGTTGCGATGATCCTGGCAACGCTGAACACGGGCACTTCAAATTGGATTTGCTGCACCTTTTGCCGTTCGGTGGTGATGAATAATACTTTTTTGGTTGCAATTTCTTCACGCTGTTCAAAGATCAAACGTTGATCTGTGAGAAAAAGGATTCCATCTGGATCTTCTTTATCCTCTCTGTCATCGCGTGTCCACACTGCCTTGACTGCGTTCACCAGGCTTTCACCTGGAAGGAAACCAAAACTGGCCGATTCTGCCCAATCCAGGGTTTTTTCAATCTGAGCTAATTGATCCTTGATCTTATCCACTTCAGATTTAATACTGGAATACATTTCTCTGCAGCTTCGTTCAGAAGCGGAAATCTTTGTTTCGAAAGAGTCAATTTCGTTCTTGATTGTGTTTACGGTCGCCTGTGTTATCGACCCAAGGCTGAGCGCTGCCACCCGGCTTTCCATTGGACGCAACTGGCTACCCAGAGAATTTGATTCGAAAGTAATGTGACTTTGTATGCCGCCTCGTTTCAAGGCCCATTGTTTTTGCAGTTCAAGAGCCTGCGATTCCATGATCTTTTTGAATGCGTATTTTCGATCACGCACCTTCTGAATACGGGTGGGCAACTGGGCAATATCCGTATCCAGCGCGGCGTATTCATCGCGGATGGATGTCAGTTTCGATTTTTCGATGAGTGAATTAAAATCGCTGCGAGCAGACGCGATATCTCGTTTGAGTTGTTCAGCAGGTGAAATTGAGGTTGATGTTGGTTTAATCTCCTGCCTGCCCTTACCGGTTGGTCTGTTCATCATGATCTCTCCTTCTTAAAAAACTATCATCTGTCTGCTTTCACCAGGCTCAATAAAAGGTTTTCCATATCAACCGCATTCTTGGCGCGATTGAAATGCTCGCTCACGTATGCGCGGCCATTTAATCCCATTTGCCTTGCTTCGGCTGCATGGTTGGATATGTATACAACCGCTTTTGCCAGCGCTTGTGGATCACCTGGCGGAACAAATACTCCGGCCTTTGCAGTTTCGACCACTTCACGAATGACGCCGTCAATGGCACATAACACTGGTCTGCCGGCTGCCATGTAATCGAAAACTTTGTTAGGATATGTGGTTTTATACATTTCCACGGGTTTGAGAATGGCAATGCAGGCATCCGCGGCAGCCATGACACCGCTCATCTCATCCTTTGGTACAGGAGGAATGAAGTAAATATTATTCAGGTGCATTTCGCGGGCGGTGTTCATCAAATTTATTTTTTCCTTGCCATCGCCCACAAGCACATAAACAATTTGTGGATTCAACTCAGTGAGAGCCGCTGCTTTCAGAATCACTTCGAGATCGTTGGATACACCGTGAGCACCTGCATAGAGCATGATGCAGGCGTCTTGTAAACCCTGTTCCTGGCGAAATTTAGTTCCCTTGTCTTCAGGGTCGAACATGGTGGGATCGACACCATTGGTTACCAGGTTGATGTTCTTGCCGCCGCGTTCTTTGATATGGTTGATAAATCCTGGCGAATTCACCACCAGCAGATCAGCATGACGGTAGAGGAATCTCTCCAACCAGTTAGAAAGGTAGATTAAGAATGGATTTTTCAATACTTTCATAGCGATAGCGAAAGCCGGCCAGAGATCGCGGATTTCAAAGAGAACCTTCACGCGTTTGAATTTTGCCAGTAGCCACGCTGTCCATCCCTGAAAGATTGGAGGGGAAGTGCCCCAGATGACATCCACATTCTTTACACCCAGCCCGATAAAAAAAGAAGAGAACATAAAACTGAAAAAACTGAGTAAGCGGTGAAAGAAACTACGATGAAGTGCCGGGTAGGTATAGGCACGCAAAATACACAGCCCGGGTTCGGGCTCTTCTCTGATTAACCAGCGAACCTTTCCCTGATTGGTCTTGCCCGTGAGATAGCTCACAGGACTGGTGATCACGGTAACCCGGTGGCCATGCTGGAGGAAGGAATGCGCCATTTCATAATGACGGGTGCCCCCGGGTTCATTGAGCAGAGCAAATGCCTGGTGAATGAGCAAAATGTGTTTACCGCTGTGTTGATTAGATTGATTCATCCATTAATTTCCAATTTGTCGTGATGGTGATTGACCCTGATGCTTGAAAGGTACACGAATATGATAGGACAGCATGTTTTTCACTATACGTGTTAGATTCCCATCCCAGAATTGGATCAATTCTTGATCCGAATAAAGTCTTACCGCCGCGGATCAGCGATCTATCCTGGAGTGTCACAACTGATCCATTTTGGTGATGACCGGCAGTGATTTCGATCACGATCGATTTTTGATTTTTTACAAGCCGCAGGCAGTCATTTTTTTGAATCCATGACCAATCGGGAAGGAGCCAATGAATGGTGAAGAAGTGTTCTTTCGGATCGGGGCGGAACTGGACCAAATGATCAATGACGGTAAAACCAACGCCCTTGACCAGAGAGATTGATCGTTCGTGCCTGTATCCAAGTTTTCGATACCCATCGTGTGAAGCGGATATCTGGGTTGAATCGGAAGTTGGTATCCACTTCGCATTGGCTCGATTCAGCCACAGGAAACGGCTGATGCGTTCCATTTGGTCCAGATCATCGATGGTAATGGTATTGTGCACCCTTGTGGAATCGAGTGCGTTTTGCCAGGGTGGTGGATCATTGTAGGAATAGCTGCCGGCGTCTCTTGCAATATTAATACCCTTCCACCAAAGATCAACATGAAGTTGGTCGGCGTGTGCCGGGCGGCTGTGGAATTTAACACCGCGCAGTGTTCCCCACATCGTTGAATCCTCCACTTTGTGAACGGCGGGAGAGGTGAATGCAGGGATTGTGGTCAATCCTTGAGGGTGTGGAAGTTCGAGCCAGTCGGAGAGTTCATCCCACTGACCGGGCGGCAGGCAAGGACTACCAAGGAAGGCAAGGGAGGCAGCCTGTGCTGTAGGGCGGTAATCACGAAATTCCGTACATCCCAACGGGAAGATCAATGATCCATCGTTGTGACCAAGGTTTGGCGCCTGACCGCTTACGGGATCTACCTGAGAGATCAGCCAGCGAGTTGCCTGAGCAAGACGCTCCTGCAACTGACCTGAAAGAGATCGTCCGTGTTTTTTCTGATATGCTGAATAGAGCAGAGCAAGCTGAAGCATCATACGATGGTAGTTGGTACTTTGTTGTGAGTATGTTCCATCAGTTGCGATCTGTTTCAGTAATGAACGTTCAAACTCAGTTTCTCCGATTTTCCTCCAGCGATCAGCAATTTCGATATTTGACGCGAGGGAATCTCCGGCGAATACCAATCCAAGAGCTTCACTCAGGATGTGGTTGTTGTTTTGAGATCTGGCGTAGGATAATGTTGGTAAAATGCGCATGGCATGCTGGAATACAGCTTCAGAGAGCATGCGAATGCGTTGTGAAGTAGTTGCTGGCGCGTCGAGCATCGAGCTTGAGGTAATGAGCCAGAATATCATGCGCAGTGCCACTTCTTGAGCAGAAGACCAGTTGGGTCCAAGGTTAACCGGATTGTGCCGGATGAACTCTTCAACTCTCAGCCAGAATAATGCGGCATAATCATTATCTCTGGTGGCGGAATAAGATCGTGCCAATACCAGAGACCAGTTGAAACGTGAGGGTTCCCACACTTTTTTGATATCCACACCATCGATATCATTTGAATATTCAGACCAGTGTTTTAATTCACCAGAAGCCGGGTCAAGACTGAGCGGGGTGACCTCAGCGATAAACGGGCGGAATTTTCCGGTCAGCAAGTTCTGCAGTTCCTGTGAGGGGGTAAGCAATCCTCTGGTTTTATTTAGGGCTTTCCAGTTCGATTCAAATATTGAGAGATCGATGTTTGACAGGTCTGGAGGTAATTTCTCAGGTTTGAACCCCCCAGCCGGTGTTCGGCGGCGTATCTCACCACTGCGCAGCTGTATCTGATAAACAGCGTAAGAAAAGATATCGGAAAGACCGATCTCTTTTATCAACAGGGTAAGTTTCTTGATTTTATTCACTCAAGGTATCCAAGGTTTGGTTAGTCAGATTTTGATCTCTTTTCCCGTATGAATGGCTTCGACGGCTGCAAAGCTGGCTTTTGTGGTGTTGATCAGTTGCTCGTATGGGATTGGCGGGTTGCCTGTGTGCATTACAGCGTTGACAAACTCCACCCATGCAGCAGCGTGGCCTTTATCCTGACGAAGTCTTGAGCGGAAGGTTTGTTTCTTCGTTTCTGTGATCAAATCAAGGGTTCTGAAATCGTTAAGCAAGCCTATCTTGCCGCCACAAAAAACTTCTACCTGCTCCTTTGGATAATTCTTGTTGCCGTTGGCAAGGTAAGTGACTGTACCGACTGAGCCATCGCTGAATTTAAAAGTCAAAATCACATTATCATGCCTGTACTTTCCGACATCTTCGAGAGCTGTTCCAGTGACAGATAAGGGGGTAGAACCGGTGAGATAGGTGAGGAAGTCGATGAAATGACATCCTTCACCAATAATTCTGCCGCCACCCTGCAATGGATCATGCAGCCAGTGAGTAGTGGGAAGATATCCAGCATTCACACGGTAGTGGATCGACATTGGCTCTGTGCGGTTCTTGAAAAAATCTTGAAGTTTCGTGGCCATGAGCGCGAAACGGCGGTTGAAACCAACGGTTAATATTGGGCAATCTGTTCGCCCTATTTCATTTTCGATGCTCTGTAATTCTTCACGGGTTAAAGCCAGCGGTTTTTCGCAATATACAGCCTTGTTTTTTTGTAGAGCCGCAACCGCCTGACGGGCGTGTACCTGGTGACGGGTGAGGATGACCACAGCGTTGATATCTGGATCTGAAAGGACCTCATCCTCAGATGAGGAGGCGTACCTGAAACCAAACTTTTCGGCAGCATGTTTGGCACTCAAACCCGAAGCGGTTGCGATGCCCCTTAAGTTTACATTGGCGTTTTTTTTCATGATGGGCAAAAAAACCGCCTGGGCATAGTTGCCCGCGCCAAGAACCCCCACCTGGATATTCTGCGGTGTTGGATTTTGAACCGCTGCCAAGGCAATCTTTCTCTCTGGCTTTTGATCGATTGGTTTCTGTGGGTAGGTAAGCAAAACCCCAAGGAAAGGCTGCCCGGTCTTTCCGGTGATCAACTCGTAAGCATTCGGAGCTTCTGCGATCGGATAACGGTGAGTGATCAATGGTTTGACATCCACTTTTCCGGCGCTGAGGAGATCTATGAAAGATTCAATATTCCGCCCTTCGGTCCACCTGACATAACCTAGCGGGTAATCGATACCCTTTTCTTCGTATTGCGGGTCATACCTGCCCGGGCCATAAGAGCGTGATACCTTAAAAATAAGTTCCTTCTCGTAATATTTTTTTCGTGGAATTTGAAAACCAACTGCACCCACAGCAACAACAGTACCACGATCGCGCGCAATTTCTCCAGCCAGTTCCACCGGATCGCTGGATGAAGTATCTGCACAGATTAATACATGATCAAAACCACGTCCTCTGGTAAACCCAGAAATCAGGTCGATGCAATCTTCTCGTTTTGCAGCCGCGAATCCCATTTTTTGTACAAGATTGACCCGATCCTGTGAGATATCAACGCCAAAAACAATGCAACCAGCTGCTCGTGCAATTTGTACGGTCAACAATCCAAGCAATCCGAGGCCAATGATGCACACAAATTCGCCGATTTGCGGTTGCGCAAGGCGGAATCCTTGCATTGCAATTGCGCCTAACGTGGCGAAGGCTGCCGATTCAAAATCAACCGTGTCTGGCAGATGCACCAACAGATTACGCGGCACGACCGCGTATTCAGCATGGACGGCATAACCACCGCCAGCACAGGCTACCCGGTCACCAGGACTGAATCCCTGTAGATCTTCACTTACTTCAACAACGGTACCAGCGGAAGAATACCCCAGCACCATGGGCTGATCAAGTTTATTAAAAGCCGCCTCCATGGAAGTGATGACACCCTCACGTCTGGCTTTTTGAATCACCTGCTTGACAAGGTCTGGCCGTGAAGCAGCTTTTGCGAGAAGATTTTTTTCAGCGAATTCAACCACCATGCGTTCGGTTCCGGCTGAAACAAGAGAAGCAGCCGTTTGAACCAGGGCGCAATTGCGCTTCAAGCCAGGAATGGGAACCTCCTCAACGGTTGTTTTTCCATTTTTTAGATGCTGCAAGACTTGTTTCATGAGATCACCTCTGCCAGATTATATTCTATTATAACTTTTCACTTGAAATCCGAACCATTCATAATGAAGGCGCATCGTTTTTTTGTATCGAATGATCTGGCAAGAAACTTGCACCTACTCACCTGAATCATTATGTTGAGGTCTGGAGGAAGCATGATACGGAAAATATTATGGATGATGATCCTGCTCGTGATGACAGGTTGTACGATTCTCTTCTCTGAGGGAGGAGAAATAATTATTAATCCCACCGCCACAAGCGTGGTGTGTGCGGATTGCACGCCTGTTCCAACAGAAGTGGTCATCTCTACAGAAACACCAGAACCGGCAGCCACCGATTTGCCGACGTCTGAGCCTGTTACGGCTACCCCCGAACCAACACAGACTCTGAACCCTACCGCCACTCTTGAACCTACCTTTACCTCTACTATGGTTCTACCCACGGCTACGATGACAACGATTCCGGCAACGGCTACGAAAACAGCAATCCCTTCGACAGCCACGAAAACCGTCGTTCCCTCAGCCACCAATACTTCCACAACCGAAATCTATGCGGTTCAACCTGCAACGCCGGTTTTCATGCAGAACTTCATTCACACGGCTGAAGGTTGCGCATGGCAGGGAGTGGCAGGGCAGGTGTTTGATGCTTCTGGAAAACCAGTCACCAATTTAATTGTGAAGGTTTCAGGATATTGGGAAGGCAAAGGTATTTCTCTGGTAGGTATCACTGGGATGGTAAGCGGCTTACCTTACGGCCCTGGCAGTTATGAAATCGTACTGGGCAACGCTGCTTATGATACCGTAGATCAACTTCAAATTCAGATTTTCAGTTCCAATCAAACACCTTTAACCGTACCCTTATCTTTCAGCACTTCTGCCGACTGCTCTAAGAACCTGGTCATCATTAACTTCAAAGCCAAATAAAAAAACATTCATTCACCCCGGAGAGTTCACAACCTCCGGGGTGTTTTTATTACGTGTATAATTTATCAAATGGTAACAGAAACAAAGGATCAATTACATGATCTCGATCTCTATGACTTAACCCAGCGGATGATGCGCTGGTGGTGGGTCATCGTGATTTTTGCCATCGCAGGCGGGCTGGCTGGGTTTCTGATTTCTCGAGTTCAGAAGCCGGTGTATGAATCTGACTCAGTGATCACGACAACAATCGATTATGCCTATGCTGGTAGACTTAACGATTACATGGTTGATCATCTCATCACAGCTGTTGGAGATATGATCGATTCTTCTCAAGTGATTGATAAAGTATTAGAAGAAGCAGCTGTCGCTGGAATTGACCTGAGTCATGAGGCCATCAAGGAAGGATTGACGAAATCGAGGCAAGGATACCGTTGGGTGTTGAGCAGCCGGTTTCACGACCCAAAACTTGCTGTGCAGATCAACCAGCTTTGGCTGTCAACAGCAGTTGATGCACTTGAAGAATTGAGACTCTCAAGCCTGCAAGCTTTAGATAAACTTGCTTATCAGCATGCGGTGGAATCCTGTTTCAGCCAGGCAGTCATCCTGGAGCCCTCCTCTGCCTATTGCACCGTTGAAAATTTTCAGCAGCTGCGTCTGGATATAAAAGAAAACTACCAGAATGGATCAGGCCAATCGCTGGTGAATCAATTTCAGATTTCGAAGATCACCTTTCAAGTGACGCAGACTCCAAGTATTCCGGATGAACCAGTATTGCACAATACCAATCTGGCCACGGCCGCGGGTTGCGCCGCAGGGTTAATTTTGGCAATGATCTTCTTCCTCTCTGGCTATCCCAGAAATCGTGCACAAGGGAAATAGAGTGGCATCCAGGTTAATTGATCGTCTGACATGGATTCTCTGGGCTCTGGTGGTCGTTACCCTGCCGTTCACCAGTGTTCCTCTGGTATCAAAACTGATTAGATCTTCAGCAGTGGCTCCTGGTTCTCTTCTTTTTGTCATCCCTCTGGCGGTGATTGCTTTTCCATTGATGATTAAACGTAAGCAAACGGTGCCCTTTCAATCGAAACCGGCCCTGTATTTCTTCCTCTTTGTTTTTCTGACCATATTTATGGCGTTCTTTCGTAACGTCCCTGATTATAAAGATCAGACCATTCCCTCCGTAGCAATCGAGGGAATCGCCACATCAGGATTGGGACTGCTTTTCCTTCTTGTTTTTATGAGCATTCCAAATAACCGTCAGAAAATAGAGCAGACACTACGAATCCTTAACTGGACGGGCCTTGTTTCACTTGTGTGGTCAATCATCACCGGTGTTGTTCCTCTCGAAATGAAAGCACTGCGTCATATCATCGGTGTGATACAGGATTACACAACCACGACAAAATTATTTGAAGGCAGAATGACCGGGTTCGCCGCTGAACCTTCCTGGCTTGCGCATATGCTCAATCTGGTATTTCTGGCATACTGGCTGGCTGCCACAATTAACAAAACCAGCGTACACAAATTCCGGCTCTGGAAATTTTCGTTTGAGAACCTGTTGCTAATTGGTGGAATTGTGGTGCTGATTGGAACGCTTTCGCGCGGGGGGTTGGCGGCTTTCATGCTGGTTGTGGCATTTCTCTTTCTTTTGGTGAATATCCGTTTTGTGCGCCGGTTGGCAAGCAAATGGGATGTGAAGCGCCGCGTGTGGGGCGCAATGCTCCTTTCGCTGGGTCTGGTCATCGCCTATCTTGGTCTGCTGGTTCTGGGTTTGTATGGCCTCAGCAAAGTTGATCCGCGCATGGAAAATGTTTTCCAGTTCAATTCAACAGTCGAGAATCCGTTGATTAAGTATGCTGATGAACTGCAATTTGGTGAAAGGGTTCTCTACTGGCAGACAGGCTGGAATATTTTTAATGATCATCCAATATTTGGTGTAGGCGTTGGTTTTTCAGGTTTCTACTTTCCTGATCATTTTCCAGATTCAGCGTGGGGATTGGTAGAAACGCGTCGTTTATTATATCAATCACCAAATTTGATGAATATTAAGAATTTTTGGATCAGGTTACTCGCTGAGACGGGCATTGTTGGATTCGCTCTCTTTATGGCTTTCTTGATTGTGATTGCCTTCACCTCAGTGGAATTGATCCGGTCAAAAACGGCAATGCGCAGGACGTTTGGCTATATGGGGGCATTTGCTTTGATCGCCCTGATCCTTGAAGAGTTCAGTGTTGATTCTTTTGTTCTGCCATACATCTGGTTTACGCTCGGTCTGGTAGCCGCAGCATGGAGATGGTATCATCCTGATAGTGGTGAAATTCATGGATAAATCTGAAAAAGTCATCATCTTAATTGTTTTAATAGCGCTTATCGGTTGCTTGTGCATCTCTGTGGTATGCGGCATCTCTGTTTTGTTGATTGGAAAATTCACAGATTCGCATCTCACCTCTTTTCAAGAAGAAGGAACTCCTACCAGGGTCTCGTCACCGATAATTGCCACCCCAAAACCTCAAAGCACGCCGGTTGTCAGCGTGGATTCTGCGGAGGAATCTCTCGAAACATTAATGAATGCTGAAATCCCCACCGCAAATCTGGTGTTTCTTGCCGAACGCTTTGAGGGCAAATCAGGGATACCACTACAGATCACTTCAGCTCCTGTGGAATACGAGATAGGTGATACGCTGGATTTTTATAAACTGAATACCAGCACGAACGAGATGGAATCCACCACCGCGGTGTTGCGCTATAAGACGGATATCGCTTATTTTTGGGCAGAGCAGGGAGTGGACATTGACCAAAGCTCGTTAAGACAATTGATGAACACGTTTGTAAACGAGATCTATCCGACGAATCAACAATTTTTTGGCAAGGAGTGGATCCCAGGCGTAGATAATGACCCGCATCTGTTCATTCTTTATGCCGGCGATTTAGGTTATGGCCTTGCAGGTTATACTTCCTCTACCGATTCCGTACTTCCGCAGGCGCATGAGTATTCGAATGTGCACGAGATGTTTGCCATCAATTCTGATGTACAAACTTTGTATGATCCTTATACGCTGAGTGTGATGGCGCATGAGTTTCAACATCTGATCCATGGATACCATGATCCTAACGAAGAAACCTGGCTGAATGAAGGGTTTTCTGAGTTAGCCACACTGTTGAATGGATTTGACGCGGGCGGATTTGATCACGTGTTTGCTTACAATCCAGATATCCAACTTAATGATTGGTCGGCCGATCCTGATGAAAATGATGCACATTACGGAGCCAGTTTCCTGTTTACCACTTATTTACTCGATCGTTTTGGCGACGAAATTACCAAACAAATTGTGGCTGACCCTCTGAATGGGTTTGCCAGTATTGACCATGTCTTTTCTCAAAATAACCTGATAGATGAAGTTACTGGAAAACTCATCACAGCGAATGATTTCTTTGTGGATTGGACGATTACCAACTTTTTCCTTGATCCAAATCTGGGAGATGGCAGATATGATTACTCAAATTATTCCGGCGCGCCATCCGCAAATTCCACAGATGTGATCACTGACTGCAACAGAGTTCTGCTGCCTTCAAGTGTCAAACAATATGGCACTGATTATTACGAAATCTTTTGCCCGAACCAGCAAATTAAGCTACATTTCGAAGGAGATGCAACCGTACCTGTCCTTCCAGAGGTAACCGGTGAGGGAAAATTTATGTGGTCAAACCGGGCAGATACGTCGGCGACATCGTTATCTCGCATGTTTGACCTGACGAATATTAGCGGACCGGTCACATTGACATATCAAACCTGGTATGACCTCGAAGAGGATTATGACTATGTCTACCTCCTCGCGTCTGAAAATGGCAGAGACTGGCAAATTCTCGATACGCCATCTTGTACCACGCTGGATATCAGCGGGAACAGTTATGGCTGTGGGTATAACGGAGCCAGTCAGCGTTGGTTGACCGAAAGTGTTGATCTTTCAAAATTTGCCGGTAAAAAGGTCTGGCTCAGTTTCGAGTACGTGACAGATGCCGCTGTTACAGCCGAAGGTTTCGTCCTCGACAATATCTCAATTCCTGAGATTGGATACCGCGAAGATTTTGAAGAGGATGATGGCGGTTGGGAAGCGCAAGGTTTTGTGCGTATTGAGAATGTCATACCTCAGACTTTTCTGGTTTCAGTGGTCTCACATTCCACTCATGACCTTATTCAAAAGTTCTCCATTCAGAGTGGTGAAGTTCTAGAATTGGTTCTTGACCCTTTGGCGTCATCAGAGAGCTATGTGGTGATGATCAGTGGTTCAGCAAGGTATACCCGCCAGGAGGCGAAGTATCAGCTCGAATTGGATATTCATTAAAACAAACCAGCCGAGGATGAACTGGTTTGTTTTAATTGCTTAATAATGGACCTTTGAAGTTTTAAGCTTTTTTCTGTAATCTTGCTAATTCCTGTTTAAGTTCTTCACTACGCTGCTTTGCTGCGGATTCAACCTCAGACCGAACCTGGTTTACATTTGTCTTGATGCGGTCACGCATTTCCATACCTGAAACTGGTGCCAGTAATAACGCTATTACGCTGCCTACAATTCCCCCGATAAAAAAACCGGTAAAGAATTTTGCTACCGCTTTCATAGAACTCCTCCTCTTGTTTAACTCACCTAAATTATAAGAAGTTTTGATGATAAATCCAACAGAGACTTATTCAAGATGAAGCTTTTTAAACAGCAGAGGCGCCGCGGCTGATACCCATACCCCGATCAAAGCATATCGAACAAACCGGAAAACACCCTCAACGATGATGGGTTCCTGGGGAAAGATGTATTTCAAACCAATATAAAGTGCAAGAATGCCCAATAAACCAATGAGATAGCGTGCTAATCGTTTAATTGATGAAGCTTTTATTTCTGGTTTTCCGAATTTTTTCTGCCACCAGGCATAACCTGCTGTAAAGCCAAAAGCCACACCTGCAATGGTGATCACGCCTTCGAGACTGTATGGCGTTGGAGCTTCAGCGCCAGCTGCTACTGCCTGGTTGATCCAGGCCGAGGGTAATTCCCACCCGGTTGATGTTGCCTGGCATAGGATCCCGAGAGCGATCAAGAAGATCGAAAAAACGAAAGAAATCAACAATTGCACGCCAAAGGATCTTGCGGCCAGCCATTTTGCTGTTGGTTTTTCAAGTTTTAAATAGAGCACCACGAGCAACGCCCCGATAAGCCAGCCGACGAGGACATCCCTGATAAAGTGAACGCCAAGATACAGGCGGGAAAGCCCGATAAAAAACACCACGACTGCTGCAGCGGCCAGCGCCCATTTTTTGCGGATACTTGTGGCAATGATTCCCCATATGGCTGCTGAGTTCTGCGCGTGACCTGAAGGTATCCCAAACGAAGTTTCAGAAGACAACGCTTGAACACGCGCATCGACCCAATAGGGTCGTGGACTGTGGAACAACATTTTAACGCAGGAATTTAATCCCCCGCTGAGCACAAGCATCATCCCTGCGCGAAAACCGATCTGCGGATTGATACTCCAATAAATGGCAGGCATCACCAAAAGGAAAAACAATTCGTTTCCCAGGAATGTAAACCCCTGGAAGGGGACTTCCAGCCAGTTCCCCAGTTGTTGCAGGAAAAGAATAAATGACATCTCGATTTCCATTAACCAATCCATGATATCCTCCGTTTTGTTTAAGGCTTTGGCATCCTGTAAATAGAAACAATCAACGGGTTATACTCTTGTGATCATATTTTGAATTACGTCCATTCTCATCTGATCCAATCCAGGCAAGCAATCATTGATCGCGAAAGGACCTGTGTTTTCGACTGTTATTGATGCAGCTGCACTGCCCTGGACGACTGATCTCAACGGATCATAGTGGGATTGAAATCCAACCAGAAATCCGCCGCAGAACGAATCAATTTCGCCAGTTGGGTCAAACACTTTTCCTGGATATCTGGGAACGCGATATCTTGATGAATTTGTTGCATCATAGAAGTAAAAGCCTCTTGGAAAATCATCGATGATTACAAAGGCACATCCAAACCCTGCCACACATTCCATCATTTCCCAAATATTCGTTGACCTGCCATGAAATAGCGACTTTAAATCAGCTTCTCTGGTAATCATAACCGTTGCATCTTTAACAAGGACAGAAAAATCATCCCAGTAAGTTGGGTTCATGAAAGATGGATGGGGTTGTATCGAAATGGTGCGTACGGATCCCTTAAGCAAGAGGGAAGATAACTGGATCTGGCAGGTGATATCGAGAGGTGAGAGATGAGCAGCCAATGCATCCAGATATTCTGGAGGTAGGTTTGTCATCAGCGTTTTTGAATAAGTTTGGAGCTTTGGGAGGGCAGATTCGATTTCTGAATTTGAAAATCCAATCAGCTCTTTTGGCAATGGCAATCCTTTTGCTGAAAAAACAGCAACCGGGTTATCTGTAATCGTTTTCATTGGTGATACATATGCAAAAAATGCGCGCAAATCCAATTCCTGAGGAAGAGTTCGGACACCACGGGTATCTATCCCCTTCGTCATTAATTCATCTTTCCACGTTTCAGGAAAATCACTGCCAACGCCGCTGATCAGACCTACTGTGCCGCCCCAGTGAGAGATGCTGGCCGCGGTGTAAACCACAGGACCACCAACCAGGTTGTTTGCTACTCTTCCGTTCAGATCAATAATAAATTCATTGTGGATTTGACCCACAGCGAGAAATTTTACAAAGCGATCGTAATTCATCGAGGAATGATGTGATGAGTTGATTTTCAGCTCGTCTTGCGGCCTGTTTCGGATATCATTTTTAAAAGTGAAACAATCCCGAGCCCAATTTTTGCACCATCGCTGGAGGTCAGCTTCAATTCTCTTCCGTTTGCTTCCTGTTGTTTAATGATCAAATAGGCTGCAGCAAGACCCGAGAGCAGGCCGATGGTCCCTCCAACAAGAAACGTGATTGTTTTCCAATTTTTTCTATCATTCATATTCTATCCTTTGGGCTTGTACGCCGATGAAACGCAAGCTCTAATAGCCGAACGACCCCCGCTTTTGTGGATTGATAGGCGATGAGAGGTGTCGTCATTTTGTTTGTGGATGTTTGCGCAAATCCGTTGATGGAATTGGCCAGCTGGTCGATTTTATTGAATTGTGGTGGCAGTGCCCTGCGTGTTTTGCTAATCAATCGGTTGGTGAAAATGATCACAATCAACAAAATTAAACCAAGAACCAGTAAGGGGAGGATTAAGAAAACCAGCGAGATTTGGGCCCATTTTTGGTTCAGGCCTGGATTGTTAAGCGATGTGAAAATGGTCAAAATGCCGATACCGATTGCAACCAGCAAGCATAAAAAAACTGGAATCAATATCTGCCAGAATTGATCTTTTTTGTGATTCTTCTCAGCTAACCGAACCTGAGGCGGATTTGGAAAATTCATAAAATTATTTTAGCATGAAACAATCCTGTAAATAATTAATCCTAAGGTTTGAACTTCTAAAAAGGGATGTTGAATGGATATTGTAGAAAGATGAGAATAAGGTATAATTTATTAGATTGTAAAGAAATGCACATGCATTAATTGCGTGTAGGTTTATAAATCTTGAGCTATTCGATTCGTTTTTGGCTGGGAAAGTATTTTTACACTCCTCGCGGAGTTTGGATGAGAAAGAAGCGCTGACGTGAGCATCATCATTGTAGGTAACGATACAAATATGCACCCACGATCGGATTTTTTCAGGGGATCTGGAATTTGTCTATTGGAATTGGATCAATTTTCTGACATTTCTCCTGTATTTTTTAAAATTCTACATCATCCAAAAGAATAGAAATATTTACCTCTTAAAGACCACATAGTGGTCTGTCAAGCTGAAAGGATCGAATAGCCGGAAATCCCGAGAGGGTTTCGGCTGTTTTTGTTAATGGGATATATGGAAGGGACGATTACTGCAATCAAAGCTCAAAAACGCAATCCAAATCGAGTCAGCATCGAGCTCGATGGGGAATATGCGTTTGGAGTTTCACGAATTGTTGGCGCATGGCTGAAGATTGGCGATCATCTAACCCAGGAAAAGATCACGACTTTGCTAGAAAAGGACGCGAACGAAGTGGTTTTTCAAAGAGCGCTCACGCTGATCAATCATCGTCCACGAACAGAACATGAGATCCGCCAAAAACTGATCGAAAAAGGATACACAACCGCACAAATCGATCTGACAGTCGAAAAACTCAGGGAATCAAATCTCGTTCAAGATGCGACTTTTGCCAGGATGTGGGTGGAAAATCGTAACCAGTTACATCCTCGCAGTCGTCGCCTGATCAGCTACGAGTTGAGGCGCAAGGGAATCGCAAATGAATTGATCGATGCTGCCCTACAGGATTCTGAGGAGGACAGTGAATTGGCGTTCCAAGCTGCAAACCAGTACGCCCGGCGATTGGCCGGATTGGATTGGTCGGCATTTCGAAAGAAACTGGCTGCTTTCTTAGCACGCCGTGGCTTTGATTATGGAACAATTAACTTAACTGTCTCGAGAATTTGGAAAGAAATGAACCTGGAAGGGCTCGAATCTGGGAAAAAAGAGGAATGTGAAAAATGATATTTCGAGAAGGAAATTTTATCGCACTGCTGATCATTGGAGCCCTGGTTCTGGTGGCGATCTTGACCACAGTACTGGTGAAAATAATCGTTGATAAATATAAAAAGGAGCAATCCGAGAAAGCTGAAAATGTGATTCAATCGGCGGTCGAAAAAGCCAAGATGATTGAATTGGAGGCAAAGGATAAAGCCCTTAAAATTCTGCAGGATTCGGAGATCGAAATCACCCGACGCAGACAGGATATCTTGCGCGAAGATGATCGCCAGCAAAAACGTCGCGCTGAACTTGACCACCGCATCGAGCGCCTGGAAATGCGAGAGCAAAATCTCAACAAACGCCAGAGCGCGTTAGACAAGCGCAGTAATGAGATCGAAAAACTGTATATTGAACAGATGGAAGAATTGCAACGCGTCGCGCAGATGACGATGGAGGATGCCAAGCAGGTACTCCTGGCTGAGGCTGAAAAAGAAGCGCGTAATGATATGGCAAGAATTATCCGACAGATCGAAGCTGAAGCCAGGCTCGAAGGTGATAAACGTGCACGCGAGATTATCACCGACGCGATTCAACGTGTGGCATCTGAACATGTTGTCAGTGTATCCACTTCGCTGGTCACACTGCCGAATGAAGAGATGAAGGGCCGAATTGTTGGCCGCAATGGAAGGAATATCCGTGCGTTCGAACAGGCAGCCGGAGTGGACGTGATCGTGGATGATACCCCCGAAGCTGTGACGATATCCTGTTTCGATCCGGTACGGCGCGAGATTGCACGCCGTACACTGGACCGTTTGATCATCGACGGCAGAATTCATCCTGCACATATTGAGAAGATCCTTGCCGAGGAGCAAAAGGAAGTTGAAAAGGCAATCATTGAAGCCGGTGAGAACGCAGCATTTGATGCAGGGGTGGCCGGCATGCACCCTGAGATCTTGAAGATGCTGGGGCGGTTAAAATTCCGCACGTCTTATGGACAAAATCAACTGGCGCACGCAGTAGAGGTTGCCAAACTTTCAGCAGTACTGGCTGCAGAATTAGGGGCAGATGTTGAAGTTGCACGGGCAGGTGGTCTGTTACACGATCTCGGCAAGGCGATGGATCATAATACCGAAGGAACACATGCGCAATTGGGCGCGGAGTTTGCCCGACGTTATGGCGTTAATTCCAAAGTTGTGAACGCCATGGCCTCACATCATCACGAGGTGGAACAGGAATCTATCGAAGCCGTTATCGTTGAAGCCGCTGATGCCATCTCGGGTGCGCGGCCGGGAGCACGCAGAGAGGATCTTGAGCAGTATATCAAGCGCCTGCGCGCGTTGGAGGAAATTGCCAATTCATTTAAAGGCGTACAGCAGTCCTATGCCATTCAAGCCGGTCGCGAAGTACGCATCCTGGTACAACCGGAAGAGATCGATGACCTGGCTTCCGTTCGTCTGGCGCGTGATATTGCTAAAAAGGTCGAGGAAACCATGCAGTATCCCGGTCAGATTAAAGTCACGGTCATTCGTGAAACAAGGGCTGTCGAATTCGCTAAATAATCAAATATTCGAGAAAAAGGCTGCCATATTCTTGTGGCAGCCTTTTTTTGTGTTAATCTGAAAAATCTTGCTCATCCAAACTGAGATCTGAATGAACCCCGACATACGGGTTGTATTCCATTTCCTCAGCGACGGTCGTGTTTGGCCCATGACCCGGAATTAAAATCGTTTCGGGTGGAAGAGTGAATACCCGGCTGTGCACACTCTCTTTAAGCGATTTGAAACTGCCACCATCCAGGTCGGTTCTTCCAACCCCGCGATGAAAGATTAGATCGCCCACTATGGCAGTGTTCAGATCGGGAACGTAATAGATCACCGAGCCCGGTGAATGGCCTGGGGTGTGGCGGATTTCAATCTCACTTTTTCCCAGGATGAGATGCTGGCCGTCTTTGAGGGTGATATTAGGGTCGCAAGGTGGCTCGATGAGCGCTCTAAATTGCCGTGATCCGCCACCGTCACGCCAGATGGCGAGGTCATCCGCATGAAGTCCGATCTCTGGCTCAGTGGGTAGTTTTGAAAGCAGGTAGGATAATCCGGCGAAATGATCGAAATGACCATGGGTGAAGAGCACTGCTTTGACCTTCAACTTTTCCCGATCAAGGATTCTCAGGATTTCTTCAATTCCAAACGATGGATCAAATAAGAAACATTCTTTTGAAGAATCATCGAAGATAAGAATGACGTTGTTTTGCAATGGTCCAGCACAAAAGACTTTAATTTGCAGACTCATGGTTATTGTTTTTCTTCCTCTGGAGAGTATAGAGAATTAATAAATTGAGCAGAATCACTGCGGTGATCATCCAGGCTGAAACGGTGTACATGGAATAAGGTGCTTTGCTATACAATACACCAGCCAAAACTGGAGCGGTGATGACCGCTACCGAATTGGCAGTTTCGATCATGCCAAATGCAGTTCCGGTTTGACCCGGATGCACAAGCGAACGAGAAACGGCAAGCACCATGGAACGGCAGAGACGATAACCGCCCATAAAGAAATATCCCACTCCAAACCAGGCCGCAGAGTTCCCCTTAATATAAATGAGCGCAAAAATGAACACCCATATCTGGCCTACCAGGAAACCGGTGAATGTATTAAGGTTTCCGAAGACCAGCATAGCAAAAGCGTTACCCAGGCTGCCTATTGCACCCAAGATACCGATCGTTGTTCGTGAAAGATGCTGTTGATTCTGTAAGAAATTTGGGGTCAACGGCTGGGGCAGGTAGATGGCAAACATGGTAATTGCGGTTAAAAGCAAAAAAGCGAGGAAACGGTAGTTGCTCAATATGCCTTTAGGTTGAGTTGAGATTTGATCTGCGTGATGCGGTTCAGGTCTTTTTGCTGTGAGAAAGATGATGATGGTTGAAATGAGAAAGAGGACTCCCGCGAAATTGTAGATGATTTTAAGTCCAAACTTTTCAGCTATAAATCCGCCTGTGACAGGTCCCACGACAGCGCCAAGATTGAATAATCCAGAACACAAAGAAATGGCGCGTCCAATCCCCATGTTTCCTCGTACAGAAGTGATATAGCTGTTCATTGGCGCAACGACGAACCCGGTCAAACCATAGAGGATAACTCCAACAACAAAGGCGGGAAGAGACCAGGCGATGGCCATGATCCAGGTGGCAATCGTTCCTAACACCCATGTCGAAATCATTAAGGAACGTGAACCAAATCGGTCTGAGAAATAGCCTGATGGAATCTGCGCTGCAGCCATAGCGATTCCCATGGCGCTGTAAATCTTTCCAATCATCAACGGATCGGCTCCCCATTCCTGCAAATAAAGGGGTTGAAAGTAGATAAATAACCCTTCTCCAATCCCCCAGATGAAGAGGGATAATGCAACCAGGTAAAGGTTGCGATTCATGAGTTTTCAGTCGTCCTGTGGATCAAAGATTTGACCGCTGTGAACACAGTTTCGCGTTCTGGTTCACAGATGACCACGTGACCGCTGTTTTCGAGCCAAAGGGTGGTTTTGTCTTTTGAAGATATCTTCTCACAAATATATTCCAGACTTTCTGGCGGGATTGATCGATCTCCCTTGGATTGCACGATTAGAGCAGGAATTTCAATGTTCTTCAGCTCTTCCTTCATGACCTCCATCAGTTTTTTCAATTCAAGGACTGCGCGTGATGGATAATATGGATAATCAATATGGACTTTTGCCCATTCTAGATTATGCCAGTCTGGCGTTCCCTTGCCAGTGTGAAAATTAAGCCAGCCAACCAGAGGCAGTAATTTTGTGCGCGGGTCAGCCGGTAGATTAATTGGTGCGGAAAAGGATGCCACGCCAGCAATGGGGTAACGCGCTGCAGCAATCAGTGCAAGGATCCCTCCCATAGAGAGTCCCATCACAAACTGCTTATCGGTGCTGCCTTTGAGCAGGTTCAGACCATCCTCAACCGAAGCCAGCCAATCTTGCCATCGGGCGAGGCGCATATCTGCAGGGTTGGTGGCGTGACCAAAAAGCCTTGGAGCCAGAACGGTATATCCACTCGAGGCAAGAGAATTTCCAAGCGGGTGCATCTCTTTTGGGGTTCCGGTGAAGCCATGGATTAAAAGACATCCGATCTTTCCCCCGGGAAGAAAAAAAGGTTCTGCTGTTGGGATGGTAAAAGCCTTGGTCATCATATTCTCCATGAATTAAAGAATGGTGAGATCGCGCGAAAAATCACTGAGAGATTCGCAGCCTGTGGGTGTTATGAGGATATTGTCTTCAATACGCACCCCACCCACGCCCGGGAGGTAAATACCAGGTTCTACCGTGTATGTCATGCCTGGAGCCAGGATTTGTTCGTTTTCGCCAAAAATATATGGCGATTCATGATCTTCCAATCCCAATCCATGCCCGGTGCGGTGAGTGAAATAATCACCAAATCCTGCGGATTCGATCACACTTCGCACTGCTTTATCAATGATCCCTGCTGCTTTTTCTGGAGCTCCGGCTGCCCTGCCCGCTGCATTTGCCTGCTGTACCACGTTATAGATTCTTTCCAGCTCTGGTGCAAGATTGCCTACGGCAAAGGTGCGGGTGAGGTCAGAACAATATCCATTAGACCGCGCTCCCCAATCGATAACCACAAGGTCACCCGTTTGGATCTCACGCCCGGTAGGAACGGCATGAGGGTTGGCGCTGTTCGGACCGCTGGCAACAATCGGCGAGAAAGGCAGTTCAGGATCAGACCCCAAGCGCAGCATTTGAATGGTTAATTCAGCAGCGATCTCCTTTTCAGTGACTCGCGGTTTGACCATGGAAAGAACGGCTTTTAGCGCATCCTGAGCGATTCGAACCGCGCGGCGCATTTCGTTGATTTCTTCTTCGTCTTTCATGATGCGCAGGCCTTCACATACCTTTTCTGCAGAAACAAATTTTGCAACCAAAATCGCTTTTTGTAGATAATCCAGCTCAAGAAAACGTAAGCGTGTAGGTTCAACACCAATGGTCGATCCTTCAAGGTTGAAACGATGACTGGCATAGGTGAAAACTTTCTGCCAGGTAGATGGGTCATCGTTAAAGGTGAGCGGTGTCAGAGGGATACGCGAAGCTGAAAGCTTTCCAGCTTCTAACTCTGGCAGGAGGATCAATGGGTCATGCGTTTTCGTGATGATCAAAACGGTTGGTCGCTCCATCAGGTGGAAGGAAAGACCCGTCAGATAGGTAAATACCGGACCTGGATTTAATGCAAGCGTTTTAATTTGATATTGATCCATTAATTTTAAAAGGTGCGCAAATCGCGGGTCAGTCATCGATGCCTCCTTGAAGAATTATAGTCTGAAGAGAACGCTGCTGCAAAGTAAGGATCGTGAATGTTATTTCAGCAGTGTTGCGGGAACTTTCATCTGGAAAATTCGTCTGGTAGAAGCATGTTGTAAAAAATAATTGTACATAAAAAGAGGTGAAGATGAAAACAATACGGGTAATGATTCATACATTGATTTTATTAATCATACTGGCTGCCTGCTCGAAGACAAACCAGATAACCATTACTCCAACAGAACTCGTTCAGACCGAGACACAACCTCTGCCAACCATGGAGCCTGTAACGGAAGAACCACAGAAATTTCCGCTAGTATATACTAACGAAACCGCCAGGATTCAAATTTTTTACCCTGAGGGGTGGACAACATCTGATGATCAGGTGATTGGAGAAAGGGGTTCCCAAACAATGCTGCTATCACCTGGAAGCAGCATTGAAAAAGCTGCAGATGGTGGTACGCGGATCATCCTCGTTACATATCAATGGGAGCCAAAAAATGACCTGGATGCTTTCGTTGCTCAACGGAAAACTGCCTGGGAGGCAAGCGGCTTTACGATTCAGAGCGAAGAAGGCAGGGATCTGGGAAATGGGAAGAAAATGATGGTTTTTCAGATTGAAACCAGCGATGATATAAACGTCATAATTGCGTTTACAACTTCAGGAGAAGATTATCTTCAAATCAGTGGAGATGGCGACCTCGAACTTTGCCGTCAGATCCTCGAGGGTGTGAAACTTATCCAATCGTGAATAAGAGAATTTGCTGTTGATTGGTTGAACCGGAAAAGATGATAATTTTTATCAAGTTATAGATATAATCTTAATTAAGAACACAGAAAGGAGAAGAGATGAGTCAGGCAACGGGTGATTTAGTTCATGAGCATGAAGCTATTCTTTCCGCGTTGCATATCCTGGATCGCATAATTGATGGAGCGGAAATCGAAAATGAAATCGATCCTGATGATATGACCACTTTCGTCGACTTTCTCAAGGAATTCGCGGATAAATGCCACCATGGAAAAGAGGAAGGAATTCTCTTCCCTGCAATGGTGGCTGCAGGTGTTCCAGAATCTGGAGGGCCAATCGGGGTAATGCTGCAGGAACATGCGGAAGGCCGCAGATTGATTGGTGAAATGACACTGGCAATGGCGGGTGAAACCGACGTGGAAAGGTTGAGCAAGGCTGCCCGTGATTATGCCATACTGTTACGCGGCCATATCCAGAAAGAAAATACGGTCTTATTCCCAATGGCTGACAGGGTGCTTGATGATATAAAACTCGCTGAGATTTATCAGGCATTTGTTGACCACGAAGAAAAGGTCATCGGTCACGGCCGGCATGAAGAACTTCACGCAACACTTGACCGGTTGAACGAAAAATATTCTTAATTTTGGTTCGTAAGAGGAACGCTGGAAAATCGAGTAAAAAAACCGATTTCTCAGCATTTCCTTGACAATACCGCATTTATTCGGGTAAAATCCTTTCTGCATTTGTTACGGGCCTGTAGCGCAGTTGGGAGCGCGCTTCAATCGCACTGAAGAGGCCGGGGGTTCGAATCCCCCCAGGTCCACTGGAGTCACCAGGCTCGAACAAAGCAAGAACCGGGCCCATAGCGCAGTTGGGAGCGCGTCTCAATGGCATTGAGAAGGCCGGGGGTTCGAATCCCCCTGGGTCCACTAAAGCAAAATCAGGAGTAGTAGGTCATTCGTCAGCGAGCCGGGAGAGAGAGGTGTGAGCCCGGCAGGTATTACGAAATACAACAGACCGAACTCGCCTGACCTCCGAAAGGATAGCTTTTCTGGCGAACAAAAATAACCAGAAACGGGTGCGCCCGTTATCGCGAATGAAGCGGTCTGCGTTGCAATGCAGACAAGCAGGGTGGTACCGCGGAGAATTCCTTCGTCCCTGATTGGGAGAAGGGATTTTATTTTTAAGGAATTGGAGTAAAGAATGGCTCAAAAAATACCAGGCTACAATCCGAACGAAATCGAAAGTAAATGGCAGCAGAAATGGGAAGCAGACGGTCTCTACGAATCGAACATCGATGAGACCCGTAAGAAGTATTATGCGCTGACCATGCTTCCATACCCTTCAGGAGACCTTCATATTGGTCACTGGTATGCCATTTCGCCTTCTGATGCACGCGCACGGTTCAAGCGCATGAATGGCTACAACGTGCTCTTCCCGATGGGTTTTGATGCCTTTGGTTTGCCTGCTGAAAATGCAGCTATTAAACGGAACATTCATCCAAAGACCTGGACCTATGCCAATATTGATCGGATGCGCAAGCAGTTTAAAAGTATGGGCGCAATGTTTGATTGGCGTCGTGAAATTATTTCCTCTGATGAAAAATACTACCGGTGGACGCAGTGGTTCTTCCTGCAACTCTATAAAAAGGGCCTGGCCTATCGAAAAATGTCACCGGTGGACTGGTGCCCGAATTGCAATACCACACTGGCGCGCGAACAGGTATGGGGTGAGGACCGTCATTGCGAAAGATGCGGTACACCCGTGATCAAAAAGAACCTGGCTCAATGGTTCTTCCGAATTACCAATTATGCCGATGAGTTAATCCATTATGATGGCATTGATTGGCCAGAGCGTGTACGTGTTCTGCAAACGAACTGGATTGGAAAATCAGAAGGCGCGCTGGTCACTTTTAAAACTGAAGCCGGGGACGAGATGGAAATTTTTACCACCCGTCCTGATACCCTGTGGGGGGTAACCTTCATGGTGCTTGCCCCTGAACATCCACTGGTGGAGAAATTAACCACACCTGAACAAAGGGCTGAAGTTGAACAATACGTTCTCGATGCATCACGTCAATCAGATATTCAACGTGAAGCTGCTGATAAAGAAAAAACCGGTGTTTTCACAGGCGGCTATGCCATCAATCCTGTAAATGGCGAAAAGATCCCGGTCTGGATTGCGGATTATGTGTTGATGACCTACGGTACAGGGGCGATTATGGCTGTGCCTGCCCATGACCAGCGTGATTTTGAGTTTGCGCGAAAATTTGGGCTGCCAATCAAAATCGTTATACGCCCGCAGGGCATCTCGATCCTCGAAAGCGAAGATGATATGACCATGGCAGTTCCTGCCAGCGGTACGATGGTGAATTCTGGACCCTTAACTGGAACACCGGGTGATCAATCCTTTACAAGAGCGATTGAATATATCCAAAAACTGGGTATTGGTAAGGCTGCAACGAATTTTCGGCTGCGCGACTGGCTTATCTCACGCCAGCGTTACTGGGGTTCGCCCATTCCCATGATCCACTGCCCGCAGTGTGGCGCTGTGCCGGTGCCAGAAGATCAATTGCCGGTTACGCTGCCTGAAGATGTGGAGTGGAAACCGACAGGCGAAAGTCCGCTAAAACTGCATCCCACCTGGCGTTTTGTCACCTGTCCAAAATGCGGCGGTAAAGCGGAACGCGAAACGGACACCATGGATACATTTATGTGTTCTTCCTGGTACCATTTACGTTACCTTAGCCCAAACTACGACAAAGGGCCTTTTGACCCAAAGGAATATGATTACTGGATGCCAGTCGATACATATACTGGTGGGATTGAACATGCCAATATGCATCTGATCTACACCCGCTTTTTCCACAAAGCGATGCGCGATATCGGAGTAACAAAAGGCAATGAGCCAATGCTCCAGTTGCGCAATCAGGGTATGGTACTGGGCGAAGATAGTGAAAAAATGTCAAAGAGCCGCGGCAACGTGGTTGCCCCTGATGATCTGGTGAAATCGTACGGCGCTGATACTTTGCGGGCATATCTGATGTTTTTTGCCCGCTGGGATATGGGCGGGCCGTGGAGCAGCGGCGGTATAGATGGCGTTGCAAGGTGGCTCCGGAGAGTTTGGTCAATGCTGCTAGAACCATGCGCCAAAGGATCACCCTCTGAGGTTTCTGTGAAAGCTCTGCGGCGAAAAGTTCACCAGACGCTGAAAGCCGTGACCCGCGATTTTGAGGAGTTTGAATTCAATACCATCGTTTCGGGTTTGATGGAACTATCCAATGAAATGGTGAGTTCAAAATCTGTGCTCTACGGCTCACCCGCATGGGAGGAAGCAGTAGAAATATATGTGAAAATGCTTGCGCCAGTCGCCCCGCATATCGCAGAGGAAATCTGGGAACGTTTGGGGAAGCCATATTCCATTCACACATCTAGCTGGCCAATCGTCGATGAGAAGGCTGCAGCTGTTGAAGAAATTACGCTGGTGATTCAAGTGAATGGCAAGGTCCGCGATAGAATTACAGTCGCTGTAGATATCAGTGAAGAAGATGCCAAAAAGACCGCACTTTCCAGCGAGATCATTCGAAAGATGTTGGAAGGCAAAGAACCTCGACAGGTAATCTACGTCAAAGGGCGCCTGGTCAATATCGTCATTTAACATCTATCTTCGCGTTGTGACAATTAATAAGCAGGGCAGGCCGGAATTTACTGTCCTGCTTTTTGATAGAAATTAACCTGTCAATCCTTTATAATCAAAGTGATAAAAAAGTGGTTGATGGGGAGAGGTGAAAAATGCGATTAGGCGAATTGAATTGGATGGAAATCGAAGAATACCTTAAGAAGGATAACCGGTTGATGCTCGTGCTGGGTGCTACCGAACAACACGGATACATCAGCGTCATGGCAGATATGAAAATTCCGCTGGCTATGGCTGATGCAGCCTCACAGGAGAGCGGGGTGCTGGTTGCGCCGACGTTGAATTTTGGCTGTTCCTCATATTTTATTGATTATCCTGGCACGATCAGTCTGCGTGTGAGCACGCTACTCAACGTCGTAGAGGATATTGTGCGGTCGGTTCATCATCAAGGATTCCGGCGAATCTTGATTCTTAATGGCCATGGAGGGAACGAGCCAGCCAAGGTGGCACTGGGAGAATTGACCAATGAACTAAAAGATTTACAGATTGCATGGTACAACTGGTGGAAAGCCCCTAATGTTCTGGCAGTCGCAGAGGCTTATGGACTGAAAACCTACCATGCATCCTGGATGGAAGCATTTCCTTTCCTTCGCACAAATAACATGCCTGACGGCGAAAAAACTCCGTTTGTAACTGACAGTATCCTGTCATCTGAAAAGGTAAAGGAAGCTCTTGGTGATGGGGTTTACGGGGGTGCATATAAGGTCAGTGATGAAGTGATGAACGAAGTATTTTCTGCTGCGGTTAAGGATATTCTTTTCCTTTTGCAGTTTGTTTAGTTTTCGCCCAATCTACCTGTTGATTCGATGAACCAATATCCACGGTTGACCCGCGAGGCTCGACTTTCAGGATGGCTGCTTCCGGCTGCTGTCTTCTGTGGATTTGTGGCCAGTGGGTTGATCGTGTTGCAATCGTGGCAGTTGAGTGCGATCATTTCGCGGGTGTTTTTGCAGCATCAAACGCCTGGTCAGATACTCCCGCTCATGCGCCTGGTTTTTTTGGTTGTGTGTGTGCGGGCAGTATTTACTTTTCTCAATGAAGTGATCGCTGGAAAATTAGCTGTAACAGTAAAATTGCGTCTGCGAAAGATGCTGCTTGAGAAACTTAATCGTCTCGGTCCGGCTTTTCTAAAGAATGAACGCACAGGAGAATTGACAACAAACGCCTTGCAAGGTGTGGATGCTCTCGACGCTTATTTTTCGCAGTATCTGCCCCAGGTTCTTATCGCCGTGCTGCTGCCGATCACCATTTTGATTGTGGTATTTCCAATTGACCTGCTGACAGGAATCATTTTTGCCGTCACAGCACCCCTCATTCCGTTATTTATGGTTCTGATTGGCAGGTTATCTGAGGTGCTCACCAGAAAGCAATGGCTGGCGAGAACACGATTGGGCGGATATTTTCTGGATACGCTGCAGGGGATTGCCACACTCAAGATGCTGGGTCGCAGCCGTGACAGAGCTAAAGAAGTGAAAGACATCAGCGACCAGTACCGAATTGCAACGTTGAATGTTTTGCGTATCACATTCCTCTCGGCTCTGGTGTTGGAGTTGGTGGCGACTCTTTCCACTGCGGTCGTTGCTGTAGAGATCGGCTTAAGGCTTCTTTACGCGCGTGTGGAATTTCAACAGGCATTTTTTATCTTGCTCATTGCGCCAGAATTTTATTTCCCCTTACGGCAATTGAGTGCTCGCTACCATGCGGGAATGGCTGGTATCACAGCCGCGCAGCATATCTACGCATTTCTAGATGTTCCGGAACCCAAAAAAGAACCCCAGTTCGATCCCAGTTTACTTGCGGCTCAATTCGATCAGGAATTCACCATTTCTCTGCGGGGTGTGGCATTTGCTTATGAATCCTCTTTGGATCACTCTTTGAGGGGAATTGACTTAACACTCGAAAAAGGAAAGCATTATGTTTTAGTCGGAAAGAGTGGGTCAGGAAAGAGCACCCTGGCACAACTCCTTTTGCGCTTTGTTCTTCCAGATGATGGAGAGATACTGATTAATGATTTGAAAATTAGCGCCTGGCCAGCCGATCTGTGGCGCAGGTTTATTGGGTGGGTTCCACAGCGTCCGTCAATCTTCCACATGTCTTTATTAGAAAATATCACCCTGGGAAACGAATCTTATCGTCATGAAGAAATTCAAGGGGCAGTGGCTGCTGCCGGATTGAGCGATCTGGTGAAAACACTTGATAAAGGGTGGCACACCTCGCTGAAGGAAGGTGGATCGCGTTTTAGTGGCGGAGAAGCCCAGCGGGTCGCGTTGGCCCGGGCATTCCTTAAGGATCCAAAAATATTGATTCTGGATGAACCCACTGCTCACCTGGATCTAGAGCTTGAACAACAGATCACTCGCGCAACGCAGCAACTGATGGAAGGCCGCACGACACTGACGATTGCCCACCGCATATCCACCATTAAGACTGCCGATGAGATCATTGTGTTAGATAAAGGAGAATTAATCGATAAGGGCAGTCATGCCGAACTATTTTCTCGCTGTGAGGTTTATCGAGAACTCATCAACTCAGGCAGGAGGTGGGCTTGAAGTCACTCTTCCACCTGTTCAGACTCATGAAATTCTTCTTGGGTTGGATTCTCCTCTCCCTTTTGATGGGCATTGCAGCGATCGGTGCTGGCATCGGCTTACTGGGAACATCCTCCTGGCTCATTGCGAGTGCAGCGCTTCATCCGTCAATCGCTGACCTTCAAGTGGCAATCGTAGGTGTGCGGTTTTTCGGAATCAGCCGCGGAGTCTTCCGATATCTTGAAAGGCTGATCTCTCACTCTGTGAATTTGCATATACTATCGAAATTGCGTGAGGACTTTTATCTTAGAATCGAACCGGGAGCACCCGTTAACCTTCGTTCATACCGCAGCGGAGATCTATTGCAAAGGATGATGGGTGACCTGGAAACGCTGGAAAATTTTTATGTGCGGGTAGTGGCGCCAATCATTATTGCCATCGTGATCGCTGCGGGAATGAGCCTTTTTGTAGGTGGTTATCTCATACAATGCGGGATTATTCTGGCAGCGGGACTGGTCACCAATGGTTTTATCTTTCCCATTTTGACCATTTTCATCTCACGTCCATACACCAGTGATCTTACAATGGCGAATGCAGATGTTGCGGCATTGATGGTTGAAGGGGTGCAGGGATTGGAAGATTTACAGTCGTTTCATGCACACCATAAGTGGTTGGAAACAATCCAGCAAGGATATTCCAGATCTGCGAAAATCCAAAATAAGATCACTGCGATCAATGCAACGGGTAACGCGCTTTCTTTGTTGGTATTGAACCTTACCGTTTTGGGTGTGGTGTGGTCAGTCATTCCTAAGATCAACACAGGAGAAATGAATGGGATTATGCTGGCTGTACTGGCTCTGGTAACCAGCGCAACTTTTGAAGCGGTATCCACCATGCCATCAGCAGCAATCAACTTAAATTCCAGTATAGATTCTGCTAAAAGGCTTTTTGCGTTTCACAGACCAGAATTCGAAGTCAAGCCGCCAGATCGAAAGATTCTCATTCCACCAGGAAGTGAATTACTTTTTAAAAAAATTCGTCTAATTTATCCTGATACTCTGCAGCCTGTGTTGATGGATGTTTCTTTCAGCCTGCGCACCGGTGAGAAGAAGGCCATTGTGGGTGTCAGCGGAGCCGGCAAGACCAGTTTATTGAATTTGCTCTTTCGCTTTTATTCGCCATCTTCAGGTAATATCCTCATCGATGGGATCAATCTTCAGTCAATTGACCAGTCTGATCTCCATTCTATCTATGGGGTTGTCTCTCAATCACCATACCTGTTCAGCACCAGTCTGCGTGAGAATCTTCTGCTGGCTAAACCTGCAGCCACAGACGAAGAGTTGTTGCAGGCTCTTGATCAGGCTGAACTTGGTGAATGGGTTCATCGCCTTCCGGATGGGCTCGATACCTGGCTGGGCGAAAGGGGGATGAAAATGAGCGCTGGAGAACGGCAGCGATTAGCGATAGCGCGTCTAATTTTACAAGATCCCCCGATTCTCTTATTGGATGAACCCACAGCAAATCTTGACCCGGTAAATGAAACTCGAATCCTCAAGAATCTTTTTGCAAATTTTTCTAAAAAATCTATCTTATTGGTTACTCATCGATTAACTCTGTTGGAGCACATGGATGAGATCCTTGTACTGGATCATGGAGAGATCATTGAGCGTGGAAATTATTTTGACCTGATGGCTCGCGAAGGAAGATTCAAGCGCATGGTTGATTTTGCAGATGATCTTGTGAGCTTTGAAAACGAATCGCTGTTGGATGAGTAAAAAAAAGCGGCTCGATCGAAAGCGAGCCGCTTTGATGTTAACTCAGCGCTTGAATTATATCTTCTTCTTTTATAGCGCCTTTTCTTAGGATGCGAATCTCGTCTGTTGTGCAATCTACCACTGTGGATGGTACCCCGCCCGGGCATTCACCACCGTCAAGAATCAGAGGGATGCGGTTTTTGAGCTGGTCATAAACGTTCTTGGCATTATGCGGATTGTTCCCACCTGAGAGGTTGGCTGAAGTTGTGGCGATGGGACCAAACTTTTCGCATAATTCCAGAGCAACCGGATGATTTGCCATGCGAATGCCGATTGAATTGCCTGACGAGAGAAGTTCGGGTAAGTCTTTACGCTTGGGAACCACGATGGTCAAACCACCTGGCCAGAACTTTTCTACCAGTTTACGTGCGTTAGAGTTCATGCTTTCTACGAGGAGGTCGAGCTGTTTGAAGTCTCCAATTAGAACTGCGATGGATTTATTCGAATCGCGGCCTTTGGCTTCAAAAAGTTTGATAATGCCCGGTGAGTGAAACGCGTTAGCACCCAAACCATACACTGTGTCAGTTGGAAATGCAACGATTTCCCCATCGCGTAACAGGGAGAGAGCTGAATCAATCGAAGCCGGATCGTTTGCTGGTAAAGTTATGGTCTGCATAAGTCCCCTGTTTAAAGTTGGATTTTAATGACTCTAGGCAGCGACGCCAGATCGTTAAGGATATTGATTACTGCGTGTGGATAATACCCTTCGATGATTGAAGTCATGTTACCTTGATTATATTGTATTTCTAAAAACAGACATCCTCCTGGACGAATATTTTCTGTGGATTGCTCAAGCAGACGGTTAATGAGGATTGTTCCATTTTTTCCGCCATCGAGTGCCAGCCGCGGTTCGAATTTAATCACGTCTAATTGCTCTAAAGTATCCGTTGGAATGTAGGGAAGATTGGCTGCAATGATATCGAATTTCTTTTTTACACCGGTGAGCAAATCATTTTGAACAAATTCGATTCGATCAGCGACATCATGGCGGTCGGCATTTTTTCTGGCGATAACCAGCGCATCAGGTGAGATATCAATAGCGGTAACGCGTAGATCAGGAAACCGATCGGCACAGGTGACCGCAATAATACCTGAACCAGTGCCGATGTCGGCCATTGACCGGCGGTTGGGGTGATCTTCAAGCCAATGAATGACTTCTTCCACAAGAATTTCAGTTTCGGGTCTGGGGATCAAGACATTGCGATTGACTTCAAAATCCAGGCCGTAAAAAGCCCTCTGTCTGGTGATGTAGGCCAAAGGTTCGCCTGATAGCAAACGTTCTACCGCATGATCAAGCTCTGTAATCTGGGCCTGAGTCAGTGAAGTTTCGGGGTGAGAAATGACCCATTCCTTGGATTTTCCTAGGATGGATGAAGCGATGGCATTGATTTCAACGAATGGAAATTCGGTTTTTCCTTTGATCGTAGAAATGGCCTGACCGATCCATTCCCCCAGATTAGTCTGTTTCATTTTCTCCGATTGTGGCCAATCGTTCGCTCTCATCGCGGATGGCAAGCTCATCGATGAACTGGTCGATATCACCTGCCATGACACCAGCGATATTGTAAGAGGATAAATTGATCCGATGATCTGTGACCCTGTTTTGTGGAAAAT
This sequence comes from Anaerolineaceae bacterium, assembly GCA_034429135.1. GTDB lineage: Bacteria > Chloroflexota > Anaerolineae > Anaerolineales > Anaerolineaceae > UBA6107. Next base: position 29,312 of record DAOUGR010000024.1, on the reverse strand, counting down.
TATAGGTGCGGATTTTCTCTGAACGATCGCCGGTTCCTACCTGTGAACGACGGGTTTCTTCTCGTTCCTGACGGCGTTTTTCTTCCTCGATCTCATAAAGCCGGGCGCGCAGGATTCCCATAGCGCGCAACCGGTTTTGTAATTGTGAGCGCTCATCCTGACAGGTAACAACCATGCCTGTGGGTTTGTGAGTGAGACGCACAGCTGTGGCATTTTTCTGAACATTCTGCCCGCCAGCGCCTGAAGATCGGTAGACTTCGATCTCGATATCTGATTCAGGAATTTCAATATCCACTTCATTCACTTCAGCCATGACCGCCACAGTGACAGTGGATGTGTGGATGCGTCCGGAAGATTCTGTGGCAGGGATGCGTTGAACACGATGAACACCAGACTCAAACTTGAATCTTGAATAAGCACCCTTGCCTTTGACCATGAAGATGACTTCTTTATAGCCACCAATACCGGTTTCATTGGCAGATATCATTTCCACAGACCAGCGGTGCTGTTCCGCATAGTGCATATACATGCGCATCAACTCAGCAGCAAACAAGCCTGCTTCATCTCCGCCTGCTCCAGCCCTGATTTCGATAAAAACATTATTCTCATCACGCGGATCTTTCGGAACTAATAACCCTTTAATTTCACGTTCCAATTTTTCGATCTGTGCTGGAAGTTCTTCCACTTCGATGCTCGCCAGACTGCTTAATTCGGGATCATCGCTGGCCTGCAGTTCCTTGGCCTGTTCCAGTTGATTCAAGAGGGAGCGATATTTTTCCGCCTTTTGAATAATTGGTTCAAGCTCTGAACGTTCTTTCGCCAGCTCAGCCACCTTCTGATAATCCTGAATATTCTCGTTCATCTGTCGAGTTAAATCAGCGTAATGACTTTCGATTGCTGTTAATTTCTCTAGCATAATTAACCTGAATGTATAAGAATTAATTCGCGCAAATTATACCAGTCCTGTTGGGTAATATCAGGATCATTAAGGAAAAGATTGTGTTTCAAAGGTCAACCTGCATTTACCTTTTTTCGTTGTTCGCTTAAAATTATAGGTAAATTCCACTGTGGAGGCTGACGATGGCTTGTCATCAAAAAAAGGTATTTGTGGTGAAGAATGCTCCAGCCGCGATTGGGCCATATTCCATCGCTACTGGTGGAGGGCCATTCATTTTCACATCCGGACAGCTAGGGATTGATCCAAAAACTGGAGAACTAGTAGCTGGTGGGATTGAAGAGCAGACAAGGCAGGCGCTTCAGAATTTAAAAGAAATTTTGAATGCTACCGATTCTTGCCTTGAAAATGTGGTCAAAACCACAGTGTATTTGCAGGATATGAATGATTTTCCAAAGATGAACGCTGTTTATGCCGAGTTTTTTGCTGAAAAATCTCCGGCGCGCACAACCGTTCAGGTTGCGGGGTTGCCGAAAAAAGCGCTGGTGGAAATTGATGCGATCTCAATGCTCAATGAAAAGAAGGACTGCTGTTAGTTTTCAGAGTATTTACTCTGGAGATTAAAGTAGAATCATGAGATCACCCCTGGTTTCTGTCATCATTCCTTGTTATAACGAAGAAGCCACCATTTGTGGAGTACTGAACGCAATTCGCGATCAAACACTGTCTGTTTCTGACGTAGAAGTGGTGATCGCTGATGGAAACTCGACAGACCGTACGCGTGAAAAGATCAACGAATTCAAGAAAACGCATCCTGAATTACCCATTAAACTGGTGGAAAATACCAAACGGATTATCCCAGCCGCGCTCAACCTGGGGTTGGCCAACGCTGCTGGAGAATATATTGTGCGAATGGATGGCCACACCATTCCTGCAACAGACTATCTTGAGAAGTGCGTTCTGGCACTTAAGGCTGGAAAAGGAGAAAACGTAGGCGGAGTTCTGGAGGTTAAGCCGGGACGGAACACCTGGATCGCAAGATCCATTGCCATGGCGGCTGTTCACCCGCTGGGAGTTGGAGATGCTCTATACCGTCGTGCCACCGTTGCGACCGAAGCGGATACTGTGGCTTTCGGCTCATTCCGGCGGTCGCTGGTTGAAAGAATTGGATATTTCGACGAAACCCTCCCAGTTAATGAAGATTATGAATTCAACACACGCATTCGCGCCAGTGGCGGAAAGATTTGGATCGACCCCAGCATCAAGGCGGCATATTACTCACGACCCGACTTAAAGTCGCTGGCTCGACAGTATTTTTCTTATGGATACTGGAAATTCAAAATGCTCCAGCGGTATCCGGGTACGATCCGTTGGCGCCAGGCGCTGCCTCCGATTTTCGTTTTTGGAATTTTGATGTTATTATTACTATCTGTATTCTGGAACCTGTCTCGGTTGGCGCTTGCAGCGGCGATCATCTCTTATTGGGTTATCCTTATTGTTGGTTCGATAAAACCTGCGATTAAAACAAAGCAGCCAATGTCAGTTATCGGAATTCCTCTGGCAATTGCCACCATGCACGTCTCGTGGGGATCGGGTTTTTGGTGGAGTTTATTAAAGCGAGTGTTTACAGAGAAACAAAATGGGCGTTGAAAAGAATCAATTGAAACACAGGTGGCATTTCCGTACCGAGGAAAGACAGGTGATTCTTCTTATCGGTGATTTAGCGGTTACTTACCTGGCTTTGTTTATCGGGCTATATTTTTGGGGGCAGAAAGACTGGCTACATTTTTCATGGGCTTTTCTTGGCCAGCGTGCTCCAGTCTGGTTTTATCTGCTGCCGTTTGCCTGGGTTCTTTGCTTGATCGAAATTTACGATGTTCGAAAAGCGAATCGCAAGAGTGATGTATACCGCGGTGTTGGCACTGCTGCGGTGGTGGGTATTGTCATCTATCTGTTGATTTTCTTTCTTTCCGCGCCCAATTCACTGCCAAGGCGGGGAGTTTTTATCTTTATTTTGGCTGCCATCGTTCTGACCATAATCTGGCGCTTAATCTATATAAAGATCTTTACCGACCCAATGTTTCTCCGACGGGTATTGATGATCGGAGCCGGGCATGCAGGGTCAACACTGGTGTCGATGTTGAATGAAATTCACCCCGCGCCTTTCATTCTTGCTGGATATATTGACGACGATCCACAAAAAATGGGTAAAGAAATTAATGGTTACAAAGTCATTGGCGACAGCAGTAATCTGTTGCAGTTGGTCGAGAGTTTAGAAATCAGTGATTTAATCTTTGCCATCGCCGGCGAAGTCAGACCGGAATTGTTTCAGGCTGTGCTGAATGCTGAAGAAAAAGGGATCGAGGTTACTTCATTCCCGACTTTTTACGAACAGCAATTTGGCCGTGTGCCAATTTTTTTGCTCGAGTCAGATTGGCTCTTGCGCACATTTATCGATCAATCACACACCACAGGCTTGTACGAAAGTATAAAAAGGTTGATCGATCTTATTGGCGGCCTGATTGGTTTGCTCGCATTGATTGTCTTATTCCCGCTGATTGCTCTGGCCATTCTTGTGGATAGCGGCAGACCAGTGTTGTATTCACAAATGCGGGTGGGTAAAAACGGTCAACCATACAAAATCTTAAAATTCCGCACCATGGTTCAGGACGCAGAAAAGGATGGCGTTGCCCGCACCGCCACAGCCAACGATACACGAATCACCCGGTTTGGAAAGATTCTGCGGCGAAGCCATCTGGATGAACTGCCGCAGGTGATCAACGTCTTGAAGGGCGAGAACAGCATCGTTGGTCCACGAGCAGAACAGATCGAACTGGTGAATCAATTTCAAAAGGAAATCCCCTTTTACCGCGCCCGCCTTCTTGTTCGCCCGGGTCTGACCGGTTGGGCTCAGATCAATCAGCGGTATGCGACAACGGTTCAAGATACAGCGGTTAAACTTGAATATGATCTTTATTACATAAAGAAACGAAATCTTTTACTCGATCTAAATATCATTTTGCGGACGGTTGGAGCCGTTCTCGGCTTTAAAGGACTCTGATGAAAGCAAAGCCAAACATACGAAACCGATATTTTGTACTGATTGATATTTTACTGACGATCATCTCGGTATTGGGTGCTTATGCGTTGCGCCTGGAACTGGGTGCATTGTTTTATTTCTACCTGCCGTCTGCTTATTGGATGATCGGTGTTGCGATTTTAGTGAAAATTCCCATTTATTATCTTTTTGGCATGTACCGCCGTTTGTGGGGATACGCCAGCACCAAGGAACTCAAACTGATCGTAATTTCGGTTACATCTTCGTCGGTGGTCGTTTCGCTGATCATGATTCTATTGCTGACGGCCAAGGCTTTCATTGGGTTTCCACGCATGGTGCTGGTTATTGACTGGCTGCTATCCATTATCTTGATTGGCGGAATTCGGTTGATCATGCGTGTACTGGCCGATAGTGCCAGTTCATCGGCAGCAAATGAGAAAGCCGGGCAGGCGAAGCGCACCCTCATCATTGGTGCGGGTGATGCCGGAGCTCTGGTTGTACGAGAACTGCAGAAGAATCTGGAACTCAACCTACGGCCAGTGGGCTTCTTAGATGACAACCCGACAAAGTTGAGACAACAGATTCATGGTGTTCCGGTTGTGGGTACTTTGTCAGATATCGGCAACGTGATCGAGCACAAGAAGATAGATGAAGTTATTATTGCTATCCCCAGTTCGAGCGGTAAAGTAATCAGGATGATTGCCGATGTATGCCGGCTCAAGGGAATTCCTTTCAGGACAATGCCGGGAATTTATGAACTTCTGGGCGGAAAGGTCAGTATCAGCCGCTTGCGTGAGGTGGATATTACCGACCTGTTACGAAGACAGCCCGCCCACATGAAAGAAGAGTTGATTGGCGAAACCCTTACCGGCAAGCGTGTCATGGTGACCGGTGCCGGAGGGTCAATCGGACGCGAGTTGTGCCGCCAAATTGCCCGCTGGAACCCTTCACAATTGATCCTTTTGGGGCACGGAGAAAACAGTATCTTTGAGTCTTTGCTTGAAATTCAGGAGAGTTTTAAATCCCTCAAGATTACACCCGTCATTGCCGATGTAAGAGATTACGACCGCATTCTCAATGTGTTTAAAAAATACCAGCCTGAGGTCGTATTCCATGCTGCTGCGCACAAGCATGTGCCATTAATGGAAATGAATATTGACGAAGCCGTGGATAACAATGTAAGAGGAACTCGTAATGTGGTTCGTTCCTGTGAAAAATGTGGCGTCAAGCGCCTGGTGATGATCTCTACCGATAAAGCTATTCGCCCGGCCAACATCATGGGGGCGACCAAGCGGCTTTCTGAAATGATGGTTTTGGATGCAGCCCATCGCACGGGTAACAGTTATTGTGTGGTAAGGTTCGGCAACGTGCTGGGCAGTCGTGGGAGCGTGGTTCCACTTTTCAAACACCAAATTGCCAATGGCGGCCCGGTCACCGTTACCCATCCTGATATGAAGCGTTATTTCATGACCATCCCTGAAGCGGTTTACCTGGTTTTACAGGCAGCCGGTATGGGCAAAGGTGGTGAAACATTTGTGTTAAATATGGGGCAACAGGTGCGTATCCTTGATCTGGCAGAAGATCTGATCCGTCTTTCAGGGCTGGAACCGGGCAAGGATATCGAGATCGTTTTCACCGGAATCCGGCCTGGCGAAAAATTGAGTGAGGATCTCTGGGAAGAGGGAAATCAATTTCAGCCTACAATGCACCCTGATATTTATCAGTTCGACGATCCATCAAATTTACGCGGGAAACAACTTCAAGAAATCATCAGTAGACTGCTGGATCTGGCAGAACAGGGTAAATCAGATGAAATCATTCAATTAATCGATGAGACTATCCCCGGTTCTTCTCTGGGTACCACTCCGGCACCGGAATTGTTATCGATCGAATAGCCATGCAAATCACTGTAGAAGAGTGGAAAGAGTTTCTCCGATTACACGCTGATGCTCATCTCTTGCAAACCGCAGAATGGGGTGAGTTAAAGTCTCAGTTTGGCTGGAAAACGGTACGCATTTTATGCGGCCAGGCAGGAGCCCAGGTATTGTTTCGACTTCTACCGGGAGGATTCAGTATTGCCTATCTTCCAAAGGGTCCTGTTGGCTTTCATGTGGAATTATTTAATGAAATCGATCGGATATGCCATGACAACCATGCGGTCTTTTTGAAAGTGGAACCCAATGCGTGGGAGCCGTGGGTACCGAACGATATTTTGGCTGGCGCGAACTGGCTGCCATCACGTTCCATCCAGCCCAGACGAACAGTAATGGTAAGCCTTGAGGGGAGTGAAGAAACCATTCTGGGGCGAATGAAACAAAAAACGCGTTATAACATCCGTCTGGCCGAGAAAAAGGATGTGGTGGTAAAACCATCTACTGATGTAGAATCGTTCCACTGGATGGCTTTGCAGACCTCGGAGCGCGATGCTTTTGGCGTGCATCGTAAAGAGTATTATCAAAAGGTCTATGATCTTTTTCACCCTGTTGGCGCATGTGAACTTTTAACAGCGGAGTACGATAGCCAACCATTAGCTTCAATTTTCGTGATGGCACGAGGCGAGTATGCCTACTATATGTATGGAGCTTCATCGAACGCAGAGCGCAATCGTATGCCGACCTATCTCGTTCAATGGGAAGCAATGAAATGGGCAAAGGCTCATGGGTGTAAATGGTACGATCTCTGGGGAATCCCTGATCTTGAGGAAGACGAGCTTGAAACATCATTTTCACAACGCCATGCTCATGACGGTCTGTGGGGAGTATACCGTTTCAAACGCGGCTTTGGCGGAGAAACCTGGCGCAGCGTGGGTGCGTGGGACAAAGTATACAACCAGCCACTTTATTGGCTTTACCAGCGATATTTAAAACTGCGTGGCGGCGGAATGGATTGAAATGGTAAGGTTTTGTCAGAATTGCGGTAAGCCGGTGACTTTTCAAATGATTGAAAATCGCATGCGGGCGATATGTGAAGCATGCGGGGCAGTTTTTTACGAGCACCGTAAAGTCAGTGTGGGTGTGCGTGTTGCTGTAGATGGCAAGCTTCTTTTGGTGCAACGAGGGATCGACCCATGGAAAGGCCGCTGGCACCTGCCTTCTGGTTATATGGAAGTGGATGAAGAACCTGAACAAACAGCCGAACGTGAGGTCAAAGAAGAGACCGGGTTCACCATCAAGGTTGGCAGGCTGGTAGGTGTTTACACTTATGCTGATGATCCGCGAGGTAACGGCATTGTCCTTTTCTATGATGCACAACTTGTCGAGGGTAATTTCACTGTGAATCATGAAACGATGGATGCAGGCTTTTTCTCTCCACAGGAGATCATGAAAATGTCTTTAGCTGGAACCTGCGCCGAACGATCCATAAACGAATGGATTGCGACTCAGCCAACAAATGAGGTGTTTCAATGATGGATGCTGGCTGGGATTCGAGGCTGTTATCCTTAAAGGACCCACATTTTCTGCAAACCAAGGAATGGGCGGCGATCAAGGCTCGCATTGGGTGGACAGCAGAACAAAAAGAGTGGAGAGATGAAAGAGGCAAATTAATCGCTGCCGCTCAACTGTTGGTCAGGTCGATGCGACCATTTCGAATTGGACCCAGAATAAGCATTGGATATATTCCTCGAGGGCCTTTGCTTGACTGGAGAGATAAAGGCCTTCGAACCCGCGTGATCTGCGATATTGAAACCTGGGCCAAAGAAAAAAACCTGGTTTTTGTGAAGATTGATCCGGAAGTAGAACTCGGTCGGGGCATCTTAGGGTCACCCGGTGAATCACCAGACGAAGAAGGGGCTCATGTTTGTGAAGAATTAAGATCGCGCGGTTGGAATGAATCGCGCGAGCAAATTCAATTTCGAAACACGGTCATTCTTAACCTGCAAGGAACGGAAGAGGAATGGCTGGCACGCATGAAACAGAAAACGCGCTATAACCTGCGCCTTGCTCAAAAGAACGGCGTCACAGTCAGACCTGCGGTTCTGGATGAATTGCCGTTGCTCTACCAGATGTATGCTGAAACAGCCCAGCGTGATGGATTTATCATTCGTCCCGCAGAGTATTACCTTGAGGTCTGGCAGAAGTATATCCAGGCGGGGATGGCTGAAGCACTGGTAGCTGAAGTTGAAGGGAGAGTTGTCGCCGGTCTGGTTTATTTTTTTCTGGGCACACGTGCATGGTATGTCTACGGAATGTCCACCGGACGGCATCGTGAAAAAATGCCTAACTACCTGTTGCAATGGGAAGCCATGCGGGGTGCAAAAGCCAGAGGTTGCCTGGTTTATGATCTTTGGGGAGCCCCTGAGGTCTTTTCAAATGAGGACGCGATGTATGGGGTTTACAGGTTCAAGGAAGGATTGGGTGGAATTGTCGTACGCACCATTGGAGCCTGGGATTTTCCAGTGAACAGGACCGCATACTTCATTTTTCAACAGGTAATTCCCCGAATGTTATCGATAACCCGGTTTATCCGCAGAAGGCAAATTCAACAGGAGGTACAATGAAAGTTCCACGAGTGAGGATTGCTCATCTACCAACACGCATCGAATTCCTCGAACGCCTTTCGGCAGCTTTGCAGGGGCCACAGATCTTTTGCAAACGCGATGATCAGACCGGGCTTGGATTTGGTGGAAACAAAACACGCAAATTGGAATTTTTACTTGCAGAAGCTCAGCAGGCAGGAGCCAGGACGCTGCTCAGCGTGGGTGCCATTCAATCTAACCACTGCCGGCAGGTGGCAGCCATGGCAGCCCGTTACGGGTTTGACTGCATCCTTGTTCTCTCTGGAAGCGAACCGGAAATCGCCAGCGGCAACCTTTTCCTCGATCAACTGTTTGGAGCGAAAATTGTGTGGGCAAATCGTGAAAACCGTAATCAGGTTCTTGACCAGGTATTTCAAGATGCCCAACTGCAAGGAAAGAAGCCATACAAAATCCCTTATGGTGGGTCAAGCGCAACAGGGATGATGGGATATGTGGAAGCCATAAATGAGCTCAAATCTCAGGAGTCAGATTTTGATTGGATCATCACCGCTTCATCGAGCGGTGGTACCCAATCAGGTATGCTCCTTGGAGCAGAAATCAGCGGATTTCAGGGAAAGATTCTTGGGATTAGCATTGAGGATCATGCCGCTCAATTAAGAGAAAGCGTATCGCGGTTGATACAAGAGGGTTCCGCTCTGCTGGGATTAAAAATTGATCTTCCTCTTGATAAGATTCTGGTCAACGATGATTATCTAGGCGGAGGATACGGTGTGATGGGACCTGCCGAAGTAGAAGCCATCCAAATGTTCGCCAGCCTTGAAGGTTTGCTGCTGGACCCGGTTTACACCGGCCGCGCAGCTGCCGGTATGATTGATTTGATTCGTAAGGGTTTCTTCGATCAGAAAGAAAAAGTGCTGTTCTGGCATACGGGCGGTACTCCGGCATTATTCGCAGAACCCTATCTTTCTATGCTGCAGAAATCCTGATCACCCTCAGGGTAGATCATTATTGTCATGCTATAATGCTTTGCGAGAAGTGAAGCAGTGAATATCGATATCGCGACTACTGTAAAAGTCATTCTTGTGTTGCTTGGAATCGCTGTTATCACCAGCCTGGTGATGGCTTTCAAGTCGATTCGGGCTGGAAAGCGTCTCCAGTTTTACCAAAAGCGGCAGATTCTGATCGAACATGGCTGGCGGTTGGTGATGCTGGCCGTGGCAATGGTCTTTGGCGGATTTTTACTGGTAAAGGTTGGAGAACCCGCGATTTATCAGGTTTTCCCGCCATCTCCGACAATCACAAAAACACCTACCATAACGATTACTCCAACCATTACCCTAACTCCGTCTCAGACATTTACGCCGACCATCACGCTGACGCTGGCTCAAACATATACCCCTTCACTTCCTGAACAGATTCAGGCAACCATTCAAACGCCAGTGGGAGTGGATACCAGTGCGGTCTTCAGTCCGATCACGTTTTCGACGCTGATTGAGAACGGATTGCTGGTAAACGAGCAAACCAGTTTTGCTCCACCGGTGAAAACGATTTACGGTGGGTTTTCTTATGACAAAATGGTCACTGGCGTGCAGTGGACTGCGGTATGGTTATATGAGGGACAGATTGTGTGCGCTGAGACAAAACCGTGGAATTATGCCCCGGGTGGATATGGATACACAGATTGTACACGACCGTCAAATGAGTGGCTTCCCGGTTATTATGAGGTGCAGATCTTTGTTGGATCAAGCTGGAAAAGTTCGGGCATTTTCAATATTCAGGGAACAACCGCCAACGAAGCCCCATTGGCCTCGACCTTCACTCCAACGTCACCCGTGCCATAAAAACTAATAAGTATGCAGATGCGGTTTAGCCATACAGGCCGCAATTCTCGCAGCCAGGCGTGCATTGTTCCTCAAAAGTGCCAGATTAGCCTGAAGACTCTCACCTTTGGTAATCATTCCAACTTTTTCTAACAGAAATGGTGTTAAGGCTGAGCCGCTGATACCCCTGGTTTCAGCTTCGTGTACAGCTTTTTCAATTGCCTCGTTGATTTTTTTGGCGTCAAGAGCCTGACCTTCGGGGAGGGGATTGCATACCAGTACCGCAGAATGATTGCCAGCTTCCCAGTGTGCTCTGGCAATTTGCGCTGCCTGCTCAGGTGAGTCGATGCTCATATCAACTTTCAATCCACTGCTACGTGAGTAAAAAGCGGGGAAATCTTCGGTCTGATAGCCTAGAACGGGCACGCCGCGTGTTTCCAATGCCTCTAATGTGGCAGGCAGGTCGAGAATTGCTTTTGCACCTGCGCAGACTACAATCACCGGCCGGCGCGCCAGTTCGTTGAGGTCAGCGGAAATGTCGAAGGCCTGTCCACGGTGTACACCCCCAATGCCACCCGTGGCAAAGACCTGAATACCTGCTGTGTGGGCGGCAACGAGTGTAGCCGCCACAGTTGTGCCCCCGCTAAGATTCTGTGCCACTGCGATACCCATCATACGGCTGCTGACTTTCACCGTCTGCTCATGATTCGCCAATGCTACCAGTTCATCACGGGTGATTCCAATTGCGATCTTGCCATCGATCAAAGCCATTGTTGCTGGAGTGATGCCGTTTTCACGAATGATCATTTCGAGTTCATCTGCCAGCTCCCGGTTCACTGGTCGCGGCAATCCATGAGTGATCACAGCAGATTCCAAAGCCACCACACCGGTTCCTTTGGATAAGGCCAGCGCAACGTCGGGAAGGATTCGGTAAACTGAAGGGAGATGTTTTTTCATTGGTTTTACTCCTGAATCAATACACTGGAGTATATAATAGATTTTGCCAGTAATGAAGGTTTATCTATAAACTGGGGCGTGAAGAACGAGGGATTCTTGGATACTGATAAAGAGATGCCGCTTGCGATGATTACAGGAGCAGCCAGGAGGGTAGGCAAACTGATTGCCCTGCATTTAGCCCGACAGGGCTATGCAATCGGGCTGCATTATCATTCATCATTAACTGAAGCACAAAAGACAGCCAATGAAATTCGCTCAATTGGGGTGCCGGTGTATCTGCTTGGTGCAGATCTTACCAGAGAGCAAGAGATAAACGATTTGTTCAAACAAATTGATGAAATTCAACATCCATTTAAGGTGCTGGTAAATTCTGCGGCGGTTCTGATGCGGTCAGATCTGATGAAAATCGAAATCGAAGATTGGGAAAAGATCATGAGTCTCAATATTCGTTCTGTCTGGCTCACATCGCGCGAGTCAGCTCTTCGGATGAAAACGGGAGGAACGATTATTAATATCTCTGACGTGGGCGCGCGTAAAAATTGGACCGGGTACGGCGCCTATGTGATCAGCAAAGCTGCGGTGGAGACTCTCACCAGGCTCATGGCCAGGCAGCTTGCGCCGTCCATCCGGGTGAATGCGATTGCCCCAGGGCTATTGCTGCGTGGTAGTGATCTAAATGAGGAGGAATGGCAGGCTTTAATTGATCGGGTACCAATGAAAAAAGCTGGTGATTCACAACAATTTTTAGCTGCACTTGATTTTCTGTTGAACAATGAGTACATTACAGGCGAGATCATAACCCTTGCTGGAGGATATCAACTGGTGTGACAATGAATGCTCCAATGAAATCTCACCCAATTCGACGCATTATCGAGCCCTGGCTCGTGGGGGTTGTCATTTTGACATACGCCATTGGAATTGGTATCGCGTACCACTTAGGCACACGATTGGATTGGATCAATCTTTTCCTTGGATTGCTAGGGGTGATTTCCATTATTGAGACCCGAAATTTTCTCTCTGCCTATTTTGACCATCCCGAAACTCCGGTGTCAACATTACACAGAGATGATCCGTGGTATGACGAACTTCGGGCGATTAAACGGCCGGCATTAATGCAAATTGCGTTAACTGTTTTAACCGCAGGGGCAACAGTGGCGGTGATATTAATCTTCCGGAATGTGTTGACTGGAGCGTGTGCGCTGTTGTATAGCTTTGCATTCCTGCTTGGTTTCTTTGCTGCATCTCCACCTATGCGTTTGGAGAAAAATGGATACGGCGAATTGATTGAAGCATTACTGGTAGCCAATTTTATTCCAGCCATTGCGTTGGTGCTGCAGGGAAGACCCCTGACTTCTTACCTGGTAATGCTAACCCTGCCACTGACCCTGATATACCTGGCAATGAAGATTGCCCATTCCTTCGAAGGTTACGCCTTTCAGATCACTCATAGCTCGAAAACGCTGGTAACCCAGCTGGGATGGCAGCGATCAATGCGTTTGCATAATCTCTTAATCATAGCTGCTTATCTGTTAATGAGTATATTTGGGCTTGTGGGCCTGAGTTGGTCATCTGTCTGGCCGATGCTCTTGGGGCTGCCGCTGGGAGGATTCCAAATATTCTTGATTCAACGGATAGAAGAGGGTGATAAACCGCGCTGGAGATTGCTGAAGTTGGTTTCTGCTGGATTATTCTTGTTGACGGTGTATTTCATCCTATTAACCTTGTGGATATAAAAATGCCAGAATTTCTAAAACTTGTCTCGATTGAAGAAGCCCGGCAAGTATTGTTCAACCATCTCATCTCACCGTGCGTAAAGGAAGAAGAGATCGAAACCCTGCACGCCCGTGGCAGGATTTTAAGCCGTGATATTTTTGCCGATGAAGATTTGCCTGCGTTTACCCGCAGCGCGATGGACGGTTTTGCTGTTAGGGCATCAGACACAAATGGCGCCAGCGATACGTTACCTGCTTATTTGACTCTGGCAGGTGAAGTTGAGATGGGTAAGGCTCCTGAATTTACGCTCGAAAAAGGACATGCAGCGGTGATACATACCGGTGGAATGCTCCCTGACGGAGCAGACGCAGTGGTGATCATGGAAAATACCCAGATGATTGATTCTTGCCAGGTGGAAATTCATAAACCGGTAGCTTCAGGTGATAACCTTATTCTTAAAGGTGAAGATGTCAGAGCTGGTGAACTCGTGATGCGATCCGGTACACTGGTGCGTCCGGAGGAAATTGGTGGATTGCTTGCACTTGGAAAGACCAAGATTTTTGTTTTTGCGAAGCCTGTTGTTCACATCTTCTCAAGCGGTGATGAACTGGTTGACGCGGGCAATAAGCTGCAGCCGGGGCAGGTTAGAGATATCAATTCTCCCATCCTGGCTGCATTCGTTGAATCTTGCGGTGCTATACCGGTCTTGCATCCCATCGTTCCTGATGACGCTCGAGTGCTCGAAGATGCATTACGACAAATATTTTCAGATGCCGATTTGATGATTATTACCGCGGGGTCTTCAGCCAGCACGAGAGATATGACAGCTGAGGTTATCAGCCATTTGGGAACCCCCGGGGTACTCGTGCATGGCATCAATATTCGACCAGGAAAGCCAACGATCGTCGCTGTCTGTGATGGAAAGCCTATCATCGGCCTGCCTGGTAACCCCGTTAGCGCATTGATCATTGCACGGCAATTGGTGAAACCGCTCTTGGAAAAACTAAATGGTCGGCAAGATCTGAGCATCAATCAAGTTGTGGAAGCCAGACTTAGCCTCAACCTTGCATCGGTTGCGGGAAGAGATGATTACCTTCCGGCTGTTTTAGAGAAAAGTGATCAGGGATTTAAGGTTACTCCGATCTTCTTTAAGAGTAATCTTATCCTTTCATTATCCAGAGCCAATGGGCTTATTCACATTCCTGCAGATGTAACTGGGTATTCTGCTGGAGATACGGTTGAAGTATTTTTACTGTGAGGGCAGATATGACTCGAGCGCCATACCTCAAGGATATACCGCTGGATGAAGCTATTCGGCTTTTCTATGAGAAACTTTCAGCGTATGATCTTATGGGTATTTTGGGGGTTGAAGAAATACTATTATCTGATGAAGTTACAGGAAGGGTGCTTGCTGAAGCGGCTTTTGCTTCGCGGTGTTCACCTCATTATCATGCATCTGCTATGGATGGGTTTGCGATTCAAGCAGCGAGTACCATTGGTGCTCAACCAAACCAACCGGTAATACTTGAAGCAGGAAGTCAGGCAGTATATGTTGATACCGGAGATCCACTTCCAGAAGGCATGGATGCGGTCATCCCTATCGAAAATGTTGAATCGCTTGATCAAAATCGAGAGGTGGCTGACATCGACTCGATCCGCACCCCCGCCTTCATTCGTCTTCGTTCTGCAGTCACTCGTTGGTCAAATGTGAGACCGGTAGGCGAAGATTTAGTGGAAGGGCAGTTGATCCTTCCTGAAGGCGAAAAGCTGCGCCCGGTAGATCTGGGAGCTCTGGCAGCAGGAGGGATCTCGAAACTGCGCGTAGTAAAAAAGCCATTGGTCGCCATCCTGCCAACCGGAGATGAGCTGGTGCCGCTGGAAAAAGTGCCTCAAAGAGGTGAATTGGTTGAATTCAACTCAATCATCATTGCAGGTCAGATTAGAGAATGGGGAGGCATTCCCAGACGTTACCCGATTACCAGAGATGATCTGCAGCAATTGGTTGGAAGGATCAAAGCTGCAGCAAATGAATGTGACCTGGTACTGGTGAACGCCGGTTCTTCAGCTGGTAAAGAGGACTATACGGCGCAGGCGGTGGAAGAGTTGGGAGAAGTAATTGTGCATGGTATCGCTGTGCGACCTGGGCACCCGGTGATCATCGGATTCGTCAACAGAAAACGGGGAGATGAAAATCGGAAGATTCCTGTGATTGGAGTTCCTGGATACCCCGTTTCTGCTGCTTTGACGACACAGATTTTGGTGAAACCCTTGATTGATACCTGGCTCGGGTTGAGTAGCCCATCTGATGATTGGGTTCAAGCGCAGTTAACCCGCAAGCTTACCTCACCGGCTGGCGATGACGATTATGTGAGAGTAGTGCTTGGTTCAGTTAATGGCAAATTGCTGGCTGCACCGATTGGCCGGGGTGCTGGAGTCACGACAAGCCTTTCCAGGGCTGACGGTATTACCATCATCCCACGAATGGTGCAGGGCGTTGAAGCAGGTGAATCTGTACAGGTGCAATTGCTGCGCCGAAAGGAGCAGGTGAATCAGAATCTATTGACCATCGGTTCACATGACTTGACTCTCGATCTGATGGCTCAACACCTGACACGCTATAACAGGCGCCTGGTATCTTCGAACGCAGGAAGCATGGGCGGTCTGCTGGCGTTAAAAAGAGGAGAATGCCACTTCGCGGGCAGCCACCTCTTGGATCCAGTGAGCGGAACTTACAACACAGCTGACATCCAGCGCATGTTGCCTGGCAAAAATATGATGGTCATGCGCTGGGTAAAGCGCGAGCAGGGATTGATTGTGCCGAAGTCCAATCCCAAAAAAATTATGGCATTAGAAGACCTGCGGCGTTGTGATGTGACATTTGTGAATCGGCAGCGAGGGGCAGGTACGCGGGTGCTGCTGGATTTTCATCTTCAAAAGCTTCAAATCAGCCCTGATGAAATTCAAGGATATGATCAAGAGGAATATTCTCATATTGGTGTGGCGGTAGCGGTGGCATCAGGGCGGGCTGATTGCGGGCTGGGGGTAGCTGCTGCGGCAAAATCTCTAGGATTGGACTTCATTGCAATCGATAGCGAGGAATATGAATTAATCTTTCCAGAAGGCGCGGAACTCGATCCATTTGTCAGACCCGTTTTTGATCTGGCACATGATGGAAAGTTTATTGATGAGATCAGAAAAATGCCTGGATATGATGTCACCTTCATGGGAGAAATTCGATCCGTTTAAAAAACCGTAATTTGGTATAATTGGATAAAAATAGGAGGAATTGATATGTTGTCAGAAAATGTAATTGCTCCCGATTTTGAACTCCAGGATGAAACCGGTCAACTGCGCCGCCTGTCAGATTACAAAGGCAAGGATGTTCTCCTTTATTTTTATCCAAAAGATGATACACCGGGATGCACAACTGAAGCCTGCAGTTTTAGAGATGATTACAGTGCTTATGAAAAAGCAGGAATCACCATTATTGGTGTAAGCCCTGATTCACCAGCTTCGCATGCCAAATTCAAGGCTAAACATCATCTTCCGTTTACTCTGCTTGCCGATACAGAACACAATGTCTGTGAGTTATACGGAACCTGGGGGAAAAAGATGATGTATGGGAAAGAGCATTTTGGGGTACTGCGAACCACTTTCTTGATCGGCAAGGATGGCATGGTGAAAAAGGTTTTTAAGAATGTCAAACCCGCAGAACATAGTGCAGAGGTGCTCGCTGCATTATAGGTTTTCACTTCTTTTTTGTAGATGATAACCTGGTCTATCTGTAATTCAGGGCGTTCACCGAACGCCCTGAAAATTTATTATTTTCGATAAAAAGAAAAACTGATTTTCTATTGAAGGCTGAGGATCAGTTTTCCTTTTTCCCACAATTGCTCGAGTTTGTAGTAATTACGTTGGTCAGGCGAGAAAAAATGAACGACGATGTCATCTACGTCAGCCACCATCCAGCCATCGCGTGATTCACCTTCAATCTGCACGGTTTTATCAAATTCTTTTTTTACGAACTCTCGCAATGAGCTTGATAATGCCTGAAGCATGCGGTCGCTGGTACCGTTGCAAATAATAAAATAGTCTGTGAAAGTCGCAATTTCATGGATGTCTAAAAGCAAAATTTTCTCTGCTTTTTTCTCTTCAAGAAAATTTACGATCTTATGTGCTTTTTCTAATGGTTCCAGAATTCACCTCGCATTTTAAGATGGTTAAATTCTAACATATAACTTTTGTTCCCTTAAAAAGATGCGAAGAGAGGATGGAATAGACAGGTCCACCGGGTTGAAGATCAGATTGATAAAGATGAATCTGCGAAGCCGTCATTTCGCCGATTTTTGGCTGTGGTGCAAGGGATTTGAGCGTTTGGATCACATGAGAGAATAACGGATCAGCCATGGATGAATTCACACGGGCAAGGGTCAGGTGAGGAGAGAATTTTCGGCCTTCCGAAGGAAACCCCAGGCTTTCAGTAGATTGATCGATGATTTTGAACAATTTCTCCAATTCGGTTGGTGCACGCATGCCGATCCAGATTACTCGCGGTTGATTCCAATTTGGAAAGGCGCCCACCCCCTCGAATGTGATCCGAAATGGATTTAGACTCAGGACGATTTCTTCAAGGCAGGCTTTCACAGACTGGATTTGTTGTGGTGTTGCGTCACCGAGGAATTTCAGAGTGAGGTGAATATTGTGTGAATTTACCGGACGAAATCCGTTGTGTTGAGTCATATGGTTGATACGCGTGAATTCCTCTAATTTCGTTTGAATTTCAACGGGCAGTGGGATGGCAATAAACGAACGGATCAAAGTTTTCATGGTTATCTCATACTGAATAGGATTGACATTCTCTACCCATTTTACACAAATCATGGTATAAGAAAACTACCCTGCTGTGTTCGTGATGTTGCAACACCGGTTTTGAGCCAACACTCACAAAACGGATCCTTCACTCGTTAGGGTTACGCGATAGGCTTCGGCCAAGGCGGATCTCTATGGCAGGATCCACCTGCTTCGGCAGGTTCAAAACTATGCAGCACACGGCATGGCGGGGTCTTTTTGTTAATTTCCCAAATTTCTTCCAATTGTTTTAGTCTTCAATATTTGTGGTCATCATATGTTCACTGGTGAGTGAAAAAGCCACTCGATATGACATCGGATGATGTTCATTAACTGTTAAACCAAGGGAAGCAACGGATCGAATCGCTGAGTAAAGCTCGATAGGTTGGAACTCTGGTAATCATTAGGTGAGATATTTAAAGAAAAATCGATTCTCCGTTGACTTTCAATCCATCCATTGCTACACTAGGGATTGAAACTTGAGGAGGCACTTATGACATCTTTTCGATTGATCTTACAAACAGAACCGGGGAGTGGAACTGAATACATACTGGATAAACCGGAGCTGTTTCTAGGGCGCGACCCGAGCAATGATATCGTGATCAATGACCCTGAAATTTCTCGCCGGCACGCCAGGCTGTTGCTGGCAGGCAACACTTATACCATCGAAGATTTGGGATCAACCAACGGAACTTTTATCCGCGGTCAGCGCCTTGCCATACCCGTTAACCTGCGCCCCGGAGAAATCATTTCACTTGGCGATCGGGTAAAAGTGCGTTTTGAAGTGACTGGTTTGGGTACCGAAGCAACGGTTGCAGCCTTCCGGCACACAGCGCAGCCGACACAAACGCCACCAGCAGCACAGGTTCCCCCGTTTATTTCACCAACTCCTGTTCAACGTCCTGCTTCTGTATCCACTCCTCCGCCAGCAAACATCCCTCCCGTGCAACAGGTCGCCCCTGTTCACATCCCACCTGCAGCACCTGTCGGGGCAGCGCCACAGGTTGTCACACCGGTGAAGAAAAAGAAATCGGGCTGGCTCGTGGCACTTCTGGTAGTTCTGGCAATCATTGTTGTCTTCTGTGTCATTCCTTGGTTAATCATTGAATTAACCAACAGTTATTGTGCCCTATTTCCCGGGATATTCAATGCCATTCAACCCGGAGTTTGCCCATAGGTGAACCGACCATGATTGAATTCTGGCGAGGGTAACACCCTCGCCAGTTTCTTTTTTGAGGTCAAATATCTTATAATTGGTTAGGATGAATTTTCGGAGGTTTTGGATATAAGATCATGACAACACCTGATAAAACGGTCTCACCACGCTGGAGCAACACCACCAAGATTATCGTCGGATTAACACTGGCAGGTGTAGTCACGCTCTTGATCATTCGCTTTCAATACATCTTGGCACCGCTTTTGATGTCTTTTATCCTGGCTTACTTGCTTCATCCTGTGGCCGATTTCTTTCATAAAAAGGTAAAAATCCCTTGGCGGGTAATCACCACAATTATCTTTCTGGTCTTGCTGTTTACGGTCATTGGCTTGCTGGCGTGGGGTGGGATTTCACTTGTCGAGCAGATACAAAACCTAATCAATTTTCTCCAGAATCTGCTCACCGACCTGCCAGGATTTTTCGAAGGTCTCTCATCCAAACCGCTGGTGATCGGGCCATTTGAGATTGATTTATCAAAACTTGACTTCGGGAATCTTTGGACCCAACTGCAGGGCGTTGTTTCACCAATTTTGTCGAAACTGGGCAGTTTGATCGGTTCTCTTGCGGCGAGTATTGGCACCACATTCACCTGGTTATTGTTTATCCTGTTGATTTCTTATTTTATGTTGTCTGAAAGCGCCGGGGTGCGTCGTAATCTATTTCGCATACAGGTTCCAGCATATCAAGAAGATATTTCAAAACTGGGGAATCAACTTTCTCATATTTGGAATGCATTTTTACGCGGGCAATTACTCATTTTTGCAATAACCGTGGCGTATTATTCGGTTTTGCTGAGCATTCTGGGGGTGCGGTATTTCTTTCTGCTGGCCATCTTAGCCGGTCTGGCACGATTTGTACCCTACATTGGCCCCTTTGTGGCATGGACGACTTATGGTCTCGTGGCGCTTTTCCAGGTCAATTACTTTGGCATGGCGCCTTTTCCATACGCCCTTCTGGTGGTGGGCTGTTCGTGGGCTTCTGACCTGATCATGGACAATTTTGTTGTACCCAGAGTTATGTCAGATGCATTGGAGGTGCATCCTGCCGCAGTGCTGGTGATGGTGATTATCTCTGCGAGTTTGTTTGGTCTGGTGGGAGTGCTGCTTGCCGCCCCAGTTCTTGCATCACTCAAGTTAATTCTGACTTATATCGTGCGCAAACTGATGGATGCCGACCCATGGGAGGGATTGAAGGTTATATCTCCTCCGCCAACACTGCCAGTTCTCTGGTCAGGATTAAAAACGGGAATCAAAAATACCTGGAGCAAGGTCTCAAAATTCGTTGTCAAGATTTGGAAGCGCATCAAAAAACAATCCGGGTAGGCCAAAGTTCATTTATTAAACCTAAAGGAGTGAAAAATGTCTGATAATTACGAACCAAAAGTAACAACGATCGCAGAAACTGAAAGTTACGCGGTCTGGTCGGCGGAAGAACCTGATGGTGAGGTTACCTACAACCTTGAGTTGAATAATGTCACCATCCATATGTTCGAAGAAGAATACAAAGAATTCCTGGATCTGGTAAAAAAGTTAAAGTAGATAGTTGATCAACACCAGCAGAGCAGGTCATCTGCTCTGCTTTCTATTTGAAAACAAAACCTGGAGTAGGGTAAAATCATTTATCTGTATCCCATACTTCGTGAAGGAATTAATTATGGATTTAAATGAATTTGCCAGGTTTGCTTCACTTGATGCTGAGAATATGCTGGCGCATATTGATGGTCTTCCTCAGCAATTATTACATGCCTGGAAATCTGGTATGGCTCAAGCTTTGCCCGTCATGCAGTCCGTAGATCGCATCGTTGTTGCAGGTATGGGTGGATCAGCGATTGGTGCCGATTTGCTCACAGCCTACCTTGCAGATAAACTGCCAATACCAATGATTGTGCACAGGGATTATGGCTTGCCAGGGTATGCTCGGGGCACGGGCACTCTGGTGGTCATTTCCTCCCATTCCGGAAACACCGAAGAATCACTTTCTGCTTTTGATCAGGCATACGAGAATGGATGTCAGGTGATTGCTGTATGCACTGGCGGAAAATTACAGCAAAAAGCAGTAGAAAAGGGATTCCCGGTTTGGATGTTCCAACACAATGGTCAGCCACGCGCTGCCGTTGGTTATTCATTTGGATTGCTTTTGGCTTTGATCGTTCGGCTGGGGCTATTGCCTGACGTCTCTGCAGAGATCGAGGATGCGGTAAAGGTAATGACCGATTTACAGACGAAGATTAAAGCAGATGTGCCGGTCTTGAGTAATCCAGCCAAGAGACTGGCAGGTCAGTTGATCGGGCGTCATGTGACGGTGTTTGGAAGTAATTTTATGGCACCGGTCGCCAGACGCTGGAAATGCCAGATCAACGAAGTCGCAAAAGCCATTGCCAGTTTTGAGTTCTTACCCGAAGCGGATCATAACACGCTGGCGGGAATCAACCATCCGCAGCAGCAGATGGGACATGAACTCGCGCTTTTTCTTAGAGCATCTGCAGATCATCCCCGCAATATCATTCGCGTGGATAAGACGCGCGAGATTCTCATGCTTGAGGGAATAGGAACCGACTTCTTCAACGCCCGAGGAGAAACCAAACTGGCGCAGATGTGGAGCACTGTCCTCTTTGGAGATTACATGGCTTATTATCTGGCAATCTGTTACGATACTGACCCAACGCCGATCCCGGCGATCATCACCCTGAAAGAAAGCATGAGCGATTAGTTTTGTTTGATCGAAACCAAAACTGCCGGGTAGCCCGGCAGTTTTTTAATTTCAATAAATCCTTATTGACAAATAGAACAAAAGTGCTAAACTATGATCAAGATGAAGGTCAGCCGATACCGAAAAATTCTCCATCTTGATCTTGACGCGTTCTTTTGTGCGGTTGAAGAACAAAAAAACCCATCGCTTGCAGGCAAGGCGTTTGCCGTGGGGGGAAAACCCGGTCAGCGTGGCGTAATCTCCACCTGTTCTTATGCTGCAAGGCGTTTCGGGGTCCATTCTGCCATGCCCACCGGGCAGGCGTTGCGGCTTTGCCCGGATCTCATCTTGATCTCCAGCAATTTTGGTGATTATTCCGCAAAATCTCATGCTGTGATGGAGATTTTACACAACCTGAGTGGTTTGGTAGAACAGGTTTCAGTAGACGAAGCCTTTGTAGATGTTACAGACCTTGCAGAAGATGGTGAAACAATCGCTCGGCAACTTCAGGAAAAGGTGAGGGTTGAAACGGGTCTGCCCTGCTCAATCGGGGTTGCGTCGAATAAGCTGGTAGCCAAGATCGCTACCGACACCGGAAAATCACGCAGCAAGAACGCAGATTATCCACGGGCGATCCTGGTGATACCACCTGGAAAAGAAGCCGAGTTCCTGGCACCACTTCCAGTAAAAGCGATGTGGGGTGTTGGGCCAAAGATGGAAACCAGCCTGAAGGCATTGGGGCTGCATACCATCGGAGAGGTTGCAGCGTGTCCAGAGAGTATGCTGGTAAGCAAGTTTGGCAAGTATGGAGCAGAGCTGCACCAACATGCGCTAGGAATCGACAACCGTCCGGTGACCGTGGAATACGAGGCCAAATCCATCAGTCAGGAAGTCACATTTGAAAAAGATACACTTGACCTGACCTTTCTCAGGCGAACGGTAAAGGAACTTTCAACGAAGGTGGGGTACCGCATGCGCTGTGAAGGAGTATGCGCACGGGTGATCCGCATCAAATTGCGCTGGTCAGATTTTTCAACGCATACGCGACAGGTGGCACTTCCTCAGCCCACTGACCAGGATGGTGTAATCGCAGAAACAGCTGAGGCCCTGTTGATGAAATTGTGGCAGAATGACCGGCCAGTGAGGTTGATTGGCGTGGGCGGCGCAAACCTGACGGAACGAGTGCACCAGATGACTCTGTGGGAGACACCGTCAGAGAAGGAGCGTAAGCTGCTGACCGCATTGGATGATTTACGGGAGAGGTACGGAAAGGGGGCGATTCAACACGGTGACCGGATAAAACCGGAACCAGACAAAAAAGGCAGATGATTGTGGAAGAAATCTGTCTTATCGCTTGCGTATTCTAGAGGGGTGCTGATATAATTCGGGAAGTCTTGATGCGCCACCGTAGCTCAGTTGGCAGAGCAGCCGCTTCGTAAGCGGCGGGTCAAGGGTTCGACTCCCTTCGGTGGCTCTGATTATTTAAAATGGCGGGTCAAGGGTTTCCTGGCAAGAACAGCCAGGACTCGCACCAAGCGCTCGCGACTCCCTTCGGTGGCTCTGATTATTTAAAATGGCGGGTCAAGGGTTTCCTGGCAAGAACAGCCAGGACTCGCACCAAGCGCTCGCGACTCCTTTCGGTGGCTCTGATTATTTAAAATGGCGGGTCAAGGGTTTCCTGGCAAGAACAGCCAGGACTCGCACCAAGCGCTCGCGACTCCCTTCGGTGGCTCAGATTATTTAAAATGGCGGGTCAAGGGTTTCCTGGCAGAACAGCCAGGACTCGCACCATGCAGCAAATATCACAGTTCAATTGAAATCATAAAAATTTCGTTTCACCCGATGCCCCCGATGGCTTTTGTAGGGATAAAAACGTGCTTGCTCCAACATAAGGTTTGAATATTTTACCATTATGGATTGATTATTCACTTGTAATTTGTATAATATTTGCAAAAGGCGGAAAAATAATTATTAAGGGGATTAATAAATGCTTTTTATGTGTTCGAGAGCAACAGAAGAACTCAATATTTGCCTTCATAGAGAATAAACCCTAATAGATGCCCATATTGATTTTAAGGAAGGACAGTATCTGGAACTTTGCCTTTCGAAAGAATCATGATCTATGTAATAGAAATTGAAAAGGGAAATAGGTATAGGGGAAAAAGTCGTCAATCTTGGTTTCTATGGCGTTGTGGTGAGAAGCGGATTCTAACAAGGCACATGGATATTTTATTGTTGGTGTTAATAAGGTTCAATGGATGAATTAACCCAATAGTAAAAAAAATACAAAAGGGGATTAATCATGAAAAAATGTCCATATTGTGCGGAAGAAATTCAAGACGAAGCGATCTATTGCCGTTATTGCATGCACGATCTTCCAGTTTTTCAATCGAGGCAGATCGTGGCTGATGAGCTTCCTCAAGTTTTAACAAAGAATGAGAAAGATAAATCTGGCCGAGCAATAATCTTTTTATTTGCTATTGTAATGGTTGTGATTATTGCGTTTTCGACTGGTCCACTGAGGAAAGAAGGACTTAATATGGATCAACAATCAACCAGGCAGTCTGGATCGGGTGGGCAAACCTATGAAATCTTATATTCAACAGATTTTTCTTCAAATGATGGATGGTGGCTGGAAAAATCAGACAATTTATCTGATTTTGACATGGTAAATGGGAAATATAAGATTTATTCCAGAGAGAAAGGGATGATTATTTGGTCAAATCTACCAAAGGAATTTGATGATGCCATTTTGAAAGTTGATTTGCTTTGGAGCTCCAGTAATCTTTCGGATTCGGCAGGATACTTCATTGCTTGGCGACAAATGGACGAAAATAATTATTACGGATTAACGATATTTGGAAATGGCTCGATATATGTTAATAAGGTGGTAAATGGTAAAGATATCGAATTATTCTCTGCTGCATCTGGATTGGTGCAATTTAGGTCAAATGAAAACCCAGTAATGATTGCTTTTGATGATTCGAGAATCAAGATTTTCATCAATGATCAATTGGTTGCATCATTGGTGGATACATCATTATCGAATGGAAATATCGGACTGGGTGTCGCAACAAACACTGCTGATAGTTCTACAGTGGCATTTGATAACCTGACAGTCTACTCCATAGGAGTATCAGATCAGGTACTTCCAAAAACTAAAGCTACGCCAATACGGCTACCAACTTTCACACCTACAGTTCGCAATTCTTGTGAGATATGGTCAGAAATTTCAACTGCTGATGTTGGTAAATCAATGTGCGTTTATGGTACGGTTCGAAATGCCTATTTTAGTGAGAGTCTAGGAGCCTTTGTTTTTACTTTTTCAGCAGATCCAAAAGCTTTTTACCTCATTAAGCATGAAGATATTTATTGGGATGATGTCGTTGGAAAATGTGTGATGGTAACGGGTAAAATCCAAAAGTATTATCAGACTCCGTATATTGAAATTAAAGAGGACTACGTCTATTTATGCGATTGAGACATAATCAAAACTACTCAATTCTTGATAAAGAAAAAGCAGGTTAATATTGCACATCAATTCTTGAATTGTTCCAAAGCCTTTTTCTGCAGGGGCTTTTTTAATAGTCTAATAATTTAGCGAGTCATTTCTAACTTCCTTTTTCAGAGTCATACCCTTAAGGATAATTCTGACTCACCGCTTTTGTTAAGGATTAGCATTTTATCGAAAATAAATTAAACAACTCATTGCCATGAGTAAAAGCGATTGATGATGAAATTTTGATCATCAACTCTATTTTCCTTCCTCCAGCTTTATCATCTCTGAATCGTCTTCGTAAATGAATAATTCACCATACCTTCCCCAATTGATCAACACCTCGATCTGTTGTTCGGCTTCTAAAGGTGAGAAATCAAGACTTAAAGCTGTTTGGATGACATTTATTTTTAGCCGTTTGTCTTCAGCTGAATGAAGCATAGTTAAAAGCCATTTCATCAAGGGTATTCGTCGGGCACGAGAAGCAAATATTTCTTTGCGAGCCAAAATACTTGCATCCGCGAATGTCTGCCCTAATGGAGTTAATTCAATATCGCCTTTTGCAATAGAAGCGAAGCCTAGTAATTCTGCAGCCTCTGTTAATTTAAGTAAATCGTTGGATTCAATCCCTAGTTCTTCCTCAAGCAGGTAAATGTCGTGTTTTGATTTTTCTCCTTCTGCAAGATTTTCTAATAATCCTGCGAGGTCACTGATTTCAATTTCCGGGAGATGGCGAGTAATACCAACCTCACCTGGTGCTGATCCCAACTCTTCACTTTCAGTTCGTGTCTGTCCGGCAAGTATTGCATACACTTGGTCTACATGTGTCTGAAATTGTGAGGATTTCCGGTTGCGTGGATGAGGTAGGTCAATTTGATGTTCGGCAATAATTCGACCTGGTTCTTTATCCATAACTATGATACGGTCTGCAAGAAATACTGCCTCTTCAATATTGTGACTGACCATTAAAATTGCTTTGGTAGGTATCTTTCCTTCAGTCCACAATTCCAATAGCTCGCCACGTAAAGACTCAGCACTCAGAACGTCTAAAGCGGAAAACGGCTCATCCATACATAACAATTCTGGTTCAACAGCCATTGCACGAGCAAATCCTACTTTTTGGCGCATTCCTCCTGATAGCTCTCTGGGATAAGCAGATTCAAATCCATCCAATCCAACACGATCCAGAAGATCTTCAGCTTTCTTCTCTCGCTCAGTCTTATCCATCCCTCGTACTTTCAGTGCTAGCGATACATTTTCGAGCACACTTAACCAAGGAAACAGTGCAAAGCTCTGGAAGATAATTGATGTATACGGATTTACACCTACTAAGCGCTTTCCTCGATATAGCACTTTTCCTTGTGTGGCTTCTTGTAAGCCTGCTATGATACGCAATAATGTGCTTTTACCACACCCAGATGGGCCAAGTAATGCAACAAATTCACCAGTGGAGAGTCTTAAGTTAATATCTTCTACTGCAGTAAAACGTCGAGAGCCTGTTCCATATGATTGAAAAACATGTTCAAGTTGCAATAACGATTCGGTCATCATCAATTACTCCATTCGATATTTTTCTGCGGCTAAACGATACAGCCGTCGCCAATACAAACGATTGACTAATATTACTGTTATGATCATCGAAAGTGTGCTTGCTAGAAGCAATGGATAATTTCCTTTGGCTGTAGCTTGCGCAATGATCGAACCAATACCAGTAACTGAAAGGGTCTCACCCCCAAAATTCTGGTACTCAGCAACAATGCTGGCATTCCAGGCGCCTCCGCTTGCTGTTATTGCTCCAGTAACCAGATATGGGAAAATTGCCGGAAGAATAAGAGTTCGCCAACGCTGCCACCCGCTCAGGCCCATTAATTTTGAGATGTAAATGAGATCTTGAGGAATTGCACTTGCCCCCGCAATAATGTTGAAAAGTAAATACCATTGCGTGCCCATTAGCATTAACAGGACTGCTGCACCGTTTAATCCTCCCTGAAGATTTATTAGTACAAGCAATAGTACAGGGAAAAGGGCAGTTGCTGGAACAGAGGCAGTGATCTGGACGATTGGTTGAAGTATGGCTGCTAAACGGTGATTTGTTCCTATCGCAACCCCAACTGGAATGGTCCATGTAAGTGCAATCACTAGTGCTAAGATTACTCTAATTAATGTGGCTGATACTCCAAGACCAATGGCTCCCCATTCCATAAGTGGTACAGTGATTAACATTTCCGCAGCCCGGAAAAGTGCATAAGTAATTGATAAAAGAACGACAACCAGGATGACAATTGTAGGCCACTTGATTTGGCCTTTGGTATCACCTCCATTGGAAATTGAAGAATGATGCTTTATGTTAAACTGGTCAAAGCTCTCAGTTATTGGAGTGATCATCCATTTTGAAATTGCTCGTGTCAGATTTGCCTTGCGCATTAAATCCAGGAACCATGACGTGGGTTGAACGTCAGATTCTACCATTTCAACTTTAAACCGAACTGACCAGGCAATTAATGGGCGCCAAATTAATTGATCAAGTACAACCACTGTAAGGATTAAGACACCTACCCCCCAAATAATTGCTGTGAAATTGCTTTGATTTGCAGCCTCTTGTAAATAGGCTCCTAATCCGGGCAAACGGAAATCTCGCGATCCCACAGTAAAGATTTCGGCTGCCATTAAAAAGAACCAACCTCCAGCCCAAGACATCATACTATTCCAAATTAGGCTGATCATACCGAATGGCAGTTCAAGTGATTTAAACTTTATCCAGGCGTTCAATCTGAATATTGAACTGGCTTCATTAAGTTCTTTTGGAATTGTCGTTAAAGATTGGTACCAGGCGAAGGTTAGGTTCCATGCTTGGCTGGTAAAGATTAAGATGATTGAAGCTAATTCTGCTGCGACATCCTGCGGTAAAAAAGCACTAAAACTCAGTAATACAACAGGTAAAAAAGATAAAATCGGGACGCTTTGGAGCACATCCAACAAGGGCATTAATATTTTTTCAGCATTTTTATGATAAGCAGCAATTCGTCCATAAACTATTGAGAAAATCAAGGATAGAAAATATGCTGCTGTCATTCTGCCGACTGAAAGAAGGGCATAAATAGGCAAAGCCGATGGAGATAAAGAAATATCTGGGCCTGGAATAACTTCAGGTGCATTAATTGCTAATCGCGCTCCGATATATAGCAATGCAAGAATCAGAGCAAAAGCGAATACATCTCCCCCGGTTATTGCTTTGTGACTTCTTTGTGGTGTATGGAATATCTGGATGTCTTGCGTCATTTCCTCATCACCTCCAGGAATTCATCTTACCTGGAGATGTATTGATGACGCTACAAAACCAGGCGTAAACTCAAATAATTTTGACTGTGATAATCTGAGTCGTCAGATTTATGAAGAGATTCAGCTTGGTTAAAATTTGTTGCGATCATAAAAAAAATTATAATCCCAAAAAAATATATCTTCAATATTTGCCCTAGGATCGGGATTTAGAGGAAATGTATCTGTCTATATTAAAAATTGAGAAATGTTACCATTTTTATTTTCAAAAAATATTCAAAGAGGTAACACTATTTTATATGATGTTTTTTACCAATCACGATATTTGTGAGTTTCTATTAAAAAAATCACTCTACCCGAAACGTCCAGCGGGCAGCAGCACCCTGTTTGGGGCCGGAGCGAGTTTCCAGTTTGACCTTCGCAAATTCCTGAAATTTTTTGGTATCAATTGCTCCGCACACCAGAGAATAACCAGAATGCAGTTTCATCCCAGCATGGATGTCTGATGCGCTGAATGTGACTCTTTTGAGACCCTGTTGACGTGCAGGAGTAATATACGTGGCTTTTGCAAATTTTCTGACTTGATCCGTGCTGACTTTCTCTTTCCGGGCAGCGGCCTTCGGTTTTCTAAATAGGTCAAAAAACTTTTCAAGCATATTCCCTCCTTGAACAGCAAAAAAGCAGTTTCTACACTAATTCTAAGAAGGATCAAAATAATTGCAAGTTGTTTTCGGGCAGAGATTGGTGGTTAGCGTCTCTGTCAATGGTGTAAATTCATTGTGTGGAATCTTTAAGGTTCAAGGGTGTCAATGAACAGGCGCC
This sequence comes from Anaerolineaceae bacterium, assembly GCA_034429135.1. Taxonomy (GTDB): domain Bacteria; phylum Chloroflexota; class Anaerolineae; order Anaerolineales; family Anaerolineaceae; genus UBA6107. The sequence goes on along the minus strand of DAOUGR010000024.1, from coordinate 46 downwards.
AGAGTAAATGGCATGACCTCAGCCATCATCAAGGGTTGCGGCCCAT
>DAOUGR010000023.1:0-15430 GCA_034429135.1 Anaerolineaceae bacterium | reverse complement strand
ATGGGCCGCAACCCTTGATGATGGCTGAGGTCATGCCATTTACTCTGGCGCCTGTTCATTGACACCCTTGAACCTTAAAGATTCCACACAATGAATTTACACCATTGACAGAGACGCTAACCTTTTGGGTTTGTTGAGACTCTTAAGAATTTACTGGAAAAGAAGATCAATTTTAGCTATGAAACGGTCAATAAAACCTTTGATGGCCGGCGAATCAACATCATTATTTATCTTTCGATCGTCCCCGGGTATGAAGAAGATCTGTCTAAAGTGTTGGTTTCAATTATTGACATTACCGACTTGAAAAAAGCAGAAGAAGCGTTGCGAAAAAAGAACTTACTGCAAGAAAAGGTTGTGGCGTTGGGGCGTGAACTGGCGGCCTTGCTCGATATTTCAGCCATCTACAGGACTGCTGAACGTTACCTGAAAACGATGGTTGATTGCCCTGATTATGCAATCATTCATTATGATGCAGAGAAAAAGATTTTGATCCCCTCTTATATTTCAACTGAAGGCAGAACAATTGATCCGGCTTCTTTCTCTCCAATCAAATACGAATCTGAAACTCCAGAGCGCAGTTACGCTAAAGCTATTGAATCTAAATCTCCTGTCATAATGACAGACTTCACTGAAGAAGCTGAAAAGAATATTTGGTCTTCAATCAGCAATAATCGCATTCGCAAATCCATTATCGATATCCCTATTCTGGCAGAAGACCGGGTGCTGGGTCTTATCGAACTGCAAAGTTCTTTAGAAAATGCATATTCTGAAGAAGTGGGTAATTGGCTGAGCGTGGTTGCCAGTCAAATTGGTTTGGCCATTCAAAATGCCAATTTACATGACGATTTGTTGCTTGAGCTGGCCGAAAGGAAAAAGGCTGAAAAAGAAGTTCGACAGAACCTGGCAGAATTGGAATTGCTCTACAAAAACGCATTGGCTGTCAATCAGATGCTTGATCCTGAACAAATCGCGCAATCGATGATCAAGTTGTTTACCAGGTATTTCACGGTGAACTACGCGATGATCAGATTGCGAGAAAGAGGCACTGACAACATACGTCTGGTTGCCTTCCATGTTCCTGGGCTGTCAGACTCGGAGAGAGAAAAAGTAAAAACAAAGTTGTCCACCCGCATCAAAAAAGTTGGGGATGGAATGAGCGGATGGGTCATTAAAACCGGTCAATCGGTTCGGGTGCCCGATGTGAGTCAGGATGATCGGTACGTCCATATCCTGCCAGGGATCCGATCTGGGATATATGTGCCAATCAAAACAGGTGAGGAGGTGTTAGGAAGCTTCGCAGTTGAGTCAGAGATGTTGGATGCCTTTAATGAACGCGATGAACGCTTATTAACGACCATCGCAAATCAGGCTGCGGTTGCTTTTGAAAATGCCTATCTTTATTCCAAAGTTCAAAAAGAACTGGAAGAGCGGAAATTAACCGAAGAAGCTTTAAGGGTAAGCCAGGAACGTTTGCAGTCCATTCTCGATAACACCAGTGCGCAAATCTATATTAAAGATATTGAAGGGCGCTATACATTGGTTAATCATGCTACGTGTCAATCTTTCTCTCTGAGCGAAAAGGATATGGTCGGAAAGAGCGCATACGACCTGGCTGCTCGTGAGGAGGTTGAGATTCAATTAAGCAATGATCGAAAAGTTTTAAATTCGCGGGCACCGGCCACTTTCGAAGAATTTCATTACATCAATGGCGAAAAACATTATTATATTTCGTTTAAGTTTCCTCTCTGGAATGAAGATGGCACAATCAGTGAAATAGGCGGGATATCAACCGACATCACTGAACAGAAGAAAATCGAAGAGCAAATTCAACTGCTTTCTTATGCCATTGACCAAAGCCCGGTTGGTGTCGTTCTGACGGATCTACATGGCAATATCGAATATGCAAACAATTGGTTTCGAAAATATCTTGGTGAAACGACTACCGATTATATTGGCCAAAATGTTCTCCATTACACGCAGGATATGTTTTCTGATAAAGATCTGGTTGAAATCGAACAGACGATCAGGCGTGGTGACCAGTGGCGCGGAGAGTTTCAGCATCAAAGACCAGAGGGAGAGATCTTCTGGTCATCCTTATCGATTTCACCGGTCATGGATGAACATCAGAACATAACCCATTTGTTAGAAATAATTGAAGATGTCACGCCCCGTAAAGAAGCTGAATTAAAACTAATCCAACTCAATGCAGAACTTGAAGACAGGGTAAAGCAGCGTACAGAGGAGCTGCATTCGGCAAACCTTTCTCTTGAAAAAGCCTCGAAACTAAAAGATGAATTCCTGGCGAGTATGAGCCATGAATTGCGAACACCGCTCACCGGGGTGTTGGGCCTTTCTGAAGCATTACAAAAAGGTATTTATGGTCCGTTAAACGAAAAGCAATTGAATATCCTTTTTACCATCGAGGAAGGAGGGCGGCATTTACTGAACCTGATCAATGATATTCTTGACCTTTCCAAGATTGAAGCTGGAAAAACTGAACTGCAATATAGTCTGGCCGACGCATCAGAAATTTGCCAGGCGAGTTTACGGATGGTAAAGCAAATTGCAGTAACCAGGAACCAGACGCTGACTTTTACGCAAAGTCAACCAGATATATTGATCTATGTTGATCCACGGCGTGTTAAACAAATTTTGGTCAACCTTCTGGGGAATGCAGTAAAGTTCACTCCAGAAAATGGGAACATTGGCATGGAAGTTTCTGCAGATGAAGAAAAGGATTTGGTGCATTTCACGGTTTGGGACAGTGGGATCGGTATTGAAGAAAAAAATATTGATAAACTCTTCCAGCCTTTCATTCAATTAGACAGCAGCCTTTCACGAAGTTATACAGGCACAGGTCTGGGGCTCTCTCTGGTGAAACGATTGACAGAGCTCCATGGAGGGTATGTAACTGTCACCAGCGAGTTAGGCAAAGGCAGCCGGTTTACCGTTTCAATTCCCTGGAAGCGGCAAAAAATCACAGAGATTACCACATCTGTAAATAAGGCCGGTACGCTTTCGGGGTATCCATCTGTAAAAAGCGGGACCCGGCCTGACCTGGGTACCATCTTGCTGGTGGACGACAATGAAGTCAACAACGCGATGCTTTCTGACTTTTTGACGTTCCAGGGTTACAGGGTGATCACAGCCATGGATGGGAAGAAGGGACTGGAGCTGGCAGTGCGTGAAGCGCCCAAGATCATCTTGTTAGACATTCAAATGCCAGAAATTGATGGATTGGAAGTGATTCGACTGATTCGAAAAATGCCTTCGGAACGCGCAAAAATCCCGATCATTGCGTTAACCGCACTGGCAATGGATGAAGATCGCCAACGCTGCCTGGATGCAGGGGCCGACGATTACGTCAGCAAACCTGTCAACCTTATGGGATTATTGTCTTCAATAAAAAAATTATTGGAGGAAAAAGCATGAGCCATCCACTTTTGCTCATCATCGACGATGATGTCATCACCCGCGAGACTCTCACCGGGTTGCTGTCTGAGTCAGGGTATGAGATCAAATGTGCGTCTTCAGGAACTGAAGGTCTTGAAATGGCCTCAAGGCTGAACCCAGACGTGGTCTTGCTGGATGTGATGATGCCGGTGGTGGATGGCTTTGAGGTTTGCCGGAGGCTTCGCAGTGACCCCAATCTGGCAGAAATTCCAATTATCATGATTACTGCCCTTGACGACCAGGATTCACGGTTAATGGGATTGGAAGCTGGGGCTGATGATTTTCTCTCTAAGCCATTTAATACGGTTGAACTTGAGATCAGGTTAAGAGGGTTACGGCAGGTCGCCAGGTACCGTCACCTGCGAGAGGAACGTGAAAAATTACAGACAGCTCATCAGCTTTTGCAGGAACAAAATGAAGAACTTCGAATGTTATCTGCAAAAGTGATCAGCGTGCAAGAAATCGAACGCCGGCACCTGGCGATGGAATTACACGATGAAATTGGCCAGCAGTTGACCGCGTTAAAAATCCTGCTGATCAATCTTGTGAATTATCAGGGTGAAGAGTTACAGGCTGAACGAAAAAAAGCTATCAACATCACCGAGCAGCTTTTGACCCAGGTCAGGGAATTGACGCTGAACTTACGTCCTACGATGCTCGATGACCTTGGGTTGATCGCGGCTTTGTACTGGTTCTTTAACAGGTTTACCCAACAAACAAAGATCAAGGTGATTCATAATATCGACCCCCTGGATGACCGGCGGTTTCCTGATATTATTGAAACGACCATTTTTCGGGTTATCCAGGAAGCATTGACCAACATTGCGCGCCATGCCAGGGTCAACGAGGTGATGGTAACCTTGAATATCGAACCCCGGCATTTGCGGCTTTCGATTGTCGACTCGGGCAAAGGATTTAATATTCATCAGGTTTCTCCAGGTCATTCAACGGGTATATCATCGATGCGTGAACGCGTTTCTCTGGCAGGTGGTAAATTCAACATCCAATCAACTCCTGGGGAAGGCACTATAATAGAAGCAGAATTTTCTCTGCCAGAGATGGAGTAAAAGATGCCTGTAACGGTTCTACTCGCAGATGACCATAAGCTTGTCCGTCAGGGAATTAAATCTATGCTTCAGGCTCAAAAGGATATTTTGGTGGTTGGCGAAGCCTCAGACGGGGTGGAAGCGTTGAAACTTGTCGCCGATCTGAAGCCTGATGTCATTCTGATGGATGTAATGATGCCCAATTTAAATGGGATAGAGGCAGCGTTTCAAATCCGCCAGCAAGGATTTAAAACACGGGTGGTTTTTCTTTCCATGCACGCAAACGCTGGTTACGCAGTCCGTGCATTGCATCAAGGTGCCCTTGGGTATGTGATCAAAGACGCTGATTTCTCAGAAATTCTGGATGCCATTCATCACGCCATCGAAGGTAAACGCTATTTAAGCAAAGCCATTTCGGATGAGGTGCTTGAAATGCTGCTTTCTGGCGAAGGTGAAAAGAACGGCTCACTGGAGAGTCTCAGCCCCCGCGAGCGCCAGGTCTTACAGATGATCGCTGAAGTCAACACCAATCTGGCAATTGCCGAGAAACTTTCTCTCAGTGTCCGCACGGTCGAATCGCACCGCGCACGCGTTATGTCAAAATTGCGTATCAGTTCTCAGGCTGAACTGGTTCGTTTCGCCATTCAACAGGGATTAATTGATGCATAATGATCCGTAGTAACCGCAGCGAAATTTCGTAAATGTTTCTAAACCAATTTCGTAACAGTACCATTTTTTCCAGAAAACCCTTTCTTTACAATTACCCTATGAGAATCAGGGTTATTTCTTTTTGTTTCAATACTCGCCTGTTGTCGTGTATAAAGGGGGAGTTGTGAACGAAAACACACCGGTCATTTTAAACCAGGCCGCGAAGATTTTAATCATTGATGACGAACCCATCGTACGGTTGACGCTCGACGGTCTACTACGACAGGATAATGTACAGCTTTTATTTGCCGAGAATGGGATGAAGGGTCTGGCAATGGCACAACATTTCATGCCAGATGCCATTTTGCTGGATTTAATGATGCCGGATATGGATGGTTTTGAAGTCTGTAGACGGATTAGATCCAATGAAGAGCTCGCTGAAGTGCCGGTAATCATGATCACTGCGTTGGATAATCGTGAAGCCCGGCTCACAGGGTTAGAAGCCGGAGCAGATGACTTCTTGACCAAACCATTTGACAGTATGGAAATTCAGATTCGGATCAAGAATATCCTGCGCATGAATCGTTTCAGGCATATTATCGATCAGCGAGACCGGTTGACGAAAATTAATTCAGAGCTTCTTACAGCATACGACAAGACAATCGAAGGGTGGTCGCTGGCTCTCGATTTGCGCGATCGAGAAACCGAAGGCCACACGATCAGAGTAACAGAGACCACAATCGAACTGGCCCGTCTGGTCGGGTTCCAGGGGGACGAACTTGTCCAAATCCGACGGGGTGCACTCCTGCATGATATTGGTAAACTGGGGATTCCTGATTCCATCTTGTTGAAACCGGGAAAACTAACTGAAGAAGAATGGAATATCATGCGTCTTCATCCTGTGTATGCTTATGAATGGTTGTCTGAAATCAAATACCTTGAATCGGCTATTGAAATCCCTTATTGTCACCATGAACGCTGGAACGGAAGCGGTTATCCGCGCCACTTACGCGGAGAAGAGATTCCGCTTTCTGCGCGGATATTTGCGATTGTCGATGTATGGGATGCCCTGCGTTCTGAAAGGCCATATCGAAAAGCCATGTCAGACGATGAAGTTAGAGCATATATCGCATCTCAACGAGGGGTTGATTTCGATCCGTGCCTGGTGGATCTTTTTCTTGAAAACATCCATTAATCAATTAAACCAAGCTAAATGACTTGCCCTCTCAGTCTTGGGTGTTTTTGCTATTCGAAAGAACTGACCTAGATCTTTTCTTGACATTCACTTCGTCGAGGCCTATACTACAAATGAAAAAGTGAACGGGGAGCCTGGCGTTCCAGGCTGAGAGTAGGGAAACCGCCCTAGACCCGCATAACCTGATCCGGATAATGCCGGCGGAGGGATTGAAAAATCAAAAGACACCCTCCCTGGCGGAGGGTTTTTTGATGGCAAAACACACCGTGATCTTTGCCAACGGAGAAATGCACTTTCCAGAAGCCGTTCGGAAAATTGCCCAGACTGCCGATCTGAAAATTGCTGCTGACGGCGGATTCTTCTACATGCAGCAGCTTGAAATGATGCCTGATTTGTTGATCGGTGATCTGGATTCGGTGACGGCTGAACAGGTGTCGCTGGCTGAAGCCGCCGGTGGCAGGGTAAGCCGCTATCCGGCCGATAAGGATGAGACTGACCTCGAGCTGGCCCTGTTGGCCGCGGCGGAATGGGGTAGTGACAGGATCACCGTCGTGTGCGCCCTCGGCGGCCGCTTGGATCAAACACTGGCAAACATACATCTCTTGAGTTTGCCACAGTTATCAGATATTGACTTGCGTATAGATGACGGAAAGGTCGAAGTTTTACTCATTCGTGCTCAAGCTGAAATCTTTGGAGATCAAGGTGACCTGCTGTCACTGTTGCCGCTCACTCCGATGGTGTATGGCATCACGACTACCAATTTAAAGTATCCCTTAATTGGAGAGAATCTGGGTTTTCATCAAAGCAGAGGGATCAGCAATGTCATGCTTACGAGTAAAGCTCTGGTTGAAATTCAATCTGGTTTGTTACTCTGCATTCACGATCGAAAAGAGGTATTGGAATGAAAACGAGGTTGATTTTTCTTGTCTTGTTCTTTCTGTTACTGACTTCATGCGCTCCGAAATCGAGCCCACCAACGTTAACTGTGATGACGCACGATTCATTTGCAGTCTCTGAAGATGTGGTGAAGGCTTTTGAAACTCAAAACAATGTCAGTTTGATTTTCATAAAATCAGGCGATACAGGAACAATGCTGAATCGGGCAGTGTTAACCAAAGATTCGCCGCAGGCTGATGTTCTTTATGGGGTCGATAACACTTTTCTCTCACGTGCCATTAAAGAAGAAATCTTTGAGCCATATACATCTCCCTTACTCGTCAATGTAGCAAACAATTTTAAAGAGAACCTTGATGGTATGGTGACGCCGATTAATTTCGGCGATGTCTGCATCAATTATGACAAAAAGTACTTCATCAGTCACAACCTGGCAATTCCCCAAACGCTGAATGATCTGTTGAAATCAGAGTATGGAAGTTCTGCATCTGGAGCTCCGCTGCTGGTTGTGGAAAATCCCGCTACATCTTCGCCAGGGCTGGCGTTTCTGCTGGCTACCATTGCTGAATTTGGTGAAGAAGGGTATTTAGAGTTTTGGCGTGGACTGAAAAGCAATGGGGTGGTCGTGGTAAATGACTGGGACACAGCGTATTACACCAACTTTTCGGCTTCATCAGGCAAGGGGTTACAACCAATGGTTGTATCTTATGCCACAAGTCCGGCGGCCGAGGTGATTTATGCCAGCTCACCTCTTACCGAATCGCCAACAGCTTCGATTCTTGGAGTGAATACCTGCTTCCGCCAGATTGAATATGCAGGAATTCTGAAGGGAACAAAAAATTTGACCATGGCTCAAAAGTTCATCGATTTCATGCTGGATGTTCAATTTCAGGAAGATTTGCCGTTGCAGATGTTCATGTACCCTGTAAACCAGAATGCTTCCCTTCCCTCCGAATTTGAAAAGTATGCACAGGCGGCTGAAAATCCGGCTGTACTTGATCCGGCATTGATTTCAGAGAAACGTGACCAGTGGATCAAGGATTGGACCGAGGTGATGTTGCCTTGAGCCGTTTCGCTGTTGGGGAGCCCAAATTGAAAGATTCGGGAATGGCGTTGTGGTTATTCCCGCTGTTGTTCTTGCTTGTCTTTTTCTTTCTCCCGATGGCATCGATCATGGCCGTTATGTTCTCACGGGCAGATTCCATCGATCTTGGTCAGATCTGGCGGCCGCTGGGATTTACCGTTGGGCAGGCGGTGCTCTCAACGTTGCTCACTCTGGTTACGGGGTTGCCTGCTGCATTTGTTTTCTCACGATTTCATTTTCCGGGCAAAAGCTTCATGCGCACCCTTACCATGTTGCCCTTTATCCTTCCCACAGTTGTGACAGCAGCGGGATTCAATGCATTGCTTGGGCCCCGTGGTTGGATAAACCTTGCTTTAATGGATTTGCTGGAAACCAGCATTCCGCCTGTCACATTTTTAAACACGTTCACTGCCATTCTGGTGGCTCACATTTTCTATAACATTGCCATTGTGATCAGGGTCGTGGGGAGCGCGTGGGCTCAACTCGACCCGCGGCTCGAACAGAGTGCCCAGGTATTGGGTGCATCACCATCACGAAGCTTTATAGAGGTTACACTGCCGCTGCTCAAACGTCCGATATTGGCATCAGCACTGCTCGTATTTCTGTTTGATTTCACCAGTTTTGGTGTCGTTTTAATGCTTGGGGGTCCGAGCTTTGCCACTCTAGAAGTTTCAATCTATACTCAAGCGCTTTCATTACTTAATCTGCGTATGGCAGGGATTCTGACGCTGCTTCAACTTGCCTGTACGATTGGAATCACCATTTTTTATTCAAAAGTGTCTTCGAACCAGAGTATTCCCCTTTTTCCCAGGTTACAGGGTGAAGGCACCCAGCTGCCGCGAACCTGGATGCAAAAGGTCATTGTGTTAATCGTTATGCTCTTTCTTTTTCTGCTGCAAGTTTTGCCCCTGGGTGCACTCGCCGCCAGATCAATTGCTCGGATGGAGGCTGACCGCGGTGAGAGAGGTGATGTGCAGGCAGGGGTGACGCTCGATTTCTATCAGGAATTGTTTATCAACCGTCAGCAAAGTTACTTTTACGTTCCTCCTGTTCGGGCGATGATCAACTCGCTTTTTTATGCGGGCGTGACCATGGTCATTTCTACGATGGCGGGAACGATGCTGGCTTATGCATTTGTGAGAAAGCCCGCGATCAAACGCTGGCTCGATGCGCTCATCATGCTGCCCTTTGGGGCTTCGGCAGTGACACTTGGGCTGGGTTTTATCGTCACTTTCAACCGCCCGCCTATCGAAGCAGGGACTTTCCCACTCCTGGTGCCGATTGCCCATAGTTTGATCGCCATGCCCTTTGTGATGCGCACTGTGCAGCCAGCTATCAGTTCAATTCCAGAATCTCTGCGCGAATCAGCGGCGGTTTTGGGTGCTTCTCCGCAGAAAGTTTGGTGGCATGTTGAAATGCCGATTATCCGCCGGGCGTTGATAGCCGGTGCAATCTTTTCATTTACGATATCATTGGGTGAATTTGGAGCCACTTCGTTCATTTCAAGCCCGAAAAACCCAACCCTGCCGATCGCGATCTATCGCTACCTTTCTCAGCCAGGTGCTATGAATTACGGGCAGGCTATGGCAATGGCCACGATCCTGATTATTGTTTGCGGGGTCTCCGTTTGGCTTCTGGAAAAACTGCAAAGCGAGAAACGTGCAGGCGTATAAGGGATAGAAAATGGAAAATCTGGAAGTTGTCGATTTATATAAGGAATATGAAAATAAACCTTTGTTATCAGGGGTAAATTTTAGAGTGGAACCTGGCGAGACGCTGTGTCTGCTCGGGCGTTCTGGCAGCGGAAAAAGCACCATTCTGCGCATCATCGCTGGAATAGAAAAACCTGACTCTGGATGCGTTTATTGGAATGGTAAAGACCTGGCTGAAGTACCAACCTTCAAGCGCAACTTTGGGCTCATGTTCCAGGATTACGCCTTATTCCCACACCTGACAGTGGCGGAAAATGTTGGTTTTGGTCTGAAAATGAGGGGTATTTCTAAATCGGAAATGGCTAATAAAGTAAGAGAAGCGCTCGAAAGAGTGAACATGACAGGTTTCAGTGAAAGGCGTGTCACCGACCTTTCTGGTGGAGAGCAGCAGCGCATTGCACTGGCGCGCGCGCTGGCGCCACGACCCTTGCTGTTGATGCTTGATGAACCACTCGCTGCCCTCGATCGTGCGCTGCGGATGGAACTTCAGGAAGAATTGCGAGACCTGTTAAAACAAACGGGCATTCCTGCGATTTATGTCACCCACGATCAAGAGGAGGCCATCGTTGTCAGCGACCGACTGGCACTTTTGAATGACGGACGCATTGTGCAGTGTGATCAGACAGAAAAGGTATTCCAATTCCCATCCACCCGCTGGGCGGCCAGTTTTCTTGGAATGACCAATTTTATTTCGGGTACAGTGATCGAAACGAATCCACTGAGGGTAAGAACGGATTGCGGGACTCTTGATGTCTGGAATCCTGATGCAGATCATGCCTTTAGCATTGATTCACCCGTGACTCTGCTGATCAAACCGACGAGTGCGGGGTTTTCTGGTGATCAGACGCTGCCGAATCATCTCAATGGATTGGTTGAAAAGGTGCGTTTTCGGGGTGATCATTATCGCCTGCAAGTCAGGGTAAATGCATGCATTGAGATGGAATTTACTTCAACGATAAAATTTGTCACTGGGCAAAAAATTACCATCAACCTGGCCCCGCAGGATGTGATCGCTCTTAAAGAATGATGGTGTTAATAGACGCGATGGGGGTATCGATTACCCCCCGAATAGCGAAAATTCAATCTCCACTGAGATTTGAAGGTTAGTGCATTGATTCTTGCTTTATGAAAACCTACGCACTGTACACAAAGGGATGAAAAACCACACAAAAAGCAGGTTTAGAAACCAATCTGTGGAATGAGATACTTAATCAGAAACCAGAGGATAACCAGTAGACCGGTAGTGCCTAGACAAAACGACAGCAGCATGACGACGACCGTGAGCCAAATCTGACGCTTCCTTCTGGCAACCAAATCTTGATCATTGGGTAAAGATGACTCATCTAACGGATTCATCAAGGATTCGATCCTGGATTTTGTTTACGTTTTTTATAAATAATGCGTGTCACGATGATGGTGGTGACGAGAACCAGGATACAGGCAATGACCACAGGGATGATGATCGATAACACCGATACCACAGTGGAAGTGGCCTGCTCAGCAATTGAAGCAGGCACATTTCCAAGCCCGCCAGTTGCAGCATTCACAGCTGGTCTCACCGCAAGGGCTTTCACAGCGTGCACTCCGCCAGAAACCAATAACCCCGCGATCAGTGCAAAGACAGGCTTGACTTCACCGATCTGACTGGCTGTGGCGGCGAAGACGATGGCGCCAGCTGTGGGCCGGATGAAAGATTGAACGACGTCATTGATATGATTCACGCCTGGAAATGCATCCGCCAGGATTTCAACGATGGTCAACAAAATCAGCACCCCGATCACCCACCACGAGGTCATGACGTTCCATGGCTCCTGCAGGTGGATTAGATCTGTATACCGCGCTAATAATGCCACCACCAGCAGTGGAATGTAGGCGTTCAAACCCGCACTGGCGGAGAGGCCAAAGGCCGAGAATACATTAAATATATCCATTTTTCAAATATCCTTACAAATCAATCGTTTACCAGGATTTCGTGATCATCAACCGTGCAAAATCCATCATTCCAACCTGAAAGATGGCGGTGATCACCCCTGCACTTAATATACGAATTCCATCTCTCAAATGATGCAGCGTATTTTCTTTTTTTAATATGATACACCAAAGCAATGAGTAGATCATTCCCAGAACAATAAAGATCGTGCCTGTGGATAAGATGGCGATTGGGTAATAGAGAAAAGAGATATCCAGCAGGATCAGGGTTCCAACAGCGGCAGCGATCAAAATTAAGACAACGAGATCCATCCAACGGTCAAGGACAGGCCTGGACTCTGCCTCTGCCCAGAGCGTTTGATGCCATAATGGCAGAATCAGGTTTGCCAGTGAAATTCCAAACAGCAACCCGGTGATCAACCTCAACCGGTTATCGGGTTGATAAAATGGTTTGATGCCGGGTAACAGGGTAAGGGAAGAATTGATACCATCCATGAGGAAAGCTGCGCAAAACAATACGAGAATGGCAATCTTTAACCTGGATGGTATACCCGTGCGTTTCTTTTTGAAAGAAAGATAGAGCAAGGAAAAGAATAAACCCATAAATGTTCCGGTGCATCTTGCACACAGGGGCAGCGTTTTTCCTCCAATGGATAGCGAATGGCTCTCTATCTGATGACAAACTGAATACCCGGCGGCGTGCAATTTACCGTCAATACCTGGCGGGGTAAGAATCAACCACACGGCTAACGCAACCAACAGAAGGATCAACAGACCAATGGTCATATATTTCTTACGCGAGTCAGATACCGGGATGTGATTTTTCATATTGGAAATTATAAATCGAACCCAGGCAGCAACAAACAAATCGGTTTCTTGACATTCGATGCGGTTTATGTTTTACTTATCAACGTAATGACTATGCTATCCTAACGATGAGGAGGTGGTGTCTACGATGTGTAATCGTTTTAAACACAGCGCTGCGGCATCCCTCCTCGCGATAAAGTAGGGAAGCCGCAGCGCCAAAATCCAGGAGCCGTCGAATAGACGGCTCTCTGGCTTAAAGAATGAAAGCACCTCAACACCTCTTCTTAAGCATTTTCTAAAAAATTAACATCGGCATATAATCAGAAAAGCAAAAATAATTTGGAGGAATCATGCCGTCAGTAAAAGAGCGTTTTATCAACTATGCAAAGATCAATACCCAGTCTGATATGGAGTACAAAACCCATCCCAGCACAACCACTCAATTCGACCTGGCCCGGAAACTGGAACAAGAATTACGCGACCTCGGAATGGAAGATATCAGCCTGGATGAAAAATGTTATCTCATGGCAACTCTGCCGGCAAATACCGACCGGCAGATCCCGGTCATCGGTTTCATCGCCCATCTCGATACCAGCCCGGAGGTCAGCGGTGAAAATGTGAAACCGCAAGTCATTGAAAATTATGACGGCGGAGAGATCGTGCTCAATGCTGAATTGAATATTCGCATGACCCCAAAAGAATTTCCAGAGTTGTCTAAGTATGTTGGGCAGGAACTGATTACCACAGACGGCACGACCCTGTTGGGTGCGGATGATAAGGCGGGGATTGCCGTGATTATGAGTGCAATGGAATATCTCATCACTCATCCCGAAATCGAGCATGGCAAGATTCGTGTGGCATTCACACCTGATGAAGAAATTGGCCATGGAGCAGATTACTTTGATGTGCAAAAATTCGGTGCAGAATTTGCGTACACGCTTGATGGAGGCGAGATTGGCGAGCTGGAATATGAGACCTTCAACGCGGCAGCTGCAACCGTGACGATCAATGGCAGAAGTGTTCACCCTGGTTCAGCTAAAAATCGGATGATCAACGCTCTTCAGGTTGCCATGGAATTCAACGCGATGCTGCCGGCAAACGAACGACCGGAATACACAGAAGGCAGAGAAGGTTTTTCTCATCTGGTTCAGTTTTCAGGCGGGGTTGAAACCGCAAACATGCACTATATCATTCGTGATCATGACCGAAGCATCATGGAGAAGCGTAAGGGATATTTGCAAGATGCCGCTGCATATTTGAACAAACGTTATGGTGAAGGTCGGGTTGTGGTTGATATCAAAGACCAATATTACAATATGCGCGAAAAGATTGAACCAGTCTTTCATATTGTGGAGATTGCCATACAGGCAATGAACGCATTGGGCATACAGCCGATCATGGTGCCTGTGCGCGGAGGGACGGATGGTTCGCGATTATCTTTTATGGGTTTGCCCTGTCCAAACCTCTTTACGGGTGGGTTTAACTTTCACGGGCGATATGAAACGCTCCCGACCCGATCTTTGGAGCGCTCGGTGGATGTGGTATTAAAAATTATCGAGCTGGTCAGTAAGTAATGATTGAAAACCTCCGTTCAGATGAACGGAGGATTTTTGATTTACGATTGGATAACATTTCTTTGCTTGCGTGAAAAATATTCATTCAAAGCCAGCGCAATCAAGATAATTGTGCCGCCAATCAACAACGAAGGGATGTTTGTTTTTTCGCCGAACACCAACAGTGAAACGGTTACCGCGAGGGGGATCTTAAGATCATTAAATATGGCAAGCGTGCCAGCGTTAACTTTTCTCGCGCCGATGTTCCATAAAAAGAAACTGATTCCAGAGGCGACGGCGCCCAGGTAGAGAATCGTCCAGATCTGTTTGGCTGTTAGCGTAATAGTGGATATTGGGACCAGGATACCAGTGGCCAGGGCAGTAACGACCACCGCTCCAAGATACATATAGCCAAAAACATCTCGATCCTTCAACTGATTGTCTTTTGCCATCAGTTTTCGATAGTAGACCTGTCCAAACGCATAACAGAGGTTAGAAATTTGCACCAGCAAGAATCCAGTCATGACACCCGGTGATTGGATCTCTCCGCGTTTGATCACCCAGGTGCCTGCAACAGTGATGATAGCGGTCGCGAGGTGAAGAAAATTGAACTTTCGGGCAAAAGCATCATCGATCAGGGTAACGAAGATGGGGGTGAAAATTGTGAAGAGCGCCACTTCGTATGCCTTGAGCGTGCGGAAAGCTGCGAGATAGGTAAGATACATGATGCCAAACTGGAGCATTCCCGTTAGTAACAGTTTGAGGGCAAGCCTGCCATTGATTTTTTTGATTTTCAGGAAAGGTAAAAAGATCAAAAAAGAAATCAGCAGGCGGGCGAATCCCACAAAGTTGGAATCCACGCCAGTCAGATTCCCTTTGATCAAGCCAAAAGAAAATGCCCATATCAATGAAACGATAAATAAATACGCCATAACACCTCTGATTGAATCGTAAGGACAAACAATATAACACATTGCAGCGGTTTTTTGGATAATGTCTCAAATTGTGGTGTAAAAAGCAATTGACAAAAGAGTCATCGTGTGGTTTCTTGAAGGTCTCATACACCAATTCAAGAAAGGGAACACACGATGACCACAGCAACTATAGCA
>DAOUGR010000022.1:0-60726 GCA_034429135.1 Anaerolineaceae bacterium | reverse complement strand
TATGGGCCGCAACCCTTGATGATGGCTGAGGTCATGCCATTTACTCTGGCGCCTGTTCATTGACACCCTTGAACCTTAAAGATTCCACACAATGAATTTACACCATTGACAGAGACGCTAACTCTCTTACGAGGGCTGCCAGAATGGTAACTGAAATTCCAGCAAAAATTGCTGACACGATAAACATAATCGTGTAACCAAACATATCTGCCAGAATTCCTCCTAACAGGGGAGCAAGGATTGTCGCTGGAGCCACCAGTGTGTTTGACATGCCTACATAAACTGGGCGCTGCTCTTCAGTTCCAAATTCAAGCGAGATGGTCAGGCCAATCGTCCAATAACAGGCATTAGCAACACCGGCCAGAATAAAAACCACTGAAAATAAACCAAATTCTTTAAAAGTAATCGCCAACAGGCTACTCATTGCTGAGCATACACAACCGAGGATGAGCACACTTTTGCGAGACCACTTATCAGCCAGACGTCCAAGTAGAGGATTGGCAACTACCTGGGTGATGAGCAGAATGGAGGTCATGATACCAGCCTGTATCGTAGTCATTCCCAGCCGGCTGACGGCGAAGACCGTGATAAAAGCATAAGACATCATCCCGAATTGTGAAATGAATCTGCTAACCAGATAATTGCTAAAAGATTGATCAGTCTTCAGGATTTTCACCATGTTTTTCCAAATTGGAGTTGGTGAAATCGCTTGCGAATCGATTAGCCGTTTTGACTCGCGTGTTTGGTTCAAAAAAAACCATGAAATGACGTATAAAACTGAAGCAATGAGAAAACATGATGCAAAATCATACGGGGGAGCGATTTTTGATAAGAGAATCCCAGATAAAAAGGCACCAAGGCTAGAAAGGAGATTGGACGCTGCTGCTTGAAATCCATAGAAAGTAGCACGAATGTTGCCTGGGATCACTTTGCTGATCATGATTTGCCAGGCATTCGCAGTAAAACCCGCCCCCAATCCCTGCCAGATGAGGAGCAAGAAAGAAATGATTAAAGCTGTTGTAACACTGAGGCGAGGTAGGAGCAATCCTACAAAGGCCAGGCCAAGGATGGGCAATCGTTCGTGGATGGTCATAAACATCACAAATGGCTTTACGCGTTCCATTTTTGATATTTTTGAGGCAGTCAATAATTGTGGAAGTTGCCAACCGACATTATGGATGGCTGGAACAAGACCAATAAGCGCTGCTGAAGAGGTCAATGTTGAAATAAATAGGGGAATCACTGTTGTGTAAGAGGCAAAACCAACGCCAAATCCGAAGAATGCACCGTCTCCAATGTTGGCAATATAGTTATGTTGTAGATCTCGATTCTCTTCAGAGTGACCCATAATTTATCTGATTATAGAAAAAACCCCGGCAGACCCGGGGTGATTTTTTCATTGAGGATCAAATACCCTTAATTTTCCTCATCAAAGTCCATGTCTTCCCAATCATCTTCCCCCTCTTCTTCCATATCATCCCATTCTTCCAATTCTTCTTCCTCTGTATCCCAATCTTCATCGGTGACGGTTTCTGCATTGGCAGAATAGGTTTTGCATCCAGTATCAGGATCAAGTTCTACCATACCTGCAGAACAAATTCCCTCATCCAAAAATGCACAATCTAAATAATGACAACGAATACGTGGCATACTATTTTCCTCCTTGTTTTAACAAGATCGGCCTTTGATATTTTAATCTTGTGATCGCCGCGATCATAATTACTGTGATGGACAATGCGGATAACATGCACCACTGACAGATCGCACGTATTACAAATAGTTCAAGATATGTAAGGTACACTGAGTACAAAAAACCAGTAAAAGATAACGCAAATAAAATCAGATTTTGGTATCTGTTGACCCATTCACTCCGTTTGCTCAGCAAAAGGACCAGAATAACAATGGCGTAAGCGGCTAAACCGAAGGCTGCGATTGGAATTCCCCATAACTCAGACCATCTGCTGGCATTGACGGTATGGCAATCACCAAGACCAGGCGTGCAGTAGAGGGGGGCCTTTGTGAATTTGGTCAATGTGAGATACGATGCATCAATAAAACCAACGATCCCTGCAACCCATATCACCATAAGTGATCTGTTGCCGTTGTCAATACCCGGTTTACCTTTTTTCATAATTCCTTAATCGGCGGGATTTTACCTTATTCGTTAGAACATGTAAAGACTAATTAAGGAGATGATTTGTGTGAGTCTCCTTTGAAAAGCGGCAATATTATAACATCATTAACCGGGATTCAATCGATGAGCTTCCATAACATTTGGAAGGCTCTCAATTCTGGTCAATACCCTTGAAAGTTGAACGATATCAGAAATTTCCACTACCATGATCAACGAAGCAAGGTTGTGGGTGACATTGATCTTGATATCTTTCAGGTTAATATTTTCGTTGCTGAGGACTGTAGAAATATCACCCATCAACCCCTGTCGATCGTATGCTTTTATCTGAATCTCGACCGGGAATGTATGTTTGGGTTCTCCCCAGGCAACTCTGACAATACGGTCACGGTCTTTCATGCGAAGGATATTTGGGCAATCCTGCCGGTGAATGGTTGCACCCCGGCCGCGGGTGATATATCCAATAATTGCATCTCCAGGAACAGGATTACAGCAGTGGGCAAAGTTGGTAAGGATGTTGCGTAGGCCCAAGACGCTGACTGCATTTTCAGTAATATCCTTGGGTGTTGACGGCTTGATTTCGAACAGGTGGGTTTCATCAGCCTGGCCTTCCGACAATGTGTTGATGATGTGCCCGAGGGAAATATCACCGCATCCTACCGCGACATACATATCATCGAGTGAGTGAAAATCGAACGCTTTGGCTAATTTGTCGAGGTCGTAATTTTGCAGCCCTAACCGGCGCAATTCGCGTTCTAGGATCTCTCTACCCTGGGTGAGGTTCTGTTCGCGATTTTGATGTTTAAACCAGCTTCGTATCTTGGATCGAGCTCTCTGGGTTTTTACCAATCCCAGGTTTGGATTTAGCCAGTCTCGCGAAGGGCCCCCCTGTTTTGCTGCCAAAACCTCTACCTGGTCACCGGTTTTCAGCGCGTAGTCAAGGCTTACCAATTTACCGTTGACTTTTGCTCCACGGCACCGGTTTCCAATTTCTGTGTGCACGGTGTAAGCAAAATCGATGGGGGTTGCTCCAGCCGGAAGATCGATGATATCACCGCGGGGAGTAAATACATAAACTCTGTCCTGAAATACATCGGTCTTCATTCCGTCAACAAATTCGTTGGCGTCTTGAACTTCCTGTCGCCACTCCATCAATTTTTTCAGCCAGTTAATACGTTGTTCGTATTGTTCGTCTTTGGGGCCTTTTTCTTTATAACGCCAGTGAGCGGCAATGCCGTACTCTGCGTTCTGATGCATCTCAGGAGTTCGAATTTGCACTTCAAGGGGTTTACCATCGTCGTAAAGAACGGCTGTATGCAACGACTGGTAGAAATTATCTTTGGGGGCAGCGATATAATCATCAAATTCGTTTGGAATGGGGCGCCAATGTGTGTGAATGATTCCTAATACTGCGTAGCAGGATGGAATATCTGGAACGATCAACCTGACCCCGCGCAGATCGCGAACCATTTCAAAAGGTTTATCTTTATCGACCATCTTGCGGTAAATGGAATAGATATGCTTGCTCCGTCCGCTGATTTCTACCTTGATCCCAGTTTCACTGATTAATGTCGAAAGTCGTTCGGTAATTGCTTTGAGCTGCCGCTCTCGTTCAGCGCGAGTTTCCGCCAGATTTTGGGCGATCTCTTTATACTTTTCTGGTTTTGTGTAGCGCAGCCCAAGGTCTTCGAGTTCCCATTTCAATTGCCAAATGCCCAGGCGGTTGGCGAGAGGGGCAAAAATATCGAGCGTCTCCTGAGCAATACGGCGTCGTTTATTTTCTGGCATGTAGCCGAGGGTGCGCATGTTGTGCAGACGGTCAGCAAGTTTAATGAGAATGACACGAATATCATCTCCCATAGCAAGGAATGTCTTGCGCAGCGTTTCATTGGCGAGCTCTCGGCGCCGATCACGCGCCAGCTGAGAATTGAGGAGAGTTTCCTGCTCTTCTTTGTCTTTTTCAGTATTGTTGGAGAACATCTCCGCATCATGCTGGTCAGCCCTTGAAACCCTGGGGAGGTGGGTAAGTTTGGTAACCCCGTCAACGAGGCTGGCAACTTCATCGCCAAAATCACGTCGAATATCTTGAAGGGTGACTGATGTATCTTCAACCGTATCGTGTAGCAACCCGGCAGCCACCACAACAGGTTGGACCCGTAATTCTGCAAGAATGATCGCTACTGCGACACAATGGGAAATATATGGCTCGCCGGATACTCTTTTTTGATCTTTATGCGCTTCTTCGGCATACTGGTAAGCCTGGATGATAAATTCACGATCAACCATGGAATAGTTCTCTGGGAGAACTTCCAGAAGGTTTTCAAGAAAGGGTTTTACGTTCTCTGTACTGATCATTGTTTACTCTCAGTAGAGATAATAGTATAACATTGCGGCGCTTTTGTGTAATCCGCATTTTATTAATTTCGATTTTCTGGGTTGGAGTATTCTCCAGCCAGATCAATCAAGAAGTTTTTCCGAATACCAATGCAATTTAATTACTTGAGTAATTCCTGTCCTTCGAATTTTCTTAATGGCGAAAGATAACCCAGCGTTTCGTTATCTTCTGTCGTCAGCGTTTTTGTAACCAGGCGGGTAAGCAATTCGCCTGTTGATGGCCCGAGCATGAATCCCTGACCACATAACCCAATACCAAGAAGAAAATTGGTGATATCTGGTGACCACCCGATGATTGGGAACCCGTCGGGGGTCATGGGGTAGAGCCCCCTCCATGTTCGGCGTACCCGGATATTTTTTAAACGGGGCATGATTTCGATCATGCGCTTTGAAACCATTGGTAAAAAGACACTCGTTTCATTAACATCTGTTCCCCAGGCATTTGGGCTGGGTGTGAT
This sequence comes from Anaerolineaceae bacterium, assembly GCA_034429135.1. Classification (GTDB taxonomy): domain Bacteria; phylum Chloroflexota; class Anaerolineae; order Anaerolineales; family Anaerolineaceae; genus UBA6107. Next base: position 55,743 of record DAOUGR010000022.1, on the reverse strand, counting down.
GCAGAAAATGATTTGCCCTGTGATATGTTGATAGAAGTAATAATTTGATGATCCGGGTGCGGGGCGAATATCTACGACCATTGGCCCAAGGAAACGCGCAACAGGCTCGGTGATAGCCGCTTCGTGGCTGTCTGGTCGAACGGGGAGATCAATTCCAGCCATCTTTCCAATATCTGCAGCAAATGGCCCGGCTGTATTGATCACGATATCTGAAGAATACCTGCTCAATTTTGTCTGGACGGCCTTGATTTTTCCATGATCGATATCGAACCCGGTCACCGGTTCGCTGAAGTGGAAATCCACACCAAGATCACGAGCGTGAGAATAATAAGCATGATTCGTCAAAAGGGGTGAAGCGCTGCCGTCAAAAGGAGAAAATGTTCCACCGATTAATCCTTCGGGATTTAGATCGGGTATGATTTTTAACAGGTCATCATGCTCATACCAGTCATTGACAAGCCCATAAGATTTTTGAATGGTAAGAAGATCTTTGAGGATTTTTTCTTCACGCGGTGAATAAGCGACGAATGAGTAACCGCATTGATCCCACTCAATATCCTCACCGAATTCTTCCTGGAAGTGAGAAAAGATCTCGATACTCCGCAGGCATAATCTGATCTTTGCTGGATCGGAATGTGTGGCTCGAATTCCACCAATGGCCCGCTTATTTGATCCCTGGCCAACGCTGGCAACTGATTCGAGTACGAGGACTTTCAAACCGGCTTTCGCCAGGTAATAGGCAGTAGGAGTGCCCAGCGAACCAGCGCCGATGATAATTGCGTCATATTGGTTGTCAGTGCTCATTTTATTCACCTTCTTCGCTTTCTCCCGCAAATTTCCCTAGTGGTACTTCGATAAAGATTGGGCGCCGTGAAGGATCTGTAACTTTGTCGAATGGGACTCCTTCTTCACGGAATAAACGGTGGATGAGCGAAGCACAGGTTTTTGCGCCACAGGCGCCCATGCAAGCCCGGGTGACGGTCTTGATTTCATTGATATCGCGGTAGCCTTTACGTATCAAGCTGCGAATCTCTCCAGCTGTTACATGTTCGCAGCGGCACACGATCGTGTCATCGGCCACATGATTTACATACTGGAACATGGGCTGGGTAATGGGAGCAGTTTGAATCCTGATACCGGCGATGAGCGGAGCGATTTCCTTATCAGCCTCAACCTGCACGACAAGCGTACGGTCGCTGTTAGGATTGACATGTAGATCAACGATCTCAGTTTCACCAAGAGAATTTCCTTCGGTATCTAGGATCGTAACGAAATCATTCTTACTAATTACTTCCCGAGAAAATTCGTATGGAATGGAAACAAAAGGCCGGTCAGGGTTTGTGCGGTAATCTACAAGGGTGATGGCGAGCCCCGGGCAGCCGGTAACACAATTTTCACAGGCCTCACAGCAATAGCTGCTGCCAATGAAGGTGGGCACAGATCGAATGTCTCGATTTTTTAATTCGATCAATCCATGCGGGCATAAAGTTGAACACGGATCGCAGGGGATTTCTTGCCGGCAGTGGATGACAGGCATTACACCGGTATGTTCTTCAGGAATTTCTTCATTGTAAATCTGGCCCGGTTTTGATTTTAAAATTTCACCTGTGCGGTACCAGGCAGCAGGGATTTCTCCAACGTCGACGCCCAGAGATTTCGCGATTTCATACCCCTTGATCTTTCCGCTGAAGATGGCCGCGGATGCCTCAGCGATCTCTTCGGCGTCTCCAGCCACGAAAGCCGGTATACCGAAATCCACCGCCTTGTGGTAAAACTCATTCACAGAATCGAGCCCTACAGCAATCAACACAGCATCGCACTCGTATGATTGTTCAGTACCTGGAATGGGTTTGAATTGTTCATCGATTTTCGCAATTGTCACCGACTCAACCTTGCCTGCACCGTTAGCTGACAGGATCGTGTGAGAGGTATAGATGGGCACACCCATACGTACAAGTTTGTCTTTGTGAACTTTGTACCCTCCGCACTCTGGTAAGGCTTCCACCAATCCAACAACACCAATCCCGGCCTGCAGGGCGTGATACCCAGCGATCAGACCAACGTTACCACCGCCAACAATGAAAAGTTTCTCAGCGGGCTGCACGAGATCGCGATTAACGAGGGTTTGAAAAGCTCCAGCGCCGAAGACACCGGGGAGAGTATTCCCTTTAAATGATAGGAATTTTTCTCTGGCTCCTGATGCAACCAGGATCACCTGCGGTTCAACAAGAACATAATCGGTACCTTCTTTAAGGATGCCCACTTTTTTATCACTGAACACTGCCAGACATGTGCTGCCCGTCCAGATTTGAACACTGGGATGAGAACGAACTTCTCTATCCAACAAAGTGGCGATATCAATTCCTCGAGTTCCGGCATAAACGGCGTTGGTTGAACCAAAAAAACGGTGGGTCTGCAAAACAAGCTTTCCACCGAGTTTTTGTTTATCATCCACCAGGATCGTATCAACACCGAACTTACCCAATTCAATTGCGGCTGATAGTCCAGCGGGGCCGCCACCAATGATCAAGACTGGAATTTGGAATTCTGGAATTTTTTTGAGGGGAGGGACAACTTTCACCGGGGGCAAAACCGGGTAGTCATCGTTCGGCATGACCTGCATCCCGGGTTTGATGGTTTCCATACATGATTTTACTGGTTTACCGTCAGCAATAACCATACATTGAGAGCATTGTCCATTGGCGCAAAATATGCCAAGGGGAGAGCCATCCTTGTGATGATGTCCGAAAACACGGATTCCATTAGCGAAAAGCGCTGCTGCGATGGTTTCGCCTTTTTTTGCTTTTAGCGGGGTTCCTTGCCAGGTAAACTCAATTTCTTCAAATTCCGGTACAGGTAAGATCGGGTGTTTCTTAATCCGGTAATTTGGCATAAAGTATCCTTGTCAGGTATGAAGTTTTTTGCATTCGATTCTGAAAAGAACTTTAGTTACAGGCATTATTTTACCAAAACCTTACGTTTATGAGAAATGAAAAAATGGTATGAGCCATCAGGATGAAGTCTTGAGGTGATAGAATTAACTTATCGTGCTGCAATGGAGGTAAAGATGAAAAGGATCGCAGTTCTCACAAGTGGTGGTGATGCCCCTGGAATGAACGCGGCTATTCGAGCTGTAGTTCGATCTGGAATTCACAATGGATGGGAAGTGTATGGAGTAAAAGGCGGGTATGAAGGGTTGATTAACGGGATTTTTACCCCGATGGGTACCCGAGATGTAGGTGGGATCATGCAGCGCGGGGGAACCATCTTGGGGAGTGCCCGTTCTCAGGAATTCAAAACAGAACGTGGACAACTTAAAGCTATTCGATCTTTGAATGAGGCGGGGATTGAAGGGTTGATCGTGATCGGGGGAAACGGATCGCAAACTGGAAATTTAGCACTGCATCGTCTGGGGTTCCCTGTCGTGGGAATTGCGTCAACCATTGATAATGATCTCTATGGTTCTGACCAAACCATCGGGGTGGATACTGCTTTGAACATTGCCCTTGAAGCCATCGACAGGTTAAAAACTACTGCATCCTCTCACCAGCGTGCGTTTCTGATCGAAGTGATGGGACGTAATTGCGGGTATCTGGCTCTTATGGCGGGTCTCGCGGGTGGTGCGGAACATGTTGTAATTCCAGAAGTGGAGACCGACCCTGAGCACATTGCTGAAGTATTGACGACCGCATATGAACACGGAAAGTCGCATGCGATCATTGTGGTTGCAGAGGGCGCGAAATATAATGCAACCGAACTCAGCAATTATTTTACAAAACACCAGGAGCGGCTGGGATTTGACTTGCGGGTGACCATCCTTGGGCATGTACAACGTGGAGGAAACCCAAATGCAGTGGATCGGATTCTGGCGAGTAAGCTTGGGGCTGCAGCAGTGGAGCAGATGAAAAAAGGGAAGTTTGGTGTATTGATGGGTGAAGTCAAAGGCGAAGTGGTTGCTACCCCATTGCAAAAAGCTGTCGAAACCAAGAAAGGCATCGACAAGGAATTGCTGGATCTAGCGGAATTGCTGGATTAGTTCAGGTTTAATATAAATCAAATCCCGGCCTGGCATTGACCAACCGGGATTTTTCATGCTGATGAAGCGTTTACTTTTTCATGCGAAGCCACGCTTCAATGAAACCATCCAGGTCTCCATCGAGAACTGAAGCTGCGTTGCCCACTTCATACTCTGTGCGATGATCTTTGACCATCTGGTAAGGATGGAGTACGTAAGAACGGATCTGGCTTCCCCATTCAGCTTTTTGATAGGCTCCACGCAAATCAGAAAGATGTTTTTCTGCGGCGATCTGCGCCAGATCAAGCAGACGGGCTCGCAGCACTCGCATGGCATTCTCACGATTTTGCATTTGTGAGCGTTCATTTTGACACGATACAACAATTCCGGTTGGAATATGCGTGATTCGGATGGCTGTGGCATTTTTCTGAACGTTCTGCCCGCCAGCACCGGAAGATTTAAAGATATCGATCTTCAGATCTTCTGGATTGATGACGACCATTGGATCTTCTTGAACGGCTTCGGGTAGTACCTCAACCTGGGCAAATGATGTGTGGCGGCGGTGCGCAGAATCGAACGGAGAAAGCCTTACTAGTCGATGAACACCTTTCTCTGCTCGTAAGTAACCGTATGCATACGGGCCGGTCACAGCGATACTGACCGTCTTGATTCCCGCTTCTTCACCTTCAGATTGGTCGAGGATTTCTGTGGAATATCCTTTTCGTTCACACCAGCGAAGGTACATGCGCTCTAGCATAGAGGCCCAATCTTGAGCGTCAGTTCCGCCTTCGCCCGTATTGATCGTCAGGAGTGCATTGCCGCGATCATATTTGCCACTTAGAAGGGTGGAAAGTTCCATTTTGTTCAGTTCAATCTGGATAGCTGCAACTTCTGCATCTAATTCAGCTTGAAGGGATGGATCGTCAAGACTGGCAAGTTCAAGCGCATCTGTAATTCTTTTATTTAGCGTTTTCCAGAGGTTAATCTCATCTTTGAGTTCAGAAATTGATTTCATCAAAGACTGAGCCTGCTTAGGATCATTCCAAATGGCAGGGTCTTCACTTTTTTGTGTCAATTGATCTAATAGGGATTCTTTTTGAGGCAGGTCAAAGACGCTCCATTAGGGCATGGATCGTTGCCTGGTTCGTTTGTAGGGTAGAAATCATTTCATCCATAAGGACCTCGGTGGTATTAACTAAGAATATTCTTTACAAATTCGCTGCGGTTAAAGGGCTGCAGGTCCTCAGGTTTTTCGCCAAGGCCAGCGTAATAAATTGGCAGCCCTAGTTCCTTCTGTATCGCGAAAGCCATTCCACCACGGGCTGAAGAATCGAGTTTAGAGAGGATCACTCCATTTACATTTACCGCTTGCTGAAAAGCACGTGCCTGGTGCAGCGCGTTTTGACCGGTGGTGGCATCGAGCACAAGGAGTACTGCGTGAGGTGCGCCGGGAAGGGCTTTACCAACCACGCGATACACCTTTTTCAATTCTTCCATGAGATTGTATCGAGTGTGAAGGCGGCCGGCGGTATCGATCAACACCATATCGGTGCCACGTGCGATGGCTGACTGTACTGCGTCAAAGGCGACCGCGCCCGGATCGCTATCGGGCTGGCCTGCAATGACCGGCAACCCAAGCCTATCGGCCCAAACCTGCAGTTGGTCGATCGCCGCTGCTCTAAATGTATCTGCTGCTGCAAGCAAAACCTTCTTTTTACGCTGCGCGTAGATATAACCGAGTTTGGCTGCTGTGGTGGTTTTTCCGGAACCATTGACACCCACCAGCAAGATCACAGCAGGGTGGTGAGCTTCTAAGTCAAGTTCAGCGGGAGGCATCAGGTGAGAGAGAAGCTCGTCCTCCAATGCCTGGTGAAATTCTGCTGATTTGGTAATGCCATTTTCTGCAACAGATTGCTTTAGATTACGGATGATTAATTGACTGGTTTCAACACCCACATCAGCCTGAATTAATAAGGCTTCGAGATCTTCCCATGTATCCTGATTAATTTCAGAGGCACCGACAAGAGCAGCAATGCGCCCGAAAGTTGATTTTCGAGTTCGATCCAGGCTGTTTTTCCATTTTGAAAAAATATCGTTCATAGGTCAAAGATTATAACATGTGTTCTGAAATGGGCTTTGCTTACTGGTGTTTGGATGCCAGTTGACCGCAACCTGCTCGGATATCGATACCGCGTCTTAGGCGAATTGTGCAGGGAACACCTGATGATTCAAGGATGTTTTTAAAGGCCTCGGCGTTTTCACGGGTCGTGGGCTTTCCATCATACTCTGTTGTGGGGTTGAGCGGAATGATATTCACGTGGCAAAGCAATCCTTTGACAAGTGATGCCAGTTCACGGGCGTCGGTTGGCGAATCATTTACCCCTTGAATGAGTGCCCATTCAAAGGAAAGCCGACGATTGGTCATCGAAACATAATCACGGCAGGCCTGCATCAGATCTTGCAGCGGGTATCTACGGTTAATGGGCAGCAGCTTACTACGTAAGGCGTCGTTGGCTGCATGCAGGCTGATGGCAAGATTCACCTGGCGTTTTTCAGTAGCAAATTGTCTGATCATTGGCACAACACCGACGGTGGAGATGGTGAATCTTCTGGCCCCGAGGTTTAAACCTCGGGGATCGTTCAAGCGGTCTATCGCGCTCATCACAGCTTCATAATTATGAAAGGGTTCACCCATACCCATGATGACAATATTCGTAACGACTTTTTTTTCTCTTGCAAGTTCTCGGGCATAGTAAATGACCTGTTCTATGATCTCACCAGAGCTCAAGTTGCGTTTGAATCCCATTTGGCCGGTTGCACAGAAGACACATCCCATTGCACACCCTGCCTGTGACGAAATACATAAAGTATCGCGTTCATCGTAATGCATTAATACCGCTTCGATGCTCAGACCATCAGGCAGGCGAAAAAGCGTTTTAACGGTTTCTCCATCCGATGAAACAAGACGGTCAATGGGATTTAAACGTGAAAACTCCATTGATTCTTGAAGCTTGGTTCTTAAAGATTTGGGTAAGGTTGTGATCTGCTGAGGGTCATGTTCCAGCTGAACATACATAGCCTGCCACAACTGTTGAGCGCGGAATGGAGGTTCATTCAGAACCTTAAAATGCTCCTTGAGATCTGCGATGTCAAGATCGAAGAAAAAAGGTTTAACGCTCATCGAATAAATTAACCAGGTCTCCGAGGGTTGGAACAATGAAATCAATAGCAGGCTGGTGTCTCTCTGCCTGTTCACGGGTAGCGATACCTGACAGTACCAGAGCTGTCGGACAGCCAAGGCGTTGACCACCAGTGACATCTGTTTCCAGTCTGTCACCCACAATTAAGGTTTCTTGAGGTGTGGTACCCAATCTTTCGAGAGCAAACTCATATAAGGTAGGATTGGGTTTTCCAGCGATGATGGGGGCGACATCAGTGGCAATTTCAATTGCACCAATGATTGCACCGGCTCCAGGAATTAGCCCCCTGGGCGTGGGGTAAGTGCGGTCAGGGTTGGTACCATAAAAGGGTACACCACTGCGGATTAAGAGGGTTGCTTTTTTCATTTTTTCAAAATTAATATTACGGTCCATGCTGACAATCACTGCCAGGCAGTTATCTTCTGACTGGTGAAACCCCGCATCCTCAAGTGCCTGCACTAGGCCAGACTCTCCAACGACGTAAACCGAACCACCATCAGGAAATCTCTTTGAGAGTAAATAAGCCACTCCCATTGAAGAATTGATGACTTGATCTTCTGTTACTTCAACACCAAAACTGGCGAGTTTCTCGACATATTGGCGGGGAGTGCGGGTGGCGTTGTTGGTGGCCAACACAACTTTGAGGTTCAATTGTTTGATTTTTTGGAATATATGAGGCAGATCACCGATAGGGGCAGATTCGCGCCACAGAACGCCATCCATATCGAGGATCAATGATTTAATGCCTGATAATATTTGAAGATTCATAGCACCTCATAAAACGAGCCGGATAGCTTATGCCACCCGGCTCGCTGCGCTCTCATAAACTTAATGTTCGGGTGGAGTGAGAACCTGGTCAACCAGGCCGTATTCCACTGCTGCCTGTGCATCGAGATAGAAGTTGCGATCGGTGTCACGCTCGATCACTTCCAGCTTTTGCCCCGTGGATTCGGAGAGGATGCTCATCAAACGCGCCTTCAGGCGTAGGATTTCTCGCGCCTGGATCTCGATATCAGATGCCTGACCTTCTGCTCCACCGAGAGGTTGGTGCATGTGAATAGTGGCATGTGGCAGCGCATAACGTTTACCTTTGGTTCCGGCAGCAAGCAAAACGGTGCCAAAGGAAGCAGTTACCCCAACAGCTACGGTGCTGATCTTGTTGGGGATCATTTTCATCGTGTCGTAAATCGCCAGGCCGGAATAGATTTGTCCGCCGGGGGAATTGATATACATTTGAATATCTGCGTCAGGGTCTTCACGACTGAGTACCAATAACTGGGCAACCACCGCATTCGCAACCTGGTCGTCGATGGGAGTGCCTACAAAAATAATCCGTTCTCTAAACAAGAGAGAATAGATATCATAAGCCCGTTCACCGCGTCCTGATGACTCGATGACCATCGGGATAACGTTCTTGAAATCGGGGATTTTCATATTACCTCCTTGTAAAATCCTCACCATAAATGTTATTCGGCAGATTCACTGACCTGTTTGCTCTTTTTAGGCTTGGCAGGGACCTTTTCGACTGCTTCAGAATCTGACGATTTGGCCGCTTTCTTTACGGTTGATTTTGGCTTGGCGGGCGCAGCTTCTTCAACAGGTGCTTCTTCTGCTTTACCCGTGGCAATATCTTTGAGGCGACGGAAGATATTGCGATTCAGCACACGATTAGCAGCCTGCATGGTTAACGCGTTGGCCACGCGCTCTGATTTAAGCTGCTTTTCTAACCTCTTGGTGTCAACAGACTGAGAGAGTTCACCCAGGATATTGGTGACTTCCGATTGTAGATCTTCTTTTCCAACCTGGATTTTTTCGACGCGAGAAAGCTCATCGAGCACAAGCGACCGCTCAAGGCGTTTTCTGGCGGCAGGTTTGACCTCTTCTTCCATCCAGGCTTCTTTATCCTTATTGATCGTTTTTAAGTAAGTATCCAATTCCATGTGCTTATTGGATAGATCGTGAGTGATGTCTTCGACGACATGATCCATCTCGTGTTCAAGCACCTGGGGTGGATATTTGATGGTAGCAGCGGAAGTCAATTCATCAAGGATGGCGTTGAAATAATCATCGTCATATTCTGCGTTACTTCGGGCTTCAATCTGCGTTTTGGCCGCTTCTTTAAGTTGGTCTAAAGTTTCGTAATCTCCAAACATGTGCGCGAAATCATCATTCAATTCAGGAAGAGTAAGATGTTTCACGCTCTGCATGGTTACATTGAACTCAACTTCTTTACCCCGAAGCTTCTCATATCTGGAATCATTGGGGTAGGTGTATTTGAACTTCTTTTGTTCGTCTGCAGACAGGCCAATTAAAGCATCGCCGAATCCGGGATAGGGAAAACCATTCTCTTCAGGGTCGTTTTCACCAATCACGAGCTGTAATGGCGAGTCTTTGAGTAACTCCGCTTTTTCACCCTCAGCAGGTTCCAGAATGATGGCATCGATCTTGACGTAAACAAGGTCATCTTTACCCGCAGGGCGATCCACAGGTTCAGCTGTGGCATAAGTGCGCTGCAGGCGCTTGATGAACTCATCAATCTGTGTCTGGGTTACTGGTTTTGGGGCGTATTCTTTGCGGATTTCGCGGTATTTTCCCAGGTCGACAGTGGGTTCCAGAGGTACCACAAAGGTGAACTTTAGAGGATCCTCTTTCACAATGTCTTCGAGCGTACCAGGGGCAGCAGGATTGATTTTCGCTTCATCGAGCATCTGGGGGTAAATATCTTTAACCATCAGCTCGATAGCTTCTTCTTCGATAGCTGGTTCGCCGTATATGCGTGCAATGACATCGTAGGGGGCTTTTCCAGGTCTGAAACCAGGAATTTTTGCCTGACCAGCGATTTTACGGGCGGCCTGTTTCTTATATTTTTCTAGAGAGTTGGCTTCAACTTCCGCCACAACCTTCATTTGATGATCGTCACGTGCTTCAGTAGTTATTTTCAATGTCTTTTTCCTTCAAATCAGAATTAAAGATATGGTGGGGAAAGAGGGACTTGAACCCTCACGTCTTTCGACACATGATCCTAAGTCATGCCTGTCTGCCAATTCCAGCATTTCCCCAAATGCCAAAGAATTATAAGCGGAAGGGGGAGGGGCGTCAATAAGGGATATAATATGAACTTTGTTAATATTTGTTTATGCAAGGAGTATTCATTGGCTACAATTTATTCACCTGACAACGCTGGAAAAGAAAGGACGCGCTTAACAAAAACGATCGTCCTGGCTCTTAGAGAATTAATGAAGCAGAGTGAACCTAACCAGGAAACGAAGGATTTAACCGCCTACGTTGTTTTGGCCTTGGAAGAGATCGCCGGGAATATCGACTCATCAGTTGAAGCCTGGGAAAAAAGAGGATATTGGGTAAAAGCAGACAAATTCAGGTTGGAATGGGAATGGGCAGGTGTTACCGCAAAGAATATGCGCAACGCGCTTAGTAATGAAGATTGGGGAACCGTTGCAGTTTCGGCAGCGAAAATCGCGCAAAAATTAAACAAAGTGACCATACCCGAACGACACAGGTTGGGGACCCCATGGGTAGGCGCTTCGCGTCAGTTCTATCAGAAATAAAAAAAACGCTTCCGAATTCTCGGAAGCGTTTTTAGAACGATAATTTTTACTTCTTTTTGAGAATGATTCTGGCGTCGGCTACCTTCAAGCCTTCACCTTCTGCATAAACAAGGAAGGGATTCGCGTCAGATTCAGCAATTTCATCTTTCAGATCAAGGATCATCGATGAATAGTTCACAATCGAATTCGCGAGAGCTTTGCGGTCACGTGGGGCTTCACCTCTGGCTCCAGCCAGGATTTTTGCACCTTTAATCTCATTGATCATATCCATTGCTTCTACAGGTGAAACAGGTGAAACACGGAAGGTAACATCTTTGAGAACTTCCACGAAGATGCCGCCCAGACCGAACATGAGGGTAGGTCCGAAAGTGGGGTCATTGATGGAGCCCAGAATAACCTCAGTACCCCAGGGAGCCATTTCCTGTACTGCAATTCCATGAATATTGGCGTCGGCTTTGTAGGCTTTCGCATTCTTCATGATGGTGTTGTAGGCTTCGCGTGCTGCAGCCTCATCCTTAATATTCACCTTGACACCGCCGGCATCTGATTTATGCAGAATATCAGGAGAGACGATCTTCATGACGACAGGATAGCCGATCTTCTTAGCAGCAGCAACGGCTTCTTCTTCAGTCTTCGCAAGTGCGATCTTGGTTGTGGGCATTCCATAAGCTTCGAAGATTGCTTTGGCTTCGATCTCGGTCAATGCAGTCCGTCCGTCTTTGCGGGCAGCTTCGATGATTTCCATGGATTTCTTCATGGCTTTTTCATTTGGCTTGACACGGGTGTTGTTCTTCTGTTCTTGCAGGATCGCGTATTCGCGCAGTGCGGCGATAACGTTCACAGCCACATCAGGAGCAAAGAAAGCCGGGATACCATGTTCGTTAAGCCAGGCGATTGCCTCATCTGATTTATCACCACCCACAAAGGAAACGGTGACCGGTTTATCTTTGACACCACTGTCGTCGATAGCGCGTTTGATGCTTTCAGCGATTTCAGGCGGGTTCGTAATGGAAGTCTCACAATAGAGGATTACCAGACCGTCTGTCCATTTATTGCTGATGGCATATTTTACGGTCTCATAATACCATTCGTTTCCAGCCATACCCGTCATATCGACCGGGTTCTTGGCTGAACCGAATTCAGGCATGTGTTTCTTCATTTCAGCCTGTACGTCCTCTGGAGCAAACTTCAATGGAACACCGTAGCGCTCAGCTGCATCTGTTGCAAGTACGCCTACACCACCACCGTTGGTGAGCACAAGCAGGTTGTCACCCTTCATTGGAGGCTGGGAGGAGAGGCCAAGGGTGCGATCGAAGAGGTTGTCGAGGTCTGAAGCCTGAATGACACAAGCCTGTTTGAAAGCTGAGCCGTACACTTTTGCAGCACCAGCAAGTGAACCAGTATGCGAGGCGGCTGCTGCCGCGCCATGCGCAGAAACACCAGATTTCAAAGCAATGATGGGCTTCTTAGAGTTCTTTGCAGCGTCAATAAAGCGGCGGCCGTTCTTTAAACCTTCAATGTAAAGTGAAACACAAGAAGTATCATCATCATCGTTGAACCACTCAATCAGGTCAGCGAAATCAACATCAGCCATGTTACCGATGGAAATGAGTTTGTCAAAACCAACCTTACGCGTCCAGGTAGCCATGGCCAGCGCAATTAAAAGAGCGCCAGACTGGGAGACCAGAGAGGCCTTACCAGGCAGGGGGAGGCTGGGGCAGAATGAGCCATTGAATTTATCTGAGTTGGACAATGAACCGACAATGTTTGGTCCAAGAATACGCATTCCGTAGCGTTTAGCAATATTCACAATTTCATCTTCGAGGTCTTTGCGGCCAATTTCGCTAAAACCAGAGGTAATAACGATCAATCCTTTGACACCCTTTTTGCCACATTCTTCGGTCATCTGGACCATTGCTTTGGCAGGGACGCACATCACGGCAGAATCGATCTCACCGGGTACGTCTTTAAGTTCAGCATAGCATTTAACCCCCAGGATTTCAGTTTCTTTCGGGTTAATCGGATAAATCTTGCCTTTGTATCCGTCTTTTAAAAGGTTACTGATTACAGAATATCCGATCTTTCCAGGTGTAGCGGAAGCACCCACGACCGCTACTGATTTTGGTCTGAGCATCTTGTTTAATACTTTCTTATCCACAGCAGTTCCTCCAAATGATATTGTTTTAGGTTATTCTTCAAGTATGAACTCGTATACAACAAATAATGACGGTAAACCTAAAAGAACACTTTCATTGTATACATTTTTATCAAAACAAAAGTACCCAATATTATGACAATTCGTCATAAATCAATCGTTGAATGATGACCATATATGATCTTCATATCAGTTTCATTAGTTTCTGAGCGTGCCATTGATTATACATGCCGCTTTTAGAACTTGATCTTGTCACAAGCGAAGCGATTAATCAATTCTCTTGATACTGAAGAGAAAATACTTGTAACCATTCGAAATCCAGAGATTTGCAGCCAGGTCATGATGCATATCTGGCTTTAATCGATGGGATCAAATATTCATCGAATGCCCTTTGCTCGTTGTAATCAGGTTTCCATCCCCAATCTCTGGTGGCTGCACTGTCATCTACATCAGCAGGCCAGGAATCCACGATGTTTTGCCGGGCAGGGTGAGGTTCGAAGGTGATTACTGCATTCGGGAATGCCTTTTTTACCCTGACCATGAATTCTTCGGCAGTGGGGCTAAAACTGGTAACGTTGTAAACCATTTGTTTCAGATTTTCTCGCGGCGCAGCTTCAAGTTCCAGTAGAGATTTGATGGCATCAGGCATGACCATAAACGGGAGCTTTGCATCGGGGCGAACAAAACATGCGTAAGGTTTACCCTGCGCGGCATGATGCAGCATTTCAGGTCCGTAATCACTTGTTCCACCCGTCGGAATGGTCACCGAACTGATTAACCCAGGGAAGCGCAGACAGCGAAAATCAACTGTATGTTTTACTTCATCAGCAGCCAGCTGTCTGTAGTAACGGCTGTAGTACCTTCCAAGATGCTCACAATAAAGTTTGTTACAGCCATACATTGTGGTTGGTGCACACCAATCACATTCCTTGATCTTCCCAGCTTTGTTCTTTACTTCGAGCGACGGGAGGCCATAAGCCGCAATCGAACTGGGATATAGGAATTTTACTGGCTTGCCCTGCCAGGAAGATTGCTCAACAGCCAGTCGAAGCAAGTTGAGCGTGCCTTCAACATTGACACGATGTGCAGTCTCAGGATTGTATTCAGCTTTGGTTGAAAGGATGGATGCCAGATGATAAATCGTTCGAATATCATATTCGGCCACCAGGCGTCCGAGAAGGAGGTTGTCAAGGATGTCGCCCTGAATGAAGCGCTCGCAAAGGGGCAGCAGGGATGCATCGAGGGGTTGAACATCCATGGCAATGATCTTTGTGTCGCCAGATTCTCCAAGATGGCTGATGAGGCCGTGTCCGATTTCTCCGTTTGCACCTGTTATCAGAACAACTTCTTTACGCATAAATATTCTCCATGTTTGAAATTTCAAAACCGCTTGCGCCGATTAGATCGCATAAAAAAAGTTCTGGTGGTTAATCCAGAACTTTTTTCGATACGATTCACTAAGCAGTAGTCTCCTGATTTTTGTGGAACCAGGTTTTCCATTCCTTCTTTTCCCAAACGACCAGCAGCGGGGCTGCGATAAAAATTGAGGAATACGTACCACTGAGAAGCCCAACAAGAAGAATCACAGCAAATTCACGCAGGGTGACACCACCAAATAACGCCAGAGACAGCAGGAGGAATTCAACGGTCATTAATTGGGTGTTGATCGAACGCTGTAACGTCTGGACAATGGAGTGGTTGGCCAGTTTTTCGAAATCAAGCTTGCGATAAATGCTGCTATTTTCACGGATGCGGTCGAACACAACGATCTTATCCTGTACGGAGAAACCGACCACTGTAAGGAGGGCGGTCAGATAGAGGGAATCGACCTGCCAGCCAAAGAATTTCGCACCGTAACCCGTGAGGGCTAACACCAATAATACGTCATGGACCATAGCGATAATCGCGCAAACACCATAACGGAACGCATGTGGCACTTTGCGGAATGCAAACCAGATATATAAGACAACGGCAATCGCGGCGAGGCTTACGGCTTGAACGGCTCGCTGGGTGACACCTTTACCGATTGATGGACCAACCGTATCTGCTTTGAGGATGATTACATCGCTGTTGACTGTGTTTTTCAATTCACCCAGGATAGTATTTTTTACTGACTCGCTCAATTCAGAAGAGCGTAAAACAAGTGAACCCTCACTGGTGGATTGAACCTGCAGGTCTTTAATTCCATTTTGATCGTAAATCTTCTTAATCGATTCTGTAGTTGGAAACTGCCCATTTTCAAAGCGCACTTCGAGAAGCGTGCCGCCTTTAAAATCGATCGATAGAGGCATTCCATTCACAGCCAGCATGATAAGTCCTGGAATGATGATCAACAAAGATAATGCAAAGAAAAAGTAGCGTTTACCTAAAATGTTTAGCATTGGGCATCCTCCTATGCACCGAACCACTTTTGGCGGTGTTCAGGCTTGATAAAATCGATCACAATGCTCAAGAACGTGCGCGTAATGAAGAAAGCAGTAAAGAGGGAGACAAACACACCCAATGAGAGTGTTACCGCGAATCCTTTGACCACTGTGGCACCGAAGGTTGAACCAAACCAGAATAGAATAATGCTGGTGATAATTGTGGCGATATTTGAATCGCGGATCGAAGGCCAGGCGCGTTTCCATCCCATATCCACAGCCTGTCTCAATGTGCGCCCGTTTCGTAATTCTTCCTTAAGTCTTTCAAAGATCAGAATGTTCGCGTCTAATGCACTACCGGTTGAGAGCAAGAAACCTGCAATACCCGAGAGTGTGAGGGTGACCGGGATCAGTTTGAATAATGCGAAGGTAAGCCCAGCGTAGATTGCAATTCCGACCACGGCAACGCCACCAGGCAGGCGGTAATATATGATCATAAACAAAGCAACAATGGCAAACCCGATCAGACCTGCTAGAAGGCTTTTCTGTAAAGAATCTGTACCAAGGGTTGGACCAACCACACGGCTTTCGACAATTTCAACCGGGACAGAAAGGCGGCCGTAGCGCAGGGTAACGGCCAGGTTGTTCGCTCTATCGTAATCAAAGTTACCGGTGATCTGTCCTTTCCCTTCAGTAATTGCGGTGCTGATTTGGGGGCTTGAGATAACCTTCTTATCAAGAACGATCGTCAGGGCTTTACCAACGTTGGTTGTTGTATGGTCTTTGAATATTTTTGCACCTTCTGCCGTTAACACAAAATCAACTGCGTAGCCCCCAGTTTCGCCGGTTGTGACAGTAACTGATTCAATATCTTTACCGGTCATAATGGTATGCCAAACTGTGGTTTCTGCTGTTCCATCTGCTGTTTCTGGTGTGACGGTTGGTTCCACTGTGGCGGTTGTCGTTGGTTCTGCGGTTGGTGATGAAGTGGTGTCACCAACAACATAGTCGGTTACGATCGAATCACCGGGGTTCATGAAGGTACTGCCCGTATCAACAAACTCCAGCAAACCGGTTTGTTTAATCGAGGCAATGACATCTTCAGTGTTCGTGAGACCAGGGAATTCACCCAGGATATATTTATCTCCAGAAACCTGGAAAATGACTTCACTAACACCGAGGCCGTTAGCGCGGCTTTCAAGGATTTTGCTGGTATCTTCCAGGTCGGTACGGCTGGCGGTTACACCTGGCTGAGGACTAAGAAGAACCTGCATACCGCCGCGCAGGTCTAGACCTAAAACGGGATTTAAAGTGCGCTCAAAACTTCCGATCTTTATTCCGGTCTGGCCTTCAGCGCGGGGGAGATCCACCCAAACGATCAAAGCCACAAGAACAAGGATCACAATCAATTTTACATAGCGACGATCCATAGATTGTTCGACCTCCGATGAAATCAAAATCCAGCCGTAGCTGGCGTGAACGAAAGAATTATACCTCAAAGTATTTACATGGATGATCGTTCTTCAACCGTTCAGGTATGTTTGCAGTTCTATTACGGCTCGATCAATCAATTGTTGAGGGGTGAGATCATCGGTATTGATGTGAATTTGAGCATTTTCGATCGCATCTTGGAGGCGGAAAAGTTGCTGGGCGTATTCGTCTCTCGTCCAATTGAGAGATTTTCGCACGATGGTGTTTTCATAGGAGACTTCAAGATAGATCAAAATGTCGGGATTTGTGATCCTGCGCCACATCGTAGGGACGTAAGAGTGCTCCTGCGCAATATGGCGGCAATTAAAACCAAGCGCGGTCAAGCCAGCGTTGAGTGTGGTTTTTCCAGAAGCACAAACGCCGACGATCCCGATCAGAGGTTTGGGCCTGACATTTTCCATAATGAAGAAATGAACGAGGGGGCTCCTCGTTCCATTCGTGATCTGATTTTAGTGGTTATACATCGGAACCACTGGCAGGCGTACGGTCATACGCCTTATTTGATCAGTTTCGTGAGGAGTGGACCGTAGTACGACCACACTCATATCATCGTTAGGGCGATTATTGTCCAATCGAATGGCCTGCGCAAGGATGGAATCGGCAATCTCCTGCGCTGAAGGGTTTTCTTCTTCCAACATCGCCTCGAGGATGGTGCATATATCGAGTTTTTGGCCGGTTCGATCTCCAGCAAATTTAATTCCATCGGTATAAAGTACGATGGTGATGCCGCTTTCAAGCGGGAATTCTGTAATAGAAGGACGAATATTGCGAGATGTTCCGATGGAGGGACTGTCAGTGGAAATACATTCGATCTTGTCATCACGGGCAATAAAGACGGGTGTTGGGTTATTACGAGAGATGACAATCGTTCCTGTCTGTAAATCAACAGAAAGGATATTAAGGCAAGCGGTTACTTTACCATTTCTTTCTGTGAATAGATAATCGGACGCAGCCCTTGCTGCAGCACCATCGCGCACGCCATCGGCTAGCAGACTGATGACTTTGCGCACGACCATGGTCGAGATGGCTTTCGCTCCCCGCCCTGAGGTTTGCCCATCTGCTAAAACCACCGATACACCTCCATTAGGCCGTTCTACGACCTCAAGGGTATCGCCGCTTTCGGAAACAGCATATTTATTGATTTTTGCTATTGCAATATTAATTTCCATACAGAGATTTTACCTCATTAGTCAAATTTCATTCAACCCTGCGGAAAGAGTTTGGAAGTTTGCGATTTAAGGTTGACGGTTAGAGGGGTTTTATGTATAATCCATCAGCCTGTCAAATCATGACGGGTAGGAATTTTTGACAGGAGTATTGAAATGGTTCCTCTTCCAAAACGAAAACTTTCTAAAGGCCGACGCGACCGCAGGCGTGCTCAGGATGCACTCACCACAGCTAATCTGGTTCAGTGCAGTAATTGCGGAGAGATGAGACTTCCTCATACCGTTTGCCCGAATTGCGGGCAGTATCAGGGTCGGGAAGTGCTCCATCTTGAAAAAGAAGCAAAGAAAAAGTAAGAACGAATAGAAAAACGGGCTTGCGCCCGTTTTTTCTTTAAATTTCAAAGTCACACTCAATTATTCGTTCTCTTCGAGAAGGTCATCTTCTGTGTCATCAAAAGCATGTGCTGATGACTGATATGGATTGAAGCGTGCCATTAATCTTCCGGGAATTAACCCCTGAATAAAAACGCCCTTGCGAGAATGTTCAATACGTACGACCTGCCCTTGTTCGTGAAAAAGCGAGATTAATTGACCATCGGTATAGGGAATCTGGACCGATATTTCGGAATAATTTTCATAGAGCTCAGTTTCTACCGCCTGAAGCAATTCCGGCAAGCCGCTGCCGGTCAACGCAGAAATGCCGACTGCCTTAGGAAACCCGCTTAATAACTCATTGGCGATTTCTGGCTGTGGAAGGCGGTCGATCTTGTTTAGGGCAACAACCATCGGAATATGTTCTGCGTTGATCTCTTTGAGGGTGTCTTCAACAGAGCGGGCTTGTTCCAATGCGTTGGGGTGAGTGATATCTACTACATGGATCAGTAGATCCGCTTCACTAATCTCTTCGAGAGTGGTTTGAAAAGCTGCGATTAACTGGGTAGGTAGTTTTTGAATAAACCCGACAGTATCAGTGATTAGTGCCTGGTGACCTCCTGGTAGTTCTATCCGCCTTGTGGTGGGGTCAAGGGTGGCGAATAATTGATCAGCTACCAAGACGTCTGAGTGCGCCAGGCGGTTAAGCAACGTCGATTTGCCGGCATTCGTATATCCCACGATTGAAATTAATGGAATTCGAGATCGTTTACGCTGTGATCTGTAGCGTTGACGGTGAGCACGCACCTTTTCTAGCTCTTTTTTTAGAAACGAGATCCGTTTACGTATTTCGCGGCGATCTACCTCGAGCTGTGTCTCACCAGGACCTCGTAAACCAACACCACCCACCGAACCTGTGCGGCCACCCCCACCGCCCGCCTGACGCGCAAGGTGAGTCCAGGCGCGAGTCAAGCGGGGAAGGCGGTATTCATATTGCGCCAGTGAGACCTGAAGAATACCTTCACTTGTGTGTGCATGCTGCGCGAAAATATCAAGGATTAATGCTGTTCGATCGATCACCCGTAAATGAGAACCGAATCGTTCCTCGAGTTCGCGCTGGTGGCGTGGAGACAGCTCGATATCGAAGATGATGATATCTGCCATCGTTTCTTCGGCCAATAATGCGATTTCCTCCACTTTTCCTGATCCGATGAAGGTGGCAGGGTTCGGGGTATCTAATTTTTGAGTCGTTTCTCCCACGATTTCAAGATTGGCTGTCTCAGCCAGCCGCCCCAATTCAGCCAGAGAATCCTCAAGCGATATCAAAGGTGTCTCACTGCGAATCTCGACCCCTACAAGAAATGCCTTTTCTCGCGGAGCAGCTGTGGGGAGAGAAGGTTTTGACATAAATTAACGTTTCCAGTCTGAAAGCCGATCCATGGCCTCTTTGATGCGTTGGGTGGAGGTACCCAATGATACTCTCAAGAAACCTTCACCATGTTTGCCGTAAATGATGCCAGGTGTGGTACTGACGCCGGTTTCATCCAGCATACGCGAGCAAAACTCGATCGAGTTTGTCTCACCTTGCGGCAGGTGTGCCCATACGTATATGGCTGCTTTGGGAACATCAAGGGTTAAACCCGCGCTGCGCAGACCATCTACAACCAGATCACGACGTTCCCTGTACACCTGGTTGCGTTCTTCGAGCCAACTTTGATCGCCTGTAAGGGCGGCGACACCGGCTGAGAAGATTGGGCCGAAATTGGATGTGTCCATCTGACTTTTATAAGTAAAGAGGTAATCAATCACATCCGGGTTTCCAACGGCCATGCCTAGACGCCATCCGGCCATATTGTAAGTTTTCGAAAGGGAGTTGAATTCCACCGCCACTTCTTTCGCCCCTGGAACCTGAAGGATGGATGGCGCGATATAACCATCAAAACAGATATCTACATAAGGCGCGTCGTGAGCAATTAAGATTTTATGTTTTCGAGCAAATGAAACCACTTCTTCAAAGAACGCCATTGTGACGACTGCACCGGTTGGGTTATTCGGATAATTTAACCAGAGGATCTTTGCCCGCTCCAATACATCAACTGGAATGGCTTTTAAATCAGGAATAAATTGATTTTCGGCCAGCAATGGGAAGTGCACGACCTCTCCGCCGGCAATGATTCCACTGGCGCTATACACAGGGTAGCCTGGATCAGGAACAAGCGCGATGTCTCCTGGGTTGAGAATGACCTGGCTGAGATTGAATAGACCTTCCTTAGAACCGATCAAGCCTACGACCTCAGTGGATGGATCAAGGGTGACTTCAAAACGATTGAGATAATATTCCGCAACTGCCTTTTTGAATGCGGGTGTTCCACCGATTGGCGAGTAACCATGGGTATCTGCTTTTTGGCTTTCTTTGATTAACTCGTCGATGATAAATCTGGCGGGGGGCAAATCAGGAGAGCCCATATCGATACGGATAACATCCGTACCCTGTTTCTTCATTTGTGCGATCTTTTTTCCCAGTGAAGCAAAAAAATAAGGCTCAAAGGATGAAATCCGATGAGCAGGCGGGACGAACGCAGTTGTTTTGTTCATTATTCTGGAGACCTCGAAAATGAATTTTGAAATACGATATACCTAAGTTTACGACAGCCTGTGAAAATTGCCAAATGCTTTTATTTATTCAGCCAGGTGAGCAAAGTCATGCCAATAATTTCCAGACTACGTAGAGACACTTTGTCTGCAGTATCTTCACTGGTGTGCCAGTAATCATACTCAATATCTATGATATCGATTGCCGGGATTCCAGCATCGATAAAGGGTACGTGATCATCGAGAATCGAATACTTGTTTTCATCAATGAATGTGCCTGAAAACCCTAAATTGGCGGCCGTTTCCCAAATTTCATCTGTTAGTGATTGGTCAGATGCCATCTCACGGTAGATATTGAGATCAGAATCTCCGATCATATCGATTACCACCACTGCATCAGGTTTGCCTACCAGTTCTTGCACAAATGCGCGCGAACCCAGAATCCAATCCCAGCCTGGCAAACGGCCCTGATCTTCAGCATCGAAAAAAACCAACCATATTTCCTTATTGATATCCTGTGGAATTACTCTGGCGAGTTCTAAAAGAACAGCCACTCCAGATGCTCCATCATTAGCACCGGCAACCGGCTGCGCCGCTTTTGTTGGATCTGCGTCTTCATCGGCATGGAATCGGCTGTCATAATGCGCCCCAAGGATCACCCATTCAGGCCCTGTTCCCCGGCGGGCGATGATATTGCGGATGGAATGACCCATGATTTCGGTGTTTTGGATTTCAACCTGCCAGCCAAAATTTTCCAGCTCATTTGAAGCATATTCAATAAAATATTCCTGCGCCGTTGAGCCTGGTGTACGTGGGCCGAAATCGATCTGCGTCAAGACGTGCTGATAAGCGCGCTGTGCATCAAATGATTGTGTTTTTTCTGTTGTGCGAAAGGGGAATCTAAACAGAAATAATGCTGCCGCCGAGATTAAAACGGCAGGAATTAAGAAAATCAGCCATTTCCTTTTCATAACAGGTCACCACCCAAATGATTTTCGGTAATGTAATGCTGTAGAGATCTCAATGCTCGTTTAGAATAGGCGAAGCCCTTGTCCTTTCTGGATTGAGGCCGGTGTTCCAAAGGGGGGAGCAAGCCAAAAATGGCTTTCATTGGTTGAAAATGTTCAACATCTGCACTCGAAATATAGTGATGCAGTGCGCCAATCATCGTATCTGCTGGAAAGGTTAGCGGCTCTTGACCCTTTAACACTCGAAACGCGTTAATTCCCGCAATCAAACCTGAAGCAATGTTCCCGGTATACCCCTCAATGCCTGCAACTTGACCGGCAAAGAAGAGGTCACTCCGGTTTTTATATTGTAGTGTTGGCAATAAAAATTTTGGTGAAGCAATGAACGTGTTGCGATGCATCTGGCCAAAACGCACAAATTCCGCGTGTGCCAGTGCGGGTATCTTGCGAAATACGCGTTCTTGTTCGGTAAACTTGAGATTGGTTTGAAAACCCACCAGGTTGTACAGGGTGTTGGCAAGATTGTCCTGCCTTAATTGAAGGACAGCGTACGGGTGACTGTTATCATGGGGATTGCGCAATCCAACCGGACGCAACGGCCCATAAGTTAATGCCTTGGGATCTCTGGCAGCCAGAACTTCAATCGGCAGACAGGCTTCGAAAAACCGCCTGCTTCCGGCATTCACTCCGTCACGAACATTTGAATCAATTTCTCTCATTTCGATTTGTTCAGCAATTAAGAGTTCATTGAGAAAATCGAAATATTCCGATTCGGTTAGCGGGCAATTTAAATAATCTCCTTCTGACTCATTTTCCTGTTCATAACGTGAACCGCGAAAGGTTTTTGATAAATCGATGCTTTCGAGGGTAACGATGGGGGCTATGGCATCATAGAAAAAAACGAATTCTTCTCCGAGGAAATGAGAGATTTCAGAAGAGAGACTCGCTGATGTAAGAGGGCCTGTGGCAATAATGGCAGGGGAATCGGGAATTTTTTTAATTTCCTGTCGAATGATGGCAATGTTTGGATGGTTGCCCAGTCGTTCAGTGACCAGGGCCGAGAACCTTTCGCGGTCGACAGCCAGCGCTTTTCCGGCGGGCAGCGCGTTTTCTTCAGCGCATTGAAGGACAAATGAATTTATTAAATGGAGTTCATGCTTGAGTAAACCGGCAGGGGTGTTTCTTTGTACCGCACCCAAAGAATTGGAGCAAACAAGTTCGGCAAGAAAATCCGTTGTATGAACGCCTGTTGAAACCCCGGGGCGCATTTCGTACAGAGACACTTTTAATCCTCGACGAGCTGCCTGCCACGCGGCTTCACATCCGGCTAATCCTCCACCCACAACGATCAAATCTGTCATTGACACCTCTTGTGTATTCTATCATTTTCTTTGAAATGAGCTGGCATAAAACTTGCACGAAGAATAAATATCCGCTATACTCATTTCAATAAGAGGCAGCCTATGTTCCAAGTTCAACATCAATCCATCCGTCCACTTACCACAGCCCATCTTGCGCAAACAATGACTTTATTGTCACTCACTGCAGATGAACTGAAGCAGGAAATCGATTCGGAATTGGCCTCAAACCCGGCTCTGGAAATGGTAGAAGAAAGACGTTGTCCAACATGTCACCGGCTGCTCACCGAACCTGGAAAGTGCCCGATTTGTAGTTTGCCTTCCAACATTGAATCCAACGAACCGGTTGTTTTTCTTTCTCCACGTGAAGAATTCATTCCTCAAAAAGATTATATTGACACTGAAATTGACGATGAGCCGTTTGCCCCTGCAACTGAAGACCTGCCTACCTACGTTCTAAGGCAGATCGCGCCAGATCTGAAACCAGAACAGCGCGGATTAGCGGCCTTTTTACTTACCCATCTCGATGAAGATGGCTTGTTGACTACAAGTTTAATGGATGTTGCCCGATATACCCATGTGACGCTCTCTGAAGTGGAAAAGGTGCAACATATCATACAGCTGGCGGACCCAATTGGAGTTGGATCGTGCACGACGACCGATGCTCTGCTTGTGCAATTGCAAGTATTGGCAGAAGCGGGTGAAGTCCCTGAACTTGCAGAAATCCTTGTAAGGGAATGTATGGATCAATTAAGCCATCACCAATATGCTGAATTAGCGCACCGTTATAACGTTTCTGTACGAAAGGTGAGCGAGGCGGCAAAATTTATCGCAGAAAATTTAAATCCCTTCCCTGCCAGATCGCATTGGGGAGATACCCGTCAGCCAGCGGTTGAAGAAACCCAAGTCTATCACCAGCCAGATATCCTGATCAGTTACTTAAATGATGATCCAAACCGGCCGCTCGTTGTGGAAATTATTATGCCTATTAGTGGAACTTTACAGGTGAATCCATTGTTTAAACAGGCTATCCGACAGGCCAGTGAAGATGCAAAACCAGAGTTGAAACAAGACCTTGAAAAAGCTTCGCTTTTTGTGAAGTGCCTGCAGCAGCGAAATCACACCATGGAAAGATTACTCATGCGGGTTGTGGGAATGCAAAGGGATTATATAATCAAGGGAGAAAAATATATCAAACCTGTCACCAGAGCCCAACTTTCACGTGAACTGGAAGTGCACGAATCCACCATATCCAGAGCTGTGGCCAACAAAGCTGTCCAATTGCCAAACAAGCGGATAGTTCCGCTCTCATCATTTTTTGACAGGAGCCTGAATATCCGTAGTGAGTTGAAAGAGATCATTGAAAACGAAGTCAAACCTTACAGCGATTCCGATTTGGTGGAAATTCTGGGGCAGAGGGGGTACGAGGTTGCCCGCCGTACGGTAGCGAAATACCGAGCCATTGAAGGAATCCTGCCTGCACATTTGAGAAAGGTAACCACAAAAGCCACATGAGATCGATCACTGAACGGATCACGGATTCGTTAAAGGCTAAGAAAGAACCCGGATTTAACGAAATTTTTGCTCTGCTCAATTTTGAAGAACTGCCAACAGCTCTTGTGGATAATACCTCACGGAGCTTGTTGTTTATTAACAGCAGGCTGATGAAGATCGTTTCGTACACGAATCAGGATCTGGCACATAAACCGGTTCAAATCCTCTTTCCTGACCTTGATCTCTCGACCGTTTCTACCGGGGAGATTCGAAAAGTAAAGGTAAACAGGCGGGAAAAAAGTGCAATTGAATACAAATTACGCTTTGAGTTCATTGATCAGGCAGCCCAATGGATCGTAATCAATTTTCTGCCTGAAAAACCACCAGAAATTGAGAATAAACAAGTTTTCCCCGATTTGTTGACGAAATTACGGCAGTTCAGCCAACTATCCGATGAATCCAGTCTACCCATGGCCTTGCAGCAGAGTACCCTTTTGTCAAAGAGTATTCTAGGTTGTGATTATGTCTGTCTCTACCAGGCCGAATCTGATTATCCGCGGCTGCGGATGATCGCTGCCAGCGGTAAGGATGAGCGTTTTGCTGAAACATTACCCTCTACAGACTTAATGCGGCTGGATAAACCGTATATATGGCTGAAAGAAAATCGAGTGTTGACTGAAATTCACCGTTCTGCGCGCGAAAATCAGGTAGACTACCTGGCATCAGCCCCACTGATTCAGGGCGGCGGAGCGTTTGGTTTGTTTGTGGCTGCAGGAAGGGGTGAGCCTCCAGCAAAACTTGGGATTGATCTGCTGGAATTGCTGGCAGCGATGACTCTTTCTCTTTTTCAGCAGAACTTATTGGCTGAAAATCTGAACAGAAAAATTGAACAAACGCAGGATTTTGCCAATCTGCGCAATACGGCATTCGAGAACATGAATGAGGGCGCTGTCATTCTGGATAACGATTTTGTCATTACTGAGATCAATCAGGCTGTGGAGTGGATGTTGGGGTATTCTGCGCAAGAAGTCAGAGGCCAGAATTTTGATAACATCCTGATTGGCACTGATCGATTACTGCCGGCTTTGATTGAAGCCCAAGAAGGAAAAACCACCAATGATATTGGCAAGGCCTCTTTGCATCGCAGGAATGGGCAGGCTTTTCCTGTGCAGATCAAGGTCATTCCGGTATTATCAGGTGAAGAAACTCGAGCAATTATGGTACTGCTCACTGATATCAGTGAGCATGAACAGAGCAAAGCGGTCACCCAACAACTTGAACACCGGGCAATTCTTGGGGATTATACAGCGGCTTTTGCTCATGATGTTCGCAATCCCATTAATAACATCTCAACGGGTCTTCAATTATTGGCTGCGATTATGCCAGAAAACGACCCAAATATGGATGTAATCAATCGCATGCAAGGAGACTGCACGCGGCTTAATCACCTGATGGAAGCGTTTCTTGCTTTCTCACGGCCGCTCGAGTTAAAATTTGAATCCTTTGGTGTGGAACAATTCCTCAAACGTATCCTTGATCGCTGGCAACCGCGGATAGCACGTGTAAACGTAAAATCCACTTTATTTGTCGATCCAAAGGTTGTCAATATTACCGGTGATCCCCGTTCACTTGAGAATGTGTTCACAAACCTGATTTCAAATGCTGTTGAAGCAATGACAGATAGTGGAGATACCCTGGCTGTAAAAGCGGTGATGAGCACTGAAATTGATGGCAGACCTGCGGTAGAGATCAGCATCTCTGATAATGGACCTGGTATCCCGCAAGACATCCAGGAGCACATCTTTGAGCCATTTGTTACCACGCGTAAGGCCGGGACTGGTCTGGGATTGGCCATCACCAAGCAAATTGTTACTGCTCACAAAGGAAGTATTCGGGTAAACTCATTCCCTGGTGGAACAGTGTTTACCGTTAAAATCCCTGCAGAAGGCGGAGAATGATCAATGAGCATTTCAGTATTAATTGTTGACGATGAAGAGAATGCGCGAGTAAACATCGGTGGGTATCTCGAAAAAAAAGGATACGAAGTGCTGGGTGCCGCAACGATGGATGAAGCACGGGATAAAATCCGCAAGGGAGAGGGAGATGTCGTGCTGCTGGATGTTCAGCTGGGTGGAGAATATGGGCCAAATCTTCTGTACGAGACTGCATCCATGCAGAATCGACCACCATTTATCATTATGACCGGTTTTGGCGATGTAGAAACTGCTGTGGATGCCATGAAAAATGGTGCAGTGGATTTTCTTCAGAAACCGATTAATTTCGTGCAGCTCGAAAAATCGTTAAAACACGCCAGTGAAATTGTTGCCATGCGGCGTGAATTGGATCACTACCGTGAAGCGCAGATGGATAAGAGCAATTTCGTGGTTGGTGAAAATGAAATGGTCAAAACCTCCATACGTCAATCTCTAGTGGCTTCAGAAAAACAGGTCTCGGTTTTAATTACAGGCGAAACCGGTACAGGCAAGGATGTGATCGCCAAGTATATTCATGCGAGCGGCCCACGTGCCAACAAACCTTTTATTTCAATTAATTGTGCAGCCATACAAAGCACGATGCTCGAATCGGAATTGTTTGGGCATGAGGCTGGCGCATTCACCAGCGCTGACCGTAAAAAGGCTGGTTTAATGGAAATTGCCGATGGTGGAGTGCTCTTTCTAAACGAAATCTCTTCCATGCCTCTGGATATTCAGGCGAAATTACTAACTGCTATTGAAACACATTCTTTTAGAAGGGTTGGCGGGACTGCATTGATAAACGTGGATGTTCAGGTTCTTGCTGCTTCTAACCGAAATTTGAAAGAAATGATTAAAAAAGGCGAATTTCGTGAAGACCTGTATTACCGCTTGAAAGTCGTCGATCTTGATTTGCCGCCACTTCGCGAGCGCAAGGAAGATATCCCTGAACTGGTTGGATTTTTTATCAGGCAGAACAACGCACGGCTAGGGATGAATGTGGTAAATGTTTCGAGCCAGGCAATGCAGGCATTGCAAAATTATTCCTGGCCGGGGAATATCCGCGAATTATCCAACGCAATTGAACGCGCCATGCTTTTCTGTGATGGCGAGACGATCAATTTGGCAGATTTGCCAAAAGATATCACAACTCCTGATTAGCGAACCCTTGGCATAATACTTGCATCATGCCCTCTAGAGATCAAATTCTGGAGGGCAAAATGTTTTCGATGACTGTAAATGATTTTCTACTGACAATGGCATGCGCGCTTCTGGTGTGTGGTGTGGTCATCCTTGGGGTGGGGATTTATACATTGATTGGCAAATTAATGGGCAAGGAATTAAGCACCATCGCCAACCAGACTGCCAAACTGGCTGAAAAAGGGATTACAGATGAAATCTCTGGTTTGGTTGGGAATGCGCGTACCTTAATTGAAGTTCTCAATAACATGGTTAAAACCACAGCCGGGATAGGTATCTTCCTTGTTTTAATTGGATTCTCTCTTCTTGGCGGGGCATACGCACTGGTTCTGCAAATTCGATAAATCATTTCAACCATCATCAATAGGGTAACTCGAGAGGAGGAACCGCTATGCAGTTCACTGATCAAATTTCAATGGTGAACCACCTGACCTCAGCCGATGAGGTGGCGGTTTATTTTAAAGCACTGCGCCAGGATGAAATTATTTGGAAAGAAGTTCAACGATTTCTTACCGATCCATCTATGGTGGAATTTCTTGCTGCTCAAAAAAGGTCTCTAGATGCAGGAGTTCTGTGCCTGCTTTCTATTGATCCGGAAATTGATCTTTCGCGTTACCCGAATACACAGTTTTCAGGTCAAGCGCTTGAGCGAATCATGTTTGCCTATGAATCGTATATTCAGTCCAGCGAACCAGTAACCGATTTCTCGAATGCGGCTTTACTGGCTGCTGCTCTGATTGAAAAACGTAAGGTAACTGCTCAATGGAAAAATGTAATTCTCGAGATCATTTCCCGAATGAAAATCAGTACTTCTGAAAAATTTTCTCAATTCTGGAAAACGGTATTCGCCATCACGATAAATCTGGTGGAAAAACGAGATGAATTACTGTCGGACTTGCTGAGTCTGCAACAACAAGAATTAGGTTTACGAGTATTTATTCACACGGTACAGTGCCTGCCAGTGAGTGAGGAACAGAAAATTGAGCTGTTCTGCTATCACCTTCAATCAGTAAATGCTGCGAGCCAGTCTCTTGCACTCCGATTATTATCCGTTACTTCTGCCCCCGAACTTATCCGAATGGTTGCCCAACGGTTACTGAGTAAGTCTTCACAAATTGAGACGGACGAACAGACATACGAAATTTATTGGAAAAACCCTGCGTCATCGCTGCAATTTGCACTTCAATGCCAGTATATGGCAGATATTGCTCATTATGCGGGTGAAAAACAAATCGCAGCAAAGATGATTGATAAATCAATGGAAATTCTGGCAGCTTTTGAATCAATTGGAAAGATGAAAAAAGCTGATTTACACCAAGATTCATCAAATATTCGTGATGTGTTTTATGAATCTGAACTGGAGCGACCGGAAATTGCCGGCGAACTTATTTATAGTCCTGTATGGAGAGAAGTCGAGATAGCCTCCGACCAAACAGCCTTTCCTGTCAAAATTGTTCGTCAATCAAAGGAGATTTCTCAGGCAGGAAATTCAGAATTGGCAAATGTTGACCTCACCTCAATTATCAAGAGGCTCTCTGACAGCGAACTCGAAGATTTGTTTGTCAATGGTCCAAAATTTATTCAGACTTGGGATGTTGTGGAAGTTCTGGAAAATCTGGCAAACTCGAACGCAAATGAGGAAGCAAAAAGAGTGGCTGAAGTCATTTTACGAAAAAATCCTTTCAATGCGAGAGCGAATCTATCTGCAGCTAAAGTTTATGAGAAGACTGGTGATTGGGCAGAAGCGTTGAATTACTGGCAAACACTCGCAATTCTGAATCCTGAATCTGTCGATGTCAAACGGAATCTGGGGAAGGCGTTTATAAATGCCGGAAACAAAGCGGAAGCGTTTGAAGTGATGAATGACTTAATCTCAAGAGAAGAGCCAGCGGGTGAATCAGATCTACTTGAGTTTGCTAACCTTGCGCTTGATCTTGACCGGCCAGATGACACCATAAGCGCAGTCGAAAGAATCTTGGACCGGAACCCTGAGCATTCCTGTGCTCTTACTTTGGCTGGTCTCGCTCATTATCAGAAGGATGAAATAGAACTGGCTGTTGAAAAACTCCAGAAAGCTATTGAAACCCCGGGGGATGACCCACGAGCATGGATCATTCTCAGCGAAATCAATCATAAGGTTGGCAACAAAGAAGCCGCTCTGAATGTGTTGAAAGAGGGTCTTGCCGCGCACCCTGATCAAAGACCGATCAAAGTTGCATATGCAAAAAATCTGGTACTGAGGGGAGCCTACGCAGAGGCATATCCACTATTAAGAGAACTTTCAGCTGCCAGAGCTGATTATGATATTGACACCCTGCTCATCGATATTATGAAACAGCTAGGGAAGGAAGAACTTTGTCTGGTGATTGAGGAGTTGAAAGGCCGCTACCCCGCAGATCCACGCATTCTTGCGGATTACGGTGAGAATCTGGTGGCCAATGGGAAGATAGCAGAAGGATTGAATGTTTTTAGGCCGATCAAATCTGATATTAAAACCAACCCTGAATGGTCGATGGCATATGTTATCGCGCTGCTTGGTATTGATTACTCGAAATTTCAACCCGAGCGCAAGATTGCGATAAAAGAAATCAACGAAGCTGAGAATATGATTGATCAAGTGATTAACGGTGAATCAGACCAGCTCAAAGCTTACCTGTTGAAAGGTGAATTACTTGCCAGCAATCATCAGCACGAAGCGGCTGTAAAAGTTTTTTCCCAGGTTTTGGAATCAAAGAATATGCTTGAGGAACATTGGTTGGCCCGGTTGCATGCAGACCTTGCCCGGTCTGCTGCTGCATTGGGAAAATCAGAAATTGCCCTGGCATCAATAGAAGAAGCCATTGGACTTCAACCTGACTGGATTGGATTGCAGCAGTTGAAGACCGAAGTGATGCTTTCAGGTGGTGATGTTTCGAAAGCAGAGGCACAATTCAAACATGTTCTTGAAACCACGTCTGATTCTTATGAAAAATCACTCTGGGCAGCCAGGACATGGCAAAAACTGGGTAATCCTGAAATGGCTGCTGCCGTTTTGCAAGAAGCAATCTCAAAAGACCCTGCTCATCTTGATCTGCAGGTGATGGCTGTAGAAATGCAACTGGAAAATACAGCCGGTCCATCAATGGTGGATATTGAGCAGTCTATGAAACCACTGGTGATGGAATCTACAGAACCACAGGATTTGATTCATAGTGCTGCGCTTTTCGCAAGGATGGGAAAAGTTGAAGAAGCCGTAACAGCACTAACACGAAGCTGTGGGTTGGGTAGCCTGGAAGCCTGTTTAAACCTTTGCGGGTTCTACCGTGTACAAAATGAAAACGAAAAGGTTGCCGAAATTGCCGGGCAAATCGAAAAACTAGGCGGAGATTCATCGATCTTTAAGGCTGAGATCGAATTTGTGAACGGAAACATCGAAAAAGCATACGAAATTCTACAAAGAGCTTCTGATACGCCAATCCATATTGAGTTGGCGCCCGTGTTTTTGCCGAAGGAATGGAGAAGCTTTATCAACTCCACCAGACCAGCAACCGCATTATGGTTGATGATTGGTTTACAAAGCGGTATACATCATGATTCGATGAGTAAGGCCCGTGAATGGATCGAGGCCGAACCACAAAATCTTGAAGCGCGTGTATATGGCATTGAAACAGCGCTCGCTTGCGGTGAAATAGAAGATTACGATCATTTCATCAGTATGGCTGGCTTTACTGCGGCCGATCCATATTTCCATCACTTCGAATTGTTGAGAATCGAACGTGATCAAGATCAAAAAATCTTCGCGCTTTCTGCTGAAGAATCAGATGGCAATGAAATCACTGATGTGGTAGCAAACCCAGAAGTCGTTACCAGAGTAAGAGCGCTGGCAGCTGAGGGTCAGCTTCTCGATGCTGAGATTTTGCTTGAGCAAATTGTCTCTGGTTTCGCCAGTTCGAGCGAAGCACCATACATCTGCCGAATAGGACTTTTGCGCAATGCAATCAAAGCCGGGGTTGCGGTCAGCAGGTGGAAAGAAGCTGTCCTTCTCTATAAGCAGTATGGCAAAGAAATGGAAGGTAACAATGGAATGAAATTCTTGTTCCTTGAGACTCTGGTCACAGCGATTGAGTTCTTCAATTCTGTTCAAGGATTATCAGTTGAGACGCATCTTCCCTGGAATGCGTTATTTGTAGCAGCATTAGAGGATGAGATTTCAAGGATATCGGAATCATTAGCGGATGATAAGGTTTATGCTGCGAAACGATGGATGTTGCGCGGAAATCTGGCCCTCAATCCTTCACAGGAAAATATCCGCGCGCTGGCGTTGCTCACTCCACAGGCAGATGATGTTGCTGCAATTATGGCAGGATTACGTGTAATCGACCAGACAAATACTGCCATCCAGGTTGCTAAAAAATTCAGCGATGCCCCGCGAATTTTATTTGAGCTTGCGCTTTGTCTCTATGAAAAAGATGAAGAAAAAGCGATTGAAGTTCTCAAATCGTCTCTGCAAGTTTCTCCTGACCAACCTGTTGCACTCTGTTTGCTGAGTAAGCTATTTGAAAAGATGGGAAAGAGAACCGAATCATTGGAAAAACTCGAAGAAGCAATCAGTTTGTGGCCGAATGAGGCATACTGGCATATGAGAGCAGCTGAAATTCAACAGGCATTGGGAAATCTGGATGAACCGGTGCGCCATTTACAGGCAGCGCTTGAAC
Source organism: Anaerolineaceae bacterium (assembly GCA_034429135.1). Lineage (GTDB taxonomy): Bacteria > Chloroflexota > Anaerolineae > Anaerolineales > Anaerolineaceae > UBA6107. The sequence goes on along the minus strand of DAOUGR010000022.1, from coordinate 23,136 downwards.
TGAATCCAAATGATACTGAAATCATCTATCGGTTGGGTAAAGCATTCGCACTTAATAAAAATTATCAAGCTGCATTGGAATACTTGCAGGCTGCAGCCAGCAAAGCACCCAATCGTGCAGAGATGTGGGAGGCTATCTCTGATGCCTATCAACAGGCTGGAAGCCTGGACCAGGCGTTAGAAGCGGCTGAAAAAGCAAGTAAGACGGATCCGTTCGCTGTGAGACCTCACTTGCAGGCTGGAAAAGTGAATTGGCACAGGGGTGAAATTGAGAAGGCTCTAGAACAGGTCAAAATGGCTATCTCTCTCAACCCCGACAATGCCGAAGGCTATGTGTTCCTTGCGCAATTGCTGCATGAAAAGGGAGAGAATGGCAAGGCGCTTGAGACGCTCGAAAAAGCATCTCAATGCAAGATGATGGATGTGGACACGATGATTGAGCATGCTTTCCTTGTGAAAGAAATTAACGGAGCAGCCGCGGCCAGAGATTTGTTGTCTGATTTCAGCCAGCGCTTCCCGGAGAACCCGGAATTGCTAAAGATGCTGGCACAAGCTGAAGAAGAATGTGGTGATCTGAAGCAGGCCGAAATCGCCGCTAAACGTGCTTTGGAATTTCATCCTGAGGCAACAGACCTGCATCTGTTCCTGGGAAGCATAGAGGAAAAAACCGGCAATCTTGACCAGGCAGCTCATTATTTCAGTCAGGCGATCGCCCATCAACCAGAAGAAACCGAGGGCTATATCAAGTTAAGTCACGCATTCGCTCAGCAGCGTGAGTTTTCAAAAGCGCGTGAGGTATTGGAAGAAGGAATCAGACGTACCCCGGGTGATATCAACCTTTACCTTGCCTGTGCCAATCTGCTAAAAGATGCCAAGGATTATCGTGGAGCTGAACAAATGCTGCGTAAAGCATCCGAGATCGATCCACGGAATTTGATTGTTCACAGACAACTTGGCGCGGTACTTGCACTGAATCTGGTACATCAATCGCAGGAAGTGAGCTCACACCTATGATCTCTCAATTCGGCCTTAAAGAACACAGTTCTCAAATTGTCAACCGGCAAAGGTTATTATTCTTGCTGAATGCAGGGATGGATACGAAAGCATATCGGTTTACCAGGCAGGCAGCCCTTGCCTGGTTAGCCTCATTTCCAGGAGATCTGGAGGTAAACCTGGCTTATGCCCGGGCTTTGATGAAGGAAGGACGTTATGCCCATGCATCTCCAGTGATTCAAAAAATCCTTCATGCAGATCCAGAATTTGTTGAAGCCGCCATCTTAGGCGAAGAGGTTTTTACCAGGAGCGACCCGGCATTTCTCTCCTTCACAGCAGGCACGATCAAAGCTTTGGGGGGAACTCCGGCCAACTCTTCGGTAACCCCTGAGTGGGGTGAGAAGATCTTTATGATTCGTCGCGCGATCGCTGGTGGGCATTACGAAGCTGCCCGATCGCAATTATTCGAGATTTTGGGCGAATCTGAACATGTCGAATTGATTAGCTACTACCACTTGTTGATTGCTGAAAAACTTGAAGACCAGACGAGTCTTCAAAACCTTGCATTGCTTTATCACACGCGGTGGCCAGATTGCATACAAATCAGCCTGATGCTGGCACGTATCTGGATGGATTCTGGCAGGGAGGATGAGGCAGTAAACCTGCTGCATTCTTGTGCATCCAGTGATCCAGTCGGGCAAGTGCCATCAAGGATGTGGGGAAAGGATTATCCCTATCAGGCACTTTATCCACAAGAAATGCAAATCACCCTTGATCTTCCGATCCCCGCAGAAGTGGCCGGAAAAATGGGTTTGAACCAGATCGCAGCTGGTAAGCCCTCGGCAACTGGTTCTGTCGGGGGGAGCTATGTAAAAACAGATGTCACATCTTTTGATGGATACAAGGTAACCCCCACAGCTACAGAGGCTTATCCTGTTCACCCAAAGATCTCACCTGAAGTAAAAAAGAAAAAAAGCCCGGTTTCTTCTGAGGTTGAACAGCGATTCAAGGAGGTTGCCAGTAATCTTGGACAGGAAGTATTAAATCACACCGATGAAAGGTTCCCGGCGTATGTGATCTTGAGCATGAAAAGTGGTCTTCAAAATCAATTTGGAGAGCAAAGTGCCAGTGTGATCATTGAAGAAATGTCGACACTGGCAAAGAATGTTCAGGAAAAGGCCGGTTGGACATCAATTGTTTTCTTGCCAGATGATTTTGCTATTTGCGGTAAGTACAATATCACGCCAGTTGATGCACTCGACCCCTGGAAAATCAAACTGGCATTAGTTGATCTCGATAAGGCTCTTGAGAAAACCGGAGAGCGAATTGGCAGCGTTCTTATCGTTGGTGGAGATGCCGTAGTTCCATTTCATCGGCTGCCAAATCCGACTGACGATTCTGATACAGAGGTTCCCTCAGATAGTCCTTATGGCACGTTGGATACAAATTACTTTGTTCCCGATTGGCCGGTGGGCCGCTTACCCGGAGAAGCTGGTAAAGATGCCGGGTTGTTGTTGGAGCAAATTCGAAATATCAGCCTTTATCATTCTGACGAACCGAGCTCTTCATCAATAATTGATGCAATTTTCAGGATTATCTTCTTCTGGAACCAGCCGTGGATTCAAAATTTCACCAATGTTGGTTATTCTGCGTCAGTTTGGCGTCGATCTTCACTGGCCGCATTCAGACCTGTGGGAGAAGGTCGCAATCTATTCCTTTCACCAAACGGGAAAAACACATCTTTCAACCCTCGAAAACTCGCATCCGCTCAAATTGGCTATTTTAATCTTCATGGCGTCGAAGACGGGAGCGAATGGTATGGGCAGAAAGATGTGACTGAGAATGATCCTGGCCCAGATTTCCCTGTAGCCTTGAAGCCTTCTGATATTCAATCATTATCCAATATCCCGCGTATTGTCTACTGCGAGGCTTGCTATGGCGGACATGTTTTTGAGAAGCAGGAAGACGAATCCATTGCTTTAACCATGCTTGGTAAGGGTGTCATGGCAATGGTTGGATCGACGACGATTTCTTATGGTTCTGTAACTACGCCATTAATCGGAGCAGATCTGTTAGGGTACCTGATCCTCAAAAATTTGCGAGATGGTTTGCCGATCGGCACCTCAATGTTGAACGCCAGAGTGGAATTCGTTCGAGAGATGAATCGCAGGCAGGGGTACCTGGATGGAGAAGATCAAAAGACATTGATTTCATTTGTTCTGTATGGTGATCCGCTGGTAGCCTATGATCCTTACCAATCTGCCAAAAAGGTGACACCACGCGACTTGTATCACCCGGTGGTAAAAACCATCAGTGACAGCCCGGTTTTAGATCAGCAAACGGAAAAGGCAGCGCCCAAGATGATTGCGCAGGCAAAGAATCTGGTGAAAGAATATTTGCCCGGGATCGAATACGCTGAAGTGCGCGTCAGAAATCAACAGATAAATGGTTTCGTTTCTGGTAAGTCTTCCAAGACATCCAATCCAAATGCTTCTGGGCGGGTGGTGGTGAGTTTTAGCAAACAGTTTACGCAAGCAGAAAAAATCCACCGACAATATGCCAGGGTGACGCTGGATAAAGAAGGAAAGATGATCAAACTGGCAGTATCACGTTGAGCCGATATGCATGCAAAGCCCGCGGAATCAGGTCTCCGCGGGCTTTTTTTATCGAATTTGATATTATCGAATATAATTTAGCACATCATTATGAAACAAGGTGACTTATGGCAAAGAAAATGACCGGTGCAGAAATCAGGCAATCATTCATTGACTTCTTCATAGAAAAAAATCATACATTTGTTCCTTCATCATCGCTGGTGCCTGGTGGTGATCAGACATTGTTATTCACCAATGCTGGTATGGTGCAATTTAAGGATGTGTTCCTGGGAACAGACAAACGTCCTTATACGCGGGCTGTAAATTCACAGAAATGCATGCGCGTAGCAGGAAAGCACAATGACCTCGATGAGGTCGGGCGCGATGATTCTCACCATACCTTCTTTGAAATGCTGGGGAACTGGTCATTTGGGGACTATTACAAAAAGGAAGCCATTCAGTGGGCGTGGGAGCTCCTCACGAAAGAATGGGGAATTGATCCGAAACTGCTCTATGCGACCTGTTTTCGAGATGATCAGGGCGACCTTCCCGCGGATGAAGAAGCGTTTGAATACTGGAAAGAACAACCCGGGCTTTTGCCAGATCACATTCTATACTTTGGCCGAAAAGATAATTTTTGGGAAATGGCAGAAACTGGCCCGTGTGGTCCTTGTAGTGAAATTAGTATAGACCGGGGACCTGAATTTTGCGATAAAAAGGGAGTAGCGGGACACGTATGCAAAGTCAATGGAGATTGTGCTCGTTACCTTGAAATCTGGAATTTGGTTTTCATGCAATACAAACGAATCAGCCAGACTGTATTTGAGCCTTTACCAGCGACTCATGTGGATACCGGGATGGGACTTGATCGCATTGTGTCGATTCTGCAAAATACCAATTCAAACTATCGCACTGATCTTTTCAGCCCCATGATGGACAGGATTCGTGAACTTGCAGGGACTACGACCGATGAAATGAACGCTAACTTTACCCCATACCGTGTTATCGGCGACCATACACGTGCAGTGACATTTTTGATCGCCGATGGCGTTGTTCCTGGAAACATTGGGCGTAATTATATCTGCAGGATGATTATTCGGCGGGCAGCCCGGTTTGCACAGAAGATTGGACTAAATGAACCATTTATGGCAAAGGTTGCCGAAACCGTAATCGATACCTATGGCTCAGCATACCCAGAACTGGTTAATCATCGCAAGACGATTTTAGATAGTATCACACGAGAAGAAAAACGCTTCCAGCGCACTGTTGAGGAAGGCATCACCCGGTTGCAGGATGAATTGGATGAACTTAAAAAGAGCAATGGAAGGGTACTCGATGGAACGAAGGCTTTCGAATTGTATGCCACCCATGGATTACCCCTTGAATTGACCCGCGATGTGGCGCGCGAATCTGATCTGGATGTTGATGAAGCGGGTTTTAAAAAAGCGATGGAAGAACACAGGGTTCAATCAGGTGCCGGCAAAGCATTCGGACCACTTGGCGGCGAGGATGTTGAGATTTACCGCGGTGTGTTCGAAGAACTGGTCAAACGTGGTCAATTAGACCCATCAGGTGTAGCCTACAACCCTTATGAATGGCTGAGGTCTGAAGGAAAGGTCCTGGCTCTGTTTTCTGAAGGTGATCCGGTAGATCAAGCCGTGGAAGGTCAACCGGTGGAAGTGCTGCTGCCTCAAACTGGTTTTTATATCGAATCTGGAGGACAGGTAGGTGATCGAGGAAAGATCGAAGCCAGAGATGGATCCTGGAGCATTACCGTTGATCAGGTTCGACGTCCTGCAACAGGCGTGGTTATTCATATTGGTACGGTTGAGAAGGGGAATCCTAAGGTCAGTGACGAAGCCATCGCTGAAGTGGATCAATCTCGCCGCATGGATATCATGCGAAATCACACGGCTACCCATTTGTTGCATGCACAACTGCATAAGATTTTAGGTGAACATGCGCGGCAGGCCGGTTCATTGGTGGCACCCGATCGACTCCGCTTCGATTTTACACATCCTGAGGCAGTGACCCAGGAACAATTAGACGCCATTGAACGCGGGGTTAATCAGGATATTCTTGCGGCTCACGCACTCTCGATCAAAGTAAAACCTCTGCAAACAGCGATGTCTGAAGGAGCAATGGCTTTATTTGGTGAAAAATATGGTGAGAACGTGCGCACGATCACAATCGATCCTGAGCAACCGATCTCGTATGAATTATGCGGCGGAACGCATGTGGAAAATACTGCAGACATTGGCTCATTCCTCATTGTGAGTGAAGGAAGCGCAGCTGCGGGAATCCGTCGTATCGAGGCGGTTACCGGGCGTGCCGCTTACGATGTTATCCATAACCGCAATAAGATCTTGCGACGCGCAGCAAGATTGACCAACGCTTCTATTGAAGATTTAACGGAAAAGATCAACAATTTACAGGACGAAGTAGAGTCTTTGCGCATTGAGCTGGGCAAGGTACGTCAGGAATGGGTGAAGAAAGAGTTTGAGGAAAAATTAACTGGAATGACGAACATTTCAGGCATTCCGGTGCTTTCGGTGGAATTGAAAGGTGCAGACCTTGACACTCTGCGACAAATGACTGACCTTTTCCGCTCAAAGAATCCGTCTGGTGTCGTTGCGGTTGGTTCTGTGATCAACGATAAACCGATGATCATTTGCGCGGTGACCGAGGATTTGGTGAAACGCGGCATCAATGCTGGTGAGATTGTCAGACACGCCGCATCCATCATCGGGGGCAGCGGCGGTGGTAGACCAGTGCTTGCTCAGGCAGGCGGCAAGGATTCTTCAAAATTACCTGAGGCAATGGCAAGCATCCCTGCCTTTCTAAAAGGAAAACTATAATCAAAAAAGAACTCCCAAGTGGGAGTTCTTTTTTGCATCTTCACCGAATCAATTTCGATCGGGTAGCCAGCAGCAAAGCACCAGTTCTTTGGCAGCTTTTACCTCGTCAAGACGGCCGACTGGAGTGTGATGGGGAGCTTCTTTCAACAATTCTGGTGAAGAGTGTGCTTCCTCTGCGATTTTCAACAGTGCATCTGCAAACTTATCTAAAACTTGTTTGCTTTCAGTTTCAGTAGGTTCGATCATCAATGCTTCGTGCACGATGAGGGGGAAGTAGTTTGTGGGTGGATGGAAATCATAATCCATCAGGCGTTTTGCCACGTCTAAGGCATGCACATCAGGTGCATCAGACCAGCAGCCCTCGACAACAAACTCGTGCATGTATGAGCGGTTATAGGGGAGTGTATATTTACGGCGGATCTTTGAAAGTATATAATTGGCGTTCAATACTGCATATTCAGATACTTTACGCAGCCCATCGGCACCATGCATGCGAATATACGTGAATGCACGTACCATTACACCAAATTGCCCACAAAAAGCTTTCACCCGGCCAATGGTTTTTGCTGGGATCGTAAACCCATATAACGGTGGAACCTCATCTGTTGCTTCCTCAACAATGCTCACAATCGGGGCAGGCAGGAAGTCGACAAGGTGAGGTGCAACTCCAACCGGACCTGACCCAGGACCTCCGCCGCCATGAGGAGTTGAAAAAGTTTTATGAAGGTTGAAGTGCATGACGTCAAAACCGAGATCACCCGGGCGGGTAATGCCCAGCAGAGCGTTTAAGTTGGCACCGTCGCCATACACAAGGCCGCCAGATTTATGAACCGTCTCAATGACTTCGATGACATTCTCATCGAACACTCCGAGGGTGTTCGGATTCGTCAACATCAAGCCAGCGACCGTCTCGTCGCAGAGTTCGTGCAGTTTAACCAGATCCACGTTTCCCCGAGAATCAGAAGGGATGGGGATAACTTCTAATCCATTCATCGCAGATGTTGCCGGGTTTGTGCCATGAGCTGAATCGGGGATTAGGATACGAGTGCGTCTGGTATCTCCGCGGGATTGATGGTAAGCACGGATGATCTTTACTCCGACAAATTCACCCTGCGCACCGGCCGCGGGCTGCAAACTGACAGCCGCGAAACCGCTAATTTCTTTCAACTGTTCCTGCAGATTGTACATCAGCGCCAGGTTGCCTTGAACAGTTTCAATAGGCTGCAAGGGATGAATATTGGCAAAACCAGGCAGGCGGGAGGTTACTTCGTTGATCTTGGGGTTGTATTTCATCGTGCAGGAACCCAGAGGATAGAGCCCGCGATCGATGCTGTAATTCATGGTCGAAAGATGGGTAAAATGCCGAACAACATCTACCTCAGATAGTTCAGGAAGTGGGAGATCTGTTCGAATGAATTCATCAGGAATATCGAAGGCAGGTACGTCAGATTCTGGGTACCGAACCCCGATCCTGCCGGCAGAAGACAATTCATAAATGGTAGGTTCAGTCATTGCCGGCCTCCCTTAATAGCTCTACGAAAACATCAATATCATCCTTGGAATTCATCTCTGTTACAGCAACCAGCATGTGATTTTTAAGCTGCGGATAATCGATACCCAGATCGTAGCCACCAAGAATGCCATTATCGAGCAAATCACGGTTAATCTCACCAACCGGTTTGGGGCACTTGACCACAAATTCATGGAAGAATGGTTCTTTGTTAACAAGTTCAAAACCAGGAATAGTAGAGATTTGCTGGGCGGCGTAATGCGCTTTCTGGTAGCACAGATTGGCGACCTGTTTCAAACCGTGCCTTCCGAGAAGGCTGAGGTAAATGGTTGCGGCAAGGGTCATTAATCCCTGGTTGGTGCAAATATTGGAAGTGGCTTTTTCACGGCGGATGTGCTGTTCGCGTGCGGTCAGCGTAAGGACGTAACCGCGTCTGCCTTGCGCATCGGTGGTTTCTCCAACCAGTCGGCCAGACATCTTGCGCACCAGATCTTTTTTGGTAGCAAAGAACCCAAGGTATGGTCCACCATACGAGAGTGGGATTCCCAGAGGTTGACCTTCTCCCACCACGATGTCTGCTCCGAATTCACCCGGGGCTTTGATCAACCCGAGCGCAGTGGGATTTGCCACAACGGCGAGAAGGGCTCCATTTTCATGCACTTTTTCTGCAAGAATTCTGTAGTCAAATATTCTGCCGAAGAAATCGGGGTACTGCACGACAACCAGGGCGGTTTGATCGTCGATGAGAGGGATCAATTCGGAAGGATTCTCAAATGGACCCTTTTCTTTACTACCGGTTTCAATCGAGATATTTTCATAATTACAGAGGTAAGAGCAGAGCACTTCTCGATACTGTGGGTGCACAGCAGGAGACAGGATTATGCGCGTCCGTTTGCCGCGGAAGTGGTGATATGCCATCACGCCGGCTTCTGCGGTTGCAGTTGCACCATCGTAATGTGAGGCGTTGCTGGCATCCATGCCAGTAAGGTTGGATATCAATGACTGAAACTCAAACACTGCCTGCAGTGTGCCCTGTGAGATTTCAGGCTGATATGGCGTGTAAGCTGTGTAGAATTCACCCCTGCGTAAAAGTGAGTCGATTACCGCTGGAATGTAATGATTGTAAGCACCCGCACCTAAGAAACTGACCAGCTCAGAAACTGGCTCATTCGCCTGGGAATAATCTTCCAATTCAGACAAAACTTCCATCTCGGTGACTCCGGATGGAAGATTTAGCCTGGGGAATCGATACTTTTCGGGAACATCGGCGAAAAGGTCAGCCAGATTACAGACACCGATGCTTTTGAGCATCTCCTCCGTTTCTGCTTTGGTATGAGGAATGAACATTAGTGGCTCCGCGTCTCGCAATATTCGATATATGCCTTTGCATCCATCAAATCGTCCAATTCCTTGGGATTCGAGAGCTCAACTTTGATCATCCACGCTGCCCCAAACGGGTCGGAATTGACTAGTTCTGGAGTGCTGGCAAGGTCTTCGTTGACTGCAATGACTTTACCAGAAACAGGAATGGTGACATCAGCCGCAGCTTTGACTGATTCGATTGTAGCTACAACGCTACCTTTAGATACGGTTTCACCAATTCCAGCAGTGATCTCGACAAAAACCACGTCTGAGAGTTGATCCTGGGCATAATCACTCACGCCGAGAGTTGCTGTGTTGCCTTCAACCAAAAGCCATTCATCAGTACTAGCATATTTCAAGTTTTCCAGTGTTTTCATGTTTCCTCCGTTGGGGATTTGGATTTCCTGACATTAAGGTGAATCGAGGTTTATAGATGAGGACTTTGTTATTGCCTTTACATTCTACGAAGCACTGATTAAAAAGTCAAGAAAATTAACCTGGGTTCTCAATGTTCTGCTTTTTAAGTAAATTTCTTCCCCCTAACCAGAATAATAAGAATCCGGTAAAGCGAATCGCGGTGGCGGTGACCAGACCGGCCTGCAGAGAAAAAGTATCTGCGATAAACGTTGCCACCATCGGAGCGATGATTGCAGCCAGATACTGGATCATCTGGGCAATCGAGACAAAGATAGCGCTGTATTGAACAGGTACTGTTTTCATTAACTCATCGAAGAAAACAAGGTCGACTCCACCTGAAAAAATACCTGCAAATCCTGCGATCAAAGCAATCTGCCATGGAACCACCGTCAGGGATACCAGCATCGGGTAAAGAGATAATCCAAGCGTTGTCCATACGAGAACTGAGCGGGTACCATATCTTTTAGAATGGCGCGTCCAAAAGAAGTATGCCAGGATGAGAATTACAGTCTGACTCATGTTAATGATAGAGATCCAGGCATCTGATGCGTGAGCAACTCTGACAAGGTAAAGGGGTATGAGAGGAATGGAAAGGTTAACCCCCGCCATGAAAACGAAGCGTTTCGACATAAAACTGACAAACGGCTTTTCGGAAAAGACAAGATCTTTCATCTCCTTAAGTTGGCTTAGGAGACTTTTCGATGTGTTCAGTACCGGTGGAATTGTTGGTTCCAGTTTTATTTGAGAGGAATAATAGTAGCTCAACAAGCCGCCGATGGACATACCGATAAACATTAACTGGTAGTTTAGGGGAAAAATGACATGGTCAAGCAGTTGTCCGATAGCCAGTACAGACAATGACGTTGTGACTCCCATTGTTGACCAACGTCTGCTCATCAATTCAAATCGTCGATCAGGGCCAGCAACAGCATTCATGACTACTGAAAATGAAATGGATACGACCGTTTGTGGAACGGTAGCAATTGCCCAGATCATCAAAATCGAATTAACCAGGATGGTCTCAGGGATGAAAAAGGATATGATACCGGTTAACGCATAAGAGGCGATGACCAGAACCCTGGCAATGCTGAACCATTTGACAATATTGGGCTGCTTTTGCAGGAATCTTCCTAAAGGAATCGCCAATACCATTCCAGTAAGGGCAGGCATGGATGAGAGCAGCCCCACCTGAAAAGTTGTGGCGTTCAGATGCGTGAGGAATACCGGCAAGAATGGACTGGCTGCATTTGCCAGACCCACGCCAATGGCATCAATCTGAACACATTGGAAATTCCGTTTGGTCTGAACGGTGAGTGTTTCAGATGGTCGAAGGCTACCTGGTTTGGAAAAGATGGATTTGAATTTCATGCCTGTTGGTATATGAAATTATACCAATGACCATGAAGTTTGAAGATCAACGCAAGCGGGCGGAGAAGATTAAAAATTAATCGAGTATGTGATCAGCATTGATATAATGTGTAAGAAGGTATCTCATCTAAGAAATCGGAAAGAAATAGGAGCGGAAATGGATTTATCGGTTACAGAAATTAAAAAAGGTCATAAAGTTGTTTCAGAGTTTTCTTACGACTTACATCCTGTTGTCCACGGCTATGCAAATCGGACATTGCACATTGATTTAGGAAGTGGAATGGTCCAATCCAAGCCGGTTGATCAGCGTATGAAAGATACGTTTACAGGTGGTAAAGGTTTTTGTCTGTGGTTGCTCTGGAATGCAACGAAACCTGACACAAAATGGAATGACCCTGAAAATGAACTTGTAATCGCGGGTGGGCCGATCGGTGGAATTACAGCCTACCCGGGCAGCGGAAAATGCACCGCTGTTACGATTTCTCCGCTTACAAAATCCGTTATCGACAGCAACGGTGGAGGACATTTTGGCCCTTATCTTAAATTTGCCGGGTGGGATGCTCTCGAAATCCAGGGTAAAGCCGATAAGGATGTGGTGATCATTATCGATGGTGACCGTGGAAAAGTGAGCATTGAAGAAGCACCACTTGAAGCGGTTGACACGCATATCCTCATTCAGCAGATCACAGACATACTTGCGGAGACAGACAAAGAAAAAAGTGGGATATCCATAATATCTGCTGGTAGCGCGGCTGAGCATGTTCCTATCTGTGGGTTGAATATCAGTTATTATGATTCTCGGAGGAAGGAAATTCGGATCAAGCAGGCCGCCCGGGGCGGGTGCGGTACGGTATTGCGCGATAAGAAGATCAAAGCGGTTGTCGTTAAATATTCCAGTATCAGCGGCGATAGTAACGGAGCAGCTAACATGGAATTAATCAGAGCTGCTGGGAAACGAATCAATAAAGAGATCAGTGATTTTGATGCTTCTCAAAATGACATGCGCCATCTGGGAACTCCGTACTTGATCGAAATCATGAATAAATTCGATATCCTTCCGGTAAAGAATTTTCGTTTCGGCTCAGATCCGCAGGCATACAAGATCAACGGAGAGGTATGGAAATCCATGTATGATTTTCGCGGGCCAGATGGTTGCTGGTATGGGTGCACTCTACAATGTGCTCATTCGGTTCCTCATTTTCATTTGCAATCTGGGCCATATAAGGGGCAGGCGGTCAACGTGGATGGCCCGGAGTATGAATCATTAGGTGCGCTGGGATCAAACCTGGGCATATTTGATGCCCCGGCGGTACTGGAATTATGTTTTTACTGTGACACCTATGGAATTGATACCATCTCGGTTGGTAATTCGATGGCCTTTGCTTTTGAGTGTTATGAACTTGGTATCCTGGATAAACAAAAAACAGGTGGACTTGAATTGACCTGGGGAAATGCAGAGGCTGCTTTTGAATTGCTTCATCAAATGGCACGCGGCGAGGGATTTGGTGTAATTGTTGGACAGGGTGTACGGGAGATGAGACGTTTATTCGTTGAAAAATATGGCGCAGATCCCAGGCAATTGCTCGACATTGGAATGGAGATTAAGGGACTTGAGATTTCGGAATACATATCGCGTGAATCTCTTGCCCAGCAAGGTGGGTATGCGCTGGCGTCAAAAGGCCCGCAGCATGATGAGGCCTGGTTGATCTTCATGGAAATGGTGCATAAACAATTACCCACATTTGAAATCAAAGCCGAAGCGTTACATTACTTCCCGATCTGGCGGACGTGGTTCTCATTGCACGGCTTATGCAAGCTGCCCTGGAATGATATTATCCCGGCATCGAATAAAACAGCTGCAGAACCAGCGAAGGTGCCAGAACATGTGGAGAACTACTGTTGGCTGTATGAGGGGATGACAGGAAAGAAAACGACCCCCGCTGATCTCATGGAGCAGTCAGAAAAAGTATACAATTTTCAACGATTATTTAATTTACGATTGGGTTTTGGAACCCGCCAGCACGACTACCCGCCGTATCGTTTGATTGGTCCGGCGACCGAGGTTGAATACCTGGCTCACCAGGAAAGGTACGATTCGCAGTTGAGAGAATGGCTTGGAATAGATCCGGAAGGAAAAACTACAGCAGAAAAAATTGCATTAATGCGAACCTATCGAGAAAATCAGTATGAACAACTGGTAGATGCAGTGTATAAACGCCGCGGATGGACCAAAAATGGCGTTCCTACTCAAGAAACTGCAAAAAGGCTGGGAATTGATTTTCCTGAAGTGATCGAGTTGATCCGTTCGAATGGAGGATAAACCGAAAAACGGTTTATCCTCCAATGATCACTTCGGTGACCAGAATGGTATTGCAGCCTGAATCCTGCCAATAGCCAATGTAATTTCCTGAATCATCCCATGCTTCGATGCGGTAGATCTCGTAACCCTTGATCGAGACGACTTGACCCGCTTCTATCTCTCGTAATTCGAGAAAAACAGATTGATCCATGGGTAACGTGTGTAATAAATTGATTGATCCCTGGGGTTGCGATCCATCTTTTGACCTCCAGGTGAAGTGATGGTTAGATACTGAAACGGATACACGGGATGGATCCTGGAATTCTCCGTTGGTTACCAGAATATCCTGACTCAATATTGCGAATTCTCCTGAGTGGATTGCCGAGTTGTGGCGCACCACTCCAGAAAAAACTCGAAGAGAGTTCTCTTCATAAGAAACCTGCCAGTGACGGCCATCAGGCAGCGAGAGTGTATGGAAACCATTGGTGACGATCATCGAATTGAAATCTTCGAGGGCGTTATCGGTAACAATTCTTGAGATTTCATCTTGAAAGGGAAAAAGCGCGATAAGGAGAATGAAGACTATGAATAGTGGCAGGGTAAATGGAACCAAAGCCCTGAGTGAATCTGGTGAATAAAATTTGTGATGAGATTCAGGTTGACTATTTCGAAAAGTCATAGTGTATAATCGAGACAAATAGGAGGTATGTATAAGTTTATATAATAACGAAAAAAAGGAAAGTATAGCGCATGGGCCAGATTTCATCTGGTTGACGAGGATGAGGGTTCTCTGCCGCGAGGTAGAGTTAACCGGTAACACCGGGAAAATCGAAAGATCAGCGGATGCCCTCCAGGCCAAACAGGCCTGAACTTTCCACCAAACAAATGAAAAACATCAGAGAAATTTCCTCTCTGCATTAATACCCAAAACATTGGAGGAATCTATGTGTGGTATTGTCGGTTATATCGGCGAAAAAAATGCAACACCGATCATCTTGAATGGTCTTAAAAAACTCGAGTATCGTGGTTATGATTCGGCGGGGCTGGCTGTTCTCACCAACGGGCACATCGAAGTCAGGCGGGATGCCGGAAAGCTTCAAAACCTGGAGAAAAGAATTGCAGAAATGCCCATTTCTGGCAAGATGGGTATTGGACATACCCGCTGGGCGACTCATGGTGAACCTACTGCCAGGAATGCTCACCCGCACCTCAGCAGCTCGGGTGAGGTTGTAGTGGTGCATAACGGGATTGTTGAAAATTTTATCGAATTGAAAGAAGAACTCCTGGCGGATGGGCTGAAATTTCAATCTGATACAGATACAGAGACAATCGTATTGTTGGTTGAAAAATATCTTAATGAGGTAAATCATCTAGAGACTGCCGTTCGAAAGACATTAGAGCGGCTAAAAGGGGCTCATGGAATTGTGGTGTTTTCAGCGAGAGAGCCAGATAAAATCATTGCTGCTCGTATTGGCAATGCCGGTGGTGTCGTGATCGGACTGGGTGAAGGTGAGAACTACATCGCATCTGATATTCCTGCTATTCTGGAACATACACGAAAGTTGATCTTCCTTGAGTCAAGACAGATGGCGATTGTTACCAAAACCAATGTTGAGGTATCCACAATCGAAGGTACCCCTCTGACGCCACAAATCTCTTCAGTTGCTTGGGATCCCATTTCAGCTGAAAAGGGAGAATACCGTCATTTTATGCAAAAAGAGATCCATGAACAGGTTCGGTCTTTGACCGATACCCTGGCTGGAAGAGTGGATTTCGAGGATGGGCGCATTCGTCTGCCTCAATTGAACCTCACTACCGAACAGGCTAATCATATCCAGAAGATTGTTCTGACGGCATGCGGTACTGCTTCTTATGCAGGTATGGTTGGAAGGATCCTTCTTGAGAGGATTGCGAGGATCCCAGCGACGTTGGAAATTGCTTCGGAATTTCGATATTCAGATCCGATTGTCGATGAAAATACAATTGTTCTGGCAATCAGTCAATCAGGTGAGACTGCCGATACCCTGGCAGCAATGGAAGAAGCGCGCAAGAAAGGTGCAAGGCTTTGGTCAATTGTTAACGCTATTGGTTCTCAGGCAATGCGTATAGCGGATGGTTATATCTCTATGCAAACTGGCCCAGAAATTGGGGTCGCATCCACAAAGGCATTTACAGCTCCTCTGGTTGATTTATATATGTTAGCGGTACTTTTAGCTGATTTAAGGGGAACAATCACCCCTGAATATCGAAAACGATTAGTTGATGACCTGCGGCTTGTTCCTGAACTTGCAGGACGCTGCCTTGATCGAGAATCAGAGGTGGTTGAGACTGCGCGCCTGTTGAAAGATACCAGAGATATGCTCTTCCTTGGGCGTGGAATCAATATGCCTATTGCATTCGAAGGGGCACTCAAATTAAAAGAGATTTCATACATACATGCAGAGGCCTATGCCGCCGGCGAAATGAAGCATGGGCCAATTGCATTAATTGATAAGGAAATGCCTGTATTGGCGATTGCCACAAAAGACCCCTGGTACGAAAAAATGATTTCGCAGATCGAACAGGCTAAAGCCAGGGGCGGAATTGTGGTGGCTGTGGCAACTGAAGGTGATGAGAGAGTGGCATCTCTGGTGGATCGTGTATTGTGGGTTCCTGAAGTACCCTGGATGCTTAGCCCTGTGATCACTGTAATTCCCCTTCAAATTTTAGCGTACCACATCGCTGCGCTGCGCGGTTTAGATATCGATCAACCTAGAAACCTGGCAAAATCGGTAACGGTTGAGTGAAATTTGTTGTTTATCAGAAATCGCCTGATTGATATCAGGCGATTTTTTTAAGAAATGATTATGATTTGTTTATGAATTGTGAGAATAATTTGATTGAAGAAAAAGTATCAGAGACCGTAAAATACTATGCTACAATTCGTGAAGTATGCAGATCTTAAGCGGTGGACGAAATAACTAAATTGGCCATCGTACAGGAAACCAATCTTCATGTTCAACACCGACACTGAATTACTTTTTCCCACCCGGGTGATACCGACCTTGCATAATTTGCGAGGTGATGAGTGGAAGCTATTAATTGACCGGTTAATCAACTTGAATGCTGATGACCTGGATCTGGTGGCTTTTACTGCAATGATTGCTAAACTTGCAAGCTGCAATGCCTGCAATGCAGATTCTTTCAGAGCCATGCGCGGTTGTACCCAATGCGCCCGTTTAATTATTCGAAGGTATAAGGGCTCAGATCACGATTTAATCGAACTCTTCAACAATTCTCGACTGGAAGTTGGAGAATATTTTAGAAAAATTTCAGGTGAATAATTCATTTCAAATAAATTCCCATATGGAAAATTTGCATATAAATCAATCATTGATCGTTTCCAGACTTCTGGATCAATAAGAAAGTAGAAAGAATATGGAAGAAAACCAATCTCAAAAAATCGTAGGCGTCCGCTTTTCAAAAGTTGGAAAAATCTACCATTTTGACGCCTCAAAAATAGAAAATTTGCGTCTTGGAGACATCGCAGTTGTAGAGACCAGTCGCGGGTGGCAATTAGGAGAGGTGATTCTCTTTGTAGATCAACCTGAGAAACCTGCTGAAGGAGGATGGAAACCAATCAACCGGATAGCTACCCCCAAGGATTTACTTCAATGGCAATCCTGGCAAGCAAAGCAGGCAGAGGTTGTTGAAGAATGTATCAAACGGGTAAAGGAATTGAAACTTACCGGGATTAAGGTTGTATCCAGTGAGTATAGTTTTGACGGATCGAGATTAACAATCCTTTTTAGCAGTGATTCAGAGGAAAAAGCAGAATTAAAGTCACTTCGTGCTGACATGCAAAAGAAATATGCTCCAGCCCAAGTGGAACTGCGACAGATCGGGCCACGAGATGTGGCTAAGATCATGGGTGGAATGGGTGCCTGTGGTTTAGAGTGCCGCTGTTGTTCAAAATACATTACTGAGTTCAGCTCCATTTCTATCAAAATGGCAAAGGAACAAGGTATTTCTCTTACACCTACTGAAATTACCGGTATGTGCGGCAGGCTAAGATGCTGCCTGATCTACGAATACGAAAATTACCTGGAAGCCAGAAAAACGCTGCCGAAAAAGAACAAGCATGTGATCACCCCCAATGGTCAAGGAAAGGTGATTGATGTTTACCCGATGAGAGAGGCTATCCTGGTTGAGTTGCCCGAAATCGGCCGACGTGAGTTTCACAAAGACGAGGTGAAACTGGTGGAAGAGACGGAGATTCTCGAAAAGGCCGCTCGAGATTTTGTGCAGAAACAAAGCGAAGGTGGTTGTGAGTCTTGCAGCCAGAAGAATCTTGAATGAGTAATCACGAGAATCTTGAGGGTTGGTTAGAAAAGAAAAAGATCCTGGTCATACTGGCTCATCCAGATGACCCTGAGTTTTTTTGTGGTGCTACGATTGCCCGATGGTGTGATCTGGGACACGAAGTGTGTTACTGCCTGATCACAAAAGGCCAGCGAGGGTCACAGAATTCTCAGGTTTCAATAGCTGAAATTGAACAGACCCGTATTCGAGAACAGAATTCTGCTGCTCGATTGTTGGGCGTCTCAAGTGTGAAATTTTTAAATTTTATGGATGGTGATGTAATTCCGGATCTCGCATTGCGAAGAGAAATCATTCGAGAAATTCGTCTGGCTAAACCAAATATTATTGTCACTTGCGACCCACAAAACCTGTTTCCTGCTGAAAATCGTATTAATCACCCCGATCATCGAGCCGCAGGGCAAGTTGTGATTGACGCTGTGTTTCCAAACGCCGGTAATCCCCGTTACTTGATCGAGGATGAAAACCATGTGATATTAGATCCACACCAGGTGGAAGAAGTATGGCTCGCATTAACTCATCAACCCAATTTAGTCATGGAAGTGTCTGCATATTTTGATAAAAAAGTGGATGCTATTATCTGTCACCAGTCTCAAATTCATGAAGAGCCTGAAAAGTTTCGAGAAAAGTATCGATCTCGTTGGGAACCTGACCCTCAGAACGGGCAATTCAAGTACTACGAAAAATTTAAAAGAATTTCCCTGATCATTAAATAATCATATTAATCAGAATATAAAGTATTGATATTTCTATCAGATGTCAATATTGACCTTTGATATTGATTCTGGTATACTCTAATTATCGGAATAATCATATTAATAGAGGATTCCTATGGCAGATCCTTCATCGTCAAAATCAGGTTTATCCGAGTTTCTGCGTTATCTGGCTGAAATCCCTGAAAGAGGCGATCAACGCATTCCCCCCCTTAATGAACTCAGTCATCAATTGGGATTAAGTGTTGCCACCCTGCGGGAGCAATTGGAAGTTGCTCGTATCCTGGGGGTAGTTGAAGTAAAGCCTAAGGCAGGAATTCGAAAACTTCCGTATGATTTCCGACCGGCTCTATTTACCAGTCTGGCGTATGCAGTGGAATCTGGCGCGTTTTCGTTTCAGATGTTTTCAGATTTACGAAAGCATCTCGAAACAGCCTATTTCGTTGAAGCTGCCCAGTTATTAACGCCGGCTGATATTGAAAACCTGTCTGATCTTGTAAGGTCGGCTCAAGAAAAAATTTCACGCGTCCCGGGACAGGTTCCAGTTAGCGAACATAGAAAATTTCACCTGTTGATGTACAAGAATCTAAATAATCCATATCTTTCTGGCTTCTTTGAAGCATATTGGGAGGTTTATCGGATCGCTGGATTGGAAATTTATCCTGACCTTAATTACGCTGAACGTGTTTGGCAATTTCATGCCCGAATAATCGAACAGATAAAGATTGGCAACTATTCACAGGGTTTAAAGTACCTGGTAGAACACATGGAACTGGTAAACCAGAGGGTGAAAGAACCCCCCAGGCTCTCGTTTGAATAATCCCACTCTTGGAGCAAATTTCTGTATGAATCTGAATCGTATGATAGAGAATGATTTCTGCATCACTTTTAGCACAATCAATGGCTCTGGAAGTGCTACAGCAAATATTACCCTGATGCGCGCTCTGTTTCGCATGGGGATCCCTGTTTCTGGAAAAAACATCTTTCCATCCAACATCCAGGGCCAGCCCACATGGTTCACCCTGCGCTTAAGCAAAGATGGATACCTGGCAAGGGTGCAGGAAGATGATATTGTGGTGGCAATGAATCCCAGCACGATCAGCAAGGATATTGACGCGCTGGTTACGGGTGGTGTGCTGCTTATTCCAGATGATTTTAAGATAAATGGCGAAATCAGAGACGATATTGTTGTATATCGTATGCCTGTTAGAAAATTAATTAAAGAGGCCAATGTTACCCCTCAATTGCGTGATTATATTGCCAACATGGTTTACGTAGGGATACTGGCGCATCTCTTAAAAATCGACATGGATAAGATCTACCAGGCACTTGATTTTCACTTCAAGAGTAACCAGAAGGCAATTGATACGAATTATGACGTCGTAAAAGCCGCTTATCAATGGGCAACCGAAAACCTGGAAAAGAAGGATCGTTATATCACAGCTCCGATGAAAGGGACTGACGATTACATCATGACCGATGGTAATACCGCCGCTGCACTAGGTTCCATTTATGGCGGAGTGCAA
Source organism: Anaerolineaceae bacterium (assembly GCA_034429135.1). Lineage (GTDB taxonomy): Bacteria > Chloroflexota > Anaerolineae > Anaerolineales > Anaerolineaceae > UBA6107. The sequence continues at coordinate 3,138 of DAOUGR010000022.1, read as the reverse complement.
TTTGCTGCATGGTATCCCATCACTCCAGCAACCAGCCTGGCAGAAACGCTGAATGAATACTTACCCAAATTGCGCATCGATGAGGAAACTGGTAAAGAGACTTATGCTGTGGTTCAAGCTGAAGACGAACTGGCAGCCATCGGCATGGCAATTGGTGCAGGGTGGGGAGGTTTAAGGGCAATGACTTCCACATCAGGTCCCGGTTTATCACTGATGACCGAGTACATTGGTCTGGCTTATTACGCTGAAGTACCGGTTGTAGTATGGGATGTACAGCGTGTCGGCCCCAGCACGGGTATGCCAACCCGTACTTCGCAGGGTGATCTGACAATGGTCAATTTCATTAGTCATGGCGATTCTCAAATGATCATCCTGATTCCCGGTTCAGTAAATGAATGTTTTGAATTTGGCTGGAAAGCCTTTGATCTTGCCGAACGTTTTCAAACCCCTGTGATTGTTTTATCAGACCTCGACTTTGGAATGAATCAATGGATAACCAAAAAATTTGATTATCCGAATCTGCCTATGGACCGAGGCAAGGTTCTCTGGGAAGAAGACCTCGAAAAAATGCTTGAAAAAACCAATGGTGTTTGGGGAAGATACCTGGATATTGACGGTGATGGAATTCCATATCGCACGGTTGTCGGTAACCAGCATCCGAAAAGCGGATATTTTACCCGTGGCACAAGCCATGATGAATTTGCAAATTACTCTGAAGACAGCGTTGTATGGGAAGAGGTATTCGCTCGAATAGCCAAGAAATTTGAAACCGCCAAAAACGAATTGCCCCAGCCTGAAATTCTGCTCGAACCTGGGGCCGAAGTGGGTATCATTTCTTCTGGCTCAGCGGATCCTGCAGTAATTGAAGCACGCGATATGTTAAAAGCTGAAGGCTTAAATACGGATTATCTGAGAATCCGCAGTTTGCCATTTTCCGATGAAATTCGAATATTTATCGAATCTCATAAAGAAGTTTATGTTGTTGAAATCAATCGCGATGGTCAGCTATTCAAGTTATTGACGATGGAATTTCCTGATATTGCGAATAGACTTCGAAAGGCTGCTCACATGGATGGGCTTCCGCTGACTGCAAAATGGATTAAAAGTAAAGTATTGGCAAAGGAGGAGAAGTAGAAATGACTGTACCTTCATCTTCAACAATTCAAACGACAAATCAAGTTGGTTTGACAAAAGCTGATTATAAAGGCGCACCCTCCACACTTTGCCAGGGATGTGGGCACAATGGTATTGCCGCCCAAATTGTTACTGCATGTTTTGAAATGAATCTGATTCCTGAAAAAGTAGTCAAGTTTAGTGGAATTGGCTGCTCCAGTAAAAGTCCTACTTATTTCCTTGGGCGGTCATTCAGTTTCAATGGCCTTCATGGAAGGATGCCTTCACTGGCATTAGGAGCCCTTTTTGCAGATCGCACCTTAGAGGCGATTGGCCTAAGTGGTGATGGAGATACGGCAAGTATCGGGCTCGGGCAATTCAAACACCTGGTGCGCCGAAATGTACCGATGGTATACATTGTTGAGAATAACGGCGTTTATGGTTTGACCAAAGGGCAGTTTTCGGCAACAGCCGAAAAGGGGTTATACCTGAAAAAACAGGGAACAAACCCATTCCTGCCGATCGATATTGCCATGGAAGCGCTTGTGTCAGGCGCAACTTTTGTGGCGCGTTCCTTCGCGGGTGATCCAAAGCAAGTAAAAGAGTTGATTAAGGCGGCCATTGCTCATGATGGAATTGCCGTGATCGATATCATCAGCCCATGCGTTACTTTTCACAATCATGAAAATTCGTTTCACTCATATTCATTTGGAAAAGTTCATGAAGAACCGCTGCACGAAATTTCCCTCGTTCTGGCACGCGAAGAAATCACCGTGGATGACTTTGAAACGGGTGAAGTGCGTGAAGTAACCATGCATGATGGTAGCACGGTTATTCTTAAGAAACTTGAGAATGAATATGATCCGACCGATAAGTGGCAGGCTTTACGCACGCTCGAAGAGGCCGCGAATAATAACTGGTTGTTAACTGGTCTGCTCTATGTCGAACCGAACGCGCCGACACTTTTTGATAAATATAACCTGCCAGAAACTCCATTGAATCGGTTGCCTGCAGAAAAACTCCGACCAGCCAGAGCGACACTCGAAAAAATCAATGCGATGATGTTCTGATCAGGGTGTTCAAAGTAGTTTATATGATTTTTTGGTATGTTCGGTGAATTTTTGTAATCGTTACACCTAAGTTCTGCATATCTGACTTGCTGCGGAAGTTGCGTTCATCTACTTGAACCACTTCCGCTTTTTTAAGCCTGGGACTACTTAGAACTTTATCCAGTTCAGAATAAAGTAAGACATTGCCACCTAAACCCTGGTATTGTGGCAATAGACCGATTCCGTTCAGATCTACCACGGTAGGATGTTTTTTCTCAATCGAGAGAACCAGCCAGCCAAAAGGAAACAAATGACCACCACATTTCTTCAATGATTTATTAATATTCGGATAAGCAATAATAAAACCTGCAATATCTCCATTATGCAGTATCAATTTAATAAATCTTGGGTCGGCGATGGCCAGTATGTTGCGTGAGATCATCTCAAATTCTTCTGAAGTAGAAGGATAGTAATTTGGATTCGACGCAAATGCTGCATGATGTACTTTGTCAATTTTTGAAATCCAGGGAACAATTTCTGAAAGCGTTCGAAAACTGATGACCTGAAAATTCCCTCTCGCCATCACTTTTTTGGCGATTTCATGAATCGCTGGATCGGGATGTTTGTCGAGTATACCGGAGTAATGGTCAAAGGCCTTGCTATAACCGCAAGATTCGATCAATGGACCGTAATATGAATGGTTGTATGGGATTCCCATAGCTGGAAGAGTATCGAATCCTTCCACAAGAATTCCAATCCCGCTTGAGCGGAGGAATCCGCGGGCTCCAAGAATCGATTGAATACCACGCTTTCGACTCCAATCTTCGACAGCGTCGAACAATCTGGCTGCAACCTGGATAATGTCTCAAATTGTGGTGTAAAAAGCAATTGACAAAAGAGTCATCGTGTGGTTTCTTGAAGGTCTCATACACCAATTCAAGAAAGGGAACACACGATGACCACAGCAACTATAGCA
>DAOUGR010000021.1:0-6510 GCA_034429135.1 Anaerolineaceae bacterium | reverse complement strand
ATGGGCCGCAACCCTTGATGATGGCTGAGGTCATGCCATTTACTCTGGCGCCTGTTCATTGACACCCTTGAACCTTAAAGATTCCACACAATGAATTTACACCATTGACAGAGACGCTAACTTGAAGAAAAAGTCCGTTCGCGTACTTTAGAACTTGAAAAAGCGCATGAAACACTCTTGACACAAGAAAAAATGGCTACCTTTGGCAGCCTTGCTGATAGCGTGGCTCATGAATTGCGTAATCCGCTTGGTGTGATTTCAAACGCGGTATATTACTTAAAATTAATACTACAAAAACCAGATCCCAAATTAGAAGAATACTTGCGCATACTCGAACGTGAAAGCCAGACAGCTGTACAAATCATATCTAACCTGTTGAACTATGCCAAATTACAGGCAGGTGACCGGCAGACAGCTCATGCGAAAGACATCGTGACTAAGGTTTTGGCTCAGTTCCCAGAAACCCCGGGCGTTGAAATTGCGACAAATGTTCCTGATTCATTGCCAGCCTTGTTTGTGGATCCCCGGCAAATCGAGCAGGCACTGGGTCGATTGGTTGAGAATGCGCTGTATGCGATGAAGGACGGGGGGTGCCTCTCGATCGGTGTAAAAAAGTCAAAAAAAGAAGACAAGAATTTTGTTTGTATTACCATCACCGATACTGGTTCAGGGATTCCGCCTGAGAACCTCTCCAAAATTTTTGAACCGCTGTTCACAACCTGGCAGCATCATATCGGGCTTGGATTGCCGTTGAGTCAGCGTCTGATCGAGGCAAACGGCGGGTTCATCGAGGTGAAAAGCAAACCAGGTAAAGGGTCTACGTTTAGCGTATTTTTGCCGGTTAAAGCGGAGGCTAGCGAATGACCTGGGAAACGGCAATCTATTTTATTGTGATTGTTTTTACACTTCTGCTAACCGGGTTTCTCGCATGGTACGCGTGGAAGCATCCTTTGATCCCCGGTGTAAGAGCATTTGGAATTTTTGCCCTGTCGGAATGTTTGATTACGATTGCAGAGATACTGTCAATGATCAGTGCAACTACCGAACAGGCTCAATTCTGGTTTAACGTTCGTTTTCTCTTTAATGCATTTATCCCTGTCATTTTTTTAATCTTTGCTGTTAGATACTACGGGCACTCGGCCTGGTTGACTCGACCCAAAATCATCTTGCTCTGCTTGATCCCGCTTGTAACCCAGTTTATGGTTTGGACGAACCCTCGTTATCATCTATGGGTCATTAGAGATGTCACGTTTAATCGTATGGATCCGTTCTGGATCGCTGAAGTGGGGGCGCGAATTCCAGGAATCTGGTATATCGTTCACAGTTTTTATAGTCTGGCATTGATGTTAACAGGGATTGCAGCCATATTGATCACGGCCTGGCAGCAGCGCCAAAAGTATCTGGGTCAATCCATTCTTCTTTTTGCCGGTTCGATCGTGGGAATTTTGGCCACGATTTTGCCAATGTTTGGGCTCTTGAAAGGAGTGAAATACAATATCTTTATCCCCTTTATTGGTATAAGTACGATATTTTTCGGACTGGCCATCATGCAATTTAAATTTCTCACCCAGTCCCCCGTAAGCGATAGACCAACAAACGTTTCTACGTTAAAGAAAAAAGATATTCAAGGAATATCTCTTTTCCTGATTATTTTTATGATCATGATTTCAGGCATTGCTACCATTGGTTATTTTTCTTATAAAGCATATTCAATAAAAGTCTTCGATCAAGTAGAGAATCAATTGAAAGCCGTATCGTCTTTAAAGATTAAAGGATTGACTTACTGGCGGCAAGAACGGTTTAATGACGCAGTAGCGCTTATAAAGAACCCGGTATTCTCAGGCATGATCAAAGATTATCTTTCCGAGGGGTATACCCCCGAAACAGCTCTACAGCTGCAACGCTGGCTGGAAGAAATGCAAACAACTTATGGATATTCGCGAGTCACTTTTATTGATGCTGAGGGTAGAGAGAGAATTAGTTCACCATTAAGCATGATTCCTTATGGAGAACATCTTCGTGAAGAAATTGCAAAGGCTCTAGAATCTGGCAATGTGTCCTGGCTCGATCTCCATCAATATAAAAATGAACCGATTCATCTTTCTTTAATCGTACCCATTATGACCGGAGAAGCAAACGACGTTCCTCTTGGGGTACTGGTTTTGGATATTGATCCTGAAGACTGGCTGTATCCATATCTTGCCGAGTGGCCTGGACATAGCGATACTGCAGAAACATTGCTGGTCAGAAAGGATAGAGATAACGTTTTATTCCTAAACCCGCTGCGTTTCAACCCCAGCGCAGCAGTGAGTTTAAGGATCCCCTTATCCAGGACAGATGTTCTTGCGGTAAAGGCAGTCAGGGGTGCGTATGGTATTGTTGAGGGTGTTGACTATCGTGGACACGTGAATATTGGCTTTGTCCAGAGTGTGCCCGATTCACCTTGGTTTCTCATTACTCGCATGGACCGGGAGGAAATTGAGCGGCCGTTGCGGGAAAGGGTGAAACAGATTCTTATCCTCATGGGAGCCCTTATCATTTCTACTGGAACTGTTCTCACGCTGGTTTGGAGCAGAAACCGCGAACGCTTCTATCAGGAACAATACAAAATCTCAGAAGCATTGAGGGTAAGCGACGAAAAATTCAAGAAGATTTTTGAGATTTCTCCTGACAGCGCAACGATCAACCGATTTGATGATGGAATATTCTTGTCAGTGAATCGGACTTTCGAAAATACTTTTGGATACGCCAGAGAAGAGGTTATTGGGCGCACCACTGCGGAGATTGGTTTGTGGGTGGATCGGAATGAGAGAGAAAAAATTCTCGCGGAAATTACGGAAAAGGGTTTTGTCCTTGATCGTGAGGCTGATTTTTACACGAAAGACGGGCAGATCGTGAGTGGTTTGATATCAGCAACCGTAATCGAAATTGAAGGTGAGCCGCATATGGTATTTACCTCGCGAGATATCACTCAAAGAAAAAAGGCTGAAAAACAACTTCGCGAAAGTGAAATACGGTACCGTTTGATCGCAGAAAACACAGCGGATGTAATCTGGGTTATCGATGCTCAGACACAACAGATTACATATGTTAGCCCTTCAATTCTTAAACTCACAGGTTTTACGGTGGAAGAAACTCTGGGGAGATCCATCGGAAATTTCGTGATGCCCGGATCATCGCTGAGTTTCGATGAATTGCTCAAGAAACGGTCGGCTGAATTCTTTGAACGCAGTCTGCAACCGATTTCTTTTACCGATGAGGTTGATCAGATCTGCAAAGATGGATCAGTAATATCGACCGAAATGACCACAAATTACTTGACGGATGAAAACGGGCAGCTTGAAATCATTGGTGTCTCGCGTGATATCAGGCAAAGAAAAGCGGCGGAACGTGAAATTCGAAAATATTCTGAACATCTGGCTGAAATGGTTGAAGAACGAACGCGCGAACTCAGGGATGCGCAGGAAAAACTATTACGCCAGGAGCGACTGGCTGCTCTGGGGCAACTGGCAGGGACGATTGCACACGAGCTGCGTAATCCTCTGGGGGTTATCACAAATGCTGTTACCTATTTAAAAATGATTCAACCGGAGGCGGATCAAAAGGTACAGGAATATCTGGAGATTATCCGCAGCGAGACCCTGACTTCAGAGAAGATCATCGCTGAGTTGCTGGATTTTACGCGCATGAAATCCGCCGAGAGAAGTGCTGTTTCCATTTCTGATATCATCGATCGAGCCTTGGCGCGGAACCCTGCCCCTGAAACGGTAAAGGTGGATATCCAAATCCCCCAAAACCTTTCTCCTGCATATGTCAATGGCTCTCAGATCGAACAGGTGATTGGCAATTTGCTGACCAATGCTTATCAGGCTATGCCTGACGGCGGTAAATTATCTATGCGTGCGGGTATATCTCTGATGCCAGGTACAAAAGAAAGCAGTATCATGATAATAGTCAAAGACACCGGGGAGGGTATTGCACCAGAAAACCTGGAAAAAATCTTTGAGCCTCTCTTCACAACACGGGTCAAGGGAATCGGGCTTGGCCTGGCAATTTCGCAAAAATTGATTGAGGTAAATCATGGAAAAATTACCGTAAAAAGTAAACCTGGGAAAGGAAGCATATTCACTCTTTATTTGCCTGTGGCAGAGGAGAAGCCATGAATCCTGGATTAACGATCTTAATTGTTGACGATGATCAGCGAATGACACACACCCTGGCTGATATCCTTGCTATAACAGGGCATCAATCGGTTGAGGCGAAGTCTGCTGCAGAGGCTTTGGCATTGGTGAGAAAGAATCGATTTGATTGTGTGTTAACCGATGTGCGCATGCCCGACATGGATGGAACAGCGCTTTATCAATCGCTCCATCAAGAACAGCCAGGTCTTCCGGTGATCCTTATGACCGCTTACTCCTCAGATGAAACCATCAATAAGGGATTAGAGGAAGGGGTCGCCGGAGTTTTTGAAAAACCTTTGAATCTCTCACATTTGTTAGGTTTTTTCTCTTCTTTAGCCAAGAATCGCACAGTGGCAATTGTTGATGATGACCTCGCATTCAGCATCACATTAAGTGACGTTCTGCAACAACGGGGGTTTTCTGTCGCGGTGGTGAATGATCCGGAGCACGATATTCACGCAGATTACTCACATGCCCAGGTGGTTTTGCTTGATCTTAAGTTGAATAGTGTGTCTGGCCTGGATATTCTCAAACAGATTCGCCAAAATTATGCTGATTTGCCCGTCCTGCTGATTACCGCATATCGTGAGGAAATGGCTGAGACGATCAAATTAGCGCAAGAGTATTCTACTTTTGCCTGTTTGTATAAACCTTTTGAGACGAATGAATTAATTCGAATTCTCGAAAAAATCCAGTTGACCAGGTTGCGTGACGCAATTTCTCTTGAGAGCGATTAAACCTGGGAATAGAGCGGTCATGTTTGAAAACGTCAGGCAGTAAAGAGGAATGATGATTGGTAATAAGATTCGCACGATGTTAGTTGATGATGACAGGAACCTTTTGACCAGCATGGTTGACATTCTGGAATTCAAAGGGTTTGAAGTGTTCCGCTTCACTAAAGGTAAGGAGGCGCTTAACCTGATCGACAAACAATCGGTTGATGTGGCATTAATCGATTTGCGTCTGGAGGACATTTCTGGCCTGGATTTAATTGTAGAGATTAAAAAGCGATCACCCAACACAGAATGCATCCTGCTGACCGGGTATGCTTCGCAAAATTCTGCTATTGAAGCCATCCGTTACGGTGCTTTTGGTTATTTTCAAAAGCCATTTGATATCGATCAGGTGATCCTGGCGATTCAACAAGCCGGGCAAAAATGCCAGGCGGCCGAAGCTCTGGCTACGAGCGAGCGGCGATTGCGGGCTTTAATCGAGAATGGACGCGACAACATTATTCTGTTAACTCGTGAGGGTAAAGTATTCTGGTGCAGCCCTTCGCTATCTACGGTGTGGGGTTACCCGGAAAAAGATCTTTATGGACGTGATTTCTTAGAAAAAATTCACCCTGATGATCAAGAAACGCTGAAGAATTCTTTTTCGAAGTTGATCAATGAACCTAATGCCAGATCCGATAAGCAGTATCGCATTCGCCGTGCCGACGGCGAGTGGCGCTGGGTGGAGGCTACTACCGTTAATCTGCTAGATGATTCTTCTGTGGGAGGGATTGTAGTCAATTTCCGCGATATTACTGAACAGAAAAAGATCAATGATCGTTTATGGCTGCAAGGGTCATCGCTAGAAGCCGCTGCCAATGCCATCGTCATTGCTGACCGAGATGGTCACATTATCAACGTGAATCCTGCTTTTGAAAAACTGACCGGGTATACATTTGCAGAAGCGGTTGGGAAGAACCCAAAATTTTTGAAGTCCGGTGAACAGGATCAATCATTTTATGAAAATTTATGGAATACCATTCTCAATGGCAAGGTGTGGCATAGCGAACTGGTCAACAAAAAAAAGGATGGTACCAAATATACAGAAGAAATGACCATCACGCCTTTGGTGGATGAAGGTGGGAATGTCGAATACTTCATCGCAATAAAACAGGATATTTCAGAGCGGCGCAGGATCGAAAAGGTATTGTTGAATAGTGAGGCGCGTTATCGAAGCTTTTTCGAAGAATCTCCTGTGGCGATCATGGAAGAAGATTTCTCGGAGGTTACAGCGAGGTTAGACCAGTTAAAGAAAAGAGGGGTTAAGAATATATGGCGTTACTGTAAACAACATCCCAACATTATCCATGAATTTTCTAAGTTGGTGAAAATTATCGATGCCAATAAGGCGGCCACAAAAATTTATGGAACTGCAGATAAAGAAGTGCTCAAAACAAATCTAACAGAGTATCTTACAGATGAGAGCGCTTTTGGGGATAATGTCTCAAATTGTGGTGTAAAAAGCAATTGACAAAAGAGTCATCGTGTGGTTTCTTGAAGGTCTCATACACCAATTCAAGAAAGGGAACACACGATGACCACAGCAACTATAGCAT
>DAOUGR010000020.1:0-6180 GCA_034429135.1 Anaerolineaceae bacterium | reverse complement strand
TGCTATAGTTGCTGTGGTCATCGTGTGTTCCCTTTCTTGAATTGGTGTATGAGACCTTCAAGAAACCACACGATGACTCTTTTGTCAATTGCTTTTTACACCACAATTTGAGACATTATCAATACTCTCTGGTGTGTACTCTGGTCCACCGAAACGAACGAAAACCAATGCGCCTGTCATGTTATCGTATAGTGAAAGTGGCAAACCCAGGGTATAAGGCATTTGTAAGCGGTCGTTAACATTTAAGGACTGTGGTACATCAAGGATCATTCGTTTCTCTGAGATGACCTTGTTGGCGTTCGACTCGCCCCAGGATATATCTGCACCCTGTGATTTTCCGCGTCCGGTTGCACGCGCGTAGAGCACATCAATACGGTTAGTTTCAATTTCAGTAAAATAGATAACGATATTATCAAAAATAAAGTGTGGACGAGTGAATTGAATAATTTTGTCTAACTTTTCTTTCCAATTCCCTGCCCGCGCTGCCAGATTAGAAATTGTAAGCAGCGTTTCCTGTTCGTTCCCCCGGGGAAATTCTATGTTATCCATATGTGATCATTATACATTAATCCATTTTCATGACGATAGGCAGATGGAATTCGAAACGGCTGCCCTTGCCTGGTTGAGAACTGGCAGAGATACTTGACCCGTGTGCATCAAGGATGCGGCTGACCAGGGCCAGTCCAATTCCTGTTCCACCATACTTTCGCTTCGATGACCCGTCCAATTGATGAAATGGCTCGTAAATTTCATTGATTTGTCCAGGGTCGAAACCGACCCCATTATCTTCCACGGAAATTATCGCGTCGTTGGCATCTCTCTCAATTGCCAGAATAACATGTCCTCCATTTTGTGTATATTTGATGGCGTTGTCTAATAATTGATTGATCACCCACACGATTCGATCTTCATCTGCTGAGATTTCAATTTCATCATCAGGGGCTACTAACTCGAGCGATATATTCTTAGTCTTGGCTGGTGATTGATAAATCCGGATACATTTTTCAGCGATGTGTATGATTTTCAAATTTGATTTGCTGATTCTCAAAGACCCCACTTCAGCAGCTGAAAACATGATGAGATCATTAATCAAGCGATTCAGTCGATCGGTCGAATGTTGCATCACCAACAAGCCCTGTTTGACCTCATCCGATAGGGTATATTCTTTTCCGCTCAGGAACAGGTCAATGTATCCCTGAATGTGAGTAAGGGGGGTGCGTAGTTCATGAGAGACATTGGCAATAAAATTGGATTTCAGTTCATTTAGTTCAGAAAGCTTTTTATAAGCAACTTCTAGTTCTTCTGTGCGCTGCTGAACCCGCAATTCAAGGTTTTTGTTTGCTTCTTGTAGAGCACTTTGAAGTTTTAGAATTTGCCTGGTGATTGCCTGGTCAAGATCATCCCGTGAAATGAACCCCATATCAACCAGCAGTTGGCCGATTGGAATGGAATTACCCGCCGCTCGCTCAAGTTTTTGGCGCTCGAGGGCAAGCTCCAGTTGATCGGGTCGAAGTAAGTTTTCGTTAATTAAGGCTTCACCCAAACGTGGAACGAGGATTTCTGGTGTCAGTGACATTTACACCTCCTCATGAAAACCTCAAGGATGAATCTGTATTTTCATTGGCACATTGCAAGAAAGATGCTACATATGAAGTGTCCACGAGGTCATTTAGCCATGAGCGTATTGATCAATGATTCCAATTCTTCATCAGAATAGTAATGAATCGTAAGCGATCCACCTTTTTCGCCATGTCGTAGACTGACCTTTGTGCCCAATCTTTCGCTTAACTGGTCTTCAATTTCTTTAACGTGGGGATCAATGTCTTTTTCGGGAAGGGAGGGTGGTTTTACTCCTGAGAGCTTTCTCACCAATTCCTCCGTCTGTCGCACATTCAACTCGTTTTTAAGGATCGTTTGAAGGGCTGCCAGTTGTGCTGATTCAGTGGGCAGCCCCAGTAAAGCCCGGGCGTGACCTTCTGTGATGGATTGTGATATTAACGCATCTTGAACTTGCTGAGGAAGTTTGAGCAGCCGCAGGGAATTTGTCACAGCGACACGGCTTTTTCCAACCCTGACAGCGATTTCGTCATGTGAAAGGTTAAATTCATCTGCCAATTGACGATAAGCTACGGCTGTCTCCAGTGGCGAGAGGTCTGACCGTTGGACGTTTTCGATTAACGCCAGTTCCAAACGTTCCTGATCAGTTGCTGTGCGGATGATGACAGGGACCTTTTCGAGTCCGGCTATCTTAGCGGCACGCAGCCTGCGTTCCCCGGCGATTAATGTATACATCCCGGTGATCGGATCATGGGTAACAACGAGGGGTTGTAAGATGCCATGTTCACTGATGGATGCGGCCAACTCTGAGAGGTTTTCTTCAGACATGCTCTCGCGCGGTTGGCGAGGGTTGGGTGCGATCATTGAGATTGGTGCGTAGGTGTCGGCAGTGGCAGGCGTGCTGGTAAACCCGCCAGGGATCAGTGCTTCCAATCCTTTTCCTAGACCAGATTTTTGTGCCATTTTTTCCTGCCTATTCAGTTACCGATGATAAGATTGCGCCATCCTGTGTCAAAATTTCGCGGGTGAGGGCTGCATAAGATTTTGCGGCAAATGCTTCGGGTGCATAGGTTGAGATCGGCATCCCATAGGAAGGGGCTTCAGCAAGACGTACCGAACGCGGGATTACCGTCTCAAAGACAAGATTGGGGAAGAATTTTTTCACTTCTTTTACGACATCCGATGAAAGATTGGTACGGCTGTCAAACATGGTCAGAACCACACCGCGTATCTTCAATTCTGGATAGAGAGAAGTGCGAATGCCATTGAGCGTCTGTGTCAATTGACTGATTCCTTCCAATGCCAGATATTCACATTGTACAGGAATCAGGACTCCGCTGCGAGCGGCAACCAGTCCATTTACCGTAAGGAGACTGAGGGAAGGCGGACAGTCGATGAGGATATAATCAAATCGATTGAGAACGGGTTGGATCGCTTCGCGCATGCGAAATTCGCGTTTTTCGATGTTGATTAATTCAACTTCTGCTCCTGCCAACGCTGGCGAAGAGGGGAGCAGAGAGATCTTGAATTTTGGGTTGTGCAGGATGTTAGGGGTAATCGGTTCTGAACCGATAAGTACTTCATACGTGCCGCGGCTAACCGAATATTTGTCGATTCCTAGCGAAGATGTCGCATTTGCCTGTGGATCTAGATCGATGAGGAGCACGCGTTGCCCAAAGGCTGCCAGGTAGGCACTCAGGTTAATGGCGGTGGTTGTTTTGCCGACGCCGCCTTTTTGGTTTACGAGAGTGTAAATACGTGTCATTTTACCGGATACTCGACAATTTCAGTTTGTAGTGCTTGAATCTCTGAAAGAGTTGGCACGCCTAAAATTCCCTTGCGAGTGACAGAATTGGCTGCCACAAGAGTGGCAAAACGAGCTGACTCCCAGGGATCCTGAGTTTGTTTTAACTTAATGAAGAACGAGGATGCAAATACATCTCCTGCCCCGACTGGATCAACCTCATTTTCTTGAGGTGGGGTGAAATGGCGAACGTCGCCTTTCCAATAAACCCGGCAACCCTCTGCGCCTTCTGTAACCACCAGAATTGAAACCAGGGCGGCAAATTCAGCAACGACATCTTCATTTCCCTGAACATCTTCGATGCTCATCACTGTAGCGTGTGCGTGAGGAAGCACCTGATCAGCTTCAGGCCAGTCACGATAGGTAACGATATGATCACCATCCCAGCCCCGCAGCCAGCCTTGCGGGGTGATATCAATCTGTGAATTGGGAAAGCATCTGGCCATTTCAGGTCCGATCTCATTGGCTAGAGGGCCGAGGTGAACAATTGGCGTATTGCGCCATGCAGGTGGTACGTCATTGTATGTGATTTTTTCTGCCACATGATGAATATACTGTATGCGGCCGGCAGGTGTGTAGTTATTTTTGAAGGTTGAGGTGAAGGTGGATGGTTTCCGTATCACCTGAATACCTTCAAGTTCAGGAAGATGAAGATCGGGGGCACAAGAAGTGACAATACCGACTTTCAGACCAAATGCTTTTGCAGTCAATGAAGCGTATGATGCGGTGCCGCCTAAAACCAATCCGTCTGTGGTGATGTCCTGTGTAATATGACCAATGATCAAATAATCCACAGGTTCGATAGTAGAAAGAGTCTGCATTGATAAGGAATACCAATCTAAGGGTGAGATTCGAAATTATCGTCCAGTAATGGTTGATAATCTTCTTTAGCAACCGGAGCTTCTTTGCGCATACCAGCCACCGGGGTGGCGCAGTATGGACAGAGGTTCCAGGGTAACTCAATGACTTTACCACAATGTTCACATGTCTTTTTCAGGCGTGTGTGACAACTGGGGCAGGCGATCCATTCACGGTCGATTCGCCGACTGCAGCCAGGGCAGATTGCAGCATCTTCAATAGACTGCAATAGCGCTTCCTCTTCGAGAGAATGCTGGTAGTCCTCTTCGAGGGTTTTGGCAGGGCGCAAGATTAGATAGACAAGCACTCCTGGCAGAAAGAGGAGGGTAACGATCACCACAGCCAGAATACGCAGGAAGCGATCTTTGGTGCGCTTGCGAATATCCCGCAGCGTCCAAAATATGAGACTCAACCATAAAGCTGCCAGGAAGGCAGCCGAGAAACCGGTAGCGAAAAGGGTAAGTTGTTTGAGATAAATAGGGTCGAGGGTCATTTAACGCTCCATTGCAAAATTATAGCATGGATGACCGGTGTTGGTAATTTGAAAGCACCTTGTCTTGCGAAAAAATTGAACCTGATATATAAAAAATGGATGTCAGGGAGAATGCCAATGCCGAGAGAAGCCAGAACTACATACCGTATTACCGACCTTGAAGAAAATGAGCGTCCGCGCGAACGCCTTGCGAACAACGGGCCAGAATATCTAAGCAAAGCTGAATTAATTGCGATCTTGCTGCGGGTGGGCATGGAAGGTGAAAATTCTGTGCAAATGGGCACACGCATATTGAAAGAACTTGGAGGACTGAGCGGAATCCAAAAAGCAAGTTTTACTGAGATGTGCAAGATCCGCGGACTGGGGCCGGCAAAAGCCGCACAGTTGAAGGCGGCAATCGAACTGGGCAGACGTCTCAATCTCGAGAATCGGGAATTGAGCGGAGCGATCAGCTCACCCTCAGATGCTGCGGAATTGGTGCGATATGAGATGCAGGGGTTCGTTCAGGAACAATTATGGGTGATCCTGCTAGACACGCGAAACCGTAAGATCTTTATCGATAAAATTTATGTGGGATCGTTAAACTCCTCGATGGTGCGCGTGGCCGAACTGTTTAAAGGTGCCATACAGAGAAACGCGGCATCAGTGATTCTGGTACATAACCATCCCAGCGGTGATCCGACTCCAAGCCCGGAGGATATGACTCTGACGCGACTGGCAGTGGAAGCGGGGAAATTGATGGATATCGAGGTGTTAGATCATCTGGTGATTGGGCAAGGCACTTATGTTTCGATGAAAGAAAAGG
Organism: Anaerolineaceae bacterium; assembly: GCA_034429135.1. GTDB lineage: Bacteria > Chloroflexota > Anaerolineae > Anaerolineales > Anaerolineaceae > UBA6107. The sequence continues at coordinate 663 of DAOUGR010000020.1, read as the reverse complement.
GATTAGGATTTTCTCAGTAAATACACTTCGTATAGATGCTGGCTTTTGTGAGATTCGTTGACAAATCGTGCAGGATATAGTAAGATAGCGTGCGTTGGCGAGGTAGCTCAATGGTGGAGCAGTGGACTCATAAGCCATTGGATGTGGGTTCAAATCCCACCCTCGCCACTCTTTTATTTAAAAGATTGGATGTGGGTTTACCGATAAAGCTGGCACTTTGAAAATCACCACCTTCGCCACTTTTTATTATAAAAGAGTGGATGGGAGTTTAATGACTTCGTCGATAATTTCGACGTGTATTTTAAATTACTTTTCGAAAATGATCTATCGCGGATAGTCTCCCTGTAAAAAAGAGAGACTAGCAAGGTTAATCGCACTAGATATTCGGTATGTATCTCATTGTAAAAACTTCGGATAGAATTATCTTATTTCCCAGAAATACTTTATTTTTAATCAATAAATATAATTATCAATTCTCAATCTACTTTTCAATTAACTGCAATTTAACTTGATATTTTAGAGTAGATATCTATAATGATCGATATCGGGAATGATTAGCATAATAAACTCCATACAAATGCGGGTTGTTTTTCGAAAACTCATTAATTAGTGGTGTTGCATGGGTCTATTTAAGGACAGAAATAAAAAACGATCAGGTGATGG
>DAOUGR010000019.1:0-67249 GCA_034429135.1 Anaerolineaceae bacterium | reverse complement strand
GAGTCATTTTCTATTATTCTTCCTTGACTAACGCGGTGCGCGAAGGAACCCGTAAAGCAATTGTCAATCACACATATCTTGAGGAGGCAGAGGACGGCACGGATTTGTACAAGCTTCCATGCTCTGCTCAAGAACCGGCAGACCCTCTAAATGACTCGCTGCGCTGCATTGTCTATCGCAGGAGCATTGGCCTGCCACAGGGATTTGATCCGATATCTGATATTAGTTTTGTGATCACAACCAATGCAAAAGATAATACGCTATATGAAACCGTGCAGATCACTGCCCGTTATTGCTTTAATCCTGTTACACCCGGGGTCCAATTGTTATTCTCATCGACATGCAACGGTAAAAAGGGTGTCCTTTTGACGGCGCAATCCAAAATGTATGTTGCGCCGGTGGCTCAGTAAGAATGCGAGGTGGATGATGAACAAGATCCTAGGTAAAGGTCGAGAAACAGGCCAGATTATCCCGATTGTGGTCGTAGGGCTGTTGATAATCCTCATGCTCAGCGCTGTGATTGTGGATGGCGGGAGCATCATCTCCAACCGCCGCACTGCCCAGGCAGCCGCTGATGCTGGGGCTCTGGCAGGTGCACAAAAGTTGTGTTTAGGTGATACAACGGCTGATCGAACAGCCGCGCGAAATGCGGCGCTTCAATATGTCACAGCCAATGGTGCAGTCTTTGCCTCCGAACCTACCTTTTCAAAAGTTACGCTCAACGGGCATGAGGTTCCCGGAATTACCGTGAAGGCTAGCGTGACGAATGGGTCGTTCTTCGCCAGGGTCATGGGTCAATCTGTTTTAACTGGAGGTGCAACGGCTACAGCCGGCTGTTATCATCCATCCGAAACGGTGCACCTGATCCCCCTGGCATTCTTCTATAAATCCCCCCCGGTAAACGCCGGGAAAGCGAATTGCTCTATAGATGGCACATGTGATCTGGTTAACTATGATTTCACCAGTCTGATGACTCAATTAATCAACACTCCAGCCACCAACCAACCTCTGGATGACATCTATATTATTATGGACAAGGTTAAGATTTGCGAAAAAAATGGGACAGGCCCAATCGTTTGTTCAGAGATGGCCAAAAACGCATCGGGTGGTAACCGGGCGTGGATCGATCTGAATAAAGTCGCTGATATGAGCAATATCAAGAAAATTTTCAAGAAGGGAATTGAAAAACCCCTGTATTTACCCTCCTGGTTGAATGGAGAACCCGGGGTAGTGGCCAGCGTTTATGATAACAAGGCATATGAAGATTTACCTCCGATCGAAGATTATGAATCTACACCTTATCGTCTGGTTCTCGTGCCTGTTTTCGATAATTACTGTGATTCCGGTGATCCTGAAAATGATTGTCCGTCTGCGTGGAATGAAGGGGATAGCGTGGAATACATTGTGAATTCGAACCAGCCATCTTACCGCCTGGTGGGATTAGCGCCTTTTGTGATCACCTGCGTCACGAAGAATGGTAAAGCTGATTTTGGTCAAGAAATTACCACTGGCAAAAATAAAAATAAATGCCCGGGCTATGTGGCTTTAAATCCTGATAAAAAAACGGATGCTATCGAAGGCTATTTTGTGACGGGCACACCTCTTGACCAATTTGCTCAGGGCACAGGAGGAGTCAGCGCAGGTCTGGATATCGTCTCATTGATCCATTGAGCAATAAACCTGATTAAAACCAGGTCGCATTTGATGGTTAATTAACTCAGTTGTGGGGAGGGATCCATTGTCTACGAAATCAAAAGCCATACTCATTGTCATTGTCGGGCTTGTGCTGGTTGTCATTGGTGTGCTGGCAAGTATTTTACTCATCCAACGTCTTCAGGCAAACCGGGCGCCTTCAGCCGAAGAAGGAGAAACGGTCAAGACCAATGTGGTTGTGGTGACGCGTGACCTGTTCCTTGGAGACCGGATTGAGAGCGGTGATGTGAAGATCACCAGCGTGCCCGTAGAAGTCGCCCCGCGCGACTCCATTGCCACCGTTGAAGAGGCGATCGGAAAGATCGTCAAGACCGACCTGGTGCAGGGAGAGATGGTGCTCAGTCACAACCTGGCGGATCCGACCAACAACAACAAAGATCTCAGCTTCATTTTGAGCGATGACCATGTCTTGCTGGCATTCCCGGCGGCGGATTTAATGAGCCGGAATAACATGGTCCAACGCGGTGATATCGTGGATATTTTTGCCACTTTTCAGCAGAAAGTGAAGACCATTACTGAGGCTGAAACCACAGCCGCCGGAGAGGAAAAAGAACCAGAAATGCGCACCTTTACCGTAGACACTTTCCAAAAGGTGAGCGTTACCGCGCTGGTGGTTTCGGTGATTAAGTCTGAGGATGAAAATACACCAGATCAAACCAGAATCGAATCTTACCTGCTGGCGCTTAATCCACAGGATGCGCTGGTTTTGAAGCATTTGAAGGATACAGGAGCAGAATTTGATATTGTTTTACGAGCTCCCACGTCAACGGTTCAATTTGATCTTACTCCCGTCACCGAGGAATACATCATTGAATTCTACGGGCTTGAGATCTTACCTTAACCACTGTGAAAGGCATTGCCATGGCGGCCACTTCTGATACACATTCCATTCTTCTCATCTCCAAGAATCCCGAGATTATTGAATCCACGCGATCAACGTTGGCAAAACTTGAGGATTTTGATCTGATCGGAAAGGAGGTGACCAGCGAGAGCATTTTTTCGGTTATTGCTGAGACTCAGCCAGATATCATTTTGCTAGACTTTGCTTTCCAAAATCGAATTTTCGACCTTGTGGACAAGATCGCCACCGACTTTCCGTTGTGCGCGGTGATCATGATCCTGCCCGAAAACGAGATGGTGAATTCTGACCGGGTTGTCCTTTCAGGGGCGCGTGCTTTCATCATCTACCCGTATAAATCCGACCATCTCGAGACAACAGTAAAGCGGGTTGTTGAATTAATGGTGCGCAACCAGGCTTTACCGGTAGTACCCGCGGTAAAGAACGAAAACATCCGACCAAAGAACACGTTTACTGTTTTCAGCCCCAAGGGCGGGGCTGGAACAACCACAGTGGCAACGAACCTGGCATTATGCTTGCACAAAGAATTGCGTGAAGACGTGCTGCTGATCGATGGAAAACACCTCTTTGGGCATGTGGCGTTATGTTTGAACCTGCGAACCGGAAATTCACTCACCGACCTGATCTCCCATGCCGGGATGCTTGACCAGCGTCTGATCAAACAGGTGGTCGTGCGGCATGTTTCAGGCATCCATGTCCTTCCCAGCCCAAACTCGATCACTGAAGCCCAGGGGATACGCCCGGAAGATCTTTACAAGGTGATGCAAGCCTTACAGCAAGTTTTTCCGATCATTATCATTGATGGCGGAAATAATTTGAACGAAAATACCGTAACCTATATGGACTCATCAGATAAGATTCTCCTGGTGCTGAACCCCGATCTCGCGTCGTTGAGGGATGTGCGGCAGTTCATGGATGTGAGTAAAACGCTCTCGTATCCGCCAGACAAAACGCTGCTGATTTTGAACCTGACAGGAAGAAAAGCTGATGTCAAACGCGAGGAGATCGAAAGCATCCTTAAGATGAAGCTGTTTGGAAGAATCCCCGCCGATGAAAACCTGGCGTTGAGCTGTTTGAATGAAGGGGTGCCGGTATATATTAAAAATCCGCACCACCCGATTTCACGGGCGATTCTTGAGATCGCAAAGGGATTGGAAAAAATCATTCTGGCTTCAAAGGCGAAATATCAGGCGACGGTGAAGAGCGAAAGCTCCGAAATCTTGAAGAAGTCATCAAAATTGGGGTAAGACGTTAAGCGAGGATATCCTTGAACCAAGAACTGGTTACCATCATTCTACTTGCGGTATTCCTGGTTTGCGCGATTGGCGTGATTTTCGTTGGGATATGGTTATACCGGCGCGGACCGGCCTCAAAGATCCAGGGACGCATCACGAAATTTGTTGATACTCCTCAAATGGGTGACGAAGTTCCTTTGACCCTTCATGAACGAATGTTGGTATCCAACGAGGATTTTGGCAAATTCAGGTCTTGGATCAATGAGGCGTTGAAAGGATTCTCATCTGAAAAGTTGCAGATGAAGATTTCCAGTGCTTATTGGTCAATCTCTGATACTGAATTTATTCTAATACGGATCACAGCAACCGTGCTGGGATTTGTTCTGGGGTGGGTAATCCCACAGAACATTCTGGGAGGAATTTTTCTGGCGGCGATCGCCTTCTGGGTTCCGCCGCTGGTGCTCGAAAGAGCCATTACCAGAAGACAAATGTTATTCCATGATCAACTTCTGGATGTGCTCATTTTAATCAAGGGTGCTGTGCAGGCAGGTTACAGCCTGATGCAGGCATTGGATATGACTGCCAAAGAGATCAAACCACCTTCTTCGGAGGAGTTTGGGAGGGTTTTGCGCGAAGTTCGATTCGGTATTCCTCTGGAACAAGCGCTGCTCAGTCTGGCAGAACGTATGGAGAGTGACGATCTGCATATCGTGGTTACGGCCATCATCATTAATACACAGGTAGGCGGCAATCTCTCAACGGTGTTAGAAGCCACCATCTCAACCATCCGCGATCGTATGCATCTGTTTGGTGAGGTGAGATCTCTGACCTCTTATGCGCGTTACGTGGGAAATTTCTTAACTCTGATGCCTTTCCTCACAGGCCTGGCAATCTTCCTTCTTTCCCCGGGCTATTTCGATACGGTCAAGACATCTTTGTTTACACAAATTGTGATTGTGGTTGCTATCCTGGGGGTCATCCTGGGTAATATTTGGATTAGAAACGTTGTGAAGATCAAGGTTTAGGATGGGAGTGTATCGATGTATCTCGACATGATTGATGCAAATCTCCTGTTTGTGATTGTGGGTATGCTCCTTGCCCTGCTGGGCATCATTGTTGTGATCCTGGGTATTGTCAGGTGGGTAAAATCTGGGAGCCGAATCTCTACGCGATTAGAACAGTTTGTGGTTGCCGATCAAACAACTGCTGAACCGCCGCCCCTCATCCGGCGCATTATTCCGCGTGAGATTGACGGGTCATTGTTTAGCAGGACGGTGGTGAGCTGGTTTTCAAGCCTGTTCAAGTTTTTAGGAAAGTTCGCCCCTCGGCGCATGGCGAGTCAGATCGAACATAAACTAACCATCGCCGGGCATCCGATGAACATGCATGCTGGTGATTTTTATGCTCTGCGGTTGCTATTTCTAATCGCGGGGTTGGTTGCGGCTTTTCTGATCAACCGTGATCTTAAGCATCTGGATGCCACATCGGCATTGATTGGCATTTTAATCATCGCCGCGGCTTATCTTTTGCCCAACTCCTGGCTGAACAGCAAGGTGCGCGCCAAGCAGGATGAAATCCGGCGTGGCTTGCCGGATGCGCTGGATATGCTTTCGGTCTGTGCCAGCGCGGGTCTGGGCTTTGATCAATCTTTACAAAAGATCGCTTCTTACTGGGAATCAGACCTTGGATTGGAATTCCGACGGGTGATCCATGAGATGGAAATGGGTGTCGCTCGGCCAATCGCGCTGAAAAACATGGCCGAACGTCTGGATGTTGATGATCTATCGCGGTTTATCACCATTATTGTGCAGGCAGAAACCATGGGCATGAGTTATGCCGATGTGCTTCACAGCCAGGCGGCACAAATGCGTATTCTCAGGCAATATCGGGCGCGTGAAATTGCAAATCGATTACCTGCGAAAATGATCGTTCCGTTGGCTCTATTGATCTTTCCGGCTTTGATTGCAGTAATTCTAGGGCCGGTTATACCAACCATTATCACTCTATTCTGATGCGGAGCATCGATTTTACTTGTAACGAGAAAAAATGACAAAACCAAAGGATACGTCGAAACCAGGCTCCAATGAAACGACACTGCCGGTTGATGCGCGACCGGCAACACCTGGACCAAAAATTACGTTTGCTGATGTGACACTTGACCCCGATTACGCTATCCTGGTCGAGGCGCATCAACACGGCGAATTTACTAAGTGCCAGCATATACTGAATGATTTATTGAAACGTTATCACGATAATCACCGGCTGCTGGAGTTTCAAAAAGATCTTGAAATGCAGCTTTCTCTCAAGAATATTTCTCAGACCTATTCTTTAAAGGAAAAACAGAAGAAAAAGACACGAACCTTAAGAATGAGTGCCCTGACCGTCGGAGCGATCATATTTGTTATTCTGGTCTTTATTGGGTCTTTTTGGCTGCTCAGCAGAACAATCATCCAGCAAAAGCATGAAGCAGAATTGGCGCAGATGACCTCAATGGAAGGGCAGGTGGTTGAGTTGCTGCATTCAGGTCAGCCGCAGGTGGCGGCTGGCATCATCGAAAAAATGCGGCAGATTGATAACGAATATGTCAATCTAGATCGACTGACTGAACAAACCAATGCTCTTTTGATGCTTGAGGCGAAATATAAAAACGCATTGGCTTTGATGGATGCCAGGGAATACTCGGGAGCTTTGGTTTTATTGAAAGAAATCGATGCTGCTCAACCCGGGTTATGGGATGTTACCCGCCAGATCGCCAACGCAGAGACGATGATCCAGGTATTGGCTTTGATGCAGGCAGGCAATGATGCCTACCAGGCCGGCAAGTGGAGTGAGGTGATCACGGCGTATGAAAGCGCGCTTGAACTTGACCCTGAGTTGGATGACCCCTTGATGAAAGAACAGCTTCTCAACGGTTATCTGCGCAAGATCATTGAAATGCTGGAAAACGATTCGACCGCCGTTGAAGATATAGAAAATGCTGAACAATATTACCGCAAAGCGTTGTCAATGATTCCCCAAAGCAAAGCTTTCGCAAGTGAGCGTGAAAACTTGCAGAAGGTCAGCAGCAGTCTGCTGCAGCTCAAGTTTACTCAAACGGCCAAGTCGTTGCTGAATGAACGAAATCAGACTTTTTCTTCAATATCCAAAGCGGTTTCGTACCTCAGTAAAGCTGTCAATCTGGATCCAAAGAATTCTCAATTGCAGCAGGATCTGCGCAACGCGGAACTCTACCAGGTCGCATTCCGGTATTACACTGACATGAACTGGGGACTGGTTATTGAAAAATTAAAACAATTGTTAGCTTCCGATTCCAATTATGCCAATGGTAATGCCAGAGTGCTGCTCTATGAGGCCTATTATGCCCTGGGGCGACAATATTATGCCGTGGGGGTCTACCAAGATGCCCGCAGCAATCTGGAAGAGGCCGAGATTCTGGCGTATGAAAATGGGTTTAATAAGCTCAAACTCTTCCAGGTGCAGATGCTGCTCGGAGACACCATCGCCAGAATGGGAGACTCTGCTAACGCGGTTTCATATTACCAGTACGCTCTGAACAGTATCAACGCATATTCGAGAGCCTCTGGTGATGCAGACCTGACAACCCAATTATTGGAAGCCGAGAGGTTGGCTGCATCAGGGTTCACCAGAGAAGCTGCAGCGAGTTATTACCAGATTCACCAGATGATTTCTAGGATTTATACGATTAAAGAAATCGAAGCAACAGATGGAACCTGCCTGGCGTTCTTCGCCGATCAAAATGCTTCCACATCCGAGGCAATTATTAATGCCAATGGTCTTCCACAAAGCACCGTAATTTCGTTTGGACGAAAGATTAAAGTTCCAACTCTTGATTAATGAAATAATTCATTTATGGTTTAGGAACAAAAGGAGTGTGAAATGTTCACAAACCGGCCGGCACTCAGAAGTGAATTGCAACCAAAGACAAAGGGTAAACCCGCCAAACTTAGCGAATTGGAAAAAGATTTCATCTTGATTCGCGATTCGGTTCAAAAAGCGTTGTTGAGCAACAGCAATAATGGTTCAGCGTCAGACCCGGTAAAATTGCGGGGGATGATTGAAGAGTGTTTTAACAATGTATTGGATGAAGAAAAATTGCTTTACAACCATGATACCCGCGAACAACTTTTAGATTGGGTTGTTGCTGATATTGTTGGTTACGGTCCAATTGAGCCCCTGCTTAAAGACCCAGATATCACTGAGATCATGGTCAACGGGCCAGATGAGATTTTTGTCGAGCGGTTTGGTTTAATTGAACCGACTGATGTGAAATTCGAAAGTGAAGCCCACCTGCGCCGGGTGATCGATCGCATCGTTTCTCCGATTGGAAGGCGAGTGGATGAGACTTCACCAATGGTTGATGCCCGCCTACCTAATGGTTATCGCGTGAATGCCACCATTCCACCACTCTCTTTGGATGGGCCGATCTTGACCATTCGTAAATTCGCTGCGCGGCCTTTCACCGGGCAGGATCTAATTGCCAACAGCACGATGACAGTGCAACTGGCGAACTTTCTCAAAGCCTGCGTGGAAGCGCGCGTCAATATGGTTGTGTCAGGTGGTACAGGTTCGGGTAAGACGACTTTTCTAAACATGTTATCAGCGTTCATACCAGAACGCGAGCGCATTATCACCATCGAGGATACTGCAGAACTTCAACTACGTCAGGTGCATGTCGTCAGGCTGGAAAAACGCCCGCCAAATATCGAGGGAAAGGGAGAGATCACGATCCGCCAGCTGGTCATCAATGCCCTGCGTATGCGTCCGGACCGGATTGTGGTGGGTGAGTGCCGCGGCGGCGAAGCATTGGATATGCTGCAAGCGATGAACACCGGTCATGATGGATCCATGACCACTGTTCACTCCAACGGTCCGCGCGATGCTCTGCGCCGTGTGGAGACAATGGTTATGATGGCCGGCATGGATCTGCCTCTGAAAGCCATCCGCGAGCAAGTGGCATCAGCAATCGAGTTGATTATCCATATGGAACGCTTGAAAGATGGTTCGCGCAGGGTGGTACAGGTATCAGAAGTGCAGGGCATGGAAGGCGATACGATTGTGATGCAGGACCTGTTTGTTTTCCATCAGACGGGAATAAAGAACGGCGTGGTGCAGGGCAGCCTTAAACCTACCGGGTTAAGGCCGCGATTCCTGTCGAAGCTGGTGGCCAACAGTATTGAGCTGCCGGAAAACGTGTTTGATTTACAGCCATAACTGCATTTGATTCTAAAAATACAGGCCACACGATCAATGGCCTGTATTTTTTTTCAAAAGTGGATGATCACTCATACTTAAAACGCCATACCCCGATCACGAAAAACACCAGGGCGAATCCGAATAAGACGGCGGCTTCGAGCCAGACGCCTGAAACACCCTGGCCGCGGGTTACAATGTCCAGCATACCCTGCATCGCCCAGGTGGTGGGAAAGATTTTAACAATGTTGCGTATCACCGCCGGGAATAGTTCAATGGGGTACCAGCACCCTCCCATCATGGCCATAACCATGCCCACCATGATGCTGAGACCGTTAGCCTGACCTTCGGTCTTGACGAAGGTGCCTAACATCGTTCCCAGTGCGCCAGCCGCCAGCGCCGAGGATGTGATCATCAATGCCACCGCCAGGGGTGATTCTCCCCAATTGATCTTCATCACGAAAATGCCAAAAAGGATCAGGATCACCATTTGAACCAGCGCGGTGAGCACCTGTCCGATGACGGTACCGGCAATGATCGTGGCTTTGGATGTGGGAGTAACGAGAATGCGCCGCAAGGTGCCTGCCTGGCGCTCCATAGCGAACATCGCTGAAAGGCCGATCAACGGGATGAACACCCAGGTGATCATTTGTCCAAGTGAGCTGTTGGCGCGCGGATCGTATGAAACAGGATCGGGGGTCACGCCTTTGATCTCTACCACCCGCCGGGGTGCGCTATTCATTAAATCCTGGGCAGTGGCGAGAGCCTGGTCGAAAAAGACCTGGCGTGCTGATTCTGATGAAAAAGGCTTGATTTTTGAGGCCTGATTCACGCTTATGTTCGCGATATCAACACTGCTGCTAACGCGGTTAACGGCTGCCTGAATACCCTGCCTGGCGATGAGGGCGTTGGTGTTACTGGGCTGCTGCCAGAGTTCCACCTCTGCGTTGCCAGCCTGCAAGGTTTGCATGGATAAATCCTCCGGAAGCACCAGCACAGCGGATACTTTGCGAGACTCGAACGCAGATTGTGCGTTATTCAGAGAAGTAACCTCGGGTTTGACTGATGTTGATCGCTCCAGTTCGCTGATTAAAGAAATGGAAAGAGAAGACTGAGCCTGATCAACCACATAAAGCAGAATGCGTGAATCAGAAGCTTCACCGGTTCCCCCGCTGAGGATGAAAGTGAATATTACCGGAAGGATCAGGAAAAACAGCCATTCCAGCGGGCTGGTGAAGCGGATGAGATTATCTTTGAGCATGATTGCCATTAATCTTTTCATGATCGCCTGCTCACTTTCTGCTCAAGCCGTGCCTGGTGATCCACAGTGCAGAAATCGTAAAGAGTACGATTCCCATGCCTGTTAATGCGGCCACGGGTGTGAGGATGTTCTTCAAGGTGCCACCGAGGGCGAGGGTTGTAAATCCATCCATTCCCCAGGCGTTGGGGGTAATGCGGCTTAGAAACTGGACCCATGTTGGAAGATTGGAGAGGTCGAAGAAACTGCCGCCAAGCAGACCAAAAATGAGCATGACCGCTGAGCCAACTGTGGCAACCTGCCCCGGGGTATTCAACACCGCGGCCAGCAATACTCCCCAGCCAGTGGCACCAATAGCCGCAGTCATCACCAGAACGATCAGGCCCAGCAGATCGCCCCAGTAGAGCCTGAAGAGGAGGGATGTGCCACCGATCAGGATCAAAAGCTGCGCCACAGCGGTGAGGAAGATGCCAAAGACTTTACCGCCTAAAATGAGGGTTGAGGAGGTTGGCGTGACCAGCATTCGCGGCAGTGTGCTCTGACGATTTTCCACAATGAGCGAGCGCCCGCCGTATGCAACGGTAAACATGAGGAACATCAGCGCCATGCCGGGTGCCATGTATGAAAGGATGTCAAATTCCACCGCCTCTCCACTGGCGGTGATGTCGTTAATGGTGATCGAGGAACGCGCCATTGAAACATTCGACATTTCTCGACCTATAGTTGCACCAAGCACAGCAGCCTGTGAAGTTTCGATGAGTCCGTTTTCTATCATCTGACGAACAGCCACTTCGCCGCTGATGCGGGCGATCTCCACCTGACTGATAAATTGATCGAGGATCGTTTTTAGAATCCCCGCACTCGTTGGACGCGTGGGATTTGAATAGAATTCAATTTCAATGTGCTCAGAAAGGCTGCCGGTGGCTGGATCAGGAATGATCGATGCACTGAAACCTTCAGGTATGAAGATGACCGCTGCGCTCTCGTCTTCATCCACCAGGATTTTCGCGGCATCCAGGTCTGAAAGCAAGACCGGTTCAACCAGGTCGGCGAGGTCGGCGGAGGTGAACATTTCCACCAGAGCGTTGCCCAGTTGGCCGTTATCCAGGTTTACGATGGTTACCGGGATATCACGGATACCTGAAGTTGAGCTGCCTGAAAAACGGCCGGTTACGGCACCCATCCCGAGAGTGAGAACAAAGGGTGCGACTAGCATGAGGATGAGGGCCGAACGGTCGCGAAAGATCAAACGCAGGTCTTTAAGCGCAATCAAGAAAAGTTTTCGCATAGCCATAACCTCAATCTCTCAATGCCCGACCTGTCAGATGCAGAAAAACAGCCTCAAGATTCGGTTCGCGGATATCGATGGTTTGAATCTTGATCCCCAGTTGATCAGCGCGCGTCACAACAGGTGCAATCAATTCTTCAGCAGAGGGGGTGACCAGGGCAATTTCGTGATCTGTGGGTTCAGCTTTCATGACACCCTTAAGTTTGGCAAGTTCGCCAGCCAGGTAATGGGGATCTTCATTTTCGCCAATGTGCAAAATCAGCGTATCTGTCTCGCCAACTTGACGGGTCAACTCAGTCTGAGTTCCAAGCGCAATCAGTTCTCCGTGATCGATAATGCCTACGCGGTCTGAGAGTTCCTGGGCTTCTTCCATGTAGTGGGTGGTATAAAGGACGGTCATACCAAAGCGGTTAAGTTCTTTGACTGAATCGAGAATGGCGCGCCTTGATTGCGGGTCGATGCCTACCGTGGGTTCATCCATGAACAACAAACGCGGTTGATGCAGCAATCCCACCCCGATGTTGACACGGCGTTTCATCCCGCCAGAATACGTTTTAATGCGGTGTTTGGCTTTATCTTTCAAACCGATCAATTCAAGAACTTCATTCACACGCTGATGGAGGGTTTTTCCAGAAAGACCGTACATTTGCCCCCAAAAACGCAGGTTTTCCAGCGCAGTCAGGTCTTCATATAGGGCGATTTCCTGTGGAACGACGCCGATTGAGCGCTTGACCTGCATTGGCTCACGGGTTACCGAATGTCCACAAACCAGAGCATCCCCGCTGGTTGGGATAAAGAGAGTGGAAAGCATTGAAATCGTTGTTGTTTTACCTGCGCCGTTTGGTCCAAGAAGACTGAAAATTTCACCTTCTTTGATTTCAAAGCTGATGCCTTTAACCGCAGCGAAATCTCCGAATTTCTTTACTAAATTTTGAACCTCAAGAATGGAGCCCATCTCTCCTCCGAAAATTGGTACTTATACACATTATACGAAAAAGGGTCATCAAAAATGCATATCTCAATTGAAACCAGAAGAACTCTCAAAATGAGGATGATACTCTTCATAAATTGGATATAATCATTGAATGCCACTGTCCAAATAATCGGCGTGGTGATTCAGACGATGGAAGTGAAACGATGACAAATCGATACCAGTCTTTATGTGTTTTTTGTGGTTCCGCTGATGGATTATCGGAAAGCTATTACAACGCTGCCCTCGAAATGGGCAGGTTGATTGCGGAAAATGGGATCACGCTGGTGTATGGGGCAGGCCGGACAGGCCTGATGGGCAAACTTGCCGAAGGCGCATTAGAAGCAGGGGGCGAGGTGATCGGCATAGTGCCACTCGGTCTTGAAAGCCCGCAGCTGATCTACACCACGGGTTTGACGAAACTTGAGATCGTTAATGATATCCAGACGCGCAAAGCGCGCATGATCGAACTTGCAGACGGGTTCATTACCCTGCCGGGTGGATACGGTACGATGGATGAATTGTTTGAAGTGCTGACCTGGTCGCAGATCGGGCGGCATCGCAAGCCGTGCGGTTTTCTCAACGTAGACGGATATTTCGATCCGCTGCTGGATTGGATCAGAAGAGCGTATGCTGATCATTTTATTTACGAAGAACACATGAATTTATTTGTCGAGGATGCAACGCCAACAGGTCTGATGGCCAAGCTCGCCAACTTCCAGTTCCCATCGAACATTGAACGATGGCTGGTGCGAGACGAGTAGCAGATTAAGACAGCGCAAGTTTTACCAGTGAGATGATGTGGCTTGAACGATGAAAAAGGGTGGGAGTTTAATCCCACCCTTTATCGATATTGTCACAAAGCAAACTACTTCTGGGCTGCGGCTTCGACTTTTGCTCGTTCTTCCAATTGTTTGTGCAGAGATTCGATATCGCGGGGAATGAAAGAAATCGCGAGGAGCAGGAAAACCACACATAATGACCAGGCTCCCGTGCAAATGGTCTTAATCGAGAATCCAACCGATGTTGCATCAGCCAGAATGCCTGCCAGGATGGGAGCAGTCCACGCGCCACCATTCTCAATGAGGCTTTCGATGGATTGGGCTGAGGAACGCACCTCAGGCAGGGTAACATCGTACATGGTTGATATGATGTTTGGAGAAGCAAAAGGCATGAAGAAAGCCGTGAGACATAATAAGACGCCGAATAACGCAGTCTGGTCATTGGGCGTGTTCATGGCCAGGAAGAGCCCAATCATGCCCAGCAGCACGCCGGTTACACTGGCGATGAGACGGCCGCCTTTGTGGCGCTTGAAAATCTTGTCTCCCAGCCAGCCGCCAGCCGGGTAACCCAAAGCCATCAAGACAACAGCCGGGGCCATGATCATCAGCGTGGTGTTGTCATCGTAGCCGCGTTCTGTGCCGAGGTAATCAAAAATGTAATAGGTGATCACGTTCCAGGGAAAAACGCCAGTGAATCCCTGCAGGTATACCATCCACAGGCTTTTCTTTTTAAAAATTTCTCCCAGAGCTTTCCAATTAAAGCGGTGCTGTTTAATTTCAATTCCCTGAAGTTCATCTTCGCCACTGCCGCGTGGAACATCTTTGACAAAGAAGAAAATTGCGATCGCCAGCAGGATGCCCAGTGAACCGGTAAGGATGAAGATGTTTTGCCAACCACCCAGCGCAGAAGCAAACATCAGGGCGATCACCATTCCAATGAGATAACCGATAGGCTGGGTTAACTGTAGAACACCATAAACCTTTCCGCGCACCTTTGGAGAAAACAGGTCAGAGATCAGGCTATACATGCCCGGATAGCTCGAGTCATCGATCCCCGTCGATGACCGGGTCATCAGAAAATCGCTGAACCTGGATGGTGTATGGAACCTGGGTGCCAGTGCGCTTAACCATGTGGTAGAGCCCCATATAAATGAAGCCGCTGCCAGTAGTTTTCCACGATTGTAGCGATCACTCAACCATCCCCAGATCGGATAGAAGAGCGTGCCCACGATCAGTGCCCCGGAATTGATCAAACCCCATTGCGTATAGGTCATCTTGAACGTGTCCATGATGTCGGTTTGCAGCGGTCCGATCAACAATTTATCTGTCTGGTGCAGCAGCATGAAGAGGAAAAAAATGACTACAGTGGTTTTGGCGGAACGGGAAATATTCATTTTGGTTTTTTTTGTTTCAATATTTTCCATTTGTAAAACTCCTCGGAAGGTTTATGAAACAGAGATGGCTAATTCTAGATGAAAATGAGATGCAAGTCAACAAAGTTGACATTGTCTAGATTATGATGCTTACGTTAGATACTGCGTTCCAACTTGTCAAAGATTCTTGATGGTTATGGCAGAGAGGTTAAGTCAGGGGTTGTCAGGTCTGTCGTTGAGGTAAGGGTAGGGGGTATTGTGGGGGTCATTGTGGGCGTTATTGTTCGCGTCGGTGTTTTAGTGGGAATTGAGGTTATGGTTGGTGTTGAAGATCGAATTGGAGTTGCCGTGGGTGTTGGAAGGGGGGTTGAAAAAGTCGAAATTTCAACGGTATCTCCCATCGAAATATCATACACATAATCAGCGGCATTTTGGCAGGCTGGATCGAGGTTAGACGCCACGTGTTGCCAGTCAATCGGATCATCGGCATCCCATGTTCTTGAGATGGCGTTACCCAGGCAGCCAGCCCCGGCGTTGTAGTTCAACAGGGTGAAACGCCAGAGATCGGTGTATTCACTCAAATGACGCGCGGTATCGCCGGTGATATTTTCGATTAACTGGTTGACCTGACTGCAATTGGCTTTGAGTGTTTCAGAAAAGACGTGAATACTGTAATTGGCTTTATCCATGTTAAAGCCATTTTCACAGGCCGGGCAGGTTGCGTTAACCCTTTGCAGGAGTGTACCTCTTAACAGGCTCTGGATGTATTCACTCTGGAGCGCATAGCCTGCAAAGCAGTTCGACTCATCCACAACAAGCGGGCAGAAACTGGCATAGAAATCTGGATTCCATAGCAGAAGGGTATCCACACCGTGTTCTGTGAGCTGGCTGAGCCCGACTTCTTGATCATTGTGATAGGTTCCAGGCCAGAGCTGACTCTCACGAATAAAGGTGTTCTTGATCAGGGTTGCGGGCACATGATCGATTTTTGCCACAGCGAGGATCTCTTGATCGAACTGGTTCTGCCATTCACGAATGATTGGCTCTGCAGCGTTTACGCCGCATTCATTGGCAGTATTGCTACCTGCCAGTCCGTTTTGGTCGCAATTCCTCGCATCAACGAGTCCGTTT
This sequence comes from Anaerolineaceae bacterium, assembly GCA_034429135.1. GTDB lineage: Bacteria > Chloroflexota > Anaerolineae > Anaerolineales > Anaerolineaceae > UBA6107. The sequence goes on along the minus strand of DAOUGR010000019.1, from coordinate 51,429 downwards.
TGAATCAAAGCAGCGGCAAGGTAATACAGCTTCTGAGAAGTGGCAAGGTCAGCAGCATCAGCGGGTGTATCCAGCCAATTCGGGGGGTCAGCCGTTTCTGGAAAGACATTCCAGATTTCAGAGCAACTTGGAGCCGATTTGCCGGTGAATTGACTGCTGATGATATCCACACGATAGGTATCCTCGAGGGTTTCGTGCGGGATGACACGCGCATAAGCCGTTTGCTTACCGGTAGAATCGCCAAAGCTGGAATCAGCCTCGAAAACAATCTCAATTCCTTCCGGGCCAGTTTCACTCAGCGAGATGGTGCAGGTGTTGGAATTGCAGTTAAAAGATTCGCTGCCGACACGACCGTATATTCGGGTGATGGTGTGTCCGGCCAGCGGCTCTTTGCCGGTAAACCTCAAGGAGGGCTGCCCGGTACAGTAATCTTCATCTGCTGCGCTAATTTCACATCCCTCAAGGGTAAGCCAAACAGATGGTGGATTGGTTTGGACTTCGATTACTCGCTGAACCGGAGTGGAACTCACCGGTTTCAAATAAACACCGGTGCAGGCAGTGGTATCGTTATGATCAATATTGCCACAATCAGGTGAGTCCAACCAGGTTTGCAGCAGGTAACCTGAACAGCTGGATTGAATTTCTTCACTGGTGGGGTTTCCTTCATGGTTAATGAAGAAATCACAGGCGATCGTGTGATCTGACCAGTAGACCATCCACCACTCGTACTGGGTGAGGAGAGTTTGGGTCTTTTGCAATCGATCGGAAGGCTGTGGTTCATGATCTGCGGCTGCAGCCGTCGGATGTTGAAACACGAGACAAATTCCAATCAACGCGGAAACCAGGATGAGGGATTTCCACTTGATTGATGTGAGATTCCGAAGTAGAGGAACTAAAGAAAGGATCGTTTTCTACCCCCGTTGCGATTCATCTATTGCCGTCCGTTTCCTTTCAGCAGAAGGCAATTTCGCTTGATTCTCGATAGTCTACAATTGATCAGAAGAATAACTGTGCATCCCCCATTTCTCAGTGACTGTTATTTATTTTACACTCAAAACCGAAAACAGGGTATTGAAAGATAAGAATACTTACCAATTTCTCTAAATGACTCCAGAAACCAGAGCAGACACGATGGACGACCATGATTAATTGGTTTCGTATAGATATTTATGCGATATGTTTGGTGACCTGTTTGACAGTGAAATGATGAGAAGGGATCGTTCATTTCAGGTGAAGGTTACCGTCAGGCTATTCGTAATGATGTTTATAAATCAACTTCTGACCAATTCACGAACACATTCTGGAAATTTGATTACCAGAGATCGCTAATGATCCTTCTGGTGGTAAAGCTCTAATGGAACGAGTATTTATGGGATAAAATCACGCGATTTAACCACTCTTTATTGCTTCTGATTATTTAAACTAATCAGAACCTATCAATAGGAATGACTTCATACGAGTTTTTTCCCCTCCATAAAGATAAACGTCACTTTTCTCTCATTTATCGGTTAATAAGGAATACAATCTGTTAAACGTGATCAATTAATGAATTTCATTTCTTTGTTCAAACGTACAGCCCGCTGGTTTTCTGAATTGACTGTCGGAGGATCTTGGGGACAAACCCAGGCCGCTAGTGTTCAGAAGAATTTGCGCTGGTTCTGGTTCGATGGGCTTTTTGCTTCAGCACACGATAATATCTATCTGAACTATGTCAGCCTGTATGTTCTGATTCTGGGAGCGACCCAGGCACAAATTGGTCTGATGAGTTCGTTCTCTAACCTGCTCGCGGCTCTGCTTTTACTGCCGGGTGCCTTTCTGGCTGAACGATTTGTAGACAAGCACAGGGTCAGCCTCTTCTGCATCGGCGGGCTGACCAGATTTTCGCTCTTACTGCTGGTATTTGTACCTTTCTTGTTCAAGGGACCGAGCCTGGTATGGGCAGCTATCGTCTTTTCTGTGCTGCGTGACGGCTTTGCCAACCTGGGTTATCCGGCCTGGATGGCGGTGACCAATGATGTCGTTCCATTGGATGGACGTGGAAGATACTTTGGCGCACGAAATTTCATCATGGGAATTGCCGGTATGCTCATCACCTTACTGGCAGGGAAAATCATTACTACCTTCACCGGTCAATCTGGGTATCAGATCGCCATGGGGGCGGCGTTTATCATGGGCCTGGCGTCAACTTTCAGCTATGCGAAAATTAAAATCCGGTATCCCCTCCCCAACCAGGAAAAATCCTCTGGTTTTCACCTGCGAACGTTGTTGAATGACCTCAAAAGCCATCCAACCTTTTTGATGCTGATCCTTACGGCAGCGGTCTGGAATTTTGCCATTAACGTTTCAGGTCCGTTTTTCAGTGTCCACATGTTGCAGGATTTGAAATTCACCGCAAATGAGATTGGTATCTTAAATGTTGTCACTGCACTGAGCGCCTTACTGGTGCAGAATCAACTTGGCGCATTCTCTGACCGCATGGGTCCCCGAAAACTGCAATTGATCAGCATGATCATGATTCCGCTGCTGCCGGTTGGCTGGATTTTTGCGACAACAGTCTGGCATATTGCGTTGTTGAACATTCTCAACGGGGTGATTTGGGCGGCATATAATCTGTCATATTTCAATCTTTTACTCGAAATTATCCCTTCAGATAAAGTGCCTGCTTTTTCTGCGGTTTACCAGGTAGTGGTGGCTCTTTCTCTGGCATTAGGCGCCCTGGCCGGCAGCGGGGTTATCGCACGCTGGGGGTTTGCAGGCGTCTTGGTCGCTTCCGCAGCCATTCGCTGGATTTCAGCTGGCATGTTCAGTAAATTGATCAAGGGCTCTCCTAAAGCGCGCTCAGCCGGCGGCTTTCCGAACAAATAGCCAGCGGATGAGTTTAGATTTATTAAAATTTCGCTAGACCCCCACTCAGCAATCTATTCAGTGACATTTTTGAGTAGAATTGATGTATCAGCGTTGCAGCAAGGATCCCCCCTACCCTGGGGGACATTTTCACCTTTCGCATTGATCACAGGTTATGAGGGAACTTATATGTCGAAAATCAACCCGATCGAAAAAGCATACATTGACGAACGCAGCAGTGCCCTGCTCTATCAAACCATGGCTGAGGTTGAAACGGATACACGCATAGCAGATGTATATCGCAGGATTGGACAAACCGAGCTTCACCATGCCGCCAGGTGGGCAGAACGTGCCAGAGAAGCCGGTATTTCCCTGAAAGAATATAAGCCTTCCTGGCGCATTCGCACGCTTGTAAGGCTGGCAAAACGCTTTGGCCCGCAGATGATCCTCCCTGCCATCCAGAACATGGAAGCAACCGGAACGGATGAATATGCGCGCATGGAAGACGCCATGGGCATGCGCCGTCAGGAACAGTCGCACGCCCGTCTACTCACCATGATCACCGGTAGTGTGCGCGGTGGCATCGAAGGTGGAGTCTTGGCCCAGTTGGAAGGCCGCCACCGTTCGACAGGTGGAAACGCCCTGCGTGCCGCTGTGTTAGGTGCAAACGACGGGCTGGTATCCAATCTCAGTCTGGTAATGGGTGTGGCCGGAGCCACGCTGGAGGGTAAAGGCGTCTTAATCGCCGGGTTAGCCGGGTTGCTGGCGGGTGCCATATCCATGGCGCTCGGTGAATGGCTCTCGGTCCAATCCTCGCGCGAATTGTACTCTCATCAGATTGCCACAGAAAAAGAAGAGATCGAGACTGCACCAGAAGAAGAAGCGGAAGAGTTGGCGTTGATCTATGAATCACGCGGGCTGGCTCGCACCGATGCCAGGAATCTGGCACGGCAAATCCTCGCCAACAAAGAGACCGCGCTCGATACGCTGGCGCGTGAAGAACTGGGTGTTGATCCCAAAGAACTTGGCGGATCAGCCTGGGAGGCGGCAGCGACATCTTTCTTTCTCTTTGCCCTCGGTGCCATTTTGCCTGTGGCGCCGTTCATTTTTACAGGAGGGATGACAGCGGTATTTCTCAGTATTGGTTTGAGCACAATAGGGTTATTCCTGCTCGGCGCGGTGATCACACTCTTTACCGGCCGCAGCATCTTGTATTCTGGCTTTCGCATGGTGCTGTTTGGCCTGGTTGCCGCTGCAATCACTTTTGGAATTGGCAAGTTGATTGGTGTCAGTATCGCTGGATGATCGGTAAATGGTTCATCATTAAATCAAAACCCACCCTTCTGATTCTCGAAAACCAGGGGGTGGGTTTTGTGTCAGGGATCCTGTGAGATCAGATCGATCTTATCCCAGCTGTTCCACGAGGTAGTTCTGCAGTGTCATCTGAGCGATCTGGTCTAATTGGGCTTCGATCCAATCGATATGTTCTTCTTCGTCACCGAGGATGTCTTCGAGGATCTCGCGCGTACCGTTATCGCCCTCATCTGCGCACAGTTTGATAGCCTTGTTGTATTCCTTGATCGCGCCATCTTCAGCCATCTGATCATTTTTATGGATGGCCAAAACATCCGCGCCGATGTTGATCTTGTTGAGGTTGCTAACGATCGGCCTTCCTTCCAAAAAGAGGATGCGTTCGATGTGTTTTTCAGCATGTTTCATTTCTTCGATGGCGCGTTTCTCAATGGCTTCTGCCAGTTCTTTATACCCCCAATTCGCACACATCTCTGAATGCACCATGTATTGACTGATGGCTGTTAACTCATCAGCCAAAAGAAAATTAAGAACATCAATCACCTTGGGATTTCCTTTCATCGTTACCTCCTTTGCTTATTCACCAGTATACAGAACATCAGCACACTTTTCTATATATTTAAACAAAAAGGGTTCGGAATTCCGAACCCCGATCAATTTATTTTCCTGACCTTGTGAGCCTTGGATCAAGCGCATCACGCAGACCATCTCCCAGAAGGTTGAAACCAAGCACTGTCAGCATGATGGCGATGCCAGGGAAAATGACCAGGTGCGGGGCGCTGAAAATGCTGTTTTTCTCTTCTCGCAATTACTTATACTTCGGATAATATTCATATTATTTTGCCAATTTTGTTTACCTTGCCAGGCGATTTTCCTCACTTAAGAATTCGTGTACAATCAAATCATGACTTCCAGAAGAGAAATTCAACCTCTCCTTCCAGGTGAGATTGCCCATATCATCGGTTTAAACGCCAATCAGGCGGCTGCCCAAACACGCTTCAAAGAATATCGGTCGCGCCGTGCTGACGAAACTCTGCGCCGCCAGGATGCTGATCTATCTCTCTTTCATGAATTTCTCGAGCTGCATGGCCTGCATACTGGAGATCTCTCACAGGAGCCAGATGCATGGCGCCCGGTGACCTGGGGGCTGGTGGAAGCGTTTGTGAAATGGCAGCTTAATGAAGGATACGCAATTAAAAGCATCAACGTGCGCCTGTCTACCGTGAAATCTTATTCCCGCATGGCCATGCAATGCGGCAGCATCACGCCGCAGGAGTACGCGCTGATCCGCGCGGTGCAGGGGTACTCATTCCGTGAACAGGTGCGCATCGACCAGCGCCGGCCGGTTAAACGGATCGGCCTAAAAAAAGAAGAACCCGTGCGGATCACAGCCGAGCAGGCGCGGCAGTTGAAAATTCAACCCAACACACCACAGGGCAGGCGTGATGCCCTCCTGATGTGCCTGCTGCTCGACCACGGATTGCGTGTGGGCGAGATCACGAACCTGACCGCTGCCGATCTTGACCTTGAAAACGGCACGCTGCATTTTTACCGTCCCAAGGTGAGCAAAGAGCAGATCCATCGCCTGAGCCGCGACACCTTGCGCGCCTCGCTGGCATACAGGAACTGCGGAGATTTACCGGTAAATGGTTTTTTACTGCGCCGAAGTAAAAAAAATGAGGAGTTGGGTGAGCCTGGAATGACAGAACGTGCAGTCACTGGCCGGGTGCGACTTTTGGGTGAACGCCTGGGGATTTCAGGGCTTTCGGCACATGACTGCCGCCATTACTGGGCTACTTCGGCTGCGCGCAACGGCACCGATGCTTTTGCGCTGCAGGAGGCTGGCGGTTGGTCTTCCCTCGCCATGCCGCGCCGTTATATTGATGACAATGAAATCGCGAACGAGGGCGTAAAATTAGATGATGAGCAGCACGAAGAATGATCTAAAATAGAAAGGCACACTTAAGAAATATTTGTAGTCTTTGGTAGTTTTTCCTTTCCAAAAATTTTGGTTTAAAAGAAAGCTCACATCGTAGTCAACCAGGTTCATCATGTCGCAAAAGCATAATCTCTTATCGAATATGACGCTGGTCGATTGGCTGCTGGCAGCAGGTTTCACCCTGGTGCTCGTCCTCCTTGGGAATTCGCTTTCACCCGGGTTAGGATGGTTGGTTGGACTCCTCGTCGCGTTTGTACTGCTTTATCTGGCCAAACGCAGGCGCGACCGAATGCAGGGCCCTCCATTTGATGGAGATTGATCGTGTGATCACTTGATGCAAAGATTTTCGTTGCTTTACTTAAAAAAACACTATGTCACTTCATGATCATTGATCCTGGCATGGCTTAGATTGATTCAAGAATACAGGTAGAAATGAGATTCAAGATTAGTGATATTTCTAAGATGACCGGTATTTCTCCAAGCGGGATACGCTTTTACGAAAATGCTGGCGTGATTTCTCCGGGGCGCGCGAAAAATCAAAAATATCGCGACTACTCTTTACATGAATTGCATCTTTTATTACTCTGCAAAATCTATCGCGATAGCGGTTTTTCGCTGTCAGAATCGATAAATTTGCTCTATTGTTCAGAAACCGAGCAGATCAAGCATTGTTGTGAACAACATTATGCCAGATTGAGCGACGAGATCAACAGAAAACAGATCTTACTTGAAACCCTTGGCCAAAGGATAAAGGATATAATCGATTTTCAAAAAGACCCCCCTTTTTACCGTTTTATGCAGAGCCCGGCACTGCTGCGCATGAAGGTCTGGCAGCCTGGAAAGAACGCCAAAGATGATGCTCTTTTTTCTCAGGTTCAGGAATGGCTGAAGTTCATTCCCTTTGTGGAGTCCTGCCTGATACTTTCGAGAGATAACCTGTGTAATGGGAAAGGTGATCTCGAAACCGATTGGGGGCTAGCAATTGAAGAGCGGCATGCACTTCTGTTAAACGTTCCTACATTGCCCAATGTTGAAAGGATCCCTCCGCAGGATTGTTTAAGAGTCGTGATCCAAATCAACAAAGACCTGTCGATACCCAGTGAACAGCTCAATAGCATTAGAAAATTTATGGCCGAAAAGGAAGTTGAAGCAGCCGGTCCCGCAGTCAGCAGGCTGTTCCTGGCTCAAAACCATCGGGATCATATCGTCCGGCGCGACATGCTTTGGATTCCCATTCAGAAAACCGGCAGCTCCACTGTTAAGACGAGTGGCCTTTCACAATCGTGACAAATATCTTGAATACAAAATATTGACTCTACAGTTACTGTAGAGTGTAAAGTCATTATTAGGCGATTTATGGCAAAGTGTCAATCAGCTGATAAGGATGTATTGACCTGACACCATATATTTTTTATCCACATTTTATAAAGATGGAGGAAAGTACGATGAGTAGAGAGAAGAAAGTAGATCTGTCACGCCGTAACTTCATGAAGGGTGCAGTTCTGGCCACTGGCGCCGGAATTCTGGCTGGCTGCGCTCCAAAAGTCGCTGAGACAGCCGCACCCGGAGAAACCGCTCCTGTGACTGGTGCAACATCCATCGATTGGCTGGGTACCGAGCCCGAAATCAGTGACATCGCTGAAACGGTTGAAAGTGATGTGATCGTCATCGGTGCAGGCACGGGCGGCCAGTACGTTGCAGCATCCGTCCTCGAAAAAGGCCTCAAAGTTATCGTTCTGGAAAAGAACACCACGGTCAGCACCCTGCGTAACGACTGGGGTGCGATCGACTCCAAGTGGCAGAAGGCAGAAGGTGTAAAAATTGATAAAGCCGCTGCTCTGCACTACCACCAGATGTACAGCGCTAACCGCATCGACGAGCGTCTGCCAAAGATCTGGGCTGATGAAAGTGGTGCAGCCATTACCTGGATCGGTGAGCTGCTTGAATCTCTTGGCGGAACCTTCCTTTATGAAGGCGGCTATGAACCCGATTTTGATCATCCAGCCTCTTACCCGAAATTCCCCACGGGTCACAGCGCCTACTTTGAAGATGGCTGCGATGGCTCTCCTCACATGAAGAAATACATCGAGGGTTTGGGCGGTGAGTTCCGCTTCGAGACCACCTTCGTCAAGTTCGAACACGAGGGCAAGAAGGTTACTTCTGCCATCGCCAAAGATAAAAACGGCAAGTACATTCGGTTTGTTGGCAAGAAGGGTATCGTGCTCAGCGCTGGTGGTTACCAGGGCAATCCTGACATGCTCAAAGCCTTGCAGCCCGCAGATGTCATGATCATGACCCCCCCGACCGCTGGTTTGAACACTGGTGACGGCATCAAAGCCTGCCTGTGGATGGGCGCTGCCATGGATGAGGTTCATACAAGCATGCTCTTTGACCGCATGGGCCTGCTCCCCAACGAAACCCCCGCGACCATGACCGTCCCCGGTTTCTTCTGGCTTGGTTCTCAGCCTTGGCTCAAGGTTAACCTGCGCGGCGAACGCTTCACCAATGAATCGCTGCCATACGACTTCATTCTGCACGCCGCCGCCAAGCAGCCAGGCGCAACTTACTGCGCGATTATGGACTCAACCTGGTTCGAGCAGGTCACGCAGTTTGAAACCACCGGCTGCTCGCGTATTTACCCGTATCCCAATGGCAGCCAGAACGATGTCTTCAAGACAGCTGGCCTTGAGCCTACCGGAACCGATCTGGCAAAGATCAAAGAGGAATGGACTGCAATCCTGCAAGGGTTACAGGATAGCGGTCACCTGCAGAAGGCTGACACCCCAGAAGAACTTGCCACCAAGTTGAATATCCCTGCCGACACCTTTGCTGCGACCCTTGCCCGCTACAACGAACTGGCTGCAGCCGGTGAAGACAAGGACTTCTACAAAGATTCCTATCGCTTCCTGCCCCTCACCAAGCCGCCTTACTATGGTATCCGCCTCACCGGATGGCTGCTCTGCACCCTCGACGGTATCCGCATCGATACCCAGATGCGCCCGGTGGACGCCATGAACGAGCCCTTCGAAGGGCTGCATGTCATCGGCGATTCTTCCGGCGGCTACTTTGCCCACACTTACCCCAACCTGTTCACCGGCTTCGCCAATGGCCGCACCACCACCTTCGCGCGCCGCGTTGCACGCATCCTTGCCGGCGAACCTGTGGATTTACCCGCCGAGTAAATCACCCGACAGTCGTTTTTCTGAAAGACCCCCTGCCCTCACCGGCAGGGGGATATTTGTTCAGACAATTTTCTTAACTATCTTGAATATCCATCCGGCGCGATGTACACTATGATTGATTTCCACAACCTGCCAGTTACAACTTGTTTCATTAAAAATTTCAGGGTTCCCTGAAATTTAAAAATATATTATGAGTGAGGAGGAGCTCTAATATGAAAAAGATCAGAAAGATAGACATTTCGCGTCGTAATTTTATGAAAGGCATGGCCCTCGCTACGGGGGCGGGCGTTCTGGCAGGCTGTGCGCCAAAGCTTGTGGAAACAGCCCAGCCGGCTTCTACAGCTGAAGAAGTGGCCGCCACTCAGGATTGGCTGGGGAAAGAACCCGTGATCGATAACATTTCCGAGACGATCGAAAGTGATGTCATCGTGATCGGCGCCGGTACCGGTGGTGCGTACGCAGCCGCCAGCTGTCTTGAAAAAGGCCTGAAAGTGGTCATTCTTGAGAAGAACGCCACAGTCAGCACTTTGCGCAATGACTGGGGAGCAGTCGATTCCAAGTGGCAGCTCGAAGAAGGCGTCAAACTCGATCGGGCAGCAATCCTGCACTATCATCAGATGTACTGCGCGAACCGCATTGATTCACGCCTGCCCAAGATCTGGCTGAAAGAAAGCGCTGCTGCGATCAACTGGATTGGAGAATTGTTGATCAGCCGCGGGGCCAGGTTCTACTATGAAGGCGGATACGAGCCCGATTTCTCACCAGCAACCTACCCGAAATTCCCAACCGGGCACAGCGGTGATTTTGACGAAGGGGTTACGGGCGCATCGATCATGCAGGGGTACATCGAAGAACTCGGCGGAAAGTATTACTTCGAGACCCCCTTCATCAAGTTCGAACATGAAGGAAAAAAGGTTACCGCTGCCATTGCTCAGAATAAAGAGGGAAAATATCTGCGCTTCGTGGGCAAGAAGGGTATCGTGCTTGCCACTGGCGGTTATCAGGGCAACCCTGAGATGCTCAACGCCCTCATGCCGCATGATGTGATGATCATGGCCAAGCCAGCACCCGGGCCCAACACCGGCGACGGCATCAAAGCCTGTCTGTGGATGGGCGCTGCCATGGATGAGGTTCATACGAGTATGATCTTCGACCGCATGGGGTTGCTGCCTAACGAAACCCCGGCGACCATGACAAAGCCAACCCTCTTCTGGTGGGGTTCACAACCCTGGCTGAAGGTCAACCTGCTGGGTGAGAGGTTTACCAACGAATCCATCCCCTATGACTTCATCGTGCACGCAGCCGCGAAACAGCCAGGTAAGTGCTATGTTTGTGTCTTTGATAGTGATTATTTCAACCAGATCCAGCAATTCCAGACGGTCGGGTGCTCGCGAATCTTCCCGTTCCCCAACGGCAGCCCCAATGACCGCACCGGCACCGATATGGCAGTGATCGAGCAAAGAGCCAATGAATCTGTAAAAGGATGGCTCGAAAGCGGTCACCTGCAGCAGGCAGATACGTTTGAAGAACTGGCCAAGAAACTCAACATCCCCGAAAAGACCTTTGCAGCAACGGTTGCCCGCTATAACGAACTGGCCGACAAAGGCGTAGATGAAGATTTCTACAAGGATTCTTATCGATTGCTGCCTCTGAAAAAACCGCCTTATTACGGCATCCGCTGCACCGGCATGATCCTCTCCACCATGGACGGAATCCGCATCGATACCCAGATGCGCCCACTGGATTCGGAGAACGTGCCTTTTGAGGGTCTCCACGTGGTGGGTGATTCCTCTGGCGGTTACTTTGCCCACACCTACCCCAACCTGTTCACCGGTTACTGCAACGGCCGCAATACCACCTACTGCCGCCGTGTAGCCCGTATCCTTGCCGGAGAGCCGGTCGAACTGCCTGAAGAATAAATCCATAGAATTTTGCTTACGAATTACACGATCATCCCCCGCCCTGTCAGCGGGGGATGCGTGGTTTGTGAGGTAATGATGCTCTTTTGAGTGAAATAATGGCTATGCGCAATATTTTAATCGCGTCTCCATTTACTTGTTGGCTTCCCACCAGGCACGCCAGGCAGCGGCATCTTCGCCGAAATCCTGCCCGGTGATAACCTCCAGAGTATCTGCCACAAGCCATTCTGAGAGTGTCGCCTGGTCTCCCATCTCCATGATTTCAATTAATGTAGGCACAGCTTCACGGGCGGTCGGGCCGATCACTTCAAGCGCGTCGAGGGCTGAACTCGCCGTACTGTAATCCTCTGATTTGACCGCCTGAATAAACAATGGCAAAGCTGGAGCTGCAGCTTCCTTCATTGCGCTTAACGCCTGGATGGTTGTGCCCGCGCCTGTGTAGTAGGTTTGCGGTTCAGTTCCAGAGCCAAGCTGCTCTTTTAACACCTCCATCAAAACCGGAACCGCCTGAGGGTCGCCAATATTTCCCAGTGCGAGGATGACTTCCGTTTTCACTCCATGATCCGGATCATCAACCATGGCAATCAAATCAGGAACGGCCTCTTTTGCACTTCCTCCAAAAAGCCCCAGGGTACGCGCAGCAGATTGACGCGCCACCGGGTCAACATCCTTCAACATTTCGATCAATACCGGCAATGCCTGCGACCCGTCCGCGCCCATCTGCGCCAGGTTATACCCGGCTGAATTGCGCAACGAAGTGTTATTGGAACGCAAGGCCGAGACCAGCCCGGGTGCCCCCCACCATTCTGAAATCATGGGAATGACCGCCAATCCCCAGGCTTCCGTGTAATCTGCATCAGCTTTCGAAGGGCAGCTGTAAACAAAGGTGATGCCAAAACCCTTGCTTGGAGAATATTGACGGAGGAGTTCCATTTCAAGGTCTTTTTCTCCACTCTTAGAAAGCACAGCGGTGCCTTCGGTCGAGGCATCAAAGTAACAGGTGCCTGCGCCGCCAACTGATTCGCCATAGGGTGTGAACTCCAGGTCGATCTTGAGATTTGCCTGACAGGCGCTGCTCTCTCCAATAGTCGTCGCCACGCCAATGCGGTCGAGGATGGCTTTCAATTCTTCGGCGATAGGCTCACTGACGCCATCCACTCCGATGTATGTTTGGTTCACCTGCAGACACAGGTTGCTGACCGACGCGACCCAGTCCTTTTTGGTCACTTCAGGAAAATGGATCACTCCCCCATTTTCTGTTTGTCCGTCCTGCGGTGCCGCACCAGGTTCGGATGTGTCTCCTGTGATTGGAATCTGTCTGCAACCTGCCAGTATTGCCAGCGCGCAACACAAGAAGCCTATTTCCAGCTCCCGTAAGGGTCTATGTGTTTTCATCTTCCACCTCCAGAAAACCAGCAATCCTTCTCTTGAGACTCAATCATCCTCAAGAAAATTGAAATTTTTCTGGCTTTTTCTGCATCGGGGTGGAAATTCGGGATACTGCGCCAAATGCAGCAAAACGAAGCTACCACGTTGAGTTCTGCCCCCTGAATTGATCATGCCCTGTTCAACCATCACCAGAAAGGGCTTAATTTAGACAGCGCCGCTCGCGTGATCTAATTCGATTATACAAAACTGCGCCCCGTTTTCAACCGCCACCAGACTCAGGCGCATTTCCTTCACACCAGCGGAAGATTATGGCTTTTTAAATCGTACCGTGTAATTCCAGAAATTTCCTTCAACAGCCTCGACCTTGAAGCCTGCTTCTTCACCAATGCGGATGGTAGCTCCGCAGCCGGGGTAATCGGGGTCTACCAGCAATTCAGTCACCGCCAGGGTGGACTGCGGTTTAAGAACGCGATAAACCTCTGCCAGGCAGCGCTGCGGATCGGGAATTTCCATCAGAGCGGTCACAAGGTAAACGACATCCAGCGAGGAATCATCAAAAGGCAGCTCATACGCGCTCTGGTGGATCAGTTCGATGCGCCTGCGTAAATCAACAGGGACCCTGGCAAGATGCCTGAGACAATGCGCCAGCATCGCTTCAGCAATATCCAGCCCGAAGACTTTGCCATCCTTCCCCACCGCGTGCGCTGCGTATGGCAGGAAGAACCCACCGCCGCAGCCAATCTCGAGCACTTTCTGGCCAGGTTTGATCCCGCTGCGCCTGATCACCACCGCCGGATTTTGCATTTTTTCACGCAGGCGGCTGTTGAGAAACACGGTAATGAACGCGGGCGCAGGGAAATGCCAGTTGCGGCGCACCAGTCGGATGAGCACCTGGTAAACAGCGATCCCGGCGATTACATAGCCGAAGATCTTAAGAACTTTCAACCATCCAGACATGTCACCCCTCTTCTTAAAATAAATGTCCGTCCTCTTAAAACTCAATGATGAAGATCACCACGTAACCCAGCACAAGGAGGCCGCTGAGGGCGATAAACCAGCCGATGAGTTCTTTGCGCAGCCTCCGCGCACGAACAAGCAGGATATTTGCCTTTGCGCTTTCCACGTCTCTGAGGCGAACCTCGCAGATATCCACCACCTGCTGCAAAGGATGCAAAGGGCAACGCGCGTGTTCGTTCAACTCCACCGCTGTGTGGCAGAGTGCGCAATATCCAACTTCAACCAGGGTTTGACCGCTCATGCCATGATGATGTATTTAAAAGTAAAGTACAAAAGTAGTATCGCCAGAATGACGATGATCCAGCTAATGAGGCGTTTGCGGTTCTCACGCCTCCTGTTTTCGATGATTTCCGCTTTAATGGTCTTCGTGTCTTCGGGGACTGCCAGACGAATGTTGGAAACCTTGCGGTGCGGATGTTTCGGGCAGCGTGATTTTTCGTTCAATTCCACTGGCATGCGGCAGCCGCGGCAGTAGCCGATGGCAACCGCACCCGCCGAGCGCAGGAGGCTGCGGTCTTGCTCACGCATCTGATTGACGAAAGTGTCTTTGTCTGCCCCCAACAAAGAAGCCACGTCACCACCGGCTTCATGAGCCCCCGCATCCTCAGCCACGGCGATTCGGTCACGCAGGGCCTGTTGAGTTTGCCCGAGCGTATCAAGCAGTTTGCCGCGTTCTTTAAGGATGGCTGCGCGGGCCTTATCAGGAGCCAGTCTTAAAGCTTCGTTCAAATCCGATAGCGCCTGCTGCTGATCGAGGCTTAGGTGGCGTTTGGCGCGGTCAAGATAGCGCTCGTGGATAGGCGTGCGCTTGAAGAGAAAAACCAACCCGGCAATGGGCATAATAATCGCCAGCAGCCCCCACCAGATAGGTGACGAAACGAAACAACCCAGATCTGGCAGCGATTCAGCCTGGTACATTTTCCAGAGCACCCAGCCCGCGAAAGCCGCGATGCCCAGCATGACGATGAAACCTAAAATTCTGACAAAGAAACTGGTTCCCGGCAGCAGGTCGCGATGGCAGGTCAGGCAGTAGCGCTGTTCGGGAGGGTTGACCGTCTTGCATTTGTCGCAGTGGATCATTTGAACCCTCCTTTCGATCTTTTGAATATCTCAGGTTACGGCACGATCAGGTCATCACTGACGCGATTCAGGGTCACATATTCAACGGCGTTCTGGTCGCGCAGGGTGATGACATCCGCAGACTCGCAGGTATAGTACATGGTGCTGGATGGGATGGAAGCGATCAGATCAGCGAGCGGAATGCTGCCAGCAGGCAGCGGTAAACCATCCAGCTTAACGCTGCTCACCTTGAGCGTCGTCCGTTCGGGGTCAATCTGATAATCAAAAGAACCCGCTGCTGCCCCGGCGCTGAAATAGGCAGTGGTCGAGCCGTTGAGAGTCAGTTCCATAAGGTGTTCGCTGTCACCTGCTGTGTACACGGCGTTAATAGTTGTATCAACATACCACACCTGCATGCTGTAAGTAGAACCCAGCAGGGGTTCATCCCACAGAAAACGGAAGTAGATATGCGGGCTGATGTTGGTAAAGGTCAGTGGAACATCACCGCCAATGAGCATATTTCCGGCATAAACCATGCTGGCGCTGTCCACTTCCCAGGTGCCCACCAGGCAGTCGATCGACAAAGGATCAAAACCGCCCACAGGTTCAGCAGTCGCGCCGCCGTCTTCTGAAAGGGTGGTCAATGATTGTTGAGCGAGTTGGCGGTTTTCGCGCGTCAGAGGAAAGTTGCATCCCGCAAGGCTGAGAAGCAAAGAAATCACCAGTAAGATAGATAAACCTTTCATTTCTAAATTTCACCTCAAATAAGGTCAGAAGATAAAATCAATTCTATTGTTACACAAAAGAGCAGTCCTGTGAGGGGTGAATTCTATGTTGACGAAGAATAATGGAACCTGTATGGCATAACTGCTGACCAATGAATCAATAATTTTGCTGATTTAAGGTCATCCCCATTCACCCCGCTCATTCCTGACGGATAAAAACAAGCTCGCCGCCATCCGAAGAAGAAATGCGCAATTCAGAATCTGAGAGAGTGAAAGTTTGCGCTGCGCCAAGCAGCGAGAGGTAAAGGCTTTCCTGGTTCATCACGCCAGAATCGATGCAGGCCATGAGCGTGGAAGCGATTTCGCCGGTTTTAAGTTGATCACCGCTGACCTTGTAGGCGCCGCCAAAGGAATTACAGCCTGCCGATCCGCCCAGGTTTCCGTCAGTAAAACTGAGTGTCAAGACCGTTCCCTCCACGGGCAATTCGCCGTTCAGTTTGACCAGCACCCAGGCCGTTCCTGCAAGCGGATCTTCTACCGCGTTTTCAGATGAATCCGATTTGATCAGTGAACAGCCTGCCAGCACGAGGATTGACATTAAAATAAATATCTGAAAGAAGCGTTTCATAGAATGGCTCCTGCTTCTATTCTACCCATAAAGGACTCGCAATGGAATGAGTCAGTTCCGCATCCATTACAAGGAACAGAAATGCTGTTGTTGAAAAATACACCCTTGACTCTCCCCTTGGGGGAGGATGTATAACAAGGGCACAAACCATCTGACGGCCGTCAGGAAGGGAAGTTATGTTAAAGATCGGCGACTTCGCCCGCATAGCCAATGTTTCAGTCAAAACCCTGCGTTTCTACGCCAGCGAAGGGCTGCTTGTTCCGGTAATGGTCAACCGTTACAACGGTTACCGTTACTACACCGAAGAACAGCTCGGCACGCTGAACCGTATCCTCGCGCTCAAAGAGATGGGTTTCAGCCTTGACCAGGTGCGCATGATGCTGACGGAAGCCCTCACCCCCGGTGAACTGCGCGGCATGCTGCGCGTCAAGCGCATGGAGCTGCAGGAACGGGTGAACGCCGAACAGGAGCGCCTCAACCGCGTGGAAGAGCGGCTGCGGCGCATTGAAAGCGAGGGGGCATCAGCGTGCGCTGAACTTCTCGCCAACATCCGCATTCAGCAACAGCAAAAGGAGCAAACCATGCAACCTATTCGATTTGAAACCCTGCCTGCCTTCAAGGTGATGGGGATGAAGTACCGTGGCAGCAACGCCAATCAGGAAATTGCCCAGATGTGGGGAGAACTCAACAAGCGTATACAAGAGATCCCCATGAGTGGAGAGTACGCCTACGGCGTCTGTTTTGTGTTGAACGACACCTTCGGCGGCGAGTTTGAGTACGTTGCCGGTTTCAAGGTGGAAGAAGGTGCCAGCGTGCCCGAAGGCATGGTGGTGGTGGACGTACCCGCCAGCCGTTACGCAGTGTTCGCCCACCACGGCAGCATCGACACCCTCAGACAGACCTATCATGACATCTGCGATGTGTGGTGGCCTACATCAGGGTACACCCCCCGCGGTTACGACATGGAGGTGTACACCGAGGAGTGGAAGGGGAACTCGCCAGATTCGGTCTTCTACATTTACGAGCCGGTAAAGGAGTAAGATCCGGAAGAAAAAATCTTTAAATGATGCAGGGGCGATCGCTTGATCGCCCCTGTGGCATTACTGGGTGGTGATTGATGAGCGTAATCGGCAATTTATGGCTGCGATAAAATCGGGCTGCTCCTTGATCATGGTGGTGCTTTTATCAGCCGATTTCATCAGAGCCAGAAACGCCGGCGCGTGTTTTTTTCGTAACAGTTCGTACCCAACTGGAATTCTTGGTGATGTTGATGGTTCATGCATGGAATTGCGGGACCGCCCGGAATAGGTCATTTGTCTTGCTTACTAAACACTCTTCTTGATGAACCAGAAATACGCGAACACCAGTCCGAACACCAGGTACAGCCCCACCGGTAACCAACCGAGGGCGTTCCAAACCCCGTTGAGGGTGGCAATCAGCGTAACCACGAAGCCAATGGCGTTGCTGAGGGTGACAGCGATGACAATTTTCTGCGCTTCAGGCCATGGGAAGTTCTTGCAGAGCCACAGAATAAGAGCTCCAAAGATAAAGGCGGTGCCGAACAATTGTGACATTAACGCGCCCTGTTTATCAAGGTTCATCCCAAACATCGATCCAAGCAGAACCGGTGCCACCACGAAGCCAACACCGAAGATGACCTCAACGACCGCTTTCAAACCCATCCAAAATTTGAGACTCATCGACTACCTCCTCAACCAATCCCGGGCGATCCCATTTGCGCTGCACGTGCAAATAAAAAACCGCTGTCTCATGACAGCGGCATGGATGTATTTCACCTGGTCTTCCGCTTGCAGTTCAGCCCGTAATATAAAATTATTATACGACGAATAAACCAATTTTCTACTCTAAGGTCGGCTGGCTCATCAGCCTTTTACTCTTGCAACCCTATTCGTAAGTGATGTTCAATGGCGCAGAGATCACAAGTCGTACCCCATTCGCCTGACAGCTCATGAACGCGTAGGATGTGAGAACGCAATATAATGAAATTGGTAACGAGGTGAAAATGGCCGATAAACTCGACTTGCGGAAGCAGTTAAAAGCGTATTACTCGCCAGGTGCGAAAGCCTTTCAGGTGCTAGAAATCCCCCCGCTGCAGTACCTGATGATCGACGGGCGCGGTGATCCCGCTATCTCACAACAATATCAAGATGCGCTCCAGACCCTATATTCCCTCTCTTATACCCTGAAATTCAATCTGAAAGCGCTGGGGAAAGATTACACCGTGATGGGGCTTGAAGGCCTGTGGTGGATGCCCGACATGCGCGAGTTCAGCCTGGAGCGCCGTGCCGATTGGGAATGGACTTCAATGATCTTGCAGCCCGACTTCGTCACACCGGAGCTGCTGGATGAAGCGGTGAGGCAGGTTTCAGCCAGGGGCAAGGCTCCCCTCGCCGACCGGGTGCGATTGGAAACGCTCGAAGAAGGACTGTGCGTACAGATCATGTATTATGGCGCTTACACCGATGAAGCTCCAACCATCGCGCGCATGCACGCCTTCATCGCCGAAAAAGGATACTCTCTCACTGGCAAACACCATGAGATCTACATGAGCGACGCGCGCAAGGTGCCGCCCGAGAAAAATCGCACAATCCTGAGGCAGCCGGTCAAGGCAGGTTGAAACCTTGTTAAAGCCCTGATGGCCCTTCAGATACGTCCAGCGATGGTCAACTTAGCGTTTGGGCTTCCGCGTAAAGGGCTTTTTCTTCTTCTGTCTTGGGTTCAAACACCAGGCCGTGCGGTAAAGGCTTACCCGAAGCATCGACATGGATGAAACTGATGAATCCTCTGATCACCAGTTCACCCTTATTTTTAACTTCGATGTAGGCAACCAGCCGGGTTCTTCCGGTAAGGACGATGCGGCTGGTGAAAACGGGCAGGTCGCCTTTGTTAATGGGACGGGTAAAGGTCATACCGTGGATCTTGAGACAGACGATGTTATCGGGTTTGGTCATTGATGCAGCGGCAATAAAGCCAGATTCGACAAACCATTCAGCGGTGCGGCCGGCGAATAGTGTTCCATGATGATTGAGGTCTTCCCCTTTGACCATTTTGATCGTGGTAAATACCGGGAATTCCATATAAACTCCTTCTCTATGAGAGAATATCATTGTAACTCGATTTCAAACAACCAAAAAGGACTGGGGCAATTCAACGCAGTCGAGCATCGCATGTTATAATCAACGCAAGCGACCAGGAGAGAAAAGATGATCGTTCGCAGCCTTTAAAGAAACGTTTTCAGGTAGACCCGCCCGGCACTATGGCCGCATTTAACCATCCACCGGAGGCTTCTGCCCCGGTTTTTGTTTTTAAGTAAAGGCTGAATATGCTCTCTGTTCACTCATTATCCAAATCCTACGGCATCCATACCGTATTGACCAACATCACGTTCAATCTCAACACCGGCGAAAAAGCCGCGCTGGTGGGACCAAACGGCTGCGGCAAAACCACTTTGCTGCGCATCCTCGCCGGCCAGGAGAAGGCTGATTCTGGCTCTTTCCATTTCAACCCGCCCAATCTTAAACCCGGCTACCTGCCACAAGGCGCTGCCCTACCCGGGGGATTAACCCTGGGTGAAACGCTGACCCGCATGCAGGGAGACCTGCCAGGGCTCACCCGGCGCCTGGAAGAACTTTCTTCCGCACTTGCAGTGTCACCCGACCATGCGAGCATGCAGCAAGAATACAACGACTGCCTGGCGTCCATTGAACTGGCCTCCGAATCCGCCGGAAACGCCCCCGCCATCCTGGCAGGTTTCGGCCTCGATCACCTTCCTCCAGAAGTTCCAGTGGGAGCGCTGAGCGGAGGGCAAAAGACCCGATTACAGCTTGCCGGTTTGTTGCTCGCCAATCCGCGGGTGCTGCTCCTGGATGAACCCACCAATCATCTTGATCAAGAAATGCTCGAATGGCTTGAGAACTGGCTCAGGCGTTCGCCATGTGCTGTGCTCATGGTCTCACATGACCGCGCCTTCCTCGAAAACACGGCGGTCGATATTTATGAGATCGACCCCGCCTCACACACGCTGAAGGTGTACCCCGGCAACTACTCCGCCTACCTGGAACAGAAAGCCAGCGAACGTGAACGCGCGCAGCAGGAATACAGCGATCAGCAAGATGAAATCGCACGTTTGACCCAGACCGCGCACCGCATCCGCGGCAATGCGCATTTCAGAAAAGGCGGCAAAGCAGATACAGGAGATAAGTTCGCCAGAGGATTTTTCGCGAACCGTTCGCTAGAAACGCTGCGCCGCTCCAAAGCCATCGAAGCCCGCGTGGAGCGTCTGCTTAACGAGGATCACATCGAAAAACCCCGCAACAGTTGGCACATGAAAATGGAATTCGATGCTACACCTGAAACTGGACGTGATGTAATCGTGCTTTCTGATTTGACCATTGGCTATGACGCCGTTCCGCTGCTTTCAGAGGTCGACGCCGTGCTGCGCTTCGGGCAGCGTGCAGTGCTCACTGGCCCCAACGGCTGCGGGAAAACCACCCTATTGCGCACCATCACCGGGCAAATACCAGCCCTGGCCGGGCGCGTGCGCCTGGGTAGCGGGGTCAGGGCCGGTTATATGGCGCAGGAACAGGAAGATCTGGGTGCAGATGCCAATGCCCTGGAGAGTTTACAGCGCGTCAGTGGTTGGAATGAAACCGAAACGCGCACATTTCTGCATAAGTATCTTTTCACAGGTGATGAGGTGTTCACACCCATGAACGCCCTTTCTTTCGGGCAGCGCACTCGCCTGTCGCTGGCACGTCTGGTAGCCCAGGGGTGCAACCTGCTGCTGCTGGATGAACCGCTCAACCACCTTGACCTTGCGTCGCGCGGGCAGTTCGAGCAAGCGCTGTCAGCGTTCAAAGGCACAATGCTGGTGGTGACACACGATCGTTATTTTATTCAACGCTATGCCACTCATCTCTGGCAGATCAGCAGAGGCAAATTAAGCATCGAAGAAAATCAGAAAATCGACCAGGAGAAAAACGATGAATGAGGCGCACAACCTGATCCCCTGCGAAATCGAACTCCCTGAAGGGCTGTTTGAACTGAAGGCTTTTATCAGATCAGTCCGCCCGGTTGGCCGCCGCAGCGACTATCCCACAGGTGTCGATCTGGATGAACTGTTCCAGAATTCAGAAATGCTGCAAAACTCGAGGGTCTGGCGCGATGTGGAGGGGAATCTGGCTGCATACGCTTTTGTGCATTTTCCGTATAACAACCTCACGTTTGAGATTGCCGACCTGTATTGGAGCGAGAATCTGGAGCATGAAATCCTTGTCTGGGCGGAGGAGCGTATGCGCCAGCGCTATCCCACAGGTCTTGCTGCAGAAACGCTGGATGGCTCCTGCCGGGCTGAAGATGACCGCATGAAACGATTCTTTGTAAACCACGGGTTCATAAAGCAGCAAGTGGAAAGTATCACCTACCGTGTTGACCTGATGAACCCGCTGCCCGAGCCTGTCCTTCCGCCCGGATACAGCCTGAGGCCGCTGAACCCTTCAAGCGAGATCGAAAAGGTGGTTGCCCTGCATCAGGCGGCCTACGGAACCCGGTTGTTCAGTATCGAAGAACGCATCGCGATCATGAACACCGATGCATACCTGCCTGAGGCGGATCTTGTGGTGCAGGCACCTGATGGCAGCCTGGCCGGGAACTGCATTTGCGGCATTGAACCACGGGTTTCAGAGATCGAGGAAGAACGCGGGTACACCGATCCGGTGATCGTCCACCCGCAACACCAGCGCCGGTGTATCGCGCGCGCTCTCCTGCTGGAGGGTTTGGCTAGGCTGCGCGAACGCGGAATCAGATTTGCGGAACTGGGCACCTCCAACCTCAACATGGGAATGCGCAAAGCAGCAGAAGCTGCGGGCTTTCAATGTGTTTCACAACGTGCTTGGTACTCAAAGAAAATCGAATGAATATTTATACTATTTATATCTTATTTGGTATAATTTAACCAAGGAGGATCATTCGATGGCTCTCAAAGTTGGAACACCCGCTCCAGATTTCACGTTGCCGTCTCATCTGGGCAAGCCAGTTACATTGAGCAGCCTGCGCGGCAGAAACGTCGTGCTGGCGTTCTTCCCCCTCGCCTGGACGCCCATATGAACGGCGCAGATCCCGCTGTATGAGGCCGAGTCGGCCTCCTTCGCGGGGTTAGACACCCAGGTTCTGGGTATCAGTGTCGATTCGGTTCCCTGCCTGACGGCCTGGGCAGAGGATCTCGGCGGGATTCATTACCCGCTGCTGAGCGATTTCTGGCCGCATGGCAAGGTCGCACAGCAATACGGTGTGCTGCGCAGCGAAGGACATTCTGAGCGCGCCATCTTTGTGATTGACCGGCAGGGCATCATCCGCTACGTGGATGTTCACGATATCGATGACCAGCCCTCCAACGACGTGCTGCGCCAGATCATCCGCGAGATTGACCCCGCTGTGCGCGACCGGCCAGAAGAATCAAAGCCCGAGCCGGCCGCACTGCCAAAAGGCGGGATTGTGATGTACTGCACACGCTGGTGTCCTGATTGTAAAAAAGCCCGCGCCTGGCTGGCAGAAAATCATCTGCCATACACCGAGGTGGATATCACCACCACCCCCGGTGCCGCAGAACAGGTGGAACGCTGGGCAAACGGCAACCGCACCACCCCGACCTTTGATATTGACGGGGAGATCGTGGTGGATTTTGATCTGGAGAGGCTGCGCCAGGTATTGAAACGAAAATCTTTCGTCAATTGCGATACTTATTGATCTACTCCAATGAAATACAGGTATCGCAATTGATGATGCAGGTTAAGTACCGTAAACCATGATTCTGAAAGTCGGTAGAGAGTGCGATACCGCGCTCCGGCAAAATGTGATATTCTATCTGGAATGACAGCCCCTTTTTGGAAAACCAAGAAACTCAATGAATTAACCCCCGAAGAATGGGAATCACTCTGCGATGGATGCGCGCAGTGCTGTATCATCAAGTTTCAAGATGAAGATACCGGCCGCATTTATCACACCAACGTTGTTTGTGAATGGCTCGATATCTACCACTGCAAGTGCAGACGGTATAGTGAGCGCAGCCGGCTGGTACCCACCTGTCTGACGCTCACACCAGTACTGGCCCGTGAACTGAGCTGGATGCCAGAAACCTGCGCCTACCGTCTGCTGGCGGAAGGCAAAGACCTGCCGCTCTGGCACCACCTGGTGTGCGGAGAGCGCGATGCCGTGCACAAGGCGGGAATCTCAGTGAGAGGAAAGGTCGTCTCGGCCATCGATGTCGATGAAGAAGAATTACCAGATTACGTCGTAGATGACGACGATCCCTCGTGACCTCTCCAGGGGGAAAAGGCCTGCGCCCGCATGGAAAACCGCAGTGCTATAATAAGTCCAGACCACACCTCTCTCACGAGAGATAAAAGGAGATGAAGATGATCGTTACAACCAAGGAATTGTTTAAAGCCGCGTACGGCAAATATGCCATTGGAGCATACAACATCAACAATCTTGAACAGACAATGGGGTTGTTCAGAGGGAACCTCGATAGCCAGGCGCCTTTTATTATTCAAATCAGCAAGGGCGCGCGCAGTTACTCTGATAAAGTGATGCTCGAAGGGCTCATCCGTTCGGCAGACCAGGTTTTCCCGCAAGCGATCTTTGCAGTGCACCTTGACCATGGAGACGAAGAAACCTGCTATGACTGTATCAACAGCGGGTTTTATTCATCGGTGATGATCGACGCTTCGGCAGAACCGTTCGAAAAGAACATCGAAATTACGCGCCGGGTGGTCGAAGCAGCCCATGCCAAGGGTATCGTGGTGGAAGCTGAACTGGGAAAACTCGGCGGGGTTGAGGAACATGTTCAGGTCAGCGAAGCAAACGCCATGCTCACCGACCCAGACCAGGCAGCCGAATTTGTTGAACGCACCGGATGCGATTCACTGGCGGTTGCCATTGGCACCAGCCACGGCGCATTCAAATTCAGCGGTACGCAGAGCCTGCACTTTGATGTGCTGGAAAAGATCCAGAAAAACCTGCCCGGTTTCCCACTGGTGATGCATGGATCAAGTTCTGTCCCGCAGGAAGAGGTGGAACGCATCAACAAAGCCGGCGGGAACTTGAAGGGCGCCAAGGGTGTGGATGCCGACCAGTTCCGGCGCGCCGCGGAACTGGGTGTGACAAAGATCAACATCGACACCGACGGCCGTCTGGTGTGGACTCGAGTTCACAGGGAATATTTCCTTGAACATCCCGAGAACTTTGACCTGCGCCCCATCGGCAAGGTCTTCATGAGTGAGTACGCGAAATTCATTGCCCACAAAAACGAAAAACTGGGAAGCGCTGGAGAGCTCGAGAAAGTGCGCGCCCTGGTCAGCAAATAAAAAAGAGGAAACCTTCCGCCGGGTCTCTGAAATATCGAGACCCGGTTTTGTTTTAACCCGCCAAAAACATCGCAAATCATCTGGTTACATTTTGAAATGGTCAAGAAAGGCAAACTTTTTTCTCACAACCTTAAAATTTTAACTAACCTATTGACTTTCGTTTTCAAAAGTCGTAATATGCTTTTTTATATAAGGTTACCCAATAATGTCTACTTACTTTTCTATCGTCATTCTTTTTGGCTGGCTGCTTTCCGTCATTTATTATTACGGAGAGCTATTTCAGGTTAGGATGGCGAAAGTAGAACAATAATAACCCGTTTCAAAAGTTTACCCAAAGCCACCTGACCTCAATCAGGTGGCTTTTTTCTTTCAAAAGGACAATCCCGCATGGAGGTGAACGATACCGTCGATGATCAAGCAATTTTACGAAAGATGCCGCAAAACCTTTTCATAAAAAAAAAACTAAAGGAGAAAAAATGAAAGCCGCAAGAATTTTTGTTGTTCTTATGTTCATGTTTATGATGATGACTGCCTGTAATGCTGCGCCTGCCGCAGCCGAACCAAACGGCACAGGAAGCGTGCCAGAGGTGTCTGGTTCAGATTCTGCCGCCGCCTCCTCTGACGCAGCCGCGGGTTCACCGGAAATTTGCTCGACCGATGCCTTCGGCTGCGCTGTTTTTAAACCGGGAGATGTGGTCAAAATTGGCATGGGGGCGCCCATGACGGGGGGTGACGCATCCTACGGTTTTGATATTTCACAGGGCGGAACGATTGCCGTGCAGGATTCGGGTGAATTTGAAGGTTTCAAGTTCGTTCTGGTTGTTGAAGATGATGGTGGGAACGCTGAAGGGGGGGCCGCGGTGGCCAACAAATTCGCGTCTGACCCCGCGCTGGTAGCCGTTGCCGGTCACATCTATTCCGGCGCGACCTCAGCGGCCATTCCGATCTACGAAAAAGCGGGCATCGTGATGCTCTCGCCTTCCGCCAGCCTCCCTTCCCTGACCACACTGGGCTCGGCCGTCTTCAACCGAATCGTGTTCACCGATGCCAGACAGGGTCCGCCGGCAGCCGAGTACCTGTTCAACAAACTTAACGTCAGAAGGCTGGCCGTGCTGCACGATGGCAGCGATTACGGAAAAGGGCTTGCAGAAACCGTAGCCGCCAAATTCACCGAACTGGGCGGAGAGGTGGTCATCACCGAAGCCATTACCAAGGGCGAGACCGATTACACCCCTGTGCTTTCAGCGGTGGCATCCAAAAATCCCGAAGCAGTCTACTTTGGCGGTTACACTGCCGAAGGCGCGGTCATCGTCAACCAGATGAAACAGACCGGCCTTGAGAATGCCATTTTCTTTGGAGATGACGGCACCTACGGGGCAGACTTCCTCTCACGCACTGGAGCCAACGGCGAAGGGGCATTTGCCACCATCGCTCCGATCCCCGCAGATTCACCCGAAAAGGCGGCCTTCGATGCTGCTTACCTTGAGCAATTTGGCAAGGAGCCTGGCACCCTCTCACCCTATACCTGGAACGGATATGATGCTGTTTCAGGGTTGATCTTCGCAATTAAATCGGTCGCGGTAGTTGGGAAGGATGGAAACCTCTACGTGCCGCGCGGCGCGCTCATCAACGCGGTGCGCAACCTGACCGATTTTCATGGAATCAGCGGTACATATACCTGTGACGCCGTCGGCGAATGTAACACCCTTCCTCCTACTTTTGTCATGGTCAAAGACGGTGCATGGGTACCTGCGCCTTAGCCTCCCTCCTGTTTCACGGTCGGGGAGCAGTGCTCCCCGACCCATCCTTTTGATCGAAAGCAGCCTGTATGAACGAAACCTTACCGATCTCAATAGCCCGCAAGGGCGCGAATGTGCTTAAATACCTGCGTCCGGTTCTTGGCGCAGTCATTCTTATCTTTATCATTTATCGGTTAATTCAAACCCTTTTGATTCAAGAAACTTACGGCCCCGAAACCTGGACACGGCTGGTTATTGCAGGGATGATCATCGGCAGCGTGTATGCGCTGATCGCCATTGGCTACACGCTGGTATACGGCATTCTGTTCATGATCAACTTCGCGCACGGTGAGGTCATGATGTTGGGGGCATATACCTGCTTCTTCGTTTTCGAAGCACTTAAAAACATCAAAGTGGGGGCAGATCACTCACTCGCCTTCTCGAACGCTTACCCGGTCATCTCCATCATCATCGCGTTCATCCTGGGAATGTCGGTATCAGCGCTCACTGGTTTCCTGCTGGAAAAAGTCGCCTACCGGCCGCTGCGTCAGGCTCCGCGTCTGGTACCGCTGATCAGCGCCATCGGCGCATCGATCTTTCTGCAAAACGCAGCACAGCTTTTATTCAGTCCTCAATTAAGAGATGTTGCCAACCCACAGATCCTGGCGCGCGGTTCCGGGTGGAAGATTTTGATCAATAACAGCAGTGTGACCATTCCATACACGGGAGTGTTCACCTTCCTTTTATCACTCATCCTGCTCGTCAGTCTCTATTTCATCGTTCAAAAGACCAAATTCGGCCGTGCGATGCGCGCGGTCGCGTTAGATAAAAAGACCGCTTCACTGATGGGCATCGACGTGGATAAAACCATCAGCCTGACGTTTCTCATTAGCGGAGCCCTGGCCGGAGCCGCCGGGGTGATGTGGGGACTTCACAACAGCATGGTCTATTATTTCACCGGCTTCATTCCGGGCATCAAGGCGTTTACCGCGGCCGTACTGGGGGGCATCGGTAACCTGCCCGGGGCCATGCTGGGAGGTCTCTTTTTAGGGATTATCGAATCGGTAGGTCCCGCAGCGCTTGGAATCGATTTTCAATTGAAAGATGTGATTGCTTTTCTTCTGCTCATCGTTGTGCTCACCTTCCGTCCGTCGGGATTGCTTGGAGAAGTGCTCGCGGAGGAAAAGATATGAAAACGACGAACCTTCAGCCGATTCAAACTGGTTTCATTTTTGGTGCTGTGAATGTATTTCTCGTTCTGATCGGATTTAATGCAATGATCGGCAGCCTGCTGGCCAAAGCGCTTGGAGAACAGGTGCTGACGGCACTCCCTCCCCTTCAATTCCTGGCTGCCTTTACAGGTTTGATGGGCCTTTGGAGCGGAATTGCGGCGGCCAGGAAACACAGCAGGGCGCGTATCGCTGGCGACGTGCTGGCTGGATTGCTTTCAGGGCTGGCAGCCGGTGCAGTCACCTTTGTGTTTTGTGTGGGCATTGGCTGGCTGTTAACCAATAAGATCGATATTCGTAATTACCTCACCGTGTTGTCGTTTGATTTCATCAACGGGGTCTTGATGAGATTGCCACCGCTGATCGGCGCGCTGGCCAACCTAGGCATTCTGGCTGCCGCGGGAGCTGCTGGCGGGCTTCTGTATGGATTCATTCAAAGCTCAAAAGTCCAACAGATGGGTCAACAAATCCTGGCTTTGACCCGCTCAACGACAGAAAAGATGAAAAGACTTGACCATGGCAGAAGACGTCTCGCCCTCCAACTCGTGGGGGTTGCCATGGCCGGCGCTGCGGTCATTTTTCTTCCGCTGAACTGGGGATCATATTGGAATTACGTTGCCGGTACGGTGGGGCTTTACGTGATCCTTGGTTTAGGGTTGAACCTCATCGTTGGCTTATCCGGTCAGCTGGTGCTGGGGTATATCGCCTTTTTTGCCATCGGTGCTTACACAATGGCTCTGCTAAATTCACCAGTTCCGCACAACCTGATGTTGGGGTTCTGGCCGGCGCTTGTTCTGGGTGTGCTGCTTGCCGCACTCGCCGGATTGCTGCTCGGGCTGCCGCTCATGCGCCTGCGCGGAGATTATCTGGCCATCGTCACCCTCGGTTTCGGAGAGATCATCCGCATTCTGTTGAAAAGCGATGCGCTTACCGATTTCAGCGGAGGGCCGCGTGGCATCCAGAATATCAGTGGACCAACACTCTTTGGCCGACCTTTCAATTCGGATATCGACTTTATGTACCTGATCGCCATCAGCGTGGCTCTGGCTGCATTTGTCTATAACCGCCTGCAGCTTTCACGACCTGGCCGGGCATGGCTTTCGATCCGTGAAGACGAGACAGCGGCAAGAGCCTGCGGGGTGAACACCACCCGCTATAAACTGCTGGCCCTGGCGCTGGGTGCTGCCTTTGCGGGGCTCGCCGGTGCGATTTACGCCAGCCGCAACCAGTTTACAGGTCCTGAAGAGCATTCTTTGATGGCATCAATTAATGTCCTCTCGCTGATCATCGTCGGTGGTCTGGGCAACATTCCAGGCACCATACTTGGAGCTTTTGCGCTCAAGGGGCTGCCCGAAATCCTGCGCGAGTTTTCCAATTACCGCCTGCTCACCTTTGGTGCGCTGCTGGTGGTCATGATGCTCTCGAGACCAGCGGGTTTAATCCCCTCAAAGCGGCCTCAATACAAGATACCCCAAGAATCTGAACCAGATGAGAGCCACGTGGAGGGCAAAAATGTCAGCTGAGATCATCACCGCGCGCAATGTGACCAAGGTCTTTGGTGGATTAACGGCAGTCGATGGGGTCAACCTGAGCGTGAACGAGAAAGCCATTTACTCGATCATTGGGCCAAACGGCGCAGGTAAAACGACTTTCTTCAATTGTTTATCAGGGTATTACACGCCGGAGAATGGAGATGTGTTCTATTGCGGTCAATCCATCCGCGGCAAAGGAACCCATGAAATTGCAGCCCTGGGCATCCTGCGCACCTACCAAAACATCCGATTATTTTCAAGCCTGACCGCCATCGAAAATGTGATGGTCGGACTGCACCACAGTCTGCACGAAACCTGGATCGATGCGGTGCTGCATACCCGCCGATACCAGAAAGAAGAGAAACTTGCGCTGATTCAAGCAAGCCGTTGGTTAGACTTTGTAGGACTGATCGGGTGCGCTGATGCGGCAGCCGGGAGTTTGCCCTATGGTGCGCAGCGCAGGCTCGAGATCGCGCGCGCCCTGGCCGGAAAGCCGCGCGTGTTGCTGTTGGATGAACCCACCGCGGGGATGAACCCACAGGAAACACTGGAAATGACCACTCTGATCCGCCAGATGCGTGATGATTTTGGCATCACGATCATCCTGATTGAACATGACATGCACGTGGTGATGGAAATTTCAGATTGCATCAGCGTTCTCGACTTCGGTAAAAAGATCGCCGAAGGGGTCCCTTCCGAAATTCAATCCAACGCGCGTGTGATTGAAGCCTACCTGGGTCCGGGTGGAGCGGCATTGGCGCAGAAGTTTAAGAGAAAGGCAAGAAAATGATCCTGGAAATCGAAAACATCAACGTGCACTACGGAGCGATCCATGCGCTTAAAGACGTCAGTTTTCATCTGGCGGAAGGCGAAATTGTCTCTTTGATCGGTGCCAACGGCGCCGGAAAATCCACCAATCTCAACACGATCTCGGGGATCCTCCACCCTACGAGCGGAAAGATTACCTGTTTTGGTGAAGAGATTACGCACGCGGCCCCTCAGACGATCGTCCGTAAAGGAATCGTTCAGGTGCCGGAAGGAAGAAAGATCTTTGCTTCAATGAGCGTGTGGGAAAACCTCGAGATGGGAGCCTATACCCAAACCAACCGTGCAGAGATCAATGAGCGAATGCAGGCCATTTTTCAACGCTTCCCCAGGCTGAAAGAGCGCCGCAACCAGCCGGGTGGTACGCTCTCAGGTGGAGAACAACAGATGCTGGCCATCGCCAGAGGGTTGATGGCCAAACCTAGGGTACTGCTGTTAGATGAACCATCCATGGGGCTTGCCCCGTTGATGGTTGAACAAATCTTCGAGATCATTCGCGAAATCAATCAAGAGGGAACCAGTATCCTGCTTGTGGAACAAAACGCGCTGATGGCGTTATCGATTTCAGACCGCGGCTATGTGCTCGATACCGGGAAGGTCGTTTTAGGAGGTCCCGCCGATGAATTACTGCGCAATCCGCTCGTCATTGATGCGTACCTGGGCGGAAACGGTGCTTAACTCAAATTTCGATGATGTCTATCTGGATTTTCGATCTCTTAGAGCGTGTTCAATTTCGTTGACAAGCGCCTGAGTTAACGGCGAACGAGTTTGTTGTAGACCGGTCAGAAGCGAAGTCATTGGCTCTACCGGCTTTTCAAGTGCCAGTTCACGCACCTTGGCAGGGCAAATAAAAGGCGTAGAAAAGGCAGCTGCCGCCTCGCCCTCAACCGGAATCAACCAGTTGCTTGAGGCAAGCCCCCACTCTACCAGTTCGATGATCTTTTGCCACGGATCAGGCCGATCCTGCCCCAGCAGAACATAGACAATGTTGTAAAGCGTGTGCTTTTGTTGCGTAAAAAGGGTTGAAGTGATGAACATGACCGCTGATTCAAGTGTGTACCCCGACCAGTTTGGCGGAGCAGAGGTTTTACGCAGGTAAATTTCTCTGGAGGAACCACTCCCAAACAGCTTCTTTTTCTCTTGAACAGAAATCTCCAGCGCTCCTTCTGCTTCATTGGCAAGGATGGCAGCCAGAATGAGGTTAATCGCCAGCTGGTATCCGTCTACACTGGCGTCGGAGCACAAGAGAGCCAGACTGCCACTGCCTTCCGCTTTAGGCGCGAATTGATCACCATTGAGAAAAACATATTCACTGGGAGTAAATGAAAATTCCGTCAACCCCATGCTGGACCTCGGAAACGATAAAATTCTGATCCAATTTTGTTCATTTTATCCTATTTGTGCATTACCTGCGTAAAATTTCCGTAAAGGAAGTTTAGAGAAACTTGACAATTGTTCCAAAATAAGGTTTATTTGGTGTGGATTTAATATAATAAGGTGGGAACAGCGAAATAATCCAAGACAACATAGCGAATCTGTCACCTGTTGAGAATCTAGGGTTCGAAAATGCCTGATGCTTTTGGTGTAATTTTTACCACGATTGTCATCACTGCTTGCGCAGTGATTTTAGCATTGGCCATCGCCATTTATTCACTGGTTCACCGCAAGGTCACTGGCGCCATTAGCATGATGTTAATGGCTTTGCTTGGGGTGTTATGGGGGTCTACATATCTACTGGAGATTTACAGCAGAAATATCGAATTCAAGAATCTCTGGGATAGTATCCAGCTGCTTCCGGCAAGTTTTCTGGCGCCGACTTTCTTTATCTTTTCATTGGTATATACAGGTAAAAAGAATGTGCTCAGTAATCCGCGATGGTTGTTAATCTATCTCATTCCAGTCGCAACCATTTTTGTCATTCTCACCAATTCACAGCATCATTTGTTTAAGGCTGCCCTCGATCCGAAATTCAAATCAGTGGGTTGGCTCGAACCTCTGTTTCCGACTTACGGGTTATGGTTCTGGATCATCATCATTTACAGTTTCGTCTTGTTGAGCGTCTCGCTGCTTTATCTGGTTAAGGCCTACCGAAAGGCGCCGCGCTGGGCACGCAGCAGGATCGGCATCATCATATTTGCAGAAACATTACCTGTGCTTGGGGGTATCATTTCCATCCCCTTGTGGGCCAATCAGATGGGGCCAAACGTGATGCTGATTTCCCTTGTGGCGTTCCTCCTCTTGCTCACCTGGGGAATATTCAGTAACCGCATGCTGGAAGTCGTTCCGTTGGCACGGTCTACATTAATAAGCCAAATGTCCGATGCTGTCATTACCCTCGATCCTCACGGTTTAATACTGGATTGCAACGCTGCCGCGGCCAACATCAAACAATTGCAACTGGCCGATCATATTGGCGAGTCTTTTCCAATCCTGCTCAACCGAAACCTGAAGACCTACCTGCCTTTCGAAGATTGCCTGGATCAGCCGATGGAAGTGGCTCTTGGAAACGGATCGAACGCCCGCATCTACGATATGAGTATCTCGCCATTGATGACGAGCACCAAGGAAGTCGCCGGTTCGCTGGTGGTCATGCGCGAGATCACCAAGAAGAAGCAGGAAGAAATCGAACGGGTACTCATTGAAGAACGGTACCACGCCATTTTCGACAATTCGATCTACGGCATTTTATTGTTAAATCAACAGGGCATGATCATTGAAAGCAACCCCGAGGCAGCCAATCTCTCGGGTTATTCCCGCGACCAACTCCTTTTCCGTTCACTGGACGATATCATTCAAGATGCACCTCAGCTTTCCAGATACGAAGCCAAAAAAGAAAAGCCGACGCAAGAAGCCCGGATGATCCACGCCAGCGGGGATTTAATCCCGGTAGAAATTTCCATCATCCCCATTGTCAAAGGTGATGAAAGCATCTACTATGTGACCATCCAGGATATCCGCGAAAGAAAACAGGCCGAAAGCATCACGCGGGCCGCGCTCGAAAACGTTCAATCCAGAATCGATGAACTGGCAATCTTGCGCAGCGTGACCGAGTCGCTCAACCAGGCTAGTTCTTTACGGACGGCCATTCTTCCTGTGCTCGAGACGGTCACTGCGATCACCAAGAGCAGGCATGTGTGGCTGTTTCTGCTGGGAAAGTCTGACCGGTCGTACCAGAAAATCGAATATCATCCATTGGATGAAGATAACCTGCTTGTTGTAGATAATGTGCAGGGAAGTTATCCCGGGTGTCTGCAAAAACTGGTCGAAGGCAGGGTGGAAAACCCGCGGACGATCAAAGGCTGTGCTTGTGGTGCGCCAAACCTCACGTCACATTTTTCACTTCCTCTTTATATCGGCAAGCAGCCGATGGGGCTTCTCAACTTTGTTGAGGAGAGCGGTACGCAGGTAAACGAAAATAAAGTCAGGCTGCTGCATACCATCTGCGACTCGCTGGCAGTGGCCATTGAGCGCGTCAGGTTGTTTAAAAGCGAGCACGACCAGCGCAAGCTGGCCGAGACGATGCGTGATATTGGTACTACCCTGACCACCTCCCTCGATATGAATGAAATTCTGGATCTGCTGTTGGATCAACTCTCGCGGCTGGTACCGTACGACGGGGGTAATGTGGCTCTGGTTGACGGTCCGCGCATCCAGGTTGCCCGATTCAGAGGGTACGAACTCGTTGGCAAGAAAAAAGCCGCCGCTGCACTGCTGCGCCCGTTTGAAATTGAGAAAATCGAAAATCTGCGCACCATCATCAACAGCCGCAAACCGCTGATCATCGCCGACACATCCAAAGAAAAAAACTGGGCACATAATGAAATATCCGCCTATTATCATGCATGGCTTGGAGTCCCTGTGATCATCGATGGCAAAGTGGAGGCGGTATTTGGCCTCGATAAGGTCGAACCAGGGTTCTATACGCAGGAACACGCACGGCTGGTTTCGCTATTTGCTATGCAGTCTTCTCTGGCGATTAAGAATTCCCGCCTTTATTCAACCGAAGTCAAGCGGATCAAGGAGCTCGACAGCCTGAGGGCAACCCTCGCCGACATCAGTTCGCAATTGGATGTCAACACACTGCTAAAAGAAATCGCCAAACGCGCCATATACCTCTTAAACGCCCAGATGGGCGAGATCGGTCTCTTCGAAGCAAATCAAGGCGTTTTAAAGGTGGTGGTTTCTGAAAATTTGAAGAAGAACACAGCCGGAAAAACCCTTAAAGCTGGTGAAGGGGTAATGGGCAAGGTTATTGAAAACAAACAACCGCTGGTGATCACAGATTACCAGGTGGTTGATGGAAAAGCCG
The DNA here is from genome assembly GCA_034429135.1 of Anaerolineaceae bacterium. Taxonomy (GTDB): domain Bacteria; phylum Chloroflexota; class Anaerolineae; order Anaerolineales; family Anaerolineaceae; genus UBA6107. Next base: position 17,398 of record DAOUGR010000019.1, on the reverse strand, counting down.
ACGAATACGAAGAAAGCGGTCCTTTCATCGGGCTTGCCGTGCCAATGCTGGCAGGAAACAACGAACTGCTCGGTGTGATCGGCGTGTATGACAATGAGATGAGCCGCACCTTTACCGAGAACGACATCCGGTTGTTAAATCTGTTTGCCCAGCAGGCGACGATCGCGCTGCGCAACGCCCAGCTATTCGCCGATGCAAAACGCAGGGCAGAAGAAGCTGAAACGCTGCGCCAGGCCGGTGCAGTGGTTGTTTCGTCGCTTAACCGCGACGAAGCCCTGCGTCTGATCCTCGAGCAGCTGGCACACGTGGTTCCTTACGATAGTGCGTCGGTATTACTGCAGAAAAAGGGCGTGTTGCAAATTGTTGGAGGCCACGGATTCAAAGACGCCAACCCCGTCCTTGGTCTGGAAGTGCCGCTCGACCGCAAAAACCCTGGCGCGTGTGTCTTTCTGGATAATAAGCCGCGCCTGATCTCCAATACGGTTGAAGAGGCGCCGAATTTCAATCACATCACCGATAATCATTATTTCATCCGTTCCTGGCTGGGTGTACCTCTGACGATCCACAACAAACCGATCGGCATCCTTTCACTTGACGCGCACAACCCGGGTCAATTCACCGAAGAACATGCCCGGCTGGTAACGGCCTTTGCCGACCAGGTGGCGATCGCTCTCGAAAACTCGCGCCTGTATGAAAACGCCGTCCAGGCCGCGATCAGAAATGAAACGCTGTATAAACTCAGCCAGACGATCAGCGCGAACATTCGATCAGAAGAAATCTATCCTGCGATTTACGAAGCAACCACCGAGCTGATGGAGACCGAATTCTTCTGCATCGCGGTGGTGAATGAAAAAGAGCAAACCATCGAAGATGTTTTCATCACCGACCATGAAGAGATCGTGGAGTTATCATCGCGTCCCCTCGGACAGGGTCTTTTCGGAAAGGCGCTGAAAGAAGGCAGATCATTGCTCTACAACACGTTTGACGAAAGCATGATCGCCTCCACCGGTGCAATTCTGACCGGCAACATGGAGATTGAAGAAATTTCGCAATCCGTGCTGGTCGTTCCGTTGAGGATTGGCAATAAACTGATTGGCGTTCTTTCAGCGCAGAGCTATAAGCCATACGCGTACACTGAATCAGATCTTGAAATGCTTGAACTGTTGGGAGCGAACGCTGCCATTGCCATTGAGAATGCACGGCTGTTCAAAGAAGTTCAAGAACTGGCCATCACTGATCCGGTGACCAACATCTACAACCGGCGGAAATTCCTTGAGCTCGCAGAGCAGGAATTGAACCGTTCTATCCGCTACGGACGCGACCTTTCAGCGATCATGATCGACATCGACCACTTTAAACTGGTAAACGACACCTTTGGGCACACGATCGGCGATCAATTGCTGGTGCACCTGGCTGAAGTTTGTAAATCCTGTATTCGCCAGGTGGACATCCTCGCCCGCTATGGCGGTGAGGAATTCATCATTCTGCTTCCAGAAACGAACGCCGCCGAAGCTGCGATTATCGCTGAAAGACTGCGGGCAACCACTGAGGCCACCTCCACGAATACTGCTGCCGGCCAGCTGAGCATCACCATAAGCCTGGGCGTGGCTGAAATCGATAAAGACTGCACCTCACTGACCGACCTGATCGACCGCGCCGACTTTGCGCAATATGCATCCAAAGACGCCGGGCGCAACCGGGTGACCGTTTGGAACCCCAACATCGTTCAACGCTCGAAAGATACCGGATCGCTGCACGCTGATAAAACTACGCTACCCGATTGACATTTCCCTGAATCTAAATATAATACTATACCGTAGAGTATTTATTATATGACTGTCAGGCATTCGTTGTTGGGTCTATTGGCACAACAGCCGCGATATGGTTATGAGTTGCGGGCTGCTTTCACTGCGCTGGCTGGCGGCAGCGATAACTGGAACGTCACCCCGGCGCAGATTTACACCACGCTTAATCGCATGCTCGAGAGCGGCCTGGTCGAGATCGAGCCTTCTGATAACGGATCCACATCTGAGAAGAGAAAATTTCACATCACCCCCGCCGGTCTGGAAGAATTCAACCGCTGGCTGTTAACAGATGTGCGTGATGAACCCCAGCAGGATGCTTTTTACTTAAAACTGATGCTTTCGCGTCATCTGGATTTTGTAGACACCAGCCGTCTGATCCAGATTCAGCGCAATGGGCTCTATCGCGATTTGCACCGCATCACCCAGGCGCGCGAAAAACTGGATCAGCGCACCGACCTGGCCAGGATCATGATCATGGATAAAGCCATCATGCACCTCGAGGCAGACCTGCGCTGGCTAGACATGGTCGAATCCCGCCTGGATGAAGTTGTCAAACAACCACCGCCTGAAGTTTGCCTGCGCCCGCGGGGAAGGCCGCAAAAAAACTCACCGGGATCTGATCGTCAATAAGAAAAAGGAGAAAATATGGCAATCATAGAAGTAAAGGATCTGACAAAGATTTACGGCAATGGAGATAACGCAGTTCGAGCGCTAGACTCGATCAACCTTAGCATTGAAGAAGGTAAATTTGTGGCGGTGATGGGTCCCAGCGGATGTGGAAAGTCAACCTTGCTGCACCTGATCGGGGGCCTCGACCGCCCCACAAGCGGAAGCGTCATGATCGAGGGCAAGGATATCGCAAAAATGAAAGATGACCAGTTGACCGAACTGCGCCGCCGGAAGATGGGGTTTATCTTTCAGTTTTTTAACCTGATACCGGTGCTTAATGCCGCCGAGAATGCAGCCCTGCCGCTGATCCTCGATGGCGTCAAACAGGAGAGGGCAAAAGCCAGAGCCATGGAATGGCTGCAGAAAAATCAACTCGGAGACCGCTCCACACACCGCCCGGATGAACTCTCGGGCGGCCAGCAGCAGCGCGTGGCCATCGCGCGCGCGATGATTTCCAATCCGTTGATTATCCTCGCTGACGAACCCACGGGGAATCTTGATACGCGAAGCGGAGATGAAATCGCCTCTGTGCTGCGCAGCCTGGTATCAGACTGGGGCAGAACTGTTCTGATGGTCACTCACGACCCGCGCATCGCGGCTTACGCCGACCGCATCATCTTCCTCAAAGACGGCAAAATTGTGGATGATACACTGATGAGCAGCGACGCTCCTGAAAACGCCAGACGTCTCAAGGAAAAAGTGGAGTCACTATGAAAGGGCAATTCCTTTTAGCATACCGCTATCTCACCGGCAGAAAGCAGCGCATGGTGCTGACAACCCTGGCGGTGGTGTTTGGAGTGGCTGTGCTTTTTGGTATGAACGCCATGCTTCCCGGAATCATCACGGCGTTCAGACATTCGATGATCACAGCTGCTGGCAAGGTGGATTTGAGCATTTCCAGCAAATCCAATGGACCCTTCAATCAGTCCATTATGGATACCATACAAAACGCCGAAGGAATCAGCGTCAGCACGGGTATCCTGCAGCGTAATGTGCAAATTCCTGAAAGCCTGGGTGGCACCACCGATCCAATCACCAGATCAGCCTCCATTACTCTCAACGGGTTGGATGTTGAAACGGCTCGACTGGTGCGCAGGTACCAGCTCAGTGAAGGGCGTTTTCTCGAACCAGGCGACACAGATCAGGCTGTGATCAGTTATAGCCTCGCACAAAAAATGGACAAAAAAGTCGGAGACACCCTGACCATCCCGTCATCACAGGGGAAGGCGGATCTGATCGTGGTTGGTATTTTGACGCAATTCGAGTCAACAACCGTGGATGAAGTATATGTAACCCTGCCCACCGCGCAAAGGATACTCGGGCTCGAAGGACAGATCACCGTTATCGATATGCTGCTCGATGGTCAGGTAGATAAAGCCACTGTGGAAAAGAATCTGCTGCAATCTCTGGGAGGGGGATTCAAATCCGGTCAGGTGGAGCTTGGAAATGAACTTTCTGCCGCGCTGGAAATGGGTGAAAGTGTCATGTGGCTGTTTGGCATCATGGCACTGGCAATGGCAGCCTTTATCATTTACAACACCTTTCGCACGGTGGTTGCTGAGAGGCGCCGCGATCTGGGGATGCTGCGCGCCATCGGCGCTTCACGCAAGACGGTGATGGGCATTATCCTGACCGAATCTCTGCTTCAGGGCATAATTGGAACATTCCTTGGATTGGTCACGGGGTACGCCATCGCTTATGGAATCCTGCAAGGCCTGGGGCCAATGATCGAGGCCTTCATGCGTGCTCAGGTCGGACCACCTGAAATCACGGCCGCAAATCTGGCAGCCTCCACTCTGCTTGGAATCGGGTTTACCGTTGGCAGCAGCTACCTTCCCTCGCGCACCGCGATGAAGATCACGCCCATGGAAGCCCTGCGCCCCGTCACGCTGCTGGTCGAAAGACGCAGAAGGCTGCTGCGCGCTGCGATCGGCGCCATTCTCATTGCCCTTTCCATCGTGGGGCTCATCACCGGGGACCTGCCCGTGGCATCCCTCTCCACCCTGGCGTTTCTGGTGGGGCTGATAATGGTGATCCCGGTACTCGTAAAGCCTATTGCCAGCACTTTTGGCAGGCTGTTATCAGTGATCTATGCCCGCGAGGGAACACTCGCGCAGGGTAATCTCTATCGCCAACCCAGCCGCGCAGCGGTAACAGCTTCAGCCATGATGATCGGTCTCGCAGTCACCATCGCCATGATCGGTTTGGTCACCAGTGTTTTTGATGGTTTTATTCGCTATCTCGATCGAAGCCTCGGCTCAGATTACCTGTTAATGCCTTCTTCACTGGTGCTCGGCGGAGGAAACCTGGGTGCTGCGCCTGAATTCGCCCGCAGGTTAGAGAAACTGGAGGGGAATTCAGGAGTGACCACCTTGCGTCTGGCATCCACGCAGACAAAAGGCGCAGCCCTGCAGGTGATCGGCATCGACCCCCAGAAATATCCAGAAATCTCAGGGCTTGAGTTCAGCCAGGGAGACCCCTTTCAATCTTTCTCCGCTCTGGGCAGCGGACGCTCGATAATTGTCAATGGGATTTTTGCCACATCATCTGCCGTCAAGGTTGGTGATACCCTGCTGCTCGAGACACCCGAAGGTGAAAAAGAGTACCAGGTTGTGGGTGTGGCAATGGATTATCTGAACGCGAAGATTGCCACGGGTTACATTTCACAGGCATTTCTTGAGGAAGATTTCCATATCACCACAGACGTATTAATCATGGCCAACCGCAAAGAAGGTGCAAATCAAACCGCGGTGGATGCAGAGATCAAGGCTGCGGCGAAGGATTACCCGGCATTTACCCTGTTTGACGCAGAGGCATTTAAAAAATCTCAGATGGAAGTTTTTCAGAGCAGCATGAGCATGATGAATGCGCTGGTCTTTATGCTCGCTATCCCCGGCTTGATCGCCATGGCAAACACCCTGGGCATCAGTATTATCGAACGCACCCGCGAGATCGGCATGCTGCGCGCGGTGGGTTCAACCCAGAAACAGGTGAAACGCATGGTTTTTGCCGAGAGTCTGCTGCTTTCAGCGCTGGGGACTTCACTGGGAATTCTGGTTGGAATTTTCTTGAGTTACTATCTTCTGAAAGCGGTAAATTTTGCGGGGTTCACCCTTGACTTTTACTTCCCTGGCCTGGGGATCCTGGTAGCGATCGCCGTCGGCTTGCTGTTCGGCATCCTTGCGGCTATGGTTCCTGCCCGGCAGGCAGCCAGGACGGTCATTGTCGAAGCGCTGAGGTATGAGTAAACCCAAACCGCGATATTAGCCGGTAATGGATAAAGAAGGCTCCAAGCGGAGCCTTCTTTCTTGTTTTACTCACTACGGGCGAAGACTGCCCCCCTACCCTGCGCTGGTGACACAAAAAACCAACAACTTCTACAACCCGTGCTGGCGTGCATCCTCACGGTAAGCACAGTAGGCGCAGCCCTCTGCGGGAGGAGGCGGCTCTGGCTGCGAGAGCATGGTGAGCACGTTGCTCATAAAGTCGATAAACCTGTCCATCTCCAGTGGAATTTCCGTCCAGGTGACTTCGCCACCATAAGTGATACGCCGGTGGTCGGGCAGATGATCAATATCCACCGGGTCGAGGTAGAGCAGCCCCAGGCGGGTCACCGGCTGCAGACCCAGCGCTTGTGGGGCTGGGTGTTCGAGTGCGTAAGCATACGCGTGGAGCTGGCGGCCGTAGAAATCGATGTGGGCCGGGCTGGGTTGTGAGGTCTTAAAATCCATCACACAGTAAGATCCGTCATCGAAGGAAATGACAGAATCGAACGCCCCCTTAATGTAACAGGAAGCTGCGATGCCAGGAATGCGAAGGGGTTCTGAGGTGACCCATTTTCCCTGCATCGATACCTTCCCGGGGGGCAAATCAGGTGAGATTTTTTCTGTGGGCTGGTTGGCAAAAAGACCTTTCATCAGGCTGTCGATCTTTGTGAACACCTTGGGGAACGCAGCAGGTGGACGTGAGATACCATGCACGACCTGCAGGTAGAAACACCGTGGGCATTCATCCCAGAAGAAAGTCAGCATGGATGGACTGAGCTTATACGGATTCATAAAATTCCTCCTTACCCCCTAATTATCGCATCATTGGGAATTATGGCAAATTTGAATTTTTTTGATATACAATAATTTTACTGGTGGGTCAAAAGAACTTGGTGCGTTTAAAATGAGGTGCCCGTATGAAAATTGGCGACTGCATGAAACGCAAAGTGTTCACATCCAGGCCAGGAATCACCATTCAAAAAGCCGCAGAGATGATGGTTCAACACCATATCGGTACACTGCCCATCGTCAATGATTCCATGCACCTGATCGGGTTGGTGACGCTGCACGATCTGATCACACCGGCGATACCTGACTTTTACCAATTGGTAGAGGATCTGGACTTTGTGCATGATTTTGGCGCTGCTGAAGATGAAAAGCCGGCCTGCGAATATCTGCAATCTCCGATCGAAAAAATCCTCAAAGAACCGGTGTACGTTGAAGAGACGGCAGGATTAACGCGGGCTATCACCATGCTGCAGGAACATGACCTGAATGATCTGCCGGTGGTAGACGAGAACATGCGCCTGGTGGGAATCGCTTCGCGGGTAGACATCGGCGTCGCGCTTCTTTCAAACTTGATCTTACCATCTTAATCGTCGAATTGAGTCACAGATGCTTCCACTCATCCTTTCAGCCTTCATCTTTGCACTATGTTTATTTCTGATCTTTTCAGAAAAATTGAACCGCACCATCACTTCAATGGCTGGCGCCGTAATTATGGTTGTGCTGGGAATCAACCTGCATTTTTTCACAGAAATACAGGCTATCGAAAGCATTGATTTCAACACGTTGGGTCTGCTGCTGGGGATGATGATCATCATTGCCATCCTTGAACCCACGGGGTTCTTTCAATTTCTCGCGGTCAAGATGGGTAAATTTTCAAAAGGAAGACCCGCAAGATTGCTGGTCTTGCTCGGAACGGTCACCACTGTGGTATCAATGTTCCTGGATAATGTGACCACTGTAGTACTGATCGCTCCTGTGACCATCCTGATGTGTGAGATCCTGGGGCTTAACTCTCAGCCTTATCTGATGGCTGAAGCGCTGCTCTCAGATACCGGTGGAGTAGCGACGCTTGTTGGCGACCCTCCAAACATTCTGGTCGGGTCGGCCGCGGGGTTTACCTTTAGCGATTTTCTAACACACAGCCTTCCGATTGTGATTGTGGTCTGGTTCACTGCACTGGGGATCCTCTTCATCCTCTTTCGCAGGGAACTGTCCGTTACCCCTTCAGACCTCGAAGCATTGGCCGAATTAAACCCGCTTGATGCCTTCAAAGACCGCAAGACCGCGCGCAAGGCAATCATCGTTGTGGGTGCGATGATCCTGTTGTTCCTGTTTGAAGACTTCCTGCACATCCGTCCGGCTCTGGTGGCGCTGGGTGGAGCCGCAGCCGCGCTGGTGTGGGTGCGTCCTTCGATTCAAGAAACGCTTAAGAAAGTGCAATGGGATGTGCTGATCTTCTTTGGTGCACTGTTTATCATTATCGGTGGAATGGAGGCTGCTGGGGTTTTCAAAGAATTGACCAACCTGGCCATTCATATCGACCGCCTACCGCCAATATGGCTGGGATTGATCATCCTTTGGACGGTGGCGATCCTTTCAGCATTCGTAGATAACGTTCCCATCACCATCGCGCTGATCCCGGTCATCCAGGGGCTTGCAGCGGCAGGCATACCCACCACGGCTTTATGGTGGGCGCTCGTGTTTGGGGCAGGATTTGGAGGAAATGGAACCATTATTGGCTCCACCGCCAATATCGTAGTCGCCTCACTTTCCGACAAGACGCGCAACCCGATCACACCCAAATTGTGGAACAAAAGAGGGCTTCCCGTGATGATCGGTACAACCCTCGTTGCGAGCATACTCTATATAATCCTGTTTGGATGGTTGAGCAGGTAACTTACATCACCATTCTCGTATAAGGTTGGATTCTTTCAGTATTCGCGGAAGCCGGTATTGACGTATTCGGTGAGTTCTGCGACTGAAATATTGTCAATGCCCAGTTTTTCAACCGTACGACCGCGGCGCCAGTAGTCCGTGCGGTGCACAATGTTCCCCAGGGTGATGATGGCGTTCATCGCCTTCACGCTGACGCCAAAACGCTCGCCCAGCGAAGCAATGGGAACCAGGCTCATCGGCACGTCTTCAAAGATATAGCGGTGATTCAATGTGGCGGGCGCTTTGATGCCGTAATAGCCCTCCTGGTTATGAATTGCTTCGTATAAATCAGCACCTGTTGTGTCGTAGGCCAGTTTGAGCCAATCCATGGCGTTGCGGGTGTTCAGTCCCAACGAGGAACCCACAGTGACGCGTTCGCGGTCGAGCGTTTCTAACACGCGCGCTACAGATGGCGAGGCACCATCAATGTAGAATTGATAGTCGCCGTGTGTAGACTCGATCCAACCGGCGTTAAGCAGGGTCAGCGCAGGATGAAAGATGGAGCCCATGTTGTTCAGGCCGGTTTGCAGCACATTGCCGCCGTCGATGAACTGGGGATAAGCCTGATGAATACGCTCCAGCACTTCTTTTGTTCGAGTCGCGGGCAGCGCAGCCAGGGGAACGGCCTCTTTGATTCGAAAAATATGCGCTTGAGCCGGGCCGTCTGACCGAGAAGCGTAGATGAAAGTTTCAGCTTCGGCAATGGTCACGTCGGCTGTGCATTGATGATCACGCAGCACTTTGGCCACTTCAATTGCTCCGCAGGTTCGCCCGGGGTGCAAGACGATGATCTGTCCATCCTTGAGATAAGGCGCAAGGTTTTTGGCGATTTCAGCGTGGGCCGACGAGGGCACCACCACCATGATCATGTCAGTACCTTCGATAGCTTCCTCGATGTTCGAGGTCACTTTTTGCAATTTTCCAAATTCTCGTTTTTCGCCTTCGAATCCCACAAGGTCGATCCCGCCCAGTTCTTTGATGGCTGCGATGTGTTCCATGGTACGGTTATATAAATTCGTTTGAAAGCCCATCAATCCCAGGTGGGCTGCCATTACCTTACCCCCATGACCGGCACCGATAACCGTAAATTTTGTTTTTGAGGTCATTGGTTCATCTCCTTGTTAAGATTTGTCAATCTCTGTTTTTCTGTAATTGTTTTACCGCTTGGGTTCAATGCCATGCAGGCACCATTGACGTAACCACTCCTGATTTCTCCCCTGGCAAATGGATTATTTCGCAGGTGCGGTGCATCAAGGATGCCTGACTTGACACTTGCGGCCAGAGTATCGGGGTCTGTGAAGGGATCAGCCACATTCTTACCGGCCAGCGAACGGATGGCTTCGAGTGTGACCGAAGCCTCTGAGACCAGTTCGTCGATACGACCCTGCACAGAAGGATCGGCGAGCATATCCGGGGCGCCGCGCAGAGCGTTTTCGATCGAGCGCCTGGCCATCTGGGTAGCCTCGATCACATCTTCGGCGGTTGCAGCATGATCCGCTTCGGTATGCCCCACAATGTGCACAATGTGGGGGCGCAGCGCCATCTGCAAATAAATGCTGGATGCCAGATGAGCGCGTGCCGCTGCAGGCTGAAGCGGGTAACTGAGCAAGCCGGTGCGCGTCTGGCGCCAGATGCGAAAATTTTCATCTGCAAGCGGTTCAATGATGCGCAGCATCGCGGCCATTTTCGCCAGGTCCATGGCATCGCTCAAACCAGGCGGGCTGTTAAACATCAATTGCGCAATGTAATCTTTCACGCCAAAAGCCCGGGCGTTGTATGCTGAAAGATAAGCCGAAACCACACACACCACATCGGGAGCATCGCGCATCCCCCAGTGGTGTGGCTCGTTGAGTTCAACGGGGATACCGCGTTCACCATACCAGCGCATCACCTGCTGGTGCTCGCGGATCGATCCAGCCAGATCCCACGGTCCGCGCCCATCCATGCGGTTGAACCAGAAGAGGGGAATGGCGCACCAGGCGTTGTGAATGGTCTCGATGCTCACTTCTGCGAGCCTGATGAAATCATCAGTACCCGAGTAAGTGCGCATGAGCGGATAGTTGCCCCTGCGGCTGGCCTCGTAGAGCTGACGGTAGTCTTCAGCCGAGCGCACGGGAACTCCACCCGCGCCAAAGCGTCTCGGGTCCTGACGTTCAGGGTGGAAGAAATTTTCCTGTGCATCCTGATCGATGCCCAGCGAGATCACGTCTAATACGCGGGCTTCTGAGATTTGACGAATTCCCGCAATGGTGGCCTCCATGGATGGCAGGCCAAAATGATGCCGTAAAATCGGGTATGGGGCTTTCCAGGCGATGCGTGCCAGGGTTGTCGAAGGATAATCGATTTCTTCCCGATTCCCGGTGGATTCACCTTTGAGGGCTGCGACCACATCCTCTGTGAGTTCACTGCCGTCGAAAACCCGGTCGAAAAAGCCAATGTTGAGCGCGCGTTCAGCTACCGGGGGAGTACCCGCAAAGAAGAACCTTACACCTTTCGAGCGGAGTTCATCAGCGTGTTCCGCAAAATCAGCCAGAAGCCTTTCGCCCGTTTCAGGGGTCAGACGGTAAGATACGCCTACCAGGTCCGCCTGTTCGCGGCGGGCAGCTGCGATGACCTCTTCAACCGATACGGCCGGACCAAGAAAAACAGTACGCCAGCCTGCCGATTCAGCAAGGCGCAGAAAATTCACCACCCCCGCCACATGTACACACTCCCCCAATGCTGCCGCAATCACGGTTTTTTGCATGATGCCTCCATTGCTGTTCCGCCACAAATAAGCACGAAAGGAACCCTGAGAATGGGGTGTATCGCTACCGGTAAATAGAAAGATGATTTCTACCCAAACAAAGGCATTTGAAACCGGAGAGGATCATCAGCTCCGGGTTTTCCAGATTGTAAAAAAGCTCCCCCGCCGGTGTTTTCCCGGGTGCATCCAATGATCGATAATAAAAAACATTATAAATGAGTTTTTATCATTTTTTGAACCACTTCTCTTACTCATTAACCTGTTCGATTTTGTCTTGTTTTTTAAAATATACCCATTGATACAAGCGCACAATATTCATGATTTTTAATAAGCATGATCAGGATTTAAGTCAAATGACAGATCGGGGTCGTACAGATAAGATACAGCTTTCAGTATTGATAAGTCATTTTTATGAGTTTTGTATAAATTTATTACTTATCCAGAGTAAGATTAAGGAATCCTGTCTCAAATAAGAGAATTATCGAACTCAATGTCATTCGTCAAAAGTCGACAGTGGTCACAAACGTTGATTGGCCCCGTCCTCATTATTGTCGTCATCCATTCAATTGAGGCCTTTCTTACTTACGCAGTGAAGGATGCTTCGCTGCGTTTAGCCTCATCAGATATCCTTTCGGTAGTCATAAACCTTCTCGCATCCATCGCATTATTCTGGGCCGCGTATCAATCAAAAGCGATTTCTAAAAGACTGGGGCTGGCCTGGTTGTTGATGGCTCTCGGCCAACTGGTTTACACCCTCGGAGATTTTTTCTGGTTCATCCTTGAAGTCATCGTAAAAGAATCTCCATATCCCTCAATCGCAGATCTTTTCTATGCGGTTTATTATCCTCTCTTCTTTTCTGGCGCCATTCTGCTATCTCTCGAAAATCACGTCATCATTCAGAAATTTAAAAATACGCTCGACATGGCCATTATCATGTCTGGTGCGTTTCTACTCTACTGGTACATTCTGCTGCAACCCATTTCAGAAAACACGCTTTCTGAACCATGGTACGTTCGTGCGCTGGCAGCGGCTTATCCGGTCGGCGACATTCTGCTGCTGGCAGCGATTCTCTGGCTGCTCAACAGCAACCCCAACCGGAATGCCAGGCCGCAGGTGATCACCCTGCTGGCAAGTGTTTTTGTAATGATTATCGCCGACACCTTTTTCAGTTACCAATCTTTGCAGGGAACTTACGAGAGCAGCACTCTTTTGGATTTTGGATGGACATTCAGTTACACGCTGACAGGGCTGGCAGGTCTGCAGCAAGTTCTGGCGGTGAAAAACAGGAAAAATTTACGTAAACCAGACACCCAGGATAAAGAAAGTGGTTCGTTCAGAAAAAACGTGCTGGCGTTTGCGCCATACTTCTGGTTGATACTGGCATACCTGATCTTATACTTTGGAAAAAGTCACTCCGATCCCCAATACTTCACTTATCTCTACATCTGGGTGGGGGTGATCGTTGGTATGGTGCTGGTACGCCAGGCAGGGGCTTTTTTAGAGATCAAATCTCTGAACAAGAAATTAAAAGATCTCTTAAGGCAGGTGGAACAGCAAGCGCGTGATCTGGTGACCATCAACCAGGAACTGGAATCTGAAATCCAGTTAAGAGTGAGGGTAGAAGAGCAATTATCGTTTGACGCCCTCCACGACTCGCTGACCAATCTGCCCAATCGGGCACTGTTCTTTCAACGCCTTGAACACGCGCTGGAGAACATTAAAAATCACCCTGATTCGAAGTATTCCGTGCTGTTTATGGATATTGACCAGTTCAAGGTGATCAACGACAGCCTTGGGCATGGTATGGGCGATCAGCTTCTGATGATCATCGCTCAACGGCTAACCAGGTGTCTGCGTGAAACAGATACGGTGGCCCGTCTTGGCGGAGACGAGTTCGTATTTCTACTTGAAAATACCAGCGACGAACACATGATTGACTTCATCGTCAATCGAATCAACGAAGAAGTGCAAAAAGTCATCATGCTCGAGAATCATCCAGTATTTGTGACCACCAGTATTGGTGTAGTCCTCGATATTAAACCATATACCACTCCGGGTAACATTCTGCGTGATGCAGACCTGGCGATGTACCGTGCCAAAGCCCTCGGAAAAGGCCGCTTCGAGATCTTCCAGGATGGCATGCATTTGCAGGCAATTTCACGCCTGGAAATTGAAGAAGATTTGCGCCGTGCACTGCAGAATCAAGAACTTGAACTTTCCTACCAGCCCATTCAGCGGATATCCACAGGAGAATTTATCGGTTTTGAAGCCCTGATCCGGTGGGATCATCCCAAATATGGCATCTTGCTCCCGGGTGAATTTCTGGGTGTTGCTGAAGAAACCGGGCTCAACCAGTCCATTGGCTGGTGGGTGTTCGCGAGGGCGTGCACGCAGATCGCCGCATGGCAAGAAAAATACCCCGCCTGCAATGAATGCTTCATCAGCATCAACGTATCAGGCAGGCAGATATCCAATTCTGATCTGATTCCGCAGATCAAAAAGGTGATCAAGCAAACCGGTGTGAAGCCCTCTTCCATTCATCTTGAGATCACTGAAAATACGCTGATCGAAGGCAGCGAAGCAACGATCAGAAAATTTGAACAATTGCATGAGTTGGGCATCCACCTGGCGATTGATGATTTCGGAACGGGTTATTCCTCGCTGGCCTACCTCCAACACTTCCCGGTGCAAACGCTCAAGATCGATCAATCCTTCATCCGCGGGATCGGGATCAAGAAAAGTTCATTGAATGTGATCAAGAGCATGATCACCCTGGCGCACGACCTGGGGCTCGAGATTGTCGCCGAAGGCATCGAAACGCCATCGCAACTGGAAGAGCTGAAGAAAATTGGCTGCGACCTTGCGCAAGGATACCTGCTATCGCTCCCGCTGAGTGTGGACTCGGCTGAAACCTTTTTAAGAGAAAATCATATGAAGAGGATCGGCACAACGGCTCCTCAAAAAATGTAGATCCGTCCGGCAGCTGCCCTTTAGAAAGATCCTCAATGAAGGAAAACAATCTGATTTCCTGTTTCTTAGAGATGACAGGTTTTTAATAACGCAGCATGGGTTATTAGATGAACGGATTGTAGAAGCGGCCGTGATTGATAAAGGTCGAGATCAGAATCGTGATAGCGAAGATAACCACCGATACCGCGATGGCGATGAAATCCGCCTGAACCATCTTGGCCCTGGTGTACCAGGTGCGGCGTTTCCCTTTCCCGAATCCCCGCAGGTCCATGGCGTTGGTAATAACCTCGATACGGTCAAGCGTTGAAAAGATCAGAGGGATCACGATCATCAATGAATTCTTGAACCGTTCGCCAATTTTCGCCTTGCCCGACATTTCAAGGCCGCGCGCCTGCTGCGCCTGGCTGATATCGTGATAGACACGCTGGATATCCGGGAAGTAGCGCAGGGTGAGCGAAAAAGCGTAGGCCGCTTTGTAATGCACCCCTACCCTGTTCAACGAAGATGCAAACTCGGTGGGATTGGTGGTCAGCAGGAAGATGATGCCCAGTGGGATCACTGAGGAATACTTGAAAAACTTGGTGACCTGGTAAAACAACTGCTCCTGGGTGAGCGTGTAAGGGCCAAACAACTTTACGATCGGGTGCCGCGTGCCGTAGATTTCTACCCCCTGCTCAGGCATGAACAGGAAGGTGATCAGTGCGTTGATCACCAGAAAGATCAGCACGTAAAGAACCATCAATTTGATCTGACTCCACCTGATTTTTGAAATCTTCAGCAATACCGCCGAGAAGATGAGCACGCCGAGTATCACACGGATATCGTAAGAGAACATGACAGCAAAAGTGAGTAAAAGGAAGCAGATCAGCTTGGTAAAGCCCGAAAGGCGGTGAATGAAGGTATCTTCATAATTGTACGAAAAGAGTTTTGCCTTCATTTGCCCACCTCGCGCTCATAATCGATGAAATTCTGCACGAATTGCGTCCCATCAGGAATTCCGGCAAGCTGTGCCAGGTGGAACAGCGATGTTTCTTTGAGATTGGCCTCGGCGATGATGTGCTGGTCGGTAAGAACCACAGAAGCAGCGGCATCGGCGATCATTTCTCCGCCAGAAAGCACAATTGCCCGCGGCGTATATTCCAGCATCAGGTGCATATCGTGGGTGATGAGAATGACGGTGATGCCGGTCTTGTTAATCTCACGCAGAAATTCCATAATTTCTGTGTAATGACGGTAATCCTGGCCGGCAGTGGGTTCGTCGAGGATCAGGATATGCGGATTAAGCACGAGGATTGAAGCAATGGTCACACGCTTTTTCTGGCCGTAGCTCAAGGCAGAAATCGGCCATTCAATAAATGGCGCCAGTCCGCAAATATCTAAAACCTTCTCAACACGAGTTTTGATCTCCTTTTCATCCACACCGCGCAGTCTGAGCCCCAATGCGACCTCGTCGAAGATGAGATTTTTCGAGATCATTTGATTGGGGTTCTGCATCACCACCCCGATGAATTCAGCCCGTTCTTTGATTGACTTCGAGGCGATGTCCTGCCCCTTGTAGAGCACGGCGCCGCTGTCTTCCTTTTCAAAGCCGCACATGATCTTGGATAGGGTGGTTTTCCCTGCCCCGTTCTTGCCCACAATGGAGATCATTTCGCCTTCGTGAACATCGAAATCGATGTTATGGAGGATGGGGCGCACTCCATCGTAGGAAAAGTTCAAATTCTGGATTCTCAGAATCGATGGGGCAGCATCAAGAGGAACAGGCGGCACCACCGAGCGATTCCATCGCCGCAGAGCTTCGTTACAGGTGCCTGTATCGAGGCTCCAGATGTGCCCCGGCTTCATTTCAGGCCTGAGCGTGATTCCGGCGTACTTCATCGCGGTAACGTAGAGTGGTTCGCGAATGCCATTCTTGATCAGAATATCCGAGCAAACCAGCTCGTGAGCGTTCATATCGGCGATGATTCTGCCTTCGTTGATCACAATCACCCGGTCAACTTCGCGGTGCAGCACGTCTTCAAGGCGGTGTTCGATGATCAGCACCGTTTTTTTCAATTCTTTGTGAATGTCATCGATGATCTCGATGGCAATTTTTCCGGTGGCCGGATCCAGGTTGGCGAGCGGTTCGTCGAACAGAAGAATATCCACATTGTCGATCAACACCCCCGCCAGCGAGGTGCGTTGTTTTTGGCCTCCCGACAGTTCGTAGGGCGACGCGGTCTGGAGATGATCCATGCCCACCATTTCTGCCACGCGCGCCACGCGCTCGTGCATTTCATCGTGCGGCACACAGTCGTTTTCCATGGCAAAGGCGATATCCTCACCAACGGTCAAGCCAACGAACTGACCATCCGAATCTTGCAGCACGGTGCCGATGATCTTTGAAAGTTGGAAGATATCCAGATCTTTGGTTTCTTGACCTTTAATCTTAAGGCTGCCCTGTGAGGAGCCCTTGTAATAGAACGGGATTAAGCCATTAAGACAGTGGCCAAGCGTGGTCTTGCCGCTTCCGCTGGGGCCAACAATGAGAATTTTCTCCCCGGGGTAGATCTTCAGATTGATATCCACCAGCGTGGGTTCAGCCTGTGAATAATATTGAAAAGTGAAGTGGTCAAATTCGATGATCGGTGTGGGTTGGGTCATGGGCAAAACCGCGTGCATCTGGCGATGGCGAACATACCGGATGCATTTCTCCAGAAATTTGTTATGGATTAATCGCTATCTTTCAATCGGCTGTCTTCTTCCAAGTATACCTGTTCTTGAACAGCAACCGGGCAGTATTTTAGCAGATTATGATGAAATGGAAAGGATGGCAGCATCAGCTTTAACTGCCATCCCTGTCTTTTCAAAGATGACCGGCTGCGAACGGGTTTACGACTTCTTGCTCAGGCTTCCCTTTTTGGTTCGTGTGGCGGCATAGGCAACGCACAACAGGGTGCCAATCACACCGGCGCTGATGGAATTCATCAGGGCAGCGATAGCGCCCTGGGTGAAGACCAGGTTGACGGGTTCTGCATAGATCAAGATATCAAGAACAGGAGCAACCACCAACCAGGCAATGATATTGCCGATGATCTGGATGATGTTGAAGGTCAGGATAATGTCTCAAATTGTGGTGTAAAAAGCAATTGACAAAAGAGTCATCGTGTGGTTTCTTGAAGGTCTCATACACCAATTCAAGAAAGGGAACACACGATGACCACAGCAACTATAGCAT
>DAOUGR010000018.1:0-9871 GCA_034429135.1 Anaerolineaceae bacterium | reverse complement strand
CCAAGGGCTTTAGTGAATTCAGGTATCGTCAAACCCATTTTGAAGGAACTTGGAATCGAGTTAAATTATTGCGTAAATAAAATTTCGATTGGCATCGAAGACCAGTTCTTTCAGGTAAATTCGATCAAAGATCTGAAAGAATACCAGCGTATATTGACGAATTTATTTCCAGAAAACCAGGAAGAGATTAAGCACATCCTTGCAGCGATGAATGATCTTTCTGAATACACCAAGGTCATATATGAATTTGACAACCCCTATTTTGGTGACCAATTTAGCGACAAAGAATATGTTATAAGAAAACTGTTACCCTGGACGCTGAAATTTTTACAGGCGTTGCGCAAGTTTAACCAATTCAAGATGCCGATGGAAGAATATTTGCATCAATTTACGAAAAACCAATCACTCATCGACATCCTCACCCAACACTTCTTTAGAAATACCCCCACATATTTTGCCCTGGGATACTTTTATGTTTACCTGGATTATTTTTATCCAAAAGGCGGAACTGGCGCATTGAAAGATCTTTTCACACAGAAGGTAATCGAATGGGGAGGGCAAATCAAGTTCAATAAACCAGTGGTCCGGGTCATACCTTCTGAATCAAAGGTCATTGATGTAGAAGGAAATGAATACCCCTACGACTATTTGATCTGGGCGGCGGATCTGAAAACGTATTACCGCAGTATCGATCCTGCAGGATTGGATGCAAAGATCAATCGCAAATTGGAATTTGAGAAACAACTAATACTATCTTCTAAAGGGGCAGAATCCGTCTTCATTCTGTATCTCGGCATCAACCGCCCACCCTCATATTTTAAGGAACATGGCGGCGAACATCTCTTCTTCACCCCCTCAAGGCAGGGTCTTGGTGAAGTAAATGGAATTGAGCGCAGACATCTCATTGATGATTTTGATCAGGTCACAAAAGAGGAAGTTATGGGGTGGCTTGAGCGCTATTGTGATCTGACCACCTACGAAGTATCGATCCCCGTTCTGCGAGATTCTACCCTGGCACCTGAAGGCCAAACCGGGGTGATGATTAGCTGCCTCTTCGATTACCAGGTTATCAAGAATGTTGAACAAGCCGGCTGGTATGATGAGTTTAAAGAACGATTGGAAAACAGAATCATCAACAACTTTTCAAAGACGGTTTTCGAGGGTGTGGAAAGAGACATCATTTTCAAGTTTTCTTCCACGCCGCTGACAATCAGCAAAGTCTCAGGTAGCTCTGAAGGAGCCATCACCGGATGGTCTTTTGAAACTGAACCACCTGTGATATACAAACTTACAGACGTTGGAAAATCAGTTTTTACCGCAATCCCGAACATCTTTAAGGCAGGGCAGTGGGCATATGCTCCTGCCGGTGTACCCATTGCCATGCTGACGGCCTGGCATGCTTATCAAAAGATCATTAAACAGTCAAAAAGTAAAAACAAATGATCACAAAAATCGTGCTCCTGGCTTTCATCGCGCTGGAATTTTCAAACGTAGTGGCACTGTATTTTTTTCCGGGATCAAAAAGGGCAAACGCAGTAGGGGTATTTTCCGCCTGGGAAAAATCCAAACAATCGCCAGAGGTTCACGATCTGGTGCGCTACCTGGTCTTTTGGGTGGCAGGGACGAAGTTAATCTTTCTTTTATTACTGGGGCTAATCGTGGCGTTCGCCAATCTCAATATGCAACGGCTAAGCCTCATTGCGCTGGCGCTTGCGACGCTCATATTCTTCTGGCGGATGTTTCCGTTGGCACGAAAAATGGATCGCGAGGGAAACATCCAACCTAAGAATTACTCGCTCATCCTGGGAGGAATGATCTTTGCGTTGATAGTGTTGTTCATCATTGGAGCCATTAGTGGGATTTGATCGTAGATCACGATTCAATCTCGCTGATGCTACACATGCATTTACTCAGACCTACACACGGTGTCATTTCTCACCCTTCGAAATTTCAATGAAGTATTTAATAAAGGCAGGCGAATATTTTCACCTGCTCTGTTCACTTGCCAGAACGATTGAGCAGTCTTTGCAAGTTTTTATGTTGTCATCGGTAAAAATACTCTCTGAATTTCAACCGTCGCAAAGAAATTATCTCTTTTCCTTAACAATCAATCTGCAGCAAAACCCTCATCTCATTATTCGCGATAACATTCCCTTTCGCGTGAGTATTCATATGACTCACCAGAGATGCAATATAATCTTAACTCAGTAGTCACCCCGAGTACCGATCCAGACTCGTTACAATTTAGGGAAACATGGATGAGCAATTTTCAATAAATCCTCAAAGGTGATTTAATGATTCTCACTGACCTTCCAATCGAAATCAATACAGATCTGGTTTTACGCGCGCAAGGGATGGATCCGATCCTCGTAAAAGCGAAGAGTCCCAGGCTGGTATACATAACGAACCAGGCGATTGAGGAAGGAAGACCTCTTTTAGAACCAAAGGTGGTTTATGAAAGGCATCAAGTTCAAGAACATATTCCTACCGGTATCCAACTTGCGAATAGGAAAACAATTGAAGGCGATCTAATCAATAAAATCTTGAACCGTTCAGATGAGATCATCATCGCTGTATGTACGATAGGCAGAAAAATCGATGACTTGGTGGCAAACACATTTCCTGAAAACCCCGCGCTGGCAATGGCAATTGAAGGAGTGGGGTCTGCAGCAACAGAGGTGTTGGGTAACACTCTCTGCAAATATCTGGAATCGCTTGCCAGCAAAGACAATCTCGTAATGAGCCTGCCCATTCATCCCGGGATGATAGGATGGCCTTTGGAAAATGGGCAGTTACAAATTTTCGATATACTAGAGACAAAGGGTATTGAAGTCACGCTTGAATCCAGCGGATTGATGAAACCATTAAAATCCCTCTCGATGGTCGTTGGATTGGGAAGTTCCTTTGATCATCACTTTAAAAAATGCGATCTGTGTGCTCTTCAAAAAACATGCCTCTACAGACAGCAATAAAAATTTGTAAAATCATCCACCATAAATCTCAGATATGCGGCTGGATCGATCAGAAAGGTAATGGTAAATCGATGGCAGGCGTCACGGCACCTGAACAGCCTCACAAAAAACGAATGATTTTAACCCATGCACCTGTTTGGACATCGCAAGAAAGACATCAACTTTGAAAGATTGTTATTGACATAGCGATAAAAGATACCAAAACTCACAAGACCTAGCAGGTAAGTGATGAGTGCGGAAAAAGTAAAAATCGATTTTGAACCAATTGGTAAACGAATAGAAGCCGAAGCAGGAATCACCATCCTTGAGGCGGCACATGCTGCAGGGATTGATCTGGTGGCTGTGTGTGGAGGTGCCGGTTCCTGTGGCCAATGCCAGGTTCAGATCATTAATGACCAGTTGCCTACGCCGAATTCGATTGAAAAAGCTATTTTTTCTTCTGAGATGCTTTCGAAAGGTTGGCGGCTGGCCTGTCAAACCATTATTCACGGTCCAATGAAAATTCATATTCCAGTAGAAGCTCTTTCAACACCGCAGAGACTTCAATTGGAAGGATTGGATGAAGAAAATGGATTAATTTCTTCGTTTGATGTTTTTGACATTGACCTCTCCGACAATTGCACGCCCAAAAATGATATTGAAAACTCTTTATCAAACATTCTATCCAGGTTGCCATGTAAACTCGCAGAAGACCGATCTTTGCTCAAACCATCAATTCTCGAAGCCGTGCGTCATCATAATGGCAAACTTAGGTTGGTAACAAAAAAAGGGAACCTCGTCCACTTTTTGAAATTTAAGCAACCGCCCCTTGGGCTGGCCATCGATCTTGGAACAACGAAAATTGCCGCCTATCTTGTTGATCTCAAAACGAGAAAGATGGTATCGAAATCTAGCTCTCCGAACCCGCAGATTCATTATGGCGAAGACGTAATCAGTCGTATTCACTTTTGTATGGAACGTGAAGACGGTATTCCGACCATGCAGGGTTTGGTCATGAAATCTCTCAATTCACTCATCCAACAAATGTGTGAAGAAGTTCAGGCGAATTGTGATCAGATCATTGAAGCAGTGGTCGTTGGTAACACAGCCATGCACCATTTTTTTGTCGGCCTTCCCGTCAGGCAGCTGGGGCTGGCGCCATACACTCCTGCTGTAACCAATTCGATGACTCTCACCCCGTCTCAAATAGGCCTGATGATCTCATCAAACGCATCGATCTATTTACCCGAAAACATTGCCGGTTACGTTGGTGGTGATCATGTAGCGATGATGGTCGCCACAAACTCAGTAGAAGCACAGGATACCGTCCTCGCGCTGGATATTGGGACAAACACTGAAATCTCCCTGGTAAAAAATGGCAGCATTTATACGTGCTCATGTGCCTCCGGTCCCGCTTTTGAAGGGGCTCATATCCAAGACGGAATGCGGGCTGCTGATGGTGCCATCGAAAGGGTTGATATCGAAGGCGATCGTCTTTTCCTTTCCACAATCGGTGGGAAAAAACCCATTGGAATTTGTGGATCTGGGATACTGGATTTAATCGCAGAGATGAGAAAAAACGCAATCATTAACGAAAAAGGGAATTTTGATAGAGATCATCAGCGCGTGAGGGGGAATGGAAGGAATACTGAATTTGTCCTTGTACCTGGTAATGAATCTGGTTCGTCACGCGATATTGTGCTCACCCGAAAAGACGTGAATGAAATCTTACTGGCAAAAGCAGCAATTCAATCGGGAATAGAGATTTTACTTAGAACCGCTGGAATAACATCGAACCAAATCGATCGTTTCCTCGTCGCAGGTGCTTTTGGAACCTATCTGGATATTCATAGTGCAATAAAAATCGGTATGTTCCCCCAAATACCGACTGAACGTTTTATACAGGTAGGAAACGCCGCTGGGAGTGGAGCGCGATTGATGCTGCTCTCTGATGAGATGAAGCAAAAGGGAACTGATTTTTCCAAACGGACACAATATGTTGAATTGACATTGTTCCCAGATTTTCAAAAAATTTACATTGATTCTCTTCGCTTTCCTGAATAAATGAAAGCCAAAGGTCTTGTAAGCAAGAATCTCCGTTACGGGTGGATTTATTGACGATTTAGACTTCACCTTTAATAAAAGTTGTGCAACTTTCACCAATGGGTATATATCCCAGCCTTGGTAAAACTGGTTGCCCAGCGGCTTTATGTGTGAATAATAGCCTCGATATTTAGAAATACCTGGAAATCGACTACGAAAGTGAGAGGATGACCCTTTCACCGATTAAAGGCAAAAAATCGAACAGAATCGCATTATTTTGCCGTACAGTCTGGTCGAAAGATCTTCCGCCGCGTCAGTGTAATTTATCATTGCAAAAAATCGACTAAATAGACCATTTACGTAAAAGACTGGCTTAAAACAAAATAACATCCTCCAAAATCCAGAGGATGTTACATACGCTCAGGTAAAAACTTTCGCTATGAACTATTCCTTTTTAAGGATTTTTTCCATAATGGTATTTTTATCGAGTTTCTTCGTGCAGAAGAACCAATCATAGCAGTGCATATCACCCTCTTTTCCTTCCATGCGGTCTTTGGCTACACCACAGGAACCGGCAGTAGGAACAATCACATCGTCTCCAGGCTGCCAATCGGCGGGTGTCGCAACCGCAAAAGCATCTGCCGTCTGGAGGGCTATGACGACTCGATATAATTCTTCGAAGTTTCTCCCTAAACTCAAGGGGTAATAGATGATCGCGCGAATAATCCCCTTTGGATCAATCACAAATACCGCCCGAACAGCTTTGGTATTGCTTTCACCGGGCTGAATCATGCCATATTTATGTGCCACTTCCATCGTGATGTCTTCGATCAAAGGGAATTTCACTTCAACATTTTTTAGGCCCTTGTACTCAATTTTTTCCTTGATCGTTCGCAACCAGGCAATGTGGCTGTAAAGGCCATCAACTGAAAGCCCGACCAGTTTGGTGTTTGCTTTGGCAAACTTCTCTTCCAAAGATGCAAAGGTTATAAACTCTGAAGTGCAAACCGGGGTAAAATCGGCCGGGTGACTGAATAGAATGACCCAGCTACCGCTGTAATCCTCAGGGAAATTGATCATTCCCTGCGTAGTTACGGCTTTGAACTCGGGTGCTTTATCACCAATGCGCGGCATTGATATTGAGATCGGATTATTTTCCATTTTTTCCTCCATTTATTTGAAAAAGGTTCTAGCAAATATCGCTAGTTGATCGATTGGCACTGCGGGCAGATGCCATAGTAGAGCACCCTGGCCCCAAGTACCCGGTATCCAGAATTCTGATCAATTTCAGAATCCAATTGAGCGACAAGTTCAGACTGCAGATCGATAATCTTATGGCATTTGGTGCACGCCAGGTTAATGTGAGGTGAGACGTTTCCATCAAAATGCACTTTGTCATCCCCTATACTACCTAAGGCGTTTACATATCCCATGCCTACCATTACATCTAGAGTGTTGTAAATCGTGGCTAAAGACAATGAAGGGAAACGATCCTTTAAGTGCACGTAGATGTCATTCGCGGTGGGGTGTGAATCAGTTCCAATCAAATACTCACAAATGGCAATGCGTTGAGGCGTTGCCCTTAAGCCTGCTTTGCGCATTATATCGAGATAATCTGTTTTCATTTTAATTTATAACAATTCCTTATTTATAATTATTATAAATTATTATGGACTGTTTGTCAAGATGGAATGTGTGATTCATGAATTCCTGCCTGACTGGATTCCTGTTGATCATTGTTTTCATGATTTCATTCTTTACTGATCATCATTCAACTCCAGAAATCGATATTTTCAGCAAAATTCAGCCTGGTTGCCTCTCTTCTTTCGAATTTGCGTGTGATCAACTTTTAGAGTCCTTCACCGTTTTCTACCAAATGAATCTCCAGTATCACCAATTCATCCGATTTACCTTTTTTCGTTCTCTTGTTCCCTTCCAACAAAAAACCCGAATTTACACACGTTTTTTCATCAATTGTTATGAGAAAGCGGCTCTGCAGTGAAATTATCCGATGATGATCCCATTCGTATGATCACCTCATACCCGCTAACACCTTTCAGTTCAATCCAGAGAAATAGTACAATAGATCAGTTTTCGTTATTACAGTCAGCGTAAAACCTTCACATTCCAACAGACAAATTTCGTCAATCTGATCCATATAAAAAATTTCAAATGAGTTAACAAATGAAAATTGCCTATGTAGATTGTTTTTCAGGAATCAGCGGTGATATGTTTCTGGCTGCGTTGTTGGATGCTGGTTTACCCCTTGAAAGACTACGATCAGACCTTGCCAAATTAAATCTATCTGAACCCGTAGATCTTCGGCTCACTGAAGTTCACAGAGGAGCACTTCGCGCTTCTCATCTTGAAGTGCTCATTCCTCACAGCCACCAGTACCGTCATTTAGCAGATATTCAGAATATTCTGTCTGCCAGCCAGTTATCTGCACAGGTCAAACAGACTGCAGAGCGCGTCTTTATCCTGCTGGCCGAAGCCGAAGCCCGCGTGCATGGAGAACCAGTTGAAAAAATTCACTTTCATGAAGTAGGTGCTTTGGATTCGATCGTGGATGTGGTCGGGGCTGTCATTGGGCTGGAAGCGCTAGGCATCGAACGGCTGTACGCCTCACCATTGCCTTACAATTCTGGCACAATTGAAAGTGCTCACGGTGTGCTGCCCCTGCCTGCTCCAGCCACACTCGAGATCATGAAGCTGGCAAACATTCCTTTGACACCTTCTACCGCGCAGGTCGAACTGGTAACCCCCACCGGCGCAGCCCTGCTGGGAACTCTGGCAACGTTCACCCGCCCCGGGATGGTTCTCAGCGCGGTTGGTATCGGCGCTGGCAAACGCGAACTGGAATGGCCTAATATCATGCGGCTGATGATTGGCGAAACACCCGCCACCACACCCGTTGAAATGGTGCAGATTGAGACCAATATTGATGATATGAACCCCCAATTTTACGGGCATATTATCGAAAGACTTTTTTCTGCCGGTGCCGTAGATGTTTACCTCACCCCCATTCAGATGAAAAAGAACCGCCCTGGCACGCTACTGGGAGTGATCGCCTACCGCCGTGATGAACCCACCCTGGCTGAAACCATCCTGAAAGAAACCACAACCCTGGGTTTACGCGTCCATCCAATTTACCGATATGAAGCTCAACGTCAATTTAGCCATGTTCATACCTGCCATGGCGACCTGACGATCAAACAGAAGATCATCAACGGGCAAATCATCCAATCCATCCCTGAATACGAAGATTGTGTTCGCCTGGCAAGAGAAAATAACGTCAGTCTGGAAACCATTTATTCATCTTTCTATCAGAGTCTGGGAAAAAGTGATCAAGGCTGACAAAAAAACAGAGCTGGATCGGATAGCGTTTTAGCTGCGGCCGAGGATGACCATTTATGTTGATCGGATCATCCTGAATGCCGGATCAATCATTGAACTTTTCAAATTAACACACAGGCCCAATAAGAATATCCGGGTCGAAAGTGACAATGGTGATGAAGGGGGGAATTAAGAACTGTGTGAAAGAGTTTTGAAGTCCATAGAAACCGTTCCCCGGCGGATGAATTGATGATCACGAACAGTTCCATCTTATTGCGTGATCTTCTGTTGAGTGAAGATTTTTTTATTCTGTTCTGCAAAAGATCACAGAACACACACTCACCTTGTTTCTGTGATCTTTCGAATGGTACGCGGTTGATCAGGATCATACCCTTTAACAACGGTCAGGTGGCAGGCGAAAAGTTGGGCCGCCACAATACTGACCAGTGGAGAGAGCCATTCTGGTGTATCCTCTGGGATGGGAAGCGGGATTTGTGCAAGTTCTAAAGCCTGCTGTGAATTTGAAATGACCACCAGCTCTGCTTTTAAGCTCATCTTAAGATTTTCTAACATGCCAACCATTGAATCATAGACACACCCTTTTGGTGCTACCGCAAGGACAGGAAAACCCTGTTCTACGATGGCTACAGGACCGTGCTGAAAATCTGCGGAAGAATAAGGTTCAGCTGCTGTGTAGGTCAACTCCTTTAACTTTAGCGCCCACTCGAAGGCTGTTGAGTAGTTATACCCACGTCCAAGAACCACACACTGCTGCATATATCGGTATCTTTGCACGGCCTGGGCAATGATTTGATCGTGCTCCAATACAGTGCTGATCCAATCCGGTACTCTGTGTAATTCTTGCCACTTCGACTCATCTTTTGACATCGCAGCCGAAAGCATGGCGATCGCCATTAACTCCCCCGTGTAGGTCTTAGTCGCAGCAACTGCCTGTTCAACACCCGCCTGAATATCCAGAACAAAATCGGCTTCGCAGGCCAGAGGAGAATAGGGAGCGTTCGTAATGGCAAGGGTAAGATTTTGCTGTTTTTTTCCTTCTGTTACCACACTGATAATATCCGGCGACATCCCTGATTGAGAAATGCCCACCACCAGGGCATTCTTTAAATTTACTGGTCTATGATAGTAAGTAAACAAAGAAGGGGTTGCCAGCGCCATCGGAAGCCCGTTGTAAGCGCCCCAAATATAACTGGCATATCTTCCGGCGTTATCTGAAGTTCCCCTGGCGGCGAGGTATACATATTCAATATTTCTGGAACGCACAACATCAGCGATCTTTTCAACGTTCGACCGCTGATTGTGAAGCAAATCTTCAAGCAGATTCGGTTGTTCAAATATTTCTGAATGCAATTTCATACATCGATCCCAATAAAAAACTTATCCCTTTACCGATCCCGCGGGATAATGTCTCAAATTGTGGTGTAAAAAGCAATTGACAAAAGAGTCATCGTGTGGTTTCTTGAAGGTCTCATACACCAATTCAAGAAAGGGAACACACGATGACCACAGCAACTATAGCA
>DAOUGR010000017.1:0-3721 GCA_034429135.1 Anaerolineaceae bacterium | reverse complement strand
GTTTTTCTTGAACATGTTTTTGGCCTTGTGATTGGAATACTTCAATTATATTAAACTTCAGGCCGTTTCCAAAGAGTATAATTTGGACTAATTCTGTCTTGTCGTTTTTGCAGTGAAGTCATTCTATAAATATTGTAAAATAATTCAAGCTGTGTTGTTCATCATCATTCTGGGAGGATACTGACATGTCATTCGGTTATGCTGGTTCGATTTTACATATTGATCTTACGTCCAAGACAATTCAAATTGAACACCCTTCCGAAGATTTCTATCGGTCCTACATGGGTGGTGGTGCAATGGGGCTGTATTACATTCTTAAATCAACACCTCCCAAGATAGATCCTCTTTCTCCTGAAAATATTTTAACCTTTATGTGTTCGGTGACCACTGGCGCACCTGTACCAGGTCAAAGCCGCATAAGCGTCAACGCAAAATCACCCATGAGCGGAGCGATTGGTGATTCTCAGGCAGGTGGTTTTTTTCCTGCAGAACTAAAATTCGCTGGTTTTGATGGAATTGTTCTGCGTGGAAAATCATCAAACCCGGTGTATCTCTGGGTTCATGATGGGAATGCAGAAATCCGCGACGCTTCTCATCTCTGGGGCAAATGGACAAAAGAAGTTGATGCTTTATTAAAAAAAGAAATTGGTGATCCAAAAATCCAGATTGCACAGGTTGGGCCTGCTGCTGAAAAAGGCGTTTTGTTTTCGAGCATTGTGAACATGGTCAACCGCAATAATGGTCGCACTGGAATGGGGGCAGTGATGGCCAGCAAAAACCTGAAAGCAATCGTTGTCAGAGGAACCAAAAAACCTTCTTTTGCAGAACCAGCCATATTGACTGCGCTTGCCAAACAGGGAGCGCAGGATGTAAGCCAAAACCCTGATATGGACGGACTTGCAAAACACGGGACGGCGTCGGTGGTTGGCTACCAAAACCAAATGGGCACTCTTCCTACGAGGAATTACACAGAAGGGCAATTTGAGGATGTAGATAAGATCACTGGCGAGACCATGACAGAAACGATCCTTAAAAAATCAGATACCTGTTTTGCCTGTTCTGTGCGATGTAAGCGGGTGGTTGAAGCAGAAAAGGATGACTACAAAGTTGATCCTGCGTTTGGCGGCCCTGAATATGAGACGATCGGAACCTTTGGCTCTTATTGCGGAATAGGCGATCTCGAAGCGATTAGTTATGCGAATCAAATTTGCAATGACTATGGGGTTGATACCATATCGTGCGGAGCTACCATTGCCTTTGCGATGGAGTGTTTCGAAAAAGGCATCATTTCAACGAAAGAAACGGGTGGAATTGAGCTCAAATTTGGAAATTCAAAGGCGATGCTGGAAGTATTGCTCCAAATCGTCAATCGATCAACTCCTTTGGGCATCCTCCTTTCTCAAGGTTCCGCAAGGGCAGCAGAGGCCTGGGGGAATGAAGCAAAGAAATGCTTAATCACGGTGAAAAACCAGGAAGCCCCCGCGCATATGCCTCAGGCCAAAAAATCGCTTGCCCTGATTTATGCAGTCAATGCTTTTGGCGCAGATCATCAATCCAGCGAGCATGACTGGATGTACGAGGTTGGGGGGGCTGATCTCTATTTTGAACGTCTGGCTCATCTGGGGCTAACACTTCCTCCAGAAGCAGGTGATTTTGGGCCAGAAAAGGTAAAGTTTGCCACCCTGACTCATCTTTTCTACAGTATGCTCGATAGTCTGACACTTTGCCAGTTTGTTTTTGGCCCTGCCTGGACTCTGTATGGGCCGATCGAAACCGTTCAAATGGTCAGAGCGTGCACGGGTTGGGATGTCAGCGTAGACGAATTGATGAAAATTGGAGAGCGCAGAATCAATATGATGCGAATCTTCAATATTCGAGAAGGTTTTTCGCGTAAAGATGATCGATTACCTGAAAAATTCTTTGAACCTCTTAAAGGCGTTGGCCCAACAAGCGGAGTGGCGGTAGATCGTGATCAGTTTGAAAAGGCCCTTGATTTGCATTACGCAAATATGGGGTGGTCTGCTGAAGGAGTTCCTACGAAAGAAAAACTTGAAGCATTGAACCTTGAGTGGCTTATCTGAGAAAAGGGTGTGGGTCGGGTGGATTAAGAAATCTTTTTTTCACATAACCAACACCCAGGCAACTTGACTGTTTTTCTGTATAAACCAGGTTAATTGACATTGTCCAACAGCCACCCGGCAAGGGGTGGCTGTTTTGGAATTTTCCTTCGATATTTGATTAGCCCGTTTCGCAATGATTTCATAGGTGTCAAAGGAACATTGGAGTGAAAGATAACTTTTCAAAAAAATTGATTAAATACACCAGCAATGCTTGGCGTTACCAATATAAATGTTAAACCCAAAAATGTTCAACTTGGGTTTAAGAAGTAATGCGCTTGAAAGGAATCAAAAGGGCTTGCCGTTGATCAGACAAGCCCTGTGTATTCGTGTTAGCCAATATTGGGTGAGGGATTATCCTTTGAACAAGCGTTTTTGAAGCCAGAAAGCCACGTTGACAAGCCCAATCATTACAGGCA
The DNA here is from genome assembly GCA_034429135.1 of Anaerolineaceae bacterium. GTDB lineage: Bacteria > Chloroflexota > Anaerolineae > Anaerolineales > Anaerolineaceae > UBA6107. The sequence goes on along the minus strand of DAOUGR010000017.1, from coordinate 1,185 downwards.
CTTCCACCAGCGGACCAATGACCGCGGCAAAAGCTTCTCCGGAATTCAGACCGAATACTGCCACCGCGACGGCTATGGCAAGTTCAAAATTATTGGAAGCTGCGGTAAATGACAGAGTGGTGGTCTGTTTGTAATTTGCACCGATGGCTTTGCCCATCAGGAAGCTGACGAGGAACATTGCCACGAAGTAGATTAACAGCGGTATGGCAACGCGCACCACATCGAGAGGAATGGTAACGATTAAGTTTCCCTTCAGACTGAACATCACGAGAATGGTGAATAATAAAGCGATAAGCGTGATGGGGCTGATTTTGGGAATGAAGGTGTGGTAAAACCATTCCTTGCCTTTTAGGCGGGTCAGAACCTTATTGGTAATAAAACCAGCGATAAATGGAATGCCCAGATAAATGAAAACTGATTTGGCAATTTCGCCGATGGTGATATGCACGGTCATGCCCTTTAAACCAAACCAGGTGGGCAACACGGTGATGAATACGTACGCATATACACTGTAGAACAGCACCTGAAAAATGCTATTAAAAGCCACAAGACCAGCGGCATAATCAGTGTCACCCTTCGCCAGTTCGTTCCACACAATCACCATTGCGATGCAGCGGGCTAGCCCGATCATAATTAACCCTGCCATATATTCCGGGTAATTGCGCAGGAAGATAATTGCCAGGGCGAACATAAGGATAGGTCCAATGATCCAGTTCTGAACTAAAGAAAGTCCGAGCACTTTCCAGTTCTTAAAAACCTTTCCGAGTTCATCGTAATGCACTTTTGCAAGCGGTGGATACATCATCAGAATAAGACCGATTGCAATGGGAATATTGGTGGTGCCAACTGAAACCGCGCTGTTGAAGACCTCAACCGCTTTTGGGAAAAGGTAACCTAATCCAACGCCAACCGTCATTGCCAAAAAAATCCATAAGGTCAAAAAACGATCAAGGAACGAAAGCCGTCTGGTAACACGAATATTTTCCATTCTTAACTCCTATGAAGTAAATGATTAACAAACCTGGTCATGCTCAGGATCTGGTTTACATTGCGGGCAGGAACACGTTAGCGTCTCTGTCAATGGTGTAAATTCATTGTGTGGAATCTTTAAGGTTCAAGGGTGTCAATGAACAGGCGCCAGAGTAAATGGCATGACCTCAGCCATCATCAAGGGTTGCGGCCCAT
>DAOUGR010000016.1:0-242025 GCA_034429135.1 Anaerolineaceae bacterium | reverse complement strand
TCCCGGTTTCCCAGATTACCAATATTCCCTACTGCTGCCACCCGTAGGTGTATGGACCGTGTTTCAGTTCCATTGTGGGGGGCCACCCTCTCAGGTCCCCTACCCGTCATCGCCTTGGTAGGCCGTTACCTTACCAACTAGCTGATGGGACGCAGGCCCCTCCCGAAGCGAATAAATCCTTTAGTCATAAGGCATCTAATCCAAATGACCACATGTGGTATTAGCAATCCTTTCGAACTGTTATCCCACACTTCGGGGCAGGTCACCAACGCGTTACTCACCCGTTCGCCACTAAGACAATATTGCTACTGTCTCCGTTCGACTTGCATGTATTAAGCACGCCGCCAGCGTTCATCCTGAGCCAGGATCAAACTCTCCGCCAAAATAACACCTTTCGGTGTAAGTTTACGGATACTGGTTATTACTTTTGAAAACGACAGGGCATCGTCTTCCTATCACTTTTCAGTTGTTAAGGTGCTGACTTCTTCCAAGGGCCAGATTTTACCCGAGCGTTTGCCTCTTGTCAAGAGCAGGCGACAAAATTACCGACATCCTTCACAGGACATCGGCCTGCCTCAACGGTTCGCTTGGGGTTCAGTCCTCAAGCCTTCTGCGTATTTAATTTGTTATCGATCTGCTTTTTTACAGCGAAATCTTCAACGCACTTGGGACAATTATTGTAACCTACTGCCTTTTCCCTGTCAAGGGTTTTTGTGGATTTCTTGGCGAATTTTGTTCGCTTTCTCCACTCAGGCTTTGGTCGAGTCTGGATTATTGGGTTTTGAAGGATCTTCCCTTTCGGGCTAGACCGTGTTGCTAACTGCGCAACGAGGGGAGATTATACACCTTGCTCAAAGCCTGTCAAGGGTAAATCGGAACAAAAATCAAAACTCGTTAAATCAGAAGTCTTTTTTGCCCTCTGGAACAAAACCCCTGCTCTATTCGTCCTTCCATAAGATAATTTTGTGAATGATATAATCTTTAATCAGTATGAGCACTCATCATCGCTCGTTGACCTCTTTCTTTTCATTACTGGGCACATCCCTTTGGGTGGGAACAGCGCTATTTCTTGCGTTAATTCTTGCAACCAATCTGTTTGTGTCTCTTGTTTTCGCCAATCGAATCTTCCCTGGTGTCTCAATGAAGGGCATCTCTCTTTCAGGGATGAATCAAGAGCAGGCCGCAGCCAGCATTGCTGCGTCTTACACTTTCCCGCAATCCGGTCAAATCATGCTCACCGATGGCACTCGCACCTGGGTGGTCAAGCCTGCTGACCTGGGCTTCTTTCTCGATCCTCAGGCCTCCGCCCGCGCCGCATTCCAGACCGGCCGCAGCGGATCAATCCTCGAAATTCTTGCCGATCGCTTTACGCTGTTGACGCAGGGTGAAATGGATGTTTCACCCACTTTCATTTACAACGAAATCGTGGCTCTCAACTATCTGAACGGTCTTGCCTCACAAATCAACCAGCCTCTGCGTGAAGCAAGCATTTCCATCTCTGGCACAGAGGTTGTGGTCACCAATGGTCAAATTGGCCGTGTTCTGGATGTACGCGCCAGCCTGGCTTCCATCGCCCGGCAGATTGAATTGATGCAAGACGGCGTTGTTCCACTCTCCATCATCGAATCTGCTCCGACCGTATTAGACGCAACTGCCGAGGGTGATCTGGTACGCACAATCCTCAGCCAACCTCTAAAATTGACTTTACCTGCCGAATTATCGAGCCAATCCGGCTCCTGGGAAATTCAGCCCGACGCCCTGGCAAAAATGCTCACCTTCGAGCGCGTTTCCAATGGCGAACAGGCCAGCCTGCAGGTTGTGGTCAGCCGGCCGTTGATGCACGCTTTCCTGGAATCCATCCGCGAAAAAACCGATGCCGTTCCTGAAAACGCGCGCTTTATCTTCAATGACGATACCCGCCAACTCGACCTGTTAACCCCGGCAGTGATCGGACGCACCCTGAACATTCAGGCTTCCATCGATAGCATCAACCAGAGCGTAAAAACAGGCGCACATTCCGCAGCGCTTGTCTTTGACCTTACCCAACCGGCAGTTACCGATAAAATGACCGGCGCGGAGTTGGGCATCACCGAACTGGTGTATGCCTACACCACCTACTTCCGTGGTTCTTCCGCCGACCGCGTTCAGAATATCAAGGCTGCCTCCGCCAGTTTTCACGGCCTGCTGGTTCCGCCGGGTGGTGTGCTTTCCATGGCTGATGAACTCGGCGACATCAGTCTCGACAACGGCTATGCCGAAGCCCTCATTATCCTTGGCGACCAAACCATCAAAGGCATTGGAGGCGGAGTCTGCCAGGTGAGCACGGCACTCTTCCGAACCGCTTATTACGCCGGTTATGAAATTCTTGAGCGCCATGCTCACGCTTACCGCGTGGGATATTATGAACAAACGGCCAGCGGTCATAATCCGAACCTTGCTGGCCTCGACGCTACCGTCTTCGTGCCTCTGGTGGATTTTAAATTCAGAAATGACACTGATTACTGGCTGCTCATGGAGACGTATGTCAACACCTCAAACTCCTCTCTCACCTGGAAGTTCTATTCAACATCCGACGGCCGGGTGGTGAATTCAGAAACCAGCGGCCTCACCAATATTGTCGAATCTCCTGAACCACTTTACCGTGAAAATCCTGAACTTCCATCAGGAACCGTGAAGCAGGTAGACTATGCGGTAGAAGGCGCAGATGTCGTGGTCAGGCGCACCGTCACCCGCAATGGCTCGATCCTTCATCAAGACACCTTTTCCACACATTATGATGCCTGGAGGGATATATATGAATACGGGCCTGGAACTGAGGGCATGCCGCCAAAGGAATAAGAGCAAACACACCGGATGGTAAAATTATCAGAAGGTGGCTTTGGAGGAAAGAATTATGGTGAAACAAGAATTGCTGGATATACTACGATGTCCGGTGTGTGTGAAAGAAGAAAAAGGCAAATTAACCCTTTATAGAGATACCTGGCTTGTCTGCAACGACTGCGGCCGTAAGTACCCGATCGTTGAAGATATTCCGGTTATGTTGATCACTCAGGGTGATTTATGGCAGCCTTCTTCTCTCGAAGACCTCCCTATTCCGCCTCCTCGGCCCGAATCATGATCACCGTCATGTGGTGATATAATGCTCGCATAATATCCTGGAATCAATCTTGCAACATCAATGCGGTATGATAACTATTTCAGCAACAATGGTGTGATCTGATTATGACTCAAAACTTAAATCGATCCATGGCACATACTCCCCGACGAAGGCAGAAGATGGATACCCTCACTAAAGTCCTTTTAGGTGCTTTTGTATTTGTGGGCCTTCTTCTTGCCTTTTTTGGTGGCAGAGCGGTATATAACCTCGTCAAGAGCTGGTCTCTCACCTCTCTCCCGGGCGCGCCGGTGGTTTCCGCTTCTAGCGGAGATTCTCAAACCTCCACCTCTTCCGGCGCACCCCTTCAATCCAGCAACGGTCCTGAAGCAATTGCCTGGGATGGCAAGAGCCGGGTAAACATCCTTCTCTTGGGTCTCGATGCCTCAGATCAACGCGATCTAACCGAACCTGGCCCGCGCATGTCGGATACGATGATCCTCGTGACCATCGATCCCCTCAACCATACCCTGGGTGCATTGTCCATCCGCCGCGATCTATGGGTGAACATTCCGGGCTACGATTACCATAAAATCAACAAAGCTCATTTCCTGGGCGAGCGTGATAATCTGCCTGGCGGCGGCGCAGGATTGGCTGTGAAAACCGTCGAACAGTTCCTGGGTATCCCCATCAATTACTATGCTAAGGTTGATTTCAACACCTTTGTCACCTTTATTGATGAGATTGAAGGGGTAAAGGTTGAGATCAAAGAGCCCATTTTGGCCGACTGGATGGGCAACGGTAACAACTTCTGGATTGAACCTGGTGTCTACACCCTTCCTGGAACTTATGCGCTGGCATACGCCCGTTATCGCGGCAGCGCCCAGGGCGATATCGACCGCGGCAGCCGCCAGATGGAAGTGATCATGGCTATTCGCGACCGAATACTGGATTTCAACATGCTGCCAAGGCTCATTGCCAAAGCCCCCACACTTTACCAGCAAATTTCGGCCGGTGTTCAAACCAACATGACTCTCGACCAGGCAATTAAATTAGCCACGCTCATCATGCAAATTCCGAGAGAAAACTTCAAGACCTACAACATCGACTACTCAATGTGCTCTCCAGAAACGATCTCCACCGCTGATGGTGTCGAATATATCTTGAGGCCTTTCCCTGAGAAAATCAGGGAACTGCGTGATCAGGTTTTTGCAAACAACAGTGTATCAGCAGCTGCGGTCGTGATGAATACCGAAGATTCTCTCACCCTTGCAAAAAGTGAAGCAGCACGCATCGAAGTTCTTAATGCCACCGGTGTTGCCGGTCTCGCGGAATCGACAGGTGCTTATCTGACCTCACAGGGATTGAACGTTGTCAATGCCAGTTCTTCAAGCGAAGCTTACACATATACCACCATCGTGGTACACAACGCCACACCATACGCGCTGTCGTATTTATCCAGTCTGATGCAGGTTCCATCATCGCGTATTTACAACAAATACGATCCTAACGGAGCATCTGACATCACGGTTTATCTGGGTAATGATTGGGCAAATTCCAACCCGATGCCGTAAGATTTCATCATTTCTAGAAGAAACCCCGGTTTTTTTACCGGGGTTTTCTTATTTTGGCTGCTGGTAATCAAGGCGTATCGAACCCGGGTATTCTTTTCCGTCATCATCCTCACACACCGGAATCGATAGATTCAACACAAGTCGTCCAGCCTCTCCCACGCGCAAATTATAGGTCATTCCCTGGGTCATGGTGTAATCTGCATACCCGGGGCTGATTTCAGGGTATAAGCCGGTAAAGAAGGTTTCTACCCCGCCATTCGGTTGTGAAATCTCAATCTTCACACCCGGAACAGGTTTGCCGGCAGCGTCAGAGACATAAACCTGGATCAGTGATAGCTTCATTTCAGGGTCACAGACATTGCTCTGTTCAAGCAGTTCGTAGGGAGCGCCCAAAGTAGGTTGTGGAGTAAAGGTGGGCCTTGGGGTTACCGTTGCTGCAGGTGTGCGCGTTGCCAGTATCTCCGTGGGTGTGATCGTGCTCTGCAGCGCGGGCGCAGTGGTGGTAGAGGTCACTTCCAGAACAGGTGAAGGCAGCACCACCGCAAGCGGTGTGATGACCATCGAGGGCTGGTTGACCGCCGCTGCAAGCAAAGCCAGCGCGCGCGCCTCCAAATCTTTCCCGCCGCTCATCAGAAGCGTTTGTGCCTGTTCCACCAGTGCGCCACTCGGGTTGTCATCTTGCAGCAGTGCCAGCCGCGCTAACGCACGCGGCGTATCCGCCTCCACCAGGAAAGCGCGGGCAACGACCTCTCGATACGCCAATCTGTCACTTTCCTTCAGTGTACGCGGTTCAGTATCGATGTACTGAACCGGCAGCAATACCAGTGAGACAAGCAGTCCTATCAACACCCCAATGATCACACCCGTCAGCAGGTGCAATGAACCGCGTTTCTCGTTCATTGATTCCCCACTCCTGACATGGTGAGCGCTTTTTCCAGTTCCGCCATGTATTGTAATTCGAGATTCGAGTATCCCAATTGTTGGGCGGTGATTAATCCCTGTTGAACCACTGAAACCGCATCAGAGGTTGAGATCGCTTCAAGCCGTTCAACCGCCCCAGCCAGATCACCGTCTGAAGCGTAACATTCAGCCACCATCAGCACGTAATCAGCCTTGTAATCATTTCTCATGCTCTCCAGGCTGGTATTCTTCACCCCGGCCGGGTTGATTACCCAGCCATAGATCAGGCCGGCAGCAATACCAACCACGATCGCAATGATGAATCCAACCAGTCTGCTCTTGCGCATGGCTTATTCCTTTGGCAGCATCGGAATTTTGATACCCGTGCGCCGTGCGGCAGAAATCGCTTCTGGGTAACCCGCGTCTGCGTGCCTGACCACACCCATCGCCGGATCGGTGGTCAGAACACGTTCAAGGCGCCGCGCTGCTTCAGGGGTTCCGTCAGCCACGATCACCATACCCGCATGCTGGCTGAAACCGATGCCCACTCCTCCTCCATGATGGAACGACACCCAGGTCGCCCCACCAGCGGTGTTGATCAGCGCATTCAGGATCGGCCAGTCACTGATCGCGTCCGAGCCATCACGCATGCCTTCTGTTTCTCGGTTGGGCGAAGCCACTGAACCCGCGTCCAGATGGTCGCGTCCGATGACGATGGGTGCTTTGACAACCCCTTTGGCCACCAGTTCATTGAACTTGAGTCCGGCCTGAGCACGTTCCCCATACCCCAACCAGCAGATCCGCGAGGGAAGCCCTTGGAAGGGTACTCGTTCACGGGCCATTGTTAGCCAGCGTTTCAAATGTTCGTCTTCAGGGAACAATTCCATCACAGCTTCATCCGTCCGGTAGATATCCTCGGGGTCACCTGAAAGGGCCACCCAGCGGAACGGCCCTTTGCCTTCACAGAATAACGGACGGATGTACGCGGGGACAAAACCCGGAAAATTAAATGCGTCGCTGACACCATTATCAAATGCCCTCTGGCGCAGGTTGTTGCCATAATCAAAAACCTCCGCGCCCCGGCGCTGAAATTCGAGCATGGCGCGAATGTGATCAGACATCGAATCCACCGATCGTTTTGCGTATGCCTGTGGGTCAGACTTGCGCAGAGCAGCAGCCTCTTCCAGGGTCATCCCTGCAGGTACGTAACTCATCACATCGTGAGCCGGCGTCTGATCCGTTACCACATCAGGGGTAACCCCCCGCAAAACCAGTTCCGGGTAGATCTCTGCAGCATTCCCGATCAGACCAATGGAAAGCGGTTTTTGATCCTTGCAGGCCTCTTCCACCAGGGTCATGGCTTCTTCGAGCGTATCCACCACCAGATCCACATAACCGATTTCTTTGCGCCGTTGAGCGCGTTCTGGGTCAACTTCTACGCACAACCCCACCCCCTCGTTCATGGTGATTGCCAGCGGTTGTGCTCCGCCCATTCCTCCCAGCCCGGCGGTGAGCACGAACTTCCCGCGCAGCGAAGGCCATCCTTTTTGCCTGGCCAGTGAGCCTAAGGTCTCATAAGTTCCTTGCAGAATTCCCTGGGTTCCGATATAGATCCAAGATCCGGCAGTCATCTGGCCATACATGATCAATCCCTTGGATGCCAGATCGTCAAAATGCTGCTGGGTTGCCCAGTGTGGAACCAGATTGGAGTTGGCAATCAACACCCGCGGGGCATCAGGGTGGCTCTTGAACACGGCTACCGGTTTTCCAGATTGCACCAGCAGGGTTTCATCGGCTTCAAGATGACGCAGAGAATCAAGGATTGCATCAAAGGCATCCCAACTTCTGGCTGCCTGCCCGCGGCCGCCGTAAACGACCAGATCTTGAGGGCGTTCCGCAACCTCAGGGTCAAGGTTATTCTGAATCATGCGGTAAGCGGCTTCAATTTGCCAGTTTTTACAGGTAAGTGCAGTTCCTCGCGGGGCTCGTACAACTCTCGGTCCGGACATTCATCCTCCAAAAGGTTATAAGGTATCAGTCGAGATTATTATACGCCGAATTGCCGGCTCACCGGTTCAGTACCACCGCTTACCGAGTTTACTGAGGTTTCAAGACAACCAGCCTGATCTTGCGTGAATATTCAAGCAATGCCTTATGGTCGACCCTGCCCGTGAGTCCATCCATTCTCAAGATCAATCTCATCATTAAAGGCTTTTTATTCAGACGAAATTCGAGGAAAGCAGCAATCCTTTCAAGATCATTCACGGGTTCAGCCTTGGCTTTAAATGGATGCGCCCCAACCTCGACGGTGACACACGGATCCGCCAACAAATTGCGGTACCAGTCCGACCGGTCACCACCAGCAGAACCTACATAGTAACTACCGTCAATCAATTCATACTGCAGGCCAATGGTATGTGGGTTGCCCGTTTTCCTCCCACGGGTGGTGAGCAGCAAAACACCCTTCCCTGCCAGGCGGTAGAGAAAGCGCCGGTAGAGAAGGGTGAATTGCCGATTGGGTGGATGAAACTTCATGAATTACTCATATTTAAGAGCATTGACTGGTACAAGAGTGGCCGCTCGTAATGCAGGGTAAAAACCTGAAAGTAAACCGATCACCGTAGCAAACACCAGTGCAAAAATTGGCAGCCAGAATGGTGTTGAGGTTGCCGCCGCTGGCAGACTGCCCCCGCCCGAAGATGCCTGGCTGGCAAAATACGCCAGCGAGAGCACATTCAGCACCGCGCTTGCCCCCCAGCCCAGGATGACACCTCCCAGACCTCCCACAAATCCAATACCGGCCGCTTCACCCAGGAAAATGCTCAACACATCTTTGTTAGTGGCACCGATTGCCTTCATCAAACCAATCTCCCTCGTCCGCTCTAAAATGGACATGGTCATCGTGTTGGCAATTCCAATGGCCGCTACGAGCAGCGCAATGGCACCTACTCCACCAAAGATGATCTGCAGCACCATAAAGAAGGAATTGATCCCTTCAAGGTATGATTGGGGTGTATTCGCCATATATCCCAGATTGTTGATTTCATCCGCCACGTCCAGCACCACATCCGGGTTTTCAGCCTTAACGATCAGCATCGAATACCCTTCTTTGTTGCGGTCGATGCGTTTTCCGCGCGCCCAGTCGTTATAAGTGTTGGTTTCATCCAGCTGCATGTAGATATTCCCATCTGCCATGCCGCGGGTTTCTTTTAGAAGGCCCGCTATCTTTACATTGACCGTGCGCCGAATTTCGGTGCCGTCTTCAGCCCATTTGATCATCACAAATTTTACCGTTTGTCCCACCAGGTCTGGCGGTTCCAATGGAGGATCGTCTGGGCGCGCTTTCGGGTTGTAAAAATTTTGCGGGATCCACGATCCAATGATCGCAGTTCCTTTCAGCAGTTCGGTGGTTCCCTGCGTCACTTCCAGTCCAAGATCAGCCAGGTCAGTCACATTAACACCAACCACGCTGCTGTATGCCTCAAGTTTGCCATATTTGATCTGCAATCCAGTTTGTAAATAATCGTGAATGACAACCTTTTTTACACCCGGGATTGCAGCAATCTTTTCGATCGCCGACGGGGTGAGCATGTTTGAAGTGCCGCCACCATATATTCCCCCTCCACCCCCGGCTGCTTCTACTGCCACCTCCTGATAACCGGGGTACACCTCGATGCTTGTCAGGTCGCTGATGCCCCATAACTGCTGGGTGGCATTCTTTTGCAATCCAACTGCCAGCGATACCAGCACCACCACGGCTGCCGTGCCGATCATCACGCCCACAGCCGTCAGCAGAACGCGGCCTTTCCGGCGCCCCAGGTTATAGAAGATCAGGCTTATCAGATCTGAAAAACGCATGTCCTTTTACCTGTTATCCCTTTGGAATGATATTGACCGGGGGCACTTCTTCAGTCGGAAAACTTTCTTCGGGAATCGTTGTGCCGCTGTCCAATCCCAGCAGCCCCTTGAAAAAGCGCAGCACTTTACTCCAAAAGGTCTCAGCAGCGGGTTCCGGAATTTCTCCACCAGGCATCCCATCAATGCCTCCCTCCGACATATCGGGGGTGGGTTCGATCATCATCGGCATCACTTCGATGGGAATGATTTGCTCAACAAAACGCGGCTGGTTAAAATCGTCTGTGTAATTGATCGAGACCTTGATCTCGAGCGTGCCTTCCTGCATCGGGATGATGTTGGCATCCAGTGTGAAATACCCGCCAGGATCGAGCGCTCCAACCAGCGAGATATTGTTCATAATATCTGCGTTCTCTGCGATGACTTTCATATTGCCCAAAACATAACTCTTTTTACCCAGGTTGGTCACCTGCAGCGGCAGGATGTTTTCCATCCCTGCGGTGAAAACACCAGGATCACGGTAGAAGCTCACTTCAATCTGCGGCAGCGAATAGACCAGAAGCGTGATCACCTGGTCATCCACCAGGCGGTTGCCTGACGGGTCATCATAAACGAAACTGAGTTTAAGCGGGTACGCTCCGGGCGTGGTGGATACATTCACAACCAGTTGTTGATTGACCGTGACCACCGCGTCCTTTTTAAGATCACCGACCACGATCAGATTCGAAGTTCCAATTGGCGCAAAATTAACCAGGTCGCCAGAGGCGCCAGAGACGCCGCTGGGCTGCGGCGTACCAGATTCGCCGCCTCCTGCGGATACCCCGCCACCCAACACAACCGTCACACCAGAAGCATCCGCCATGCCCAGGTTTTTAACATCCAGCGATAATGTGAAAAGGGAGCCGGGTTGAAGCAGTTCAACATCGGTTTTGTAACCGGTTACCACCAATTGTGGGCGCTGGGGAATATTCGGCGTAGGGGTATGATAAGAACCGGAACTAACTGGTTCGTTGATCCTGATCGAAATGGTAAAACTTTCACTGTAAGATGCGCCGCTGGCATCCATATAGGATACCGTCGCTGAGATGCTTCCCACTCCTGCCCAGGCCAGCGCGTCGCCTACCAGGAATTTTTGGGTGATCGACTTGGTCTCACCCGCGCCAACCTGCCCCACAGCGATCACGCCGCCGGTTTCGCGCGGGTAAATATCGGTGGCTGAAAACGAAATGACGACGTTATACGCATCCTTTGAGCCCTTGTTCTTCAGTTTCACTGAAAGATCGATCTCACGCCCGGCATAGACCGCATTGTCGCCCGTCCCATAAGAAGCGATCACCATGATGGGTCTGCCAACCGCAGAAGGCGTAGAGGCTGTCGTGGTCAATTGAACAGTCGAGGTTTCACTGTGTGTGTTATCGGTGACCGTCACGGTTGTAATATCATTCTGCCCCGAAGTGGCGGTTGTTGGAATGGGAACACTGACCGATACAGTTGTACTGGCGGCCGGGTCACCTGAAGCCGCGAGTGTAAAATCTTCAGGAACAACAACCGGCGCCGCCCAACCGCTCGCGCTGGAGGCACTTACGGTAATATTGGTTACATCAGCAGATGTGTTGGCAATCGTCAACTGGTAGGTGACGATTGACCCCGGAAGCCCCGATTTATCGAGGTCATCCGGTGAAACACTCACACTGGCAGCCCGCGGTGCGGCAAAGGCCGAAATATCAGGCACCATCAGCGAGACGATAAGAAGAACGAGAGCGATTTTCAAGAATTGTTTTTTCATAAAGTTCCACCTTTTTCAACTGCGGCTTGAGCCATGCTTTCAGTTGCAAGTTTATAAGATTCTTCAGAGACCACTTTTCCATCGAGCAGATAAACCGTGTTGGTCGCGAATTGCAGCATTCTTGGATCGTGGGTGACCACGATCACAGTTTTTCCCTCCCGGTGCAGGTCAGAAAGCAATTGCATAATCGCAAACCCGCTGTGACTGTCAAGGTTACCGGTTGGTTCATCGGCTAAGATAAGCGGCGGATCATTGATCAAAGCGCGCGCGATCGCCACCCGTTGCTGCTGTCCGCCTGAGAGTTCGGTTGGCCGGTGACGGATGCGATCTCCTAACCCGACATGCGTCAGGATCTCTCGTGAACGTGTGCGGCGCTCTGCTTTTGGAATCCCGCTGAACCGCAGCGGAAAGGCCACGTTTTCCTCTGCCGGCATGGAGGCGATGAGGTTGAAGGATTGAAAAATAAATCCAACCCGGTTTCGCCGGTATTCCGCCAGAGAATTTTCATCCATTTTTTCAACTTCATCATCCGCTACCTGGATCGAGCCAGATGTCGGCCAATCGAGGCCGCCAATTAAATAAAGCAGGGTACTCTTCCCTGAACCAGAAGGACCCATCACCACTGTGAACGATCGGGGCGGAATTTCCAGTGAGACTTCGTCTAGGGCGACAACTTTCGTTTCGCCCATCGGATATTCCTTGGTGAGGTTTCTGATGCTTACAAATGATTCTTTACTCATCATCCATTCCAATAATTAGAAATAAAACATGCTGGTAAAGGTGAGATTACTTAACATGGATGAAACCAGCCCTGGAATTGCCTGCAACAGCAGCAGGATGAAAATTGAAATCCCAGTGGCAACCCAGGCTTTGGTTTTGGTCAAGCCCGAAAGTGGTTTCGAGCCTAAGAACAGCAGAATGATCTGGTAAATAAAGTAGATGTCGATTAAACCAATCAAAGATCGAAGATAGGCGCCAAATCCTGTTGCATCAGCGCTGACAAAACCAGATAAACCCGGATTGGCGATCTGTGTGTGTGTTATTAACGTTGCCAGAATTTGAACAATGTACCTCAGCGCGATGGGAAGGAAAGACCAGGCCACAAGGTTGTATGACTTTAAACTCGAAGCCCGGCTGCCAAAAATGGTAAAAACAAGATAAAGAATAACGCTGAGCAAGAACCACGAGACCCACAACTTAAGCAGCCCTCCCAGCATCGGGAAGACATAAAGAAACAACGGTGAAGTCTGAGTGGCCTGCGCCTCATAGAATTGCTGCTGCTGGTCAGGTGAATAATACTCAAAGTTCGGGGGCAGGGTTGCGCCCATCTGAATCGCTTCACGCCGAATGGGGGCAGACAGAAACACCGCGATGATTGCCAGCGCTGAAACAAGGACCAGCGGGGTCAGCCAGACATTCCTCTCCTGAGCAGCAATTTCTGCCGTGGTCTTTTTTGGCCTTAAGAAAAGCGGAAGGATCCAGGTAAAAATAAAGGGGGATCCATTTTTTTTATGATTCTGGTTACCGTTTGTCATTCCACACCTCTTTGCAGTGATCAATACTAAAGTATGACGGTTATATAATACAATAAGTTCCCTTATACCGACAGGTTCAAACGGAAAACCTAATTGAGCCCTTATGGAGTGAAAATGCGAATCAACGTAGGTGTAGAAAAGTACCCCGAAGGAAGATCAATCGCCTGGGCTTTAGATTACCCTGGCTGTTTTGCCAATGGTTCATCTGACAGCGAAGCCATCATCCGCCTGCCCGATGCACTTTTGCGCTACAAAGAATGGATCGATAGCCATACGACTGATTCATGGATGAAAGACCTGGGAGACTTTAGTATTCACCTCGCTGATACCTTTGAGGTTTATTCCATCGATGAACAGTATGACCCCGCCGATAATGGTTACGAGGTGAACGCCTGGTTTCGCCACGATTGGAAACCGCTGACCCATGAAGATATCCGCAGAGGGCTGTTGACCCTGCAATGGAGCCGTGTGGACCTGCTGGAACTGGCCGCCGGCTTATCAGCTGATCAACTGAACCAGAAATTCGAAGGCGAACGCTGGAGTATCCTCGGCGTGCTCAATCATGTGGCCAATGCCGAGCACTGGTATCTCGACCGGCTTTCACTGGCACACACTGAACGGAATCAATTGCCATCAGACGTCTTTGATCGCCTTCTGGCCGTTCGTGAGCAGTTGTGCCGCGTGCTGCCCACCCTTGCTGGTTCCAATCTGGTGGTGGGTGTGGAGGGAGAATTCTGGTCCCCGCGCAAGGTGCTCAGGCGGGCCGCCTGGCATGAGATCGACCACATCGAGCACATCTTCAAGTTAATGGCAAAGTTATAAAAATCAGCGCCTTCCAGTGCGGAAGGCGCTTTACTTTTGGGTTATTTGCAGGAAGAGGGGTCTCTGCTGGCTTATTTGACCTTTGTGTCAAAGCTCAGCAGACTGAATGCGATAAACATAACACCCGCGAGGGCGACGACAACATATACTCCTAATGCCATAAGACACCTCCAATACCCTTCCCGCTTCCCTTATCAATATAAACACCTTTCTATTCGATTAGTGTCGATTCCGTAATATATACGCAGAAGTAACCCGAAAAGTTCCAACTTTTTGGGTTGCTTTTAAGGCAATTTTGCAGCAACTAATAGATAGGGTGCGGATAACCGGATGTGTGATGGCCTTTTACAGGATTTTCCTCCCACACCCCCGCGATCGGAGTGCCGCAGAAGCCACACGTTCCGGTTTCGGTAATGTTATATTCACTCAGCCGGTAACCCCGCCGCGCAATTAATGTCTTCGTACATTGTGGGCAATGTGTATCCTCCAGAGAACCCACCCTGCCGGGCAGGTTTCCGGCGTAAACATACCGCAGACCGGCTTCCTGGCCAATCTCTGCAGCGCGCTGCAAGGTGGCTGCCGGAGTGGGCGGTGCTTCCACGTATTTGTAGTCGGGATGGTACGCAGTTACGTGCCAGGGAATATCGGGGGAGATCGATCGCAAGAAGCGTCCGGCTTCCCACAGCTCTTCTGCAGAGTCATTTAACCCCGGTATTACCAGCGTGACCACTTCGAGCCACAATCCAAGTTGGTGCACGCGCTGGATAGTATCCAGCACAGGCTGCAGGGTTCCTCCCATCTTGCGGTATTCGGCATCCTTCATACTTTTTAAATCAACTTTATACCCATCCAACCACGGATGCAGATAATCGAGCACCTGCGGGCTGGCATAACCATTAGAAACATAGACTGTCTTCAACCCCTGCTGCCTGGCAAGTTTGAATACCTCTACCGCCCATTCCGTGCTGATCAACGGTTCATTGTAGGATGATGCGATCGCCTTTGCCCCATATTCAAGAGCGGTCTTTACCATCTTTTCAGCCGAAATCTGGCGAATGGTGTGCACAGCCTCCTCTGCGCATGGATCGCGCAGCGCCTGCGACGAGAACCAGTTCTGGCAGAAAGCGCAGTGGAAGTTACACCCCAGCATGCCGAACGTCAACACCTCGCTGCCAGGAAGAAAGTGATTGAATGGTTTTTTTTCGATTGGATCAACCTGTAACCCTGCCACGTAGCCCTGAGGAACCATTAATTTCCCATCCCGGTTAAAGCGCATACCGCAAATTCCACGCTTGCCGGGTTTTATCAGGCAATGGTGAGCACAGGCCAGACAGCGCAGATCATTCTCATTCTCCTGCTCCACCAGGCTGGAGGGTTTCGTCATCGTATCCAGATCATGAATTGACTGCATCTTTTTTTATCTCCATTTCGATTATAGCCCGCAGGTAAAGGAATGCAATTGTTCACACAACCAGAAAAGAAAGATATGGTAAACTCGCACTTATGGATCAAAAGACCATCAACACTCTTGAATTTCCACGAATCGTTGAAAAACTGGCCGGGTACGCTGCTTTCAGCGCGTCAGCAGAACTGGCCAGATCACTATCGCCTGCCGCCTCCATAAAAGAAGCGAACGAACGCCTGATCCACACCACCGAGGCGCGCCTGCTGCTCAGTTTAAAGGCGGATGTCGGTGTCGGTGGAGCGCATGATATCCGCCCGCTGGTAAACCTGGCACGCCGCGGTGGAGTGTTGAGCGAGACGGATTTGCTTGATGTGAGTGGTACGTTAATTGCCTCTCGCAGCCTTTCGCGCGCATTTGAAAAAGTGAGCAGCAAGGTTCCCCATCTAACGGAAATTGCCCGGCTTCTCCCCCCGCCGGCGGGCATCATCGAGTCCATTTCGCGCTGTATTTCTGACCGCGGTGAGGTGTTAGACAACGCCTCACCAAAATTAAATGCAATCCGTTCAGAGATCAAGATCTCTCACAGCCGGTTGATTTCGAAGCTGGAAAGCATGATTAACGACCCCCGAACACAGCCCATCCTGCAGGAGCCGATCATCACGCAGCGCAATGGCCGATATGTTATTCCACTGCGTGCCGAGTTCAAGGGTCGGGTTAAATCGATCGTTCACGATCAATCTTCCTCCGGAGCCACCCTTTTCGTGGAACCGTTGGCAGTTGTTGAACTTAACAACCGCTGGCACGAATTGCAGCTCGAAGAACGCGATGAAATTCTGCGCATTCTGGCAGACCTTTCAGCAAAGGTTGGCGCAGAAGCTGAAGCCATTAACGGCATCGTAGAAGCGCTCGCCAGGTTTGATTTTTACCTGATGTGTGCCAAGTATGCTGAAGATATTCATGCCAGCGAACCGATTTTAAAACCAATCAGCCCTCCACCCAACGCGCACCATCCCGGCACAACCATCAAACTCTACAAAGCCCGTCACCCCCTGCTTGATCCTGAGAAGGTCGTTCCGATCGATATTGACCTTGATGAACGCACCTTTTCGGTGATCATCACCGGCCCAAACACCGGCGGAAAGACGGTCACCTTAAAGACCGTGGGGTTGATGGTTTTAATGGCGCAAAGCGGCCTGCATATTCCCGCTCAATCCGGGTCCGAGTTGAGTTATTTCGATAATGTTTTTGCCGATATCGGCGACGAACAATCCATCGAACAATCGCTTTCTACCTTTTCAGGGCATATCACCAACATCGTCCGCATTCTGGATAAGGCGCGATCAAAGACGCTCGTGCTGCTGGATGAACTGGGCGCGGGTACCGATCCACAGGAAGGCTCAGCACTGGCGCGCGCCATCATGCTCTATATGGTGGAAAAACGCATCCCGTGTTTCATCGCCACGCATTACCCAGAACTGAAAAGCCTGGCACACACCACACCCGGCGCTGTTAATGCCAGCATGGAATTCAACCTTAAGACGCTGCGCCCCACCTACCGCCTGACCCTGGGCATACCCGGCAGGTCCAACGCCCTGCTAATCGCCAAACGCCTCAACCTGCCAGAAGAGATTCTGGAAAACGCCAGATCAATGGTCGATCCAACCACGTTGAAATCCGAAGACCTGCTGAATGAAATTCACTTTCAGCGCGAAGTTGCCCGAAAAGCCCGTTCGGCCGCCGACCGTGACCGCTCACTTGCCAACAACCTGCGTCAGGAACTCACCCAGCGGCTGGAACAAATCGAGGAAGAACGGCAGGCCATTCTTGAAAAAGCCAGAGAAGAAGCCAGCCTGGAAATCGAAGCGGTCCGCAGGGAATTGGACTCTCTGCGAAAAGAACTGATGCACAACCGCCAGCCACTGACCGCAGTCGAAGAAATCCGCAACAAGATCGAAGGGATCGAAAAGAAAACACTGCGCCCTGTCACCAGAAAACCCTCCCCTCAGCCCGGTGATGGCGCTTTGATTCAGGTCGGGCGCAAAGTAAAGGTTCGCACGCTCAAAATGGCAGGGGTGATTACAGCTGTAGACGGTGATGATGTCGAGGTTCAGGTGGGAAATTTACGCGTCAAAGTGAAAAGGGCAGAACTAACCACTGTGGTTGAAGAAACAGCAGAGCCAGTGGAAAAACGCCCTGTGGTTAAGCCCTCTCCTGCTGGAGCCTCCACGCCTGTAACTCCCTTCCGCGCTACACCGGCCATGGAACTCGACCTGCGCGGTCAGCGCGCTGAAGACGCACTGGATCAATTAGACCGCTATCTTTCAGATGCTTACATGAGCGGAATGCCCTTCGTGCGCATCATTCACGGCAAGGGCACCGGGCGTTTACGCCAGGTAATCCGTGAAGCGTTGAGAGAATCACCACATGTGAAAAGTTTTGAAGAAGGCGGCGAAAAGGAAGGTGGCGAGGGCGTCACCATCGCTCATCTGAGTGAAGATTAAACAATAAGGTCGATAGTGGATCTCCTCAAATCACTACCGACCTTATGCCGCAATTTCCCTTTGATCGCGGCGTTGAGTGCAATGTCTCCACATATATACAACTTATCCGTTGACAAAATATTGCCATTTCTTGCGGGTTGAGATGCGCAATTTCTGGACCATACCCTTTACTGGAGGAATGGTCGCTGATTTTGTCAGCTCCTTGAGCAGCTTCGCATAACGCGATTTTGCCTCAATTTGCTCGAGGCTCGCTGGCTGGGCAAGTTGCATCATTTCCTGCAACGGAACCAATTCGAGCATCGGGCTGCCAGCCTGATCACAATATTCAATCAACTCATGATAGAGATTCATCGCCACACGCACATCGCCGCGTATTGCTGCGGCAAACGCCAGAGCGAATTTTGCATAGAAGTCGGTGTATAGAGACCCCCTGGGTTGTAATTGTTGGACCAGTCTGTTAACCGTTTCATCGATCTTTGTTGAACTTTTATTCGTCCTGCATTGCAGCAGACTTGACAGTCTGGCGTAAAACTCTATGGCTGTTAACCCCTTATCTGCTGCCAGCTCGATTGACTGGTTGATCCATGACAATCCCTCTTTCTGTCGACCAGAAATACACAGCGATACACCCAGATATAAACGGCTCTCAATTGTCTGTATGTTGATCCGACCGGTATCAACGATGCTCTGGTAAATTTTTATCGCTTTATCATATTCACCAACCAGGCGGAAGATATCACCCAATCCCTGGCGCGCCTGATCGATCAAATTGCTGTTCGGGTAATATTCTTCGCGCTCGATTGCCCGCATGGTGTGCTGCCACGCCCGATCAAGATCGCCTGCCATCAGGTACGAACGTCCAAGAATGATATCCAAAAAGGATTGCCAGAATCGCAGTTGAAGGTTTTCTGCCATCTCCACCGACTCAAGCCCAACGCGGATCGCTTCGCGAAGATTTCCATTCGCATAATACGCCAATCCCAGAATAGTGTGCGCCTGAAGCCGTGCCGACCGGCGGTTGACCATCTGGCAATCGTTGACCATTTCACGCGCGAGCTCAAGAGCCCTTCTTGGCCAGCCCATGTAAACCAATAGAATACATAATTGTGAGAGGTTGTCGATTCGCGCTTCCAGCGTACGCGGATCGCTGGTTTTCACCTCGCCAAGTTTCTGACCCTCTTCAAAAGCTTCTTTAGCCCCGAAATAATCATCCTCATTAAAGCGCACAATCCCGATTCGTGAATAAGTCTCGATCAGTTCAGCAAGGTGGTCAATTTTCCTCAGGTGAAACATTGCACGTTGAAATTGCTCTTCAGCAGTCTGAAATTCACCACGCATCCCTGCAGCTCGGCCCAATCCACTGAGACCAGTTCCTATCAATAACGGCTCAGACTGGACAACACCCATCTCATAACAATTCCTGGATATCATTTCGCAGCTTTGGGCATCTGAAATGTCATAGGCATAATCACCCCATTCAGAAAAAACCTGATAGATCAAATTTACCGGAAACAGATAAGAGTTTTCTTTGATCAGTTTATAAGCGCGTTCATAAGCTTTGATCGTCTCAGGTTGCGAGAAAATGGAGCGCGCATACCTCCCTGCAGCCAGCCAGTAGAAAACGGCTTCCGCCGGTTCCGAAGCCATTTCAAAATGCTCCGCCAGTCTTGAAGAAATATCAGGCCGCTGGCCCCGGCAAGCGAGGATGCTGTGGGCGGCTTTTTGGTGCAAGTAACGCTTCCGTGCTGAACTTAACCGCGATTGAATGAACTCACGATCAATCTCATGGCTGAAAGAATAACCGCCGACTGGCGGTAGATTGGGTTCATCTTTGAGAATGCCGCTCTTCGTTAATTCTTCAAGGGCATTAATGACTGCTTCCTGACCAATATCAACCATCTTTTCCAGTTCATCAGGTGAAAAGCTTCTGCCCAGCACGGCTGCTGTTTGCAACACATTCAGGCTGGCCGGGCTCATCGCTTCGATTCTTTCAATCAGTATCCCTCGAATAACATCTGGAATTGGCTTGGAATTTTGGTCTTGATCTCCTCTCCGACCCGTTAAGCGTTTACTCTCCCGTGTGCATTCAATCAGGTATAATGGGTTTCCACCGGTATCGTTATACAGATTTAATATCAACTCCCGGCCAGGTTTTTTCCCACTCATGGTTTGAACAAATTCAGAAGTCTCGCGCTCAGAAAAAGGTTGAAGTTGAATCACTTCCAGTTTTTGTTCCCTTAACAGGCGCAGCAGCGTCTGCCTCAATATGATGTTTTTTTCCTCTATTTGCTTGGAAATGATCAGTAATCCATGCCGCTTAAAGAAGTTTTGCCTTTCAAGATAACCGACCAGAGAAAGGCTAGCCTGATCGATCCATTGGGCGTCATCCAAAACCAGTAGAACCGGCCTTTTTCTTGCTGCAAATTCCATCAGCTTTACAAATAAATTAAAAATATCCTGGAACACTGGAAGCCAGTCATCTGCCCCTTTTGGTAGATCGGCCAGAGCGCTGCTCTGTAAATATCTGCGATAGAAAGATAGCAAAATATCTTTCTCAGATTGTGAAAGCAGATTCCATTCTTCTTCTCTGATTTCCTTCTCCATTCCTGTGAGCAGGGTGAGAAAAGGAACCCGGGTGGAGAGAGGGTGTGACTGGCAGTAGAAAAGCCTCGGAGAATACGCTTGCTGGCAATAAAATTCCTTGATCAATCTGATTTTTCCACTGCCGGCTTCACCCTGAAGAAGGATAACCCCCTTGCGGTGCATGGCCCAGTTTAATTTTTCAAGCTCTGCTTTTCTGCCAAAAAAAGTGACTTCATCTTTTTCCTCGATCGGCCAGGTATGAGATGCTTTTTGGTCTTCGATCCTTCTGCTGATTTCAGCTTTTTCACGCAGATCCACAAACTCGTCAGGCAGTTGTTCATCATTTTGCTGATAAAGGTTCTCCAGCAAGTTGATATTTTCTACCATCTGCTGGAATTGACCAAGATCGCGTAAACAGGTTAACTTAAGGTAGTTCATTTCAACGTTCAACCGGTCAGTCTCCAGCCCGGTTTCGAGCCAGACAATCGCGCTATCCAGATCACCCACAGAAATATAGTGGTCAGCGAGCCTTTCAACGATCTTCAATCTGACATAGGTATACCAGTGATTCGTCTGGTCCTTCCAGTTTTCAAATCCTGGAGAATTCTCAAGCTCTATTCCCTGTAAAAACCTGGAAGTTCGGCACAACTCCATTGCACGCTTTAACTGCAGTAAAATGCTTTCGGGCAGGCTGGAATTAAAATTCATCACCGCGTTGCTTAAAAGCGGAGTGATGATCCGGTCAAATTCCCTCTTATCCGTATAGACCAGCGAATCATCCAGAATGATTTGATCATCAACGGTATAAAAAGGATCGGCTTCTCCTAATTCGGTTCTGATCCTGCTCAGGGCTTCACGTAGATTCTTCCGTGCTTTTTCTTCAGAGACGTCTGGCCAAAACAACCCGCAGATTTCTTGCCGTGAAACAGGCTGCGATTGTGCTGCCAGGTAATAGAGCAAAGTTCTGGGTAGTTTGCGGCTGAGTGTGGTTAATTTATCGCCAACCAGAATCACAGGGGGCCCCTGGATCAAGATTTTGATCTTTTGTGATTCGAGGCCGTTCCGATCCATTAATCAGCCATCCTTAATAAGATTCTTGCTGCCGGCGATTCGCCTGTTGGAGGATTTCTTGCGCAGCCTTCTGGTTGCTCTCCCCCGTGCTACCAGTCATAAGCGCCAGTTCCATCACCCGTTCATCACCGGTTAACGCCTCAACCCCCGTCACAGTGCGCTCTCCAACAATCCTCTTGCTCACCTTGAAATGCTCGTCTCCGAATGCAGCCAGCTGAGAAAGATGGGTGACGCACATCACCTGGTGCTTGCGCGCCAGGCGCCATAATTTTTCGCCCACGATGAACCCAACCCGCCCGCCGATGCCCTGGTCGATTTCATCAAAGATCAGCGTGGGAACGTAATCTGCCTGTGCCAGCACATTCTTTAATGCCAGCATCAGGCGCGAGGTCTCACCCCCCGATGCAATCTTGACCAGCGGTTTCAATCCTTCTCCGGGGTTCGGCGCGATCATGAATTCCACCTGATCCATCCCGGTCTCTGAAAAGGCGATCTTTTTACCCGGTTCGATCTCCAATCCACTCGCTGCTTCTGGCTGGTGAAATTCCACGGCAAACTTCGCCCCCGCCAGGCTGAGATCGTTCAACTCATTTTCAACAGCCCTGCTCATTCTTGCCGCGGCTTCACGGCGGACTGCCGTGAGAGCCTGCCCCGCAGCAATCGTTTGTTCAACGATCGCCTTTTCCTGTTCTTCGAGTTCCTGAATGCGTTCACCCGCCGTTTGCACTTTTTCGAGCTGTGCGCGTGCGTTCCGTCCATATTCGATTGCGGCTTCAATTGATCCGCCATATTTTCGTTTCAACTGATGAATAAGCTCCAGGCGGGTCTCCACCTGTTCCAGCCGTCTGGGATTGAACTCGATACCGTCCAGATACCGCCGCAGGTCACGGTTAATTTCGCCTAACGTCGCCACCAGATCATCCAGCTGGTTTTGAAGCGCGGTTTGCGCCGGGTCTATCTTTGCCAGCCCGGCAACCAGGCGGCTGGCTTGCCCGAGCAAATCAATGGCAGAAGAGGTTTCTGGCGAACCCTCATCCAACACCGCAAGCGCTTCCTGGGCCGAACTGGAAAGGGTCTCGGCGTTCGCCAGGCGGCTGCGCTCCTGTTCCAGTTCTTCCTCTTCACCCGGCTTCAACTGTGCTGCTTCGATCTCCTGCGCCTGAAAGTTTAACAATTCTGACCGTTTGGCCGACTCTGATTCAAGGTCACGCAGGCTCTTCAACTCTTTGCGCAGATCCTGCAGCCGGTGATACTCAGTGCGGTATCGCGCAAGCTCAACCTCACAGCCCGCGTATCGATCGAGCAACCCAAGATGTGAACGAACGTCCAAGAGAGAAAGATGTTCCGACTGGCCGTGAATATCCACTAGATACGTGCCCAGTTCTTTCAATAGCCCCACGTTGACACTGCGGCCGTTAACCCGGGCCACATTGCGCCCTTCAACGCGGATCTCGCGTCCAAGGGTCAGGTAAGGTTCATTTTCGTACAAATCCTCACGTTTAAGGATGGAGGTAATTTCTTCAAAATAAGTTTCAGGAATTGGGAAAAGAGCTTCTAACACTGCCCGCTCAGCCCCTTTGCGCACCATCGATCCATCCACCTTGCCGCCAACCAGTGCCATGATAGCATCAAGGATGATGGACTTACCGGCTCCGGTCTCGCCGGTAAAAATGACCAGCCCGCTGCCAAATTGCAGTTCAAGTTCCTGAATGATGGCAAAGTTTTCGATGCGCAGTTCTTTGAGCATGGCTCAACCTTTTATAAGCGGATTCCTTTAAGCCGGTAAAACACCGTGCTGGTCACCAGCACAGCATACACCGCCGGCCACAACATTCCGAGCAGCATCGTCAAACCCTGGCCGCTGCTGATGAATACCAATGATAGAACCAGCTGATACAACGGCGATATGATCGCGCCGATCAAGGTCGCCGCGGCGGCTGCCAGCGTTAGCGCCTGCGAGCGGCGCTTGTGCACAACAAAGCGCACCGCCTCAGCGATAATCATCCCTGCTACTGGCGCCACCAGGATCGTGAAAAACCCAAAGATGCCAGCGATCAGGCTGCCCACATAAGAAAGCCCACCAGCGGTGATGACA
The DNA here is from genome assembly GCA_034429135.1 of Anaerolineaceae bacterium. Lineage (GTDB taxonomy): Bacteria > Chloroflexota > Anaerolineae > Anaerolineales > Anaerolineaceae > UBA6107. The sequence continues at coordinate 218,804 of DAOUGR010000016.1, read as the reverse complement.
CCAAGCGGATAATCCCACCAGCGTGTGGTATCAAAGATCTTTTGCTGCCCGCGCACACACTCCTTACAGCGATAGCCAGTGGGCGTCAAAACGGCACAAGATTGACACATCGGCCGTTCGCACCGATTACAGCGTAGCAGCGTTTCGCGTTGAGGGTGGGCATAACAATACATCGGTTGTGATTGTGATGAATCTTCGGTCATTAAATATCACCAATGGATGGATTTTGTTCCATATAATTACGCAGGTTGCGGTAGAAATATCCAGGGTCCTGAAAAACGACAAACTTGATGGTGAAGTCGCTGGCTGTCACAATCACGTAATCGCCATTGTGCAGCAGGGCTGGCGGGTGGCCGTCAACGCTGACCACCGCTTCATGATCGCTGGTGGTGCTGATCTTCACGCTCGCACCTTCCGGAAGAATCACTGCCCTGTCAAATGAGAGATGCGGTGCGACTGGTGTGATCAGGATATTGCGCATTTCCGGCGGTAGGATTGGTCCGCCTACCGCCAGCGCGTAGGCTGTTGACCCTGTTGGAGTTGAAGCGATCAAACCATCTGCCACATAACCCGCCAGCGGGTACCCATCTACTTCAGCATGGATGCGAATGGGGCGCACCACCTGACCGCGGGCAACGACCACCTCGTTGATGACCTGATCTGTGTTAAGCAGGTTTCCCTCATGCCAGTGTTCAGCTTTGAGCATCATACGGTTTTCAATTTTAAAATCGCCGTTGATTAAACGCGGCATACTTTGCTGCCAATCAGCCCGCGTCAACTGCATCAGAAACCCAAACTTGCCCAGATTAATCCCAAGGATCGGCAGCCCGTGAGGAGCCGCCAGATGACCGGCGCGCAGCATGGTTCCATCTCCGCCCACCGCGATCAGCAGGTCAAATTTTCTTGCGGCAATCTCTTCAAGCAAAAGTGGATCATCTGTGGTTGAAACCCGGCTGGCTACGCCGCGATTATCCAGCCACGCCTGAATCACCTCTCCCTCTTTCAGAGTATCCGGAGATCCTGGTTTTGTGACAATCGCAATGCGTTGAATGAACTCTAATAATTCGTGCATTACCTTTTATTATAACGATAATAAGCATTTTCAAGAGTGAAGATGTTGCTGTATGACGAGCTTTTAAACATCAATGCGCGACCAGGCCAAGTGATCGCGCATTTCAGCATAATGTCAGGTTGGATTATCGAAGGATCAAACCCAGGTAATATGGCCAGATCACCAGCCCAAGCAAAGCCTTCCACCAGACCAGCTGGGCAAAAGCAATCGTAAACAGCCAACCGGCAAACCAGAACCCGCCCACCAGGCTGCCGCCATCGTGATGATGCACATGCTTGCATTGAGTTTCAGTTTCCATTATCTTTACTCCTTCATCTGTCTATGTATATTTTATATACGTAGATACAGTCGGTGGAGTTGTAATCGCGTGATGGGTTACCAGATGCCTGGCAGGAGTCGGAATTTCACCTTCTGCATGCATCAGCCCGACCAGGGTTCCCAGCAGCACCCATGCCTGCCAGTATTGAAACGTCCCTGCCGGTAGGAAGAGCAGCGCGGCGATAGCGCCAATCCCAGAAATGAGCCGCAGAAGCACACCAATGATGAATTGTCTTTTTGGAGATTGAGAATCGGTCATTTTTTCTCCATTCCCTTGATTCCCTGGGAATGCCGGTTTCGAACGCATGGTTTGCCAATCACCTGGAATGAGGCTAACGGGTTTTACCGCTTACGTTTCCACCATAATCCGGTACATTCGGGCAATGTAACCTTTTCCTCTTGCTCGATCTTTCCTTTCATCTCCTCACCAAAAAAGAAACCGGCCAATTCATTTCCCTCTTCAACAGAATCGAACTGGTAATCGGTGCGTATCCAGGTGGATGAATATCCCTGCCCGGCAAGGAAGGCGTAGTAGTCTTTGAGGTGATCAGGTGGAGTGGGAGTTTTAAACCCCGTGCCCAGCGTCTCGAGCAGGATGATCACACCACCCGGTTTGATGGCGCGCTCCATCTCGGCCAGGGCTTTACTCACTTCCGCCTGCCAGTCTTCACCCCCCCAATCCACCAGATAACAGATACTCCATCCAGATAGGGCGATGTCGGCGCAGCTGTCAGCCACAGGAATCTTGCGGTTGTCACTAACCTCAAGCTGCCAGTTCGTCAGGCCAGCGGTTTTCAGTTTACGCTGCGCCACTGCCAGCATGTGCTCCGAGGCATCAAAAGCGCGGATGGCGTTTACCAGCGGTGCAACCATGCAGGTCAGGCGTCCGGTTCCCGCGCCCAGCTCCACCACATCTCTGCCCATCAGAGGGGTAATGGCCAGGATGGCTTTGAGTATGTTTCGCTGATGATCCTCGCGTGAAACCAGGCGTTCGTATTGCTCCGCCTGCTGCCGGTAGATTTCTTTATGAATTTGTTGTTCCAATCTTTCGGCCATAGTTGGATTATTTGAATAAAAGTATATTTTATTACCTACTAAAACCTAGACAATTGGAAGATAGAAACGATAATCATAATTTTAGTTTTTTTCGCTAATCATTCTGATCTTTTTTAAATTCTTTATTATTGTCGTGAATAGAATACCTCTGGCTATTATTTGCATAAGTTACCCAAGATATTTGGTAAGTTTCAGCCTCGTTTCCCCATTGATCCCACCCTGGTCTTTGCCCCCTAGCGAATAATTCCAGATAAGGGCCCGGGCTGCATTCTTCAATTATTTCATATAGTTCATCAGGTTTTCTTGAATGCTCCCGTTTCTGAGTTTTCAGAATATTTACTTGTGTTCGTCCCCTCTCCAAAGTACGTAGTTTACCCCGCGTACCAAAAAGTACCAGTTCGGTTGTATTTCTAAAATAGAAACCTACACCCCTACCATCTGGTTCTCCATCTTTTCGAACCTTGTGCCAGACAATATTAGTTTTGTATTGAAACCCCCACGCTTCCATTACTTCCAATCCTTCTCTTAACAAAGCATTTGGAACCCAAAGATATAAATGGCTCTGATTCGAAGCTACAACACCTACGGGAATGTCTTTAATCTCCTGAAGTGATAATGTCGCATATCGATTAAGGCGTTTATGTTCAGGTGCTACTTTTCCAGTACGATTTTGAAATTGCCACGGTGGATCAGCAAGAATTGTTCCATAACCAATTTTTTGGATATGATCGAGAAAATCTTGTGCAGGGGTTAAAGAATTATTTTTGGCAATTTCAGCAATTTTCTTCATATAAATCTTTCTTTATTCCGAATACCAAGAGTGGACAGCCACCTCCACCGCCACCCTCAATTTTTCTTAATAATTTCGACATATGGGTTGTGGATTGTCCATAGGAAGATCCTCGTCCAAGTTTATCAAAAATTTCCTGTAATTCGTCGCATCTTGTGATAATTACTCCCACGCTAATTGCGCGTAAATCAAACAATAAACGAAAATTGTTTAAGTCTCTGTCAAAAAAAGGGTCTTTGTTATTCCACTCGATCTCTAATGCCACATGATTTTTATAACAATCAACTTTGTGAGTTGGTGATTGCATGATCAAATCATCAACCTTCATGGATGTCTCAAATTCCTTTTCACACCATCCACGGTCATATAGAAAGTGATCAATTGTCTCCGAGACTAATGATTTCCTTCCACCACCTACATTAATCCAACTTTTACAAAACTTAAATTTTGTAAGTAAGTCAATTATATCTTTCCATTCAGTCGCAAAATCATTATTAAGTATCGCACAAGCATGTTTCCACTCATGAACCTCATATTTTTCAAGTATTGATGCAGGCAGCAATTCTAGACTCATAACTTTTTTTCTCCAGCCCGAATTCTAATCATTGTCAATTACTCTTTCATCCCCGGGAACTTTTCAGAAAATTTCTGCAGCGCATCCTGCAAATGCTGCTCACGCAGGCTGAGCGTCAGATCAGCGCGCGTGCGTTCGACGATCCCGCGCACCAGGTCGGTCTGCCGCCGCAGCCCGTCGGTGATGGCATCGGGGTAATCGAGGGTGACCAGAAAGTTGTAGATCTCGTCCATGGTGGTAAGCAGGCGCTCGGCTTCTTCTGAATAACCCTGCCGCAGGATATCCAGACAGCGGCGCCTCAATTCACCGATCGATTCCGCCAGACCGCGCACGTAAGTGGCATACTCGATGCCCAGTTCTTCAGGCCGTGGCAGGCGCCGGTTTTCGATCAGCGCACAGGTCAATTCGGCCTCTGCAAACTCTTTGATCGCGTCTTGTGTATAGCCCGCAAAATAGAGATCCGGATACGCAGCCAGATCGCGCTGCATGTTCAACACCAGGGCATGGGCATCCAGCAGCAGATCGGTCGCTTCCAGGCTCTCTCCGCGGTGAATGGCGCGGATGGCATGTGCCGATAAGCGCGTCAACTGCCGTGCCTGCACCAGCGCCTGGTCGCGCACCTGAGTGCGTTCATCAAATATCTTGCGGGTATTTTCAACAATTTCATGAAATTCTTGCATGATCACTAATCCGTTTTCGGGGGTTCAGGCGGGTGTACCTGTCTAAAGAGATCGTCTGCCAGCCCTGAATTGCCGGGCAGAATGATCTCTCCAAATGACGCTTCATAGCGCGCAATGTTTTCAGCCAGGGCGCGCAGCAGCAGCTTGGCTCCCACCGGTGAAAGCAGAATGCGTGCCAGAACAGGGATGCGCTTTTGACCGGGCAGCAAACGGCAAAAATCAACCGTGAGTTCCGAGGGCGTATGGCTGATACGAGCCAGGTTGCTGTAAACCGGTTCTAAATCTTCCGGCAGTTCCATGGGCGGCATCCCATGAGCCGGATTCTTAGGTTCCTCGTTCATCAGATTCCCTTAGAATGGAATTTCTTCTGATGGAGGAGTCTCCCCTTCCTCTTCCATTCCACCTTCCAGACCGCCTTCCGTCTTGGCTGATAGGAATTTCACGGTCTGCGCGGTTACTTCGTAGGTTGCCCGTGGTGTTCCATCCTGCCCAACCCACGTCCGCGGTCCGCCCGATTTTGGATCCACAGTGAGACGGCCTTCAACCAGCACCAGTTTGCCTTTTTGCAGATAATTATTGCAGGTTTCGGCTAGCTTTCCCCAGGCAGTGACTTTAAACCATACAGTCTCTTTTACAAGCTTCCCGGATTGGTCTGTGTACTGGCGATCTGTAGCCACTGAAAAACTGGTAACGGCCTGACCGGTAGGGGTGTAGCGCATCTCAGGATCTCTTCCAAGCCTGCCAACGAGTATCAATTTTTGAAACATGGGTTCCTCCTCAAAGGCACGTATATTGAATGGCAGTATATTTTGAATTAATTGTACACGAAAAGGGATTTTTATGCCCGAAGGAGCCAATGCCGTTGCTCTTGCCTAAAAAACCACGAAAAGTTTGATGTTATAATCCTGAATAAGATGACTCCTCAACGAAAATCGATTTTTTCTGTCATACTTTTAGCACTGGTTGTTTTCGTGCTGTTCATCGCATCGGGTATATTCTCAACACCCGTTAACGCCCAGGTGTTGTACTTTACACCTACCGCCGATTCCAGCGGCGCGATCTACTATGTTGTCAAACAGGGCGACACCTGTGACAGCATCGCTCTCATGAACAATATTGATGTCGAAAAGCTGCGCACGCTCAACGGGCTCGATTTCGACAAATGCCGCTTTCTTCAGTTAGGCCAGAAGCTGCTCCTTGGAACCGTTCCTACTCCTGAGATCACAGCCGGACCCTCCCCGACACCCACTTCTCTCCTGCCCACACCACAACCCGTTCAAGGGTATGGGTCGATTTGCATTTATCTCTACGACGATGTAAACGGCAATGCCATGGCAGAAGCCGACGAGATCGCCAACACCGGGATTGGTGGCGGCGAAATCAGCATCACCCATATGGAAGGCAAGTATTCCAACACCGGTACCACCCTGAGCGATGGCAGTTCGGTTTGTTTCGAAGATATCCCCGAGGGAAAATACTCCATCAGTATCGCCATACCAGATGGGTACAACGCCACCTCGGCACAGAACGTCACAGTGAATTTAAAAGCCGGCGACATCTCGCATATCAATTTCAGCGCCCAGGTCAGCGGGCATATGATCAATATGAATAAGGTTGACGAGGGCGGTTCGGTATTCCTCGCAGTCATCGGCGGCATTATCCTTTTGGCCGGGATCGGTGTGGGAATTTATGCCCGTTACATGATCAAGTCAAGATAATCCACCGAAACTTAAAATCATAAACCGGGATGCCTTGTGAAACGCATCCCGGTTTCTTTTTGAGGGGATCTGATTAACCTCCGAACCGTTCTTCTTTCCAAATATCTGCGTGGTTGTGATACCCCGCCTGCTCCCAGAATCCGGGGTGATCTTCACTCAAAAACTCCAGTCCACGCAGCCATTTGGCTCCTTTCCAGAAGTACGGAGTAAAGAGGTCTTTCTTTTCTGGGATTGCGCCCACCACCCCTCGCAGCGGATAACCATGATCAGGGGTGATCGGCTGCCCTTCGAAGGTGGTAGCCATGAGAAAGTTTTCTGCCAGAACCACTTCAAGCGGCAAATTGGCCGTAAACCCGTATTCAGCGTGTTGCACCACGTATTTCGCACTTGCTTTAAGCTTCACCAACCCCAGGTCAAGCAGGGTCCGCACCGATACGCCTTCCCACACGGTATCAAACTTGCTCCAGCGGGTTACACAGTGAATGTCCATCTTAAGCGTCGTGCGCGGCAGCTTCTGGAACTCCTCCCAGGTTAGTCTCAACGGGCTTTCAACCTCACCCCACACCCTAAAATCCCACGTCGCCGGATCAAATTCTGGCACAGGGCCGTAATGTAAAACCGGAAATTTCTGGGTGAGAGCCTGTCCGGGTGGAAGTCTTCCTTCACTTTTTACCCGTTCTTCCTCAGCTTTTCGAGACGCAAAACTATCCATAATATTCACCTCATCGTGATTATATCCAGAAATCGCAGCAACTGGGATGCGGGAATGCTACAGATTGGATAAAAATTGACGCATTCCTTCACTTTGGATTACAATTGATTTATTGAGGATACATCGATGCTGATTTATTCGCAAATACCTGAGCCAATGGAAAAAAGACTTCTTAAGCTTCACCGTGAGGCGGCTGAACTTGTGGGGGAAATTTCCATTGACAGCGTTCTCGAAAAGACCGTAACCATCGCTCTTGAACTTGCCGGCGCCAGTTATGCGGCCATCGGCCTTCTCGATGACGAAGGAAAACTCGAAAAATTCGTTCCGGCAGGCATGCCCAAGGTTGAGCGCGATCAAATTCCTCACTTACCGCTCGGGTTGGGGCTCATCGGCGAAATGATGCATTCCAGTTCTTCCATTCGCATCTCGAATATTCAAAAGGATCCGCGTCACTGCGGATTTCCTCCCCTCCACCCGCAGATGAATTCGTTTCTCGGGGTTCCCATCTTCCAGGGAAAACGTCAAATCGGGCAGCTTTATCTCACCAATAAGAACCGGGCGCCTGAATTCTCTATTGAAGATCAACGCATTATTGAACTCCTGGCAGCCTACGCGGGTGTGGCAATCGTCAATGCCCGCCTGCTTCGTGATTACGTGATGCGCGATCGTACCCTCACCCGTCAAAACGAAAACCTTTCTCTGCTTAACCAGATGTCTTCTACCCTGGCAACCAGCACCGAGATCGAAGAGGTGCTGGATCAGGGATTGACGCAATTGATGGATTATCTGCGGCTCGAGGTCGGAGAAATCTTCATCAAGTATGAAGACAGCAAACATCTCACCCGCTTCATCCACCAGGGAGAAGCGGTCGATAACCTGTGGAAGCGTGCACAGTTCGCAGTGGGCGAAAGCACTGTCGGCAGGGCAGCGGCAAGCGGTTCCTCGATCGTGCTCAACCTCACCGAAAACGAATACGCCGACTTGAATCCTGAAACCCGGCTCAAAGGGCTGCACCAGCTTGCCGTCATCCCCATGGTTGGCCGCCGTGGAGTGGTGGGAGTGCTCTGCGTGGCCACCTGCCACCCACAACCGCTCGAAGAGCCTGACGTGCAGTTTGCGCAGGCCATTGCCGCCTGGATGGCTACCGCTGTGGAAAACATCCGCTTGAATATTTCGGGCCGCCGCCTCGCCATCCTTGAAGAACGCGACCGTATCGGCATGGATCTTCACGACGGCATCATTCAATCCATCTTTGCCGTGGGTCTCACCCTTGAACACGCGCGGCTATTACTTAAAGAAGACCCCGATCAGTGCGCCAGCCGCATTAATCAGGCAATTTCTGATCTCAACAGCACCATCCGTGATATCCGCGCTTACATTCTCGACCTGCGCCCGCGTCAGTTGAAAGATGAAAACCTGATGCAGGGGATTAACCGCCTTGTTCAGGAATTCCATGCCAATACCCTCCTGGATGTTAATCTTTCAGGCCCGAAAGACGGCGTCGAACACCTTCCCGAACCCCAGGCGCTTGCCCTCTTCCACATCTGCCAGGAAGCGCTGGCCAACATCGCCAAACACGCCAAGGCACATCACGTAGATGTAACGGTATGGACCACCGCTGAACGGGTGTTGCTCGAAGTGCACGATGACGGACGTGGTTTTGATATGGAAAAGGTGAAGCTAACCATCGGCCACGGCCTTTCGAATATGGAAACGCGCGCTGTCAATGCCGGCGGCGAGGTAGATATTACTTCAGATGCCCAAAACGGCACAACCGTGCTGGCATGGGTACCTTTTCCCGAACCCGAATTCCCTTCAGCCGATAGAATGTTCGGCTAAGTTGCAAACCTTCTCTGTTTGGACTAAAATCGCCGTATGAGTTGGGATCTGCTGGGTCACTCCTGGGCTGAAAAGCTGCTGCAGAAACACATTGCCAATGATGATGTTCGTCACGCATATCTCTTCACCGGTGCTCCCGGCATCGGCCGCCGCAGCCTGGCGTTGGCTTTTGCCCGGGCCATCAACTGCACCCGGCCGCCATCTCCTGGCGAGTATTGCGGTGCCTGCCGTGTCTGCACCCAAACGGCCAGGATGCAGCATCCTGACTTGAGTATGGTGACCCCCGAAGAAGAGGGCGGCATCATCAAGGTCAGTCAAATCCGAAACCTGCAGCACAGCCTGGCATTAACACCTTACGAGGCTCGCTACCGAATCGCGTTGCTGCTCAATTTTCAAACCGCCAACGCCAGTGCGCAGAATGCGCTGCTTAAAACACTGGAAGAGGCTCCCGCGAAGGTGATCCTGTTGCTTACGGCTGATTCGGCTGACGCCCTGCTGCCCACCATTTCCTCTCGCTGCGAAATTCTCCGCCTGCGTCCCATCCCCGTAGAATTATTAGAAAAGGAACTGCAAACCCGGTGGCATCTTCCGGCGGAAGATGCGCGTCTTTACGCGCACATCTCCAATGGGCGTACCGGCCTGGCGCTGCAAATGGCTAATGATCCTGAAATCGTGGATAAACGAAAAATGTGGGCCGATGAGTTCTTCCGTCTGCTGCCGCTCAACCGCCGTGACCGCTTCGCCGCCGTGGATGCGCTTACCCGCTCTCGTGATGCGTTGCGCCTGACCCTGCAGGTCTGGCTTTCACTTGCCCGTGACCTGCTTTTGAACACACACAACATGCACGATCAACTGACCAATCTCGATTATCAGACTGAAATAAACGCCCTCAACGCTTCTTTAAGCTCCAGCCAGGCTCTGGATATGGTGAATGAGATCATCACCACCCTTGACAATCTCGAATCAAACGCCAACCTGCGATTGCTGCTCGATAACCTGCTGCTAGCCATCCCCCGCATCTAATCTGCCTTATTGCAGTGTGCTGCGCAAATTTCTCTCCAGATTCTGGAACTCTGGCGTATACCTGAGTTCTTCTTTTCGCGGGCGCATCAAGTCCACGCTCACGTCACGGGCAATACTCCCCGGGCGCCGCGAAAAAACGAGCACGCGGTCTGACAGCAACAGCGCTTCTGAGATGGAATGAGTGACCATGATCACCGCGGTGCGCTGCGCCTGCCATAGATTCAATAATTCTCCCCCCATCCTTTCACGGGTCAGCGCATCAAGCGATCCAAATGGTTCATCTAAAAGGAGCAGGTCCGGCTTCTGGATGAAGGCGCGCGCGATTGCCACGCGCTGCGCCATTCCGCCAGAAAGCTGCGAGGGCCAGCTCTCACTGAATCCTTCCAATCCGATCATGGTGATCATTTCAGCTACCCGCCGATCGATCTCCGCTTTTTCAATTCCCATGATCTCAAGCGGCAGGGCAATATTCTGCCGCACAGTACGCCAGGGCATCAGGTTCGCCTGCTGAAAGACCAGTCCCACCTGCGGAGGAGTATCGCTGCCGCTGTAGCAGACCCTTCCAGCCGAAGGTTTGAGTAATCCGGCGATCAGACGCAGTAGCGTGCTCTTGCCGCTGCCCGATGGACCCAGTACGCACAGAAATTCCTGCTCATTCATCTCAAAGTTGATACCCCGCAGAACGTCCAATCCCCCTTTCCGGTCGCGAAAGGTCATGCATAGATCCTCAACTTTCAGAAACGGCTCGCTCATTGGTCGTCCTATGGGATGAACTGGTTATTATAAGCTTTAGAAAGATCCTGTTCTTCAGTTAACAGTCCCATCTTTAACAGAATGCGCTGCATATTCTCCCACGCTTCCGGTTCTGAATAACCGAGGCGTGCTGCCTGCCAGTGTTCGATGGAGTTCAGCAGCACCTGCATCTGCACTTCCTGGTCGGCATCGGCCAGGTTGTCAACATACTTTTTACAGATCTCATAGGATTCTTCCGGATGTTCGGTCACATATTGAATAGCCCGCAGCGTAGCTTGCACAACCGCCTGCACCAGTTCAGGGTTTTCAGCCAGTGTTTTTTCGTTGGTGATAATTCCATTCGCCACCAGGTCTACCGCATCCGATACTTTAAACAGCACGATATCCTGACCCAGTTTTCGTAACTGCACCGGTTCATTGGCAGAATAGATGACAACCGCCTCGTCTTTATCTGCCATGAGCACTTCCACCTGGTTATAGCCGATCGAATCCAGCACCACGTCCTTTTCCGATAACCCAACCGAATCCAGCAGGGCGATCAAACCGATGTAAGAGGCGCCATAGGTGCCCGGAAGACCGATCTTCTTTCCTTTCAGTTCCGCCACGCTCTTGATGCCCGATGAAGTCTTAGCCACAATACCCACGGGGTATTGCTGATACCAGGCCATAACATAAACGATGGGCATTTGCTGAGCCCTTGCCAGCAGCACCTGCTCGCCAGAGACCACAGCAAATTGCAGGTTGTTGTTTGCCACCAGCACCGCGTTATCGTTTTCCATGCTGTAATCGATGCTCAGGTCAATACCCGCGTCGCGGTAAAAACCCTTTTCGATTCCCACATATAGCGGGGCAAATTGAATATTCGGGATATAACCCACCGGCAGCGTAACAGGAACAAGTTCCGCAGCCGCAGACTCAGGAACTTCTGAAATCACGCTTTCAACATCTGTTGGAGTAGCGGGGTTGGCTGTGACAGCCGGTGTTTGGGCTTTGGTGCATGCGCTGATGGCAAGAGTGAGAATTAGAATTACCAGCAAGATTCGCGTTTTCATATTTCAACTCCAAAGATATGATGTTAATCCCTGTGGATTGTTTTCCAGCGGGTGATGCGGCGTTCAACGATCATGGCGATTCCATACAAACAGAGTGCCATGAGGATCAGCGTGAAAATCGAAACAAACACCAGGGGGGTGTCGTATTGCCCACGGCCGACGTTGATCAGAAACCCCAGCCCCTGGTCTGAACCCACAAATTCGCCAACCACTGCTCCGATCACCGAAAGCGTCGCCCCGATGCGTAAGCCCCCAAAGAGCACCGGCAGCGCGGAGGGGATTTCAAGGTAACGCAGTTTTTGCAGCCGCGTGGCGCGCATCGAACGCATCAGGTCGCCCAGGTTCTCGGGCACCGCCCTGAAGCCAATCATCGTGTTCACCAGAATGGGGAAAAAGACGGTCATGGCGCACACCAGGATCTTGGAAAAGACTCCCGGCCCGAACCAGATCACCAGCAGCGGCGCGATGGCCACCGTCGGGATCGCCTGGCTGGCGACCAGGTACGGAGAAAACATCTTTTCCAGCAGAGGTGATTTTGCCAGCGCATACCCGATCAGCGAAGCCAGCAAACTGCCCAGGGCCAGCCCGAGCAGCACTTCATAGAGGGTGACCCACGCGTGATCCATCAGCATGCCGTTCGAGATCATCGTTACCAGTTTTTTCCACACCGCCTGCGGGGCAGGCAGCAGAAAAGCGGGCAGATGACCCCAGTTTACGATTCGGTCCCATAAAACCACGAAAAGCACAAGCGATACCGCCACCAGCCACCCGTTGCGGCGCGCCAGGTACTCCAGCGCGGGTTTATCGGTGGATTGCAGGCGAAGGTCAGTTTGTTCCTGGTGATTGTAGTTTGCCAAAGAAAAAGCCTCGAAATTTAATCTTTCGGGGCTCGCGGGTACATGCGTATCATCTACGTTTCATGTACTGGCTCTTCTTTTATCCGGACTGTACCGTCGACCCCGGAATTACACCGGATCATGCGCGTATTCTGCGCTCGTGGGTTATCACCACCGATCGGGAATTGAGACTCGCACCTCGCACCCTGCCCCGAAGAGGACTATTTGATTGAGATTATTTTATACCCCTGGAAAATGGTTGTCAAGCGAAAGTAGGGTAGAGACCAAAAATGAATTACCTTTACACTTGGTCTGTCTTTACTCTTGGATCTACTTATGATCCCCAGAGGTTGCCCCATTGCTATTTTTTGAGGGGAATCGGTTTCTTCATCCCTCGAGTCTGCTCTCATTCACAATCGTTCATACACCAGAAGTCATAAAACCAGAATCCCAGAGAAAACTCTCGGAACCTACTTTGGATTCTGGGAATTTTCTCTTATTGAAAAGGTCAGAGGCCTTACTTCAGGTTAATTCCCTTGATCGTCGCCCTCAACCCCGTCACCTGATAGATTTCACACGTCGCCGGGTTCACTAGAATCACCAGTTCTTCATTCGAGTAATTCAGGATCGTGCTCACCGCAAGCCATCCATCGGCAGACCAGGTAATTCCGCTGATTCCGAGCCCAAGGCTATCCAGCAGGAGGCGGTTTTGGCTGCCATCAATGCTCACCAGGTACACACTGCTGTTCTCGCGCGACCGGTAGGCGATCCACTGCCCATCCGGTGAAAGGGCTGCGTTCAGCGCCTTGTAGGAGCCATTCTCGATCAGGAAGAGCGGCGTTGCCTGCCCTGATTGAACTTCAATGGATTGAATTTGCCATGCGGCTCCGCCAGCAGCCATTTCAGCCACATAGACCTCTGAATCATCCGGAGCCCAGCCAATAACGGCCGAGTACGCCTTACCAGAGATCTGCCGGCTGGTTCCATTGGAAAGGTCAGCCAGGTAAACGCCCGATGCAGTTGGATCGATATACGCTAACAGGGTGCCGCGGGTGGAGAGGTATGGGTTGTATCCGCTGATCGTAAATATGGTCTTCACACCGCTGGCAATGTCATAGACTGTGAACCCGGTCTCCGTGAAATACCCGGCTTTCGTGCCGTCCGCGGAGGTCGCCGCCCAATGCCCCTGCGTTGAAAGGTCCGCGATGATGCTACCGTCAAGGTTCACCAGCGAGAGCATATTCGCTCCATCATCATTGAACCGGCTGATCAGGGCTTCGCCGGTGAAGGAAGCCGGCAAGGATGGTAGGCCAGTGACCGTGCTGCTATTCGCGCACATTCCTTCCGAGAGTTGTGAGCTGGAAGGCAGGTCATTTCTCGGTGTGGTGGGGCTCCACATGGTGGACCACAAGAGGGTTTCGCTCACCTCGCTCAGGTTGGAAAGGGTGACATTCAGGCTTCCAGCGGGTATGGAGGGATAAGACAGACTGACGCTGAACTCACCGTTGGTCATCCCCGCGCCTCCACCTCCTCCTCCGCCATTGGGAGTGTATCCTTCGATACTCACCTGGACCCCATTCACGTGGGGATCCGCCTTAAAGTGGAAGGAATAGCCGCGTCGAGAATCAGCGTCCACTGAAACCAGCGTGAGCATGTGTCCCGCCAGTTCAAGCTGCTGGTTGAGGCGCCACTCCTGCCCCGGCTGGGGGTTGGATCCGGCATCAAAGGTAAAGGAAACCGTAGCATCTGGATCAGGTACTGTAATGGTTACTCCCGGGTAGGTGATGGTAAGCGGGAACTGCACTCCCGCCGCGTCGAATTTATATGCCATTAAGTCCGCGCCGTTGGGGTCGGGAACCAAAGAGTTCTGGATATCCAGCGGGATGCTGTAAGCCACCTTTTTACCCGCTGCGTCCGTCAGAACCACTGGTCCGGTCTGCTGAACCCATACGGAAGGATCGCCGTAAAGGTTGAAGGCGACAATGAGCACATATCCATCCTCTGTCTCGATGACGCGCTCCACAACAGGCGCCAGTTTGGAGGCTTCTGCGGTGGGCGTTGCTTCAGCAGCGGCTGTCGGCTCTGGTGTGAAAGTTGGAACTGTTACCACCTCCTCCACTGGCATCACGGTCATATCAGGCGGGGCGGGCACAAACTTAAGCGGGAAGGACCAGGCATCTGGTACTGTGCCCGGCAGCGTGTTGGGAATGCACGGAATGACCAGCACGGCCTCGTTCACATCTGCAGGAACTGCCGGGTAGTCATTCGTGCGTTCCAGGCGGGTTCCGTCAGGAAGCAGGAGGTACTCCTGTTGGATGCAGCCGGAAATATCCTCGCTGGCGGGGTAGGCGTCGCGCGGAACTCCGAACACCAAATATTCGATGTGGGTCCGGTCAGCAGTGAGTACAGCTGAGCGAACGGTGATGTTGATGCCGTTCCGCGTCTGTTCCACTGGCTCAGCCAGTACGCGGATGGGTGAGCTGGAATCCACCAGCCCAACATCCGGGATATACCCCAGCATGCGGCGCACCTCAGCATAGACCCTTTTAGGACCAATGATGAAGAAGACGACCAACATCAAGAGCAGCAGCGCGGCTGGTATCCCCCAGACAGGGCGTAGGATGAAAACCCTGTGGCTCTGATGAACTTTTGTATCTGCCAATTTACTCAACCTCGCGCCTAACTGCGCAGAGAACGCCGGCGAAGGTTCTTGGGCAGCAAACAGGCTGCGAATTTCATCTTCTAACCCGTGCGTTTGGGGCTCATTGTTCATTGGAAACCTCCATCTTCTCCTGCAGCCTGTCCAACAGACGGTACAGGCTCTTTTTTACCGCGTCTTCCTTGCGTTCCAGAACGCTGGCGATCTCAGCGAAGCTCAGGTCAGCTGCAAAGCGCAGTTGCAGGAGCTCGATCTCTTCCACAGGCAGTGAAGCCACGAGAGCTTTCAAGCGGATTGACCGTTCCTGGTCCATCAACCCGCCTAACATGTCACCACCATCCGCGCGGAGGGTATCATCAAGGGGGTCATGCATGCTGGATTTTCGAAAGATGTCAGCGGCCTTACGGCGGGCGATAGAGAAAAGCCAGGCGGCGAAGTGCCCATCGTGGCGGTAGCGGTCGAACCCCTCGAAAGCGCTGAGGAAGGTCTGCGCCGTGGCGTCTTCCGCGTCTTCTACAGAGCCAAGTCGGCTGTAAAGGTAGCGATAGACCGGCTGCAGATAGCGCCTGTAAAGCGCGTCGAACTCGCGTGGGTCCCTTTTGGCGCGGCGAATCAGGGCTTCATCTTCGTCTTGAACAGGGCAAATGGTTTGTTTATGTGCGATGTTTTCCACCTGCGGTACCTTCCTGAAGAGTGATCGTGCTCTATAAGCATATCGCAGGTTAAGCAAAAAAAGGACACACGCTGTCCCTTTATGATTTAATAAAATCCCCGATGGATTTCGCAGCTTACCTTATTTTGCCCAAATTGTTTCTGCCGATCCGCTGTCATCTCACCCCTTTCAGTGTTCGTGGAATCGCGCAGCACAGCCATCCCCTCTAAAATAATTGCAAAGTGAGGTAGCTGTGGTCAAAATTGGGAATTATCTAAAAGCGGCCTCCGCCTGAATGAGATGCGCGAGGCCATCCTCGCCAAGGCCGACGCTGACCAACGCTATACGCCTGAATCCGTGTGGATGGTCTGGAAAGAAATGGAGTTCGGCCAGAAGAAAACGCCCCCGCGTGCACTCACCCTACAGGTGATGAAGGCGTTGAGTTCCGGGTAAATTTCGCTACGGGCAGGGCCAGCCAGAATCTACACCCGTTTCGCTGACATCCTGCCTGCCATCGCGGCAGTAGTTGCCAGTGTATAGAATGGTCTTCGGGTAGTGCTCTCGGATCACGTGCTCGTACCACGAAATCTGGCCTCCGACCTCTCCCGCGTGTAAGCAGCTCCCTGCTGAAGCCGTGTTATTGCAGTCGATCCAGTCCGGATCCCATTCACAATAATCAATCGAAGGGAACCAGGTGCGAGGATCACCGCCGGTGCCGCAGGCCGGCCAGGTGGCGGGCTTCCAGTTTTGCCAATCAGGAGCGGCACCCTCGTAAATATCTTCCACCTGGTTGGTGTGGTAGAGCGACCAGTCGAGGTTGTGATACCACTCGTGAATCAACGGCTCGTAAATGGATCTTCCACCAATCACGATGCTGTTGCACGCCTCGCTGTATTGGATACTGGCAAAACCGGCACCGTGAATGCTCATTTCACCATAAGATCCGCCGCAGGCATACGCGAGGTTCACCTTCTTTTCGCGGTCATAGACCCCCGTCACAACATAAATGAAATCGGTATCCACTCCCACCATTGGATTCAACAACTCATCATCCACTTCAAATGGACCAACCACAAAATCCGGAGCCACGAACCCTGTGAAATCGACGGGCATTTCAGTGAAGGTCATTTCCAGTTTCAACATCCCATCGCTCCACTCAAACACCTTCTCTGAGATCAATTTCATGTCTTCTATAATTTTCTCAACCTCTTCGGGTGTGAGGGTGATCTCCACACAGGTTCGATAGGCATACCCCGCATATTGCGGGTCATTAATCCTGTCGGGGGGAATGCCCGTCATGGGAGCCGGCGGATCAAAATCATCCCAGCCACACGCGCAATCGCCGCAGGCCTCGCCGTAACACACATTACCGCTGGCGAAATCGTTGCCCGCCAGGCAGGTTCTCACCGGGTTGAGGATGAACACCTGAAATTTTGCCTTCGATGGAAAATATGCAAGCGTGGAATCGTCTGCGGTTGCGGTCATGGTTGCTGTGACCGCAGGTGTGATCTGGCCCGGTGGGGTCGTTTGAAGCGGAAAATGGCATGCCGCCAGAATGAGCAGAAAACAAACGGGGATGACAACCTTGATCTTCATGATCATCCACTCTCAAGGGTAAACGCGCCGGCAGATGCAATGGATAAAATGATTATACAAATTTTACGGTCTCACCGCGCGCATGAATTTTCGTGAAAAATGGGGGTGTGATAGATCCGAAAACTGCCGGTGAATCCCCCCCGCCCCGCCCGTCATTTAAATCCCTCCCGGGATGGATAGATGACAACAAACCACGCTCGTGCGCAAAACCCTTATTGGAATGAAAAACCAAAATGAACACTGTCTCTGATGTTCTTGAACATTTCATCCAGAACATCCCCCAGCTTCCCCAGCGCCCCGCCGATATCCGAAAGGCTGCAGGCCGTGGTTGCCAGCAGCAGAACAATGATCAATACGAGAATGATCATCCGCTTGTTGATCACCTTTCTCAATCGATTCATGGATCTCCTCACTCCTTACTTAAAACAGCGGCTAGCGCAGGGGCAAACAATCCTTTTCCACTTCAGGGTAAATCTGGTCAATTTGATGCTGGATGGTGATGGTTCTTGCCAGCGCGGTGGCGATCTGGATATAGCGCACGGGGTCATCCATTCGCCTTCCCTTGCGGTCTTTCAGGTACTTCATCAACACCTGATAGCCGCCAATCTGATAATTCCATACTTCGGGGGTGATGCCTTCGAAATATTTATCTGCATTGATCACCACCCGCCCTCGGTCTGCGTCATACGCGGCTTTTTCAATCTGGTCGTTGCCGCTGCCCTGGTAGCGCGCCACCGGCGGATCGAGTTCGGCGCTCTTCAACAGGTGCAGACCCACCAGGCGCTCGCCCAGCGCCGACATCTGCGCGAACACTTCAGCGCTCCCGGTGAACGGCACGCGCGGGAAGTCGATACGCAGCGCTTCGGCGTACTTTTCGCGGTAGAGGTTGCTGTAAAACACCCCGTAGATGTAGGATAGCACCTCTTCGGGTGTGACCTGCCTGCCGTACGCCGCCGAGAGTTGATCGAGCAGCCCGGGCATCAGGTTGGCTTCGCGCCCGCTGAAGGCGCCGCCGAACAGTTCGCCCTGCGCGGTGGAGGGGTAGAGATAGAGGGGAAATAGAGTATTCACTTCTTTCATCGAAACCGAGTGATGGGTTATCAGTTTATCGCTAATAAAGGCATGCTGCCAGTCACGATTTCCTTCTACTCGCTTTGCGAGACATAACCCAATATTTTCCCCTTGCAGCATGTGGCGCATGAATTCTGGTCTTCCCCAATCAATCATATCCTGCGAATAATAAATCTCTCTTACATCAAACGGTCGATATAGAATTTTCTCAAAATACCGATCCCATTCGTCATCTGTAGCCAATTTCTTTCGTGCGGTTCCTAATTTCCATCCTCTAGTATCTTTTAACTTAAAACTCTTTGCAATTATCTCATCACTAAGAGAAGGATTTCTGAATTGCATGATTCTCGTTTTCAATTCTTCTTTGCTAAAGTCAATCACAAAATCATCTCTCGCAGTTACAATACCAGTTACATTTTTGGGGAAAATGGTATTGATCTGCGGCCATTCCTGATACTTGCTTATTTCACCTATGTGATTTTTGGTAAAGAAGTACCAGGGTGATACAGGGGTGATTTCATTGCTTTCAATGTCCTTTAGTTCATGCGTCTCCAGCCACCGATATTTTTCCTCGCGCGTTCCGAAGAGATCGCCCCCGCTCACCACGCAGCCGCTCTTGCCCTTCTGCTTCACCAGCAGCACCACCGCCACCCCGGGGCGGATGTCGAACACGTTTTCGTCCTTTCCGCCTTGCGGGGTCTTTTCCTTTTTTAAGCTGCTGCCGTGCAGGTTGAGCACGTGAATCTCGTTGAAGGTCTGCATCAGGCTCTGGCGCATGCCCCTGAAGGTGGGGTTGTCAAGGTAACCGTGGTTGGTGATCATGCCCACCACCCCCTCGCCGGCTTTCTGCACCTTCCACTGCGCGAAGCGCAGGAACTTAACATAGTCATCCTGCAGCCAGACTTTTTTCTCATTCAGCGGCTGCCCGTCAACGGTGTAGTAACTCTGCGCGCCGTCGAGGTCGCTCTTCAAGAGCTGCTCGGTCCACTCGTTCTGGTTGGCAGAGATCCCCGAATAGGGCGGGTTTCCCAGGATGACTAAAATCGGTTTCTGCTTCACCTTCAGCGCGGCGTGGCTCTCGTCGCTCAGTGCGCTCAGCCCGGGCAGGTCGGCCAGGTAAATATCCTCCATGCTCAGGCTGTTGGTCAGATAGAGTTGAAACCGGTCGTGTTCCTCCAGCGGGCAGCCCAGTTCCTCCAGCAGGTAGCTCATCTTCAGGTGGCCGATGGCGTAGGGCGCCATCATCAATTCGAAGGCGTAGTAATTGCGCAGGATCTGCTCGCGGATGAATCCGCGCTTGCCGCCTTCGCCGTATTTACTGGTGTACTCCACCGCTGCCAGCCGGATGGCCTCCGCCGGGAAGGTCAGCGTGCCCGCCGCCGGGTCAAGCAGCGTCACCCGCGGGTCAGCCAGCCCGTCGGGCAGGTTGAAGCGCGTTTTCAAAAGTTCGTGAATGGAACGTACGATATACCCCACCACCGGTTCGGGGGTGTAGTAAACCCCGCGCTGGTTGCGCAGACCCGGGTCGTAGGCGCTCAAAAAGGTTTCATAGAAGTGTACGATCGGGTCTTTGCCCTTACCCTCGCAGCTGAACTGATGCAGGATCTTTTCGAGGTCAGCCGCTGACAGCACGTCGGCGATGTCGTCTACGATCACTTCCATTTGCGGCGGCAGGTCACCCAGCGAGATGAAGCGGAACAGATCGCGCAGCACACCGGTGGTCTGCGGAATTCGCCGGTAAGCGCTCTCGCGCGTAAAATCCTCTGCGCTGCGCGAACGCGCCGCGAACATTCCATACGTCAGCGTTTGCGAAAAGAGGTCGGCGAATTGAGTTTCATCCAGTCCGGGCAGCAGGTATTTTTCAAATGCGCGGTAGAATCCTCTGATTTCTGCCCTGCCGTTTGTTGCTTCCAGCAGTTCCTGTGCCACCACTTCATCTCTAAGGAAGCGTGTGCGCTTGGCGAGTTCTCTGGCCAGGCTTTCTGCGGTGAACGTGCGCGGCAGCGAAAAACTGAAGAATCTTGCCAGCAAATCCGCAAAAGCATCTTCGTTTTCCAGCGGCGGCAGGTGCTTCAACTTTCCGGCGATGAAGGGGCGGGCAATGAAGGTTTTCATCACCATGCGTCCGTCGCGGTACAGCCTGAATTCGTAGAAATCGGTCAGAATCAGGTTGGGGAAGGTTTCGCGGTAACGCGTCAACTGCTCGCTGTTTTCGATTTGATCCAGGTTGGCGCCGGGAATTTTGGCTTCGATATACCCTGTGATGTGTTGTCGTCCATCCCACACCCTGAAGTCGGGGTTCCCCGCATCCGTCTTTTTCGGCAGCATGGTGACGGCCGTTTTACCAGTGCGCTCAAACCCTTCAATTAAGGATTTCAGAATCGGGTAATAACTTTCTTCGCGCGCGTCTCCGCGCGCGGTGGTTTCAGCAATCTGCCGTAGATAATCGTGTAGTGTTGTATTCATTTCACCCCGTTCACTATGTTGTTGAAATAATTGTAACTGAATATTGAAATGGGTGGTTGTGGTTAACGTTGATTCCTCTGATGGAATTTCCACTTGACGATCTTTTCGCAATGGAATTTGAGCAGGCCCCTGGCAATGGGGGCGCGGTGTCTGTGCCATTTTTCCACACATCCCTCTTTCGCTTCTTTCGTGGTTTTCGCTTTATTCTTTTTCTGTCTAGATAATTCTGGATTAATTCTGTACAGTAATCCTGTACAGAATTGGAGGAGAAGGTGACTATTCACACCACGTATACCCAGGCTCGTGACGGCCTCGCTGGTTTTCTCGATCAGGTTACCCACAACCGTGAGGTGGTTGTGATTCACCGCCGCGGTGAAGAAGATGTTGCACTGATATCCGCCGCCGAACTGGAAAGCCTGACCGAAACCGCATACCAGCTCCGCTCACCGGCCAATGCTGAACGGCTGCTTTCTGCCCTCGGACGCGCATTGAAGAACGAAGAGAAACCACTCTCCGCAGACGAACTACGCCGCGAGGTCGGACTTGAGTAAAAAAGAATTTCTTGCGGTTTTCCAAACCGAGTTCATTGAAGATTTGCGATATTGGGTGGAAACAGATCGTAAACTAGCCTTGAGAGCCCTTGATTTGGTAGAAGCCATCCTGCGCGACCCCTTTGAGGGGATTGGTAAACCTGAACCTCTCAAATATATCACTCCTGGCATGTGGTCTCGCCGGCTTACCCAGGAACACCGTATCGTCTACCTTGTCCGTGAGAACCGCATCGACTTCCTCCAGGCCAGATACTACTACTGATTCATTGTGTGTCACAAAAACCATACATTCGTTCTCTACTGTCAAACCCTTGACAGCCGTTGTATAATAAAATAATAGAACATATTTTCTTATCTTGGTTGATGTCAATCTTCTCTCTCGCTCTATGAAATCGATTCGTTTTTGATTCGTTTCAATTTTTTTTATCACGTTTGATACCGTGCCCTTCGCGTTTCACGCCTCTCGAATCCCACAAATCGCGTTGACACTCCGCGCGTCCTGCGGTATCCTTAACCCCGCGCCCGGATGGGACCGGCGCGGCAGAGTCCTGCGAACCCCGTCAGGTCCGAGAGGAAGCAGCGGTAAGGAGGATCCTCTGGGCGCCGCCGGCAAACCTGTTCGGGCGCACTTTTTCGAGAGAGAGAACCCATGCAAACACCCCCTGTCTGCAATTACGAAGGCTCCGATTACCAGACTTCCTTCTGGGAGAAGGGCGGTCGCGCCTACGAGGATGGCTGCGAAGCCGTTGCTCTCAGGCGCATGCTTCCCAACTCAGGCTGCCACCTGCTGGAACTGGGCGCTGGTGCCGGGCGCAACACCCCGCGCTATCGCGGCTACCAGAAGATCACCCTGCTCGATTACTCCCGCACCCAGCTTGAACAGGCCAAAGCCCGCCTCGGAGCATCCGACCGCTACCGCTACGTGGCTGCCGATATCTACCGTCTGCCCTTTGTCGAAGGCGTCTTCGATGGCGCCACCATGATCCGCACCCTGCATCACATGGCAGATGCGCCGCTGGCGCTGGCTCAGGTACGGCGCGTGCTGCAGCCCTCCGCCACCTTCATCCTTGAATACGCCAACAAGCGCAATCTTAAATCCATCCTGCGTTACTGGCTCGGTAAACAGGATTGGTCTCCTTTCACCCGCCAGCAGGTGGAGTATATTCCTCTCAACTTCGATTTTCACCCTGCTGCCATCCGTTCGTGGATGACCGCCGCCGGATTCACCATCCAGCGCACGCTCACCGTCAGTCACCTGCGCATCGGGCTGCTCAAACGCGCTCTGCCGACCTCCCTTCTGGTGGCTCTGGATTCGCTCTTCTCGCTCACCGGCAACTGGTGGCAGCTCACGCCCAGTGTTTTCCTCAAATCTCAGGCCGACGAAAAAGGAACCACCGCCGCCGAAAACGCTTACTTCGCCTGCCCGGCCTGCTCCACCCCGCTTGAAGACACTCCCCCCCTGCTGCACTGCACAAAATGTGGGGCAGAATTCCCCGTCATCGACGGCATCTACGACATGCGCCTTAACGCGCCCGGCGGGGTTGATTGACCGATGACCGATCCTCTGCTCGATTCGCTCAATCCCCGGCAATTTCAGGCCGTCACCGCTGGTGATGGCCAGATTCTGGTGCTGGCCGGTCCCGGGTCGGGTAAAACGCGCGTGCTCACCCGCCGCCTGGCTTACCTCATCGAGCGCAAGAACATCCCGGCGTATGACATCATCGCGGTCACCTTCACCAACAAGGCCGCGCGCGAGATGGAAAACCGGGTGGTCAATATGGTTCAGCGCAGCCTTGAAGGCATCTGGCTGGGAACCTTCCATGCCATGTGTGCCCGCCTGCTGCGCCGCGAAGCTAACTACCTGCCTTACAAATCCAATTTTGTTATCTTCGACGCTGACGATCAAGAAACTCTGGTCAAACGTGCCATCCGCGACCTCAAGATTGATGAAAAGACCCACAGGCCGTCTGGCGTGCACGCTGCCATTTCTGCCGCCAAGAACGACCTGCTGCTGCCCGCCGACATGCCGATTCGCACTTACCGCGACGAGGTGGTTGCACGTGTCTACACCCGTTATCAAGAACTCTTGCAGACCAATAACGCGGTTGATTTTGATGACCTCTTGCTGCTGGCCGCGCGTCTGCTGCAGGAACATCCCGGAGTGGCCGAAAAATACGCCCGCCGCTTCCAGCACGTGCTGGTAGACGAATTCCAGGATACCAATCTGGCACAGTATGAACTGCTCAAGCAGCTTTCATCATACCACCGCAACATTTTCGTGGTCGGCGATGAAGACCAATCCATTTACCGCTGGCGCGGCGCCGATTACCGCAATGTGCAGCGCTTCGAGAAAGATTTCCCCCAGTGCGAAAAGATCCTGCTTGAACAGAACTATCGCTCAACCCAGAACGTGCTCGATGCCGCCCGTCAGGTAATTGACCGCAACCGCAACCGCACCCCCAAGCATCTCTTTACTGAAAAAGGAGCTGGCAGCAAATTGATCCAGTTCACCGCGGTGGATGAAGTTGCTGAGGCTTCCTTCGTCGTCGACACCATCCAGCAGTACTTGGCCTCCAGACGCGCAGTGGCCAGTGATTTTGCCGTAATGTACCGCACCAACGCCCAGTCGCGCATCATCGAAGAAGCCTTCATCCACGCCCGCATCCCCTACCGTCTGATCGGCGCCCAGCGTTTTTACGGAAGGCGCGAAGTAAAAGATATGATCGCTTTCCTGCGCCTGGTGGAAAACCCCGCCGATGAGGTGAGCCTGCTGCGCGTGATTGCCGTTCCCCCGCGCGGCATCGGGGAAAAAACGATTTCAGGTTTACAGGCTGCCGCCTTCCGCGCAGGAATCAGTGCCGGTGAGGTGCTACTCGACCTCGGCCGCAAGGGGCCAGATTCTGCGTACTGGGCAGAAATAGGTCGTTCCGCTGCGCTGCTGGCCGATTTTGGAAGTTTGCTCAATCAATGGCAGAACCTGCGCGATCAAATCTCACTCATTTCCTTATTTGACCGCATCATCGCCGATGTCGGTTATGAGCCTTACATCAATGACATGTCTGAAGAAGGCAATGACCGCTGGGAAAACGTGCAAGAATTGAGGCGGTTGGCATACGACTTCCAGGAAAAGGGTCTCACCGAGTTCCTGCAGAATCTGGCACTTGTGTCAGATCAAGATACCATCCCCGCCAACGGCATCGAAGAACCGCAAGACCGCTCGCAGGGCGCGGTGACGCTGCTGACCCTGCACGCCGCCAAGGGGCTGGAGTTTAATCAGGTGTTCATCATCGGGCTGGATGAGGGCCTGCTGCCCCACAGTCGTTCGCGTGACGACCCCGAGGAGATGGCCGAGGAACGCCGTCTTTTCTACGTGGGCATGACCCGCGCCAAAAATCAACTTTATCTGCTGCGCGCAGAACGCCGCTCCAGCTTTGGCAGCTGGGATTACAGTGAACCATCGCGCTTTTTGCAGGATATCAGCGACGACCTCATGCTGGTTCAGGGCAAACGCAGCGCCTCACGCCGTGATTCCCGCCTCGACGACATGCGCTGGGCCACCACCGGGGTAAGTTCCACCCCGCGCACGGTTTACAAAACAACCGCCGCCCTGCCAGAATCAAAATACAAACCCGGCATGCGCGTGCGCAGTGCCAGCTTCGGCGAAGGGCTAATCCTCGAAAGCAAGATCGATTCTGATGGCGAAGAAACCGTTGATGTGCATTTTGAATCGGTGGGGTTCAAACGCCTGCTGGCTTCATTGGCAAACCTTGAAATCCTCTCCTGACCCTTAACCTATCTGATGACTGATCTCTTATGATCTACCTGTACGCGTTCCTTCCCATCCTGCTGGTGCTGCTGATCATGCTCGTGCTGCGCCGTGGCAGCCACGAGGCGGGTCTGGCCGGGTGGGTCTGTGGAGTAGTGATCGCTGCGCTGGCCTTTGGCCTCAACTGGGATGTGTTGAAGGTTTCACAGTTGAAGGGTCTCTACCTGTCTTTGAACGTTCTCGCTGTGCTGTGGCCGGCTCTGGTGTTGTATTACCTGGTCGACCAGGCAGGCGGTATCCACGCCATCGCGCTCGCCTTGCAGGAAATGATCCCCGAACAGGGCTGGCTGCTGGTCATCCAGGCCTGGATGCTTTCTGCGTTGATTGAAAACCTGGCCGGCTTCGGCCTGCCCATTGCCATCGTCGCTCCCATGTTGATCCTGATGGGTGTCACTCCCGTGCGTGCCGTTGCCTCCGCGGCCATCGGCCACAGCTGGGCGGTCAGCATGGGCGGTATGGCGCTGGCTTTCCGCACGATGATGGACCTCATCGGCATGGATGCCGCGGAAGTTTTCCCGATGGCCGCTTTGCTTTTGGGAATTTCTGCCCTGCTCACCGGGCTGGCGGTTGCCTTTCTGCTTGGTCAATTGCGCTACTGGCGCAGGATTGTCGTTTTATCGCTCGTTGTGGCTGCGGTTCAATTCCTTGTCGGGTGGTGCGGGCTCATCCCGCTCAGTTCGTTTGCTGCCACCCTCGCCGGCATTTTCGGCGGATTCCTGCTCACCAAACGGCAGCCCGCCTTGAGCCGCAAAGTAACCCTGACCCCTCAGCTGAGAGGCGGCTTGTTGTCTTATGGCTTCCTCTTCATCTGCATCATCATCGTTTCCTTGATCCGCCCGTTGAACCAGTGGCTTGCAGGTGTCAGGCTCTTCTCCACTTTTCCCGAAGTCGCCACTTCAACCGGCTTCATTACTGCTGCCGGGCCCGGATTCATCTTTAGGCCATTTACCCATCCAGGGGTATGGATCCTTTTATCGGCGGTCTTTGCCGCCATTACCCTGCCGCGCGTGAACGGCTTCAAATCTGCGGGGGTGCGCAAAGCCCTCAAATCCGCTTTCGCAGCAGGGCTGCCTGCCAGCCTCGGTACGATCTTCATGATCGGTCTTTCTTCTCTGATGGAACACACCGGCATGACGGTCACCATTGCCCGAGGATTAAGTGATTATGTGGGCAGCGTCTATCCCCTGATCGCCCCACTGGTCGGCACGCTGGGAGCCTTCGCGACGGGCAGCAACACCAATTCCAATATTCTATTTGGCCAAATGCAGAAGGGGGTAGCAGACCTGCTCAAGATCAGCCCGATTGTCTTGCTCGCAGCCCAGACCACCGGCGGCGCGCTTGGAAGCATGATCGCCCCTGCCAAGCTGGCAGTAGGCGGTAGCACCAACAGCACCAAAGGGCGCGAAGGCGATGTGCTGCGCATCACCCTCCCCATTGGCATCGCCTGCGTTTTGATCATTGGCATCATAGCGTTACTGCTGTGTTAGCAGCAACGCTATGACATTCAGTTTTTTTATGTTCGGGGATAGTCTATTTCCGGCCGTCCAGGAGATCAAGTAAACCTATGACCTCTTCGCCCTGGTAATCTTCGATTTTACCGGCATCTCCCAGTTCGGTGACCCGTGGGTTGATGGGCAGCCTTACCCAGCGGTCGGTGCCAATGGCCGCCGCCAGTTCTTCCACGTGGCTTGGGCCAAAGATCTCGTGCTGCGCGCCGCTTTCAGCACATGGATAATAACTCATGTTTTCAACCACACCCAGCACAGGAACATTGACCTGTTTTAACATCGATGCAGCTTTGCGCACCACCAGCCCTGCCAGCTGCTGCGGGGTAGAGACCATCACCACACCATTCACGGGCAGGGTTTGCATCACGGTCAGCGCCGCATCCGAAGTGCCGGGCGGAAGATCAACCAGCAGCACATCGAGTTTGCCCCACAAAACGTCGCGCCAGAATTGCTGGATCGTTCCCGTGATCATCGGTCCACGCCAGATGACGGCGGCGTCTTCGGTCGGCACCAGCAGATTGGTGGATACTGCCTTGATGCCCAGGCGGGTCACCGCCGGCAGGATGCCCTGCTCGCTGCCTCGCAGGCCGCCAGAAGGCAGGCCAAAGAGTTTTGGTATGCTCGGTCCGGTTATATCTGCATCCAGAATACCCA
Source organism: Anaerolineaceae bacterium (assembly GCA_034429135.1). Taxonomy (GTDB): domain Bacteria; phylum Chloroflexota; class Anaerolineae; order Anaerolineales; family Anaerolineaceae; genus UBA6107. The sequence continues at coordinate 191,398 of DAOUGR010000016.1, read as the reverse complement.
CCTTTTTATTCTGGCGGGCCAGCTCACAGGCCAAAATGGATGTTACGGTGGATTTTCCAACCCCGCCCTTGCCGCTCATCACGGCCACAACCTTTTCTACCTGGTTAAATTTATTAAGTTTTGGCAGCTCGGGTTTCGCACTTGCAAATATGGCTTTCCGTTCTGCATCCGACATGGCACCAAATGTGATCGCCACATCGGTAACGCCTGGTAATGCCATCAGGACTGAACGCGCATCCCGCTCCATCTGGGTTTTCATCGGGCAGCCCGGAATCGTAAGCGCTAAGGTGAAACTGACCTTACCCTCAGGTGTGATCTTCAGATCCCTGATCATTCCCAATTCCACCAGGTTTCGCCCCAGTTCAGGATCAAAAACCTTGGATAATGCGTCATATATTTGCTTCTCGGTTACCATATTCCTCCGTTACCCATACCGGTCATCTAATGTTCAAGGAATGATTATAATGGATGTAGTCAAGGAGTGACATATGAAACATACCTTCGGCATCTTAACAGTGATAACACTTGCACTGACGCTGATGGCCTGCAGCATCTCTGTTAACCTCTTTGAGCCAACCCCAACCCCGACTGAATCTTTGCCAATGATAGAGCCAACTGCAGCCTTCGCAGTGGCTGCACCAACCGTCGAAATCATCCTGCCGACCGCTGTCAGCGAAGAAATCATCACAGTCTATTTCATGGATGAAAACCGCTTCGTGGCCGCTGTGGAACCATACGAAGTGGCGGTTACCCGCACCGTTCCGGCTGGCTCTGATCTTCCGCGGGCGGTACTGGATGCTTATTTTGCAGGACCCACCCTGATGGAATACACACAGGGATTGCGCCTGGTATCAAGCGGTTTTACTCACGTCCGGCGGCTGGAGATCGAGAATGGCATCGCGCGGGTTTACCTGGGTGGCGTTTGCGCCAACAACGGAGCAGCCTATTCGGTTGCCAACCTGATCATGAAAAACCTCAGCCAGTTTCCAGAGATTCAATACGTCAAAATATATGATGAGAATGACTCCAACCTTGACCCCGATTCAATGAGCAGTTCTTTGCCTTATTGCCTGGAACCATAAATCCGTCACGCGCCCTGGTAACGCAACCAATCAGCCATTATCAACAGGATGTTGATATAATGAAGTCATGACAATCCCTGTTCTGGCAGTTCTCCTTATCGTAACTCTCGTTTTTCTCACCATTAGCCGCCTGGCGGTTGAACGCATTGAACACAATCATCACCAACAGCGCGTAGATTTCTTCAAGCGCTATCCGGTATATCAGAATGACATCGTTTTTCTGGGCGACAGCATCACCGACGGTGGCTGCTGGGAAGAACTGTTCCCCGGAATACCCCTCAAGAACAGGGGAATCAATGCCGATACGACCACCGGGGTGCTCAACCGCATGGATGACATCCTCGTCAATCAGCCAAAAGCGATTTTCATCCTCATCGGCACCAACGACCTGCCTTTTTTCCAATACCGTCACGACGACGATATTCTAAACACCTATACAGAAATCCTCACGCGTTGTAAAACGAAATCGCCATCAACACAGGTTTTTGTACAATCTCTGCTCCCGCGCCATAAGCGCTATGCCAAAAGAATAAAAGGGCTGAACTCTCGCCTGCAGGAACTCGCGCGTCAGTTCGATTACACGTTTATTGATCTCTACTCCACCTTCGCAGGAGAACACGGCGAGTTGAAAAAGGAATTGACCAACGACAACCTGCATTTGATGGCTGAAGGGTATGCGCGCTGGGTTAAGATCTTGCAGCCGTATATCGACTCCCTGATTTCACAATCAAAATAATCCTTCTATACCTCCCGCACCTGACAAACGTGTAAGGTTGCCGGGGTATCTTTTCATCATAACCCGTGTTAAATTTAGTGTCTGCTCTGGTCATATTTCCTTTCTCTCTTACATCATTGAAAAATATGTCCTGATACACCGGCAGAAATATGCCTAAGGTGCAATGCGATATTTTTACAGGTAGTGTATCCTTTGCCGTATCGTTGAGAAAATAAACTGATTCGAAAAGAGAACTTATGGGTAAATTTAGCGAAAAATTATTGTTTGGGATTTCCAAACCGATCGTAAAAACCTACACCGGCGCGATGCTCGATATGGATGTGCACAAGAAATCGCCCTTTCCGGCTGGCGCAAAAATTATCGCCCCCAATCACCCCAGCACCACTGATCCCTTCTTTATTGCAGGTGCGCTCAATCAACAATCTTTCATCATGATCAAAGACGTGCTCTTTAAGGTTCCCATCCTTGGAGAGTATCTCAGGCGGTCAGGCCACATTGAAGTGGCAGCCGGCCGCGGCCAGGAAGCCATTGATCAGGCACTGGAACATCTGAAAGCCGGGCACACCGTCATGATTTTCCCTGAAGGATTGATCAGCCCAATCAGCGGCGGGTATAACCGACCGCGATCAGGTGTTGCCAGGCTGGCTCTGGCCAGCGGCGCTCCAGTCTTTCCGGTTGGCATTCACCTTTGCAAAGATCGCATCCTTTCCATCCCCTCCACAGTCGACGGTAAAAGAGAAATGGGCTACTGGTATCCACGCGGCCCCTATAATGTTACGATCGGTAAACCAATGCGGTTTTCAGGAGATGTTGAAGATCGCGAACTCGTACAGGATGTTTCACGTCAGATCATGCTCAAGATCATGCGCCTTGCCTACGAAAGCGAACAGCGCTGGTACCGAACCACACGGTCACTCCCCGGTACACTCGAAACCATATAACCAGAATTACAGTAGATTAAAAGGCTGCATCACGGATGCAGCCTTTTTTGTTTTTATATAAAATATTCAATGTTGGCAATCATCATTCAGACAGGGAGAAAAACATGAAAGCGCAAACGATGTTAACGGGAAACGGCCATTTATTGGATGCTGACGGCAATCTTACCCAGGCTGGCTGGGCAACACAGCAGGTGTTAGACTGCAACCTTGAAAATTGCCATTTCTACAAACTAAAGGCTTTTCAAAAGCTGCGCGTAAAGATCTGGGATTATTATGCGGTCACAACTCCCACGCATTTCTTCTCGTTCACGATCAGTAATATCGGTTACCTGGGAATGATGTTTGCGTATGTGATTGACTTCAATACCGGAGGTTATCAAGAGCAGACCATTTCAGTTCCGCTTGCCAGTGGCGTGAAACTACCACGCAACAGCACATCCGGTGTGAGCGAATACCAAAAGGGTGATCTCTATATGCGCTTTAATGTCGAGGAAAACGCCCGCACCCTTTCCGTGCGATGGCCCGGTTTTGGAGGAAGCGCATTAAACGCCGAACTATCATTCGCCTGTCCGCCAGAACATGAATCATTGAATATTGTCATCCCGATTCCCAAAAAACGTTTCTATTACAACCGTAAAATCAACTGTATGCCTGCTTCTGGCTGGGTCGATTACCAGGGAAAGCGTTTTGAAATCACCCCTGATACCTGCCTGGCGAATCTTGATTGGGGACGCGGCGTGTGGGAATACAACTCCTTCTGGGTGTGGGCAAGCGCGTCTGGGTTCCTGGGCGATCGCCGCACCATCGGATTGAACCTTGGTTACGGGTTTGGCGATACCAGCGCCGCCAGTGAGAATTGTTTCATCCTTGAAGGTAAAATCCATAAACTGGGAGAAGTAAAATTCACCTACGACAACAAAAATTTTAAAGCCCCGTGGAAGATGGTCTCTCCTGATGGAAGACTGGAATTGGTGTTCACTCCTTTCTTCGAACGTGTGGCAAAAACTGATGCGGTCATTTTGCGTAGTGAAGTGCACCAGATGTTCGGGCGTTATAACGGGTATGTGATCACCGATGACGGGAAGAAACTGGAGATTGTCGACCTGATCGGTTGGGCTGAAGAACATAACGCCAGATGGTAAATAACAACCCCGGAAAAATCCGGGGTTGTTATTTTTTCTTCCAAAAACGATATTAAACCCAGCCGCGCAGCTGCATGGCTTTGACCACGCGGTCGATGGCAACCATGTACGCCGCGTCGCGCATGTAAACCTTGCTCTTAAGGCTCATATCCAGAACGCCCTCAAAAGCGATGGTCATCTTGGTATCGAGTTTTTCGATGACTTCTTCTCTCGTCCAGTAATAATTCATATCATTCTGAACGCCTTCAAAGTAAGAAACGGTCACGCCGCCAGCGTTGCACAAGAAATCTGGGATGACAAAGACGCCTCTCGCTTTGAGAACCTCATCTGCTTCTGGGGTGGTCGGGCCGTTTGCGCCTTCAGCCAGAATCTTGACTGACGGTTTGATCAGCTTCACCGAATCGGCATTAATCTGGCCTTCCAAAGCTGCCGGAATGAGCACATCCACGTCCTTGGTGATCCAGGCGCCACCATCTTCGATGGAATAACCGGCTGCGCGTGCTTTGGCTTTGTCGATTGTTCCATACTGGTCGGTGATGGTCATCAAGAAGCGTGGATCAATGCCATCTTCTTTGCTGACCGTATACGACACCTTATCCTCGCGGTCGTAATAAGAAACACAGATCACCTTACCCTTGAGGATTTCAATAAATCCGATAGCGGCATACTGGGCCACGTTACCAAAACCCTGAATGGCAGCCTTGCAGGAAGTTGGATCGAGTTTGAGGTGCTTCATGGCTTCGCGGACGTTGAAAATCACGCCATACCCCGTTGCTTCAGTGCGGCCGAGCGAACCGCCACCGCCGAGAGGTTTACCGGTGATGACACCCGGGGTATATTCTCCAGACAATTTGGAGTACTCATCCATCATCCAGCACATCATCTGTGGGGTTGTACCTACATCTGGCGCCGGAATATCCTGGCGCGGACCAATATTGCGCCACATTGCCTGCACCCAGCCGCGAACAAGACGCTCTTTTTCGCCAGTTGACAGGGTAGCCGGGTCAACCACAACTCCACCCTTGCCGCCGCCGAGGGGGATATCCGCCACAGCGCATTTCCAGGTCATCCAGGTTGCTAGCGCACGCACGGTGTCAATGGTCTCAGCCGGATGAAAACGGATCCCGCCTTTGTTTGGACCACGGGCATCGTTGTGCTGGACGCGGAAACCCTGAAAGATACGCAGGGTACCGTCATCCATACGTACAGGGATGCGGAAGGAATACTCCCGCAGCGGCCAGCGCAGGATCTCCCGAACTTGCGGGTCCAGTTTGAGCAATTCTGCAACGTTGTCAAACTGCCGCTGGGCCATTTCAAAAGCATTGATCGCAGTAGCCATTCAGTTCACTCCTTACATGAGATGGATTAAAGGATTCATAATCGGGGGAATTGTTCTGGCAAAAGAAAAGCGGGCACATCGGTCCTGTGCCCGCCGCCATGCTCAGTGGAAAATAATGCGATCCACACAAATTCCTCCACTATCTCCTACACCTATAGATTATACTCGAAACAAACTCGAGTCAAGGTGATAAAACGCAGGAAATTCGGAAATTTTGTCAGAAAATCGCTTAATAAATCTGATTAAACAGATGATTTGTGAATGGGTACAGAATTTTAACCGCGCTTTCTTTATTCTTTACTTTCAGATTCAAGCCGACTAATTTTTACAACGATCCGAATGGTTGCATAAGCCATGAATAACATGATCGCTATTGCGAACAGATAAGCGATCCGGTAGAAGACGCTGACTCCTTCCTTTCCATCAACGAGGTCAGTAATTCTCGGGATAAAGATCGTGATGAAGATGAAAAGGATTGGGAATAATCCCGCAAGCAGACGCCTGTATTTTTGCGCCTTGGCACGATTGCTGTTATAAATTTCGGGGGCCTGATCATTCCCCGGTTCGATGCGGTAATAATGCCAATTCGACAGTGTTGCTGCCAGTTCCCAGCCAGAATCGTGAAACAGCTCCTGATATTCCTTGAAATCTTTGTCGCTCATTACTTTATAGTCTAAACGATAGGTCACCAGTCTCGGATTGCCCTTTTGGAATTGATAGAAAAATGGAGCCACAGAGATGAGGTGCCACCCTTCGAGCGCCTGCTGTTCAAGCCACTTTTCTTCTTTTTCATCCTGCCAGGGCCAAATTACTTTAAGGACCCACTTCGTCTGTTTCTCGTAATATTGATCCATTCTTCCCTTCCATTCTCAAAAGCATACGCCCATGCTTTACAACCTCTTCCAATCGATCAATCTCATACTCTACCACCTGACGGCCAAGGTAAGTTGTGCAGTAAAGTTTCTTGCGCTCCGTCCCAGTATTATCCAGCGATTCGATTAGACCCATTGATTGTAAATTCGTTAAAGCTCCATATAACGTTCCTGGCCCCAGTTGAACTCTTCCTCGAGTGAGTTCCATCACCTTTTGCATGATCCCATATCCATGCAAGGGTTCAGATAACGCAGCCAGGATATAGAACGAGGCTTCCGTAAGAGGAGTTACTTTTCTGATCACTTCATCAACATTCACTCTATTGTTCATCCTTTACTACGCATATCGTTATATCGTTATTCGTTATATCGTATAACGATATAATACAACAAATGCACATCAATGTCAAGAGGTTCTCAGATAATTAATTATTGATTTTCTTTCAGGCGGAGTAATTGTTTTTCCAGCTCTTCTTTTAGTATGGACGGGTTTGCTTTGCCCCCTGCCGCTCGCATTGCCTGCCCAAAAAACCAATTGGAAAGGGTTTCCTTTCCCGCCAGGTAACTTTCCTTCTCTTTGGGGTGTGATGCAATGACATCGGCTACCAGCTCTGAAATAAAAGCGCTATCAGATAATTGGATCAACCCATCACGCTCAATAATCACGGATGCGGGTTCGCCGTTTTGGAGCATTTTTATCAGCACGCTTTTCGCAGTATTTTGGTTAATTCGACCCTGATGCAGAAGATCCAGCAACTCAGCAAACATTTCTGGCGTAACTTTGATCGCAGAAAATGTCGTTCCCGTTTGATTCAACCAGGCGAAGAGTTCGCCGGTGATCCACACACCAACCGAGCGTGGTTGGGCAAATTTCAAAGCCCGTGCGCACGCTTCGAAAAACTCCGCAATCTCTCGCTCACTTGCGATCATTGCTGATTCATTTGGTGTAAGCCCGTAATCGCGTTGAAGACGCTGCGCCTTTAGCCGCGGTAATTCTGGCAGACTCGCTCTGATAGCCTCCACCCAGTCTTTTTCCACAATGAGCGGTGGGAGATCCGGTTCAGGAAAGTATCGGTAATCGTGAGCTTCTTCTTTCGACCTTTGCAGATACGTTGCCTGAGCGCTCTCATCCCAACCGCGCGTCTCCTGCTGAACTTGCTCACCCTTATCCAAAAGGGCAGCCTGACGCTCAAGTTCGTAGGCAATTGCACGTTCCATGGCACGGAAGGAATTCAGGTTCTTGATCTCCACCCGGGTGCCAAATTCTTCAGAGCCTGCCGGCTTGATGGAAATATTGGCTTCAAAGCGAATAACGCCCTTTTCCATATCACCCGAATTGACCCCCAGCCCGCGTAATATTGCCCGCAGACCGGTGGCGTAAGCACGCACATCCTCAACAGAGTGCATATCCGGTTCAGAAACAATTTCTAACAATGGAACACCCGCTCGATTAAGATCGACGAGCGAATAATCTTTACCATTTTCCGTTACATGGGTGAGTTTTCCGGCATCCTCTTCGAGGTGAGCACGTCTGATTCGAATGACACGCTCTCCTTCAGAAGTATCAATGATCATTTTTCCATTCACTGCCAGCGGATGTTCGTATTGGGAGATCTGATATCCTTTTGGCAGATCAGGGTAGAAATAATTCTTGCGAGCAAAAATACTTGTGTGTCTGATTTCACAGCCGAGCGCCAATCCCACTTTGATTCCATATTCAACGGCGCGGCGGTTGAGCACTGGCAGCGTTCCGGGCATGCCCGCACACACCGGGCAGACGCTTGTATTGGGAGCGGCAACCGTGGTATCTACCACGCGGCAGGCACAGAACATTTTCGTCGCTGTTGCCAGTTCTGCATGGACTTCGAGTCCGATGACTGGTTCGTATTTCATAATGGAAAGATTTTATCACGGATGGAAGGCTAAAACGATGGAGGATGATTACATCTGTCACGGTTACGTGTGTAGAGCGTTGCTTTTATTGTGTGGTTAGTTCATGCTAAAATCATTTATCATACATGTGAGGTGAGAAATGCTTCTTTGCGTGGATATTGGCAACACCAATATCAAGCTCGGTCTTTACCGTGGTGAGCAACTGGTCACTCACTGGCGCATCTTTACCGATCCCAGTAAACTCTCCGATGAATATGCCGTGCTTTTGCTTTCACTTTTCGAGACTGAAAATATCAACAAGAACGATATCGACGGGTGCGCCATTTCATCGGTTGTACCCGATCTGACCCTCGCCTTTCGTGACCTGGTAAAACGTCATCTGAAACTCAAACCGGTCATCGTTGGTGAGGTAAAAAAACCCGTGATCCATATCAACGCCAACAACCCAAAGGAGGTTGGGCCAGACCTGATCGCGAATGCTGTGGGAGCTGTTTCACGCTACGGAGCTCCATGCATTGTGATCGGCTTCGGAACCGCGACAACTTTCTCGGCCGTATCAGCCGATGGTCAGTTCCAGGGCGTCGCCATTGCCCCGGGCATTAACACTGCCGGTGAATCTCTCTTCAATGCCGGCGCAATGCTTCCAGAAGTTGACCTGCACAAACCGGAACACGTGATTGGCAAGAATACCATCCACGCACTTCAATCAGGGTTGATCTACGGCTTCGCGGGATTGGTCGAGGGACTGGTCAGGCGCATGAAAGCAGAACTTGGCGGTGAAGCGAAAGTTGTTGCCACCGGCGGGCTGGCAAATTTAATCGCCTGTGAAGTGGACTGCATTGATGCCGTCGAACCAGAACTCACGCTTCTTGGCGTCAGAATCATCTACGAAAAGAACAAAAGCTGATTGAACCAATGACAAAAATCCGGGATTCACAATCTGAATCCCGGATTTTACGATTAATGTTTTCTTTTTATATCTTTCGCACAAACTTTTCGATACGGTCGAGTGCCTCTTCCAACTGGTCATAACTGGTGGCATAAGAACAGCGGGCAAAACCTTCACCGCCTTTACCAAACGAATTACCAGGCACCACCGCCACATGCTGCTCTTGAAGCAGGCGGTTGCAGAAGGTCTCATCATCCAATCCGGTTACGCCCACCTTGGGGAATGCATAGAACGCGCCCTTTGGTTCAAAGGTCGGTAGACCGATCTGATTTAATCCACTGACGATCAGCTTTCTGCGTCTGTCATATTCTGCGACCATTTGACTGACGTGAGGGGCTCCACTGGTTAATGCCTCGAGTGCGGCATATTGTGACATGGTGGGGGCTGACATGACCATATATTGGTGAACCCGCAGCAGTCCTTTGATCACATCCTGGGGACCAGCGGCATAGCCAATGCGCCAGCCAGTCATGGCATAATCTTTTGAAAATCCTCCCAACAGCAAACTGCGGGGCCGCATGCCCTCCAGAGATGGGAAACAAACATGCTTGATACCGTAAACAAGTTGATCGTAGATCTCGTCTGAAATGACCACCAGATCATGTTCTTCAGCCATTTTGGCCACTTCAAGAAGGTTCTCGCGGCTGGCAACCGCTCCGGTTGGATTATTGGGGAACCCGATCAGAATGGCCTTGGTTCGGGGTGTAATGGCTGCCCGCAGTTCGTCTGGATCAAAATCGAAATTGTTTTCCATTCGGCTGGGCACTTCCACCGCAACACCACCGGCCAGAATGACGGCCGCCTGGTAAGAAACAAAACAGGGGGTGGGGATGATCACCTCATCACCAGGGTTGAGTAATGCAATGGCTGCAAGATTGAGCGCTTCTGACCCACCGACCGTGATAATGATTTCAGTTTCGGGATCATAGCGCACTCCGTACATCTTTTCCAGATGATTCGCCAGGGCACGGCGTAATTCGATGATGCCGAAATTCGAGGTGTAATGCGTTTCTCCACGCTGCAGAGACCGGATGCCGGCTTGAAGAATGGGTTCTGGGGTTGTGAAATCTGGCTCACCAATACCCAGAGAAATGACATCCTTCATTGTTGCAGCGATATCGAAGAATTTGCGGATACCTGACGGCTTTAATCCAGCTACCCGGCGGGAAAGATAACGATCACTCATTGACACTCCTTGATAATTTAGATGCCGGACTCACCGGCAGCAGTAACCTGCCACCTGTCGAGAACCGGGTCATACTCCAGGCAAAATTCATTTTCATCTTCGCAGATAACGCGAAACCTCTTCCCGTTCGGCACCAGAGATTCTTCCAGGATTTCGATGACCTTCTGCCAGCGTCCAGAGTACCATACTTCAAGAGGGCGTCCGGGATAGGAATGTTCTGCACGGCAGCGAACGAGATCTTTCAACGTTTCACCTGCGAATTATCACCAATATTTAATCGCTCGGGTGTGCCATGCAAGGTGACATTGCGGCCTACGAGCGAATCTTCAATGATCATATCCTGGATATGCGAACCTTCATCCAGAATGGAATTACGCACGACCACGTGAGATAATGAACAACCACTGGCAATCGACACATGCGGGCCGATCACCGCTGATTCAAGGTGAACATCCGGAGCCACAAACACCGGAGGAATGAAAGTCACACCCTCCCAGGCAGAGGGAGTTTCGCTTCCGCTGCGGCGATGATCGAGCAGGTAGCGATTGGTCTCAAGGAGTGCCTCTGGGATGCCAGCGTCAAGCCAGATATCGACCTGCTGCTTGCGAATTTTCGAGCCAGTCTCGATCATAATATTGATCGCATCCGCCAGAAAATATTCGCCTTTTAAACTCTTGCCGCGTTGCATTTGTGTTTCAATGGCTTTGACCAGCGATTTTCCATCATGAAAGTAATAAAAACCCACCAGCACCAGGTTGTTGGCCATGTCGGTTGGTTTCTCGATCAACCGCGTTGCCCAGCCCTGCTGATTGATCTCGATCACGCCAAATCTCCGCGGATCTTCCACCGGTTTTACCCAGGCCACCACATCAGCGTTTTCATTAGAAAGAAAGGATAGATCAGTTTCAAGCAGCGTATCAGAAAACGCCATCAGCATTGGGCCATCCAAATACTCCCGCGCCAGCCAGAGCGCGTCAGACTGCCCCCGCATCTCCTCTTGAAGGACGAAATGTACCCGTTTGTCGGGGTGCTTTTCACGCATGTGGCGTTGGATCAGATCTCCCTGGTTGGGACTGATAATAAAGACATATTCGGCTTGATCCAGGTTGGGAAGAGTGGAAAATTGATCGAGTGCGTGATCTAAAACGGTTTTTCCTGCCAACGGCAGAAGGGGTTTGGGGCGAACCCAGGTATGCGGCCGCATCCGTGAGCCCAACCCCGCCATCGGGATGACAATCCTAAAGGCCTGACTCATTGACACCTCGCTGAGTTATGATCTCGCAAAAAACAGTATACAGTCAAACCACCTCCATTGTACCCTGACCGGGCATTTTGGTCGATGGATAAAACTCACAAAATCAATGCCAATCCTGATGATTTCGAACAGAGACAGGAGTTCCCGAATGGAAACTCCTGTCTACAAAGCGAGCGGCAAACTAAATCCTTGCCAGAGTGGTCACCGAAGGAACACGGTCGAACATCCAGAAGGCGAGCGGCAGCCCAAGCCCGAGAGTGACGCCAGTCAACAGCCACGCCAGCACCATCCAGAGCAGGCTGAACCAGAAACCAATGACCAAAAAATACAACGCGCGCAGCAGGAACGGGTGCTGTTTCAGTGGGGTTTGCCTGATCACTGGTGCGCCATCTTTCACCTCTACGGTTGTTTGCACGCGCACGGGGCGCAGCGTCATGATCTGAGGAATGCGATTGATCATTGCCAACCCGATGGGCAGCCCCAGAATGGTAAGGTTAAAGAACCAGGCAGCCAGCACCCAGATCAGCCCCAGCCACAAGCCAATAAAGATGAAATACAAACCTCTCACCAGGCATCCCGGCCCGGGATCAACGGTTTTTACAGGAATGGGTTGATTCGACATTCTCTCTCCTTTTCAAAATCATATACGTAAAAACCCGCTGATTGTTGCGGGTTTTTTCTGCTATAAATTAATGCCAGATCAGTATTTAGTGAAGAGCGGGGATTTCTTTGTGCCAGCTGGTAATTTGCTGATAGGCAAAAGCTGTCTTGAAAAGGATATCCTCTTTAAAGTGTGACCCCATTAGTTGGATGCCAACTGGAAGGTGATTTCGATCGAAGCCGACCGGAAACGCCAGCCCTGGAACCCCGGCAAGGTTGGTGGGCAGGGTGAACACATCTTCCAGATACATGGCGAGAGGGTCGCCGATATGTTCACCCAGTTTAAAAGCCGTTGAAGGCGCCACTGGGCAGGCAATCACATCCACATGCTTGAAGGCTTCTTCAAAATCACGTTTGATCAAAGTACGCACTTTCTGCGCCTGCCCGTAATAAGCATCATAGTATCCGGCTGAAAGAGCGTAAGTTCCCAGCATAATACGGCGCTTTACTTCCGGGCCAAACCCCTTGCCGCGTGTCTGCCGGAACATTTCCCATAACTGATCCTCTGGTTCGCGCAATCCAAAGCGCACGCTGTCATAGCGAGCCAGATTGGCTGATGCTTCAGCAGGGGCGATAAGGTAATAAACAGGGAGCGCATATTCTGTGTGGGGTAAAGAAATATCGACAACCGCAGCGCCCAGCGATCGAAGCGTCTCCACGGCTTCTTTCACCCGTTCTGCCACATCCGGCTGAATACCTTTGATGAAATACTCTCTCGGCACTCCAACCCGCAATCCTTTAAGATCATGCGGCTCAGAAAGACTGATTTCCGGTACAGGCACATCCATCGTGGTGGCGTCCAGAGGATCATGACCGGCCATGATACCGAACAACAATGCCGAGTCTGCAGCCGTGCGGTTGAAAACCCCCATTGAGTCTAAGGATGAGCCATATGCCACCAACCCGTAACGCGAAATTCTCCCATAAGTGGGTTTAATGCCGGTAACACCGCAGAAAGAAGCTGGCTGGCGGATCGAACCACCGGTGTCAGAGCCGATGGCTGCGGGAACCATGCGGGCTGCCACAGCAGCGGCACTGCCGCCAGAAGATCCCCCCGGAACGCGGGAAATATCCCAGGGATTAAAGGTGGGGCCATAAGCAGAACTTTCAGTGGAAGACCCCATGGCGAATTCATCAGTATTGGTCTTTCCGACGACGATCGCACCCGCATCGATCAGGCGCTGCACGGCTGTGGCCGTAAAAGGTGAAACAAAATTTTCAAGGATTTTCGAGCCGCAGGTACAACGCATTCCGGCAACCGTGATCAGGTCTTTGACTGCGAGAGGCAACCCAAGCAAAGCCGGCAGGTCGCTGCTGTCATTCTTCCGTGCAGCGATGTAACGCGCGTCTGCGGCGTCAGCCGCGACAAGCGCACGTTCTGGGTACAATGAAATAAACGCGTGCAGCTTGGGCTCAAGTTCCTGAATGCGTTCCAGATGTGCCGTCATTAACTCACGGCACGAAAAATCACCTGCCCGTAAGGCCGCGAGCATCTCGGTTACAGTAAGCGAAGTCAATGGAGAAGTCATTCGAGCACCGGCGGGACACGAAATTGATTTTTTTCTTTTGACGGGGCATTAGCGAGGATTTCATCCACCGGGAGGCTTTTACCAATGACATCTTCGCGCAGCGCAGCATGTTCCGGAAGCACGCTAGATGTTGGAGGAATGTCGCTCGTATCTACTGTTTGCAGACTGGCAGCATACTCGAGGATTGCCGACAACTGGTTACGGTATTGTTCTTTCTCTTCGTCGGTTAATGACAGGCGGGCAAGAGATGCGATATGTTCAACTTCGGCCAGGGTCAATTTCATGCCCCAATTATACCTGAGAGTACGGCGGAGGTTGCTGCACGCCAGAATGGATTTGAGAGATTGACTGATTTGCATCTGAATTGAAAAAGTTCTATACTAAAAATCAAATCATAAGCAAATAAAGGAGGTTAGAGATGCCGAGTATTATCGATATTGAAGGAATTGGTGCTGCCTATAAAAAGAAACTAAAAGAAGCCGGTGTTGCCACAACTGAAAAACTGCTTGAGGTGGCAGACACTCCCAAGGGTCGTAAAGAATTGGCAGAAAAAACCGGAATAAGCGAGACCTTAATCCTTGAATGGGTAAACCTTGCTGACCTCTTCAGGATCAAAGGCATCGGCAGCGAATACTCTGATCTGATCGAAGAAGCCGGTGTCGACACGGTGGTTGAATTGGCCAAGCGCGTACCCAAAAACCTGCACGCAAAGATGGTCGAAATCAACGCCGCAAAGAAACTTGTTCGTAAAATGCCGACCGAAGACCAGGTTGCAGACTGGGTGGAACAGGCAAAGAAGCTGCCCCGTGTGGTAAAGTATTAGTTCATCGTTTTCTAGATAGGGTGAGAGGCTCTCTCACCCTTTTTTGATATTAAAATAAAACACCATTCGAAATGATAGGATCAATCATCATGATGAAAACAATACACGTCGCTTCAATCAACCCGGTTAAAGTCCAGGCCGCCGCCGAGGGATTTCAACGGATGTTTCCAGACCAAACTTTCGAGGTTATTGCCTGCAAAGTGAACCCGGGGATCGCTCCGCAGCCGATGAGCGACGCAGAAACCCTCGATGGAGCAGAGCGCCGTGCTCTTGCGCTGAGAGAACTTTATCCTCAGAGCGATTACTGGGTTGGAATTGAAGGAGGCACCGCAGAACGGCAGCAGGGAATGGGTACTTTTGCCTGGGTTGTGATCCTTTCAAAAGATCAGACCGGGCGAGGCAGAAGCGGGGAATTCTTTTTACCCGATAAAGTGGCTGAAATGGTGCGCCAGGGAATGGAACTGGGCGAAGCGGACGATGTGTTTTTTTCTCGAAATAATTCAAAACAAGGCAACGGAGCGGTTGGGATTCTGACGGATGATACGATTGACCGTAAGAATCTCTACATCCCGGCCGTCATTTTTGCACTGATCCCCTTCAAGCATCCGGATTGGTTTTAGCCAGTTTTTTAGAATACCAGAGCAAATAATCGGTGACATGAGCGCTCCAATACGCAGCTTCATGTCTACCATCATTTTCATAAAACTCGTATGGAACGTTAAATTCTTTCAGGGTGTTGACAAACTCATGGATGCTGTCTCTGTTCTCATCCTTTTTTCCCATGTCGATATACAGAGCAGGCAATTCCTCCACCGAAGTGTTGTGAGTAAGTGCAATATCGATGCGCCCCAGTTCGCCATAGAATAGCGGAGCGCTATGTGCTCCCACTGCCGCGAAGACTTCAGGGTATTGAAAGCCGAGATATACCGCCCAGTTACCACCCCGCGAAAGCCCTCCAATTGCCCGGCATGCTCGTTCCGCACAAACCCGGTAGTTTTCCTCCATGAAAGGAATCACCTCATTAACCAATGCCGCTCCGAAATTCGATTCTTCAGGACCGGTGCGCCAGCTGACCTCATAAGGCATCACGATAATCATCGGCTGTATCACTTTTGCATCAATTAAAAGGTCAATATCGTCAATGAGCCCAAGGTCAATCCACTGCTGATTGTCTGCCGCCTGACCATGCAGCATATAAAGGATCGGGTAGGTTCGATCTGACTGCGCATCATAGCACGGAGGCAGGTAAATATTGGCATTCACCGGTTTGCTCAGTAATTCCGAGGGGATATCGATATTCGCAAGAATCCCTGTTGTCATCGTGCACGTGGGTTGCGTAGGGGTAGCCGTAGGTACAGGTGCATCCGTTGCCGTAGGTGAAGGCATAAGAGTCGGTGTTTTCACGACGGTCGTCTGAGTAGTGGAATTGATGGCAGATGCGTTCCCAGAAGCAATACCCTGGCAGGCCGCAACAAAGAAAATGAGAACGAAGCTGAGTGTGAAAATAAGTCGTTTTGACATCGTTATTTTTAAATCCAAGATCCTGAAGCAGATTCCTTGACGGGAGTCGACTCTTCGGATTATACTCTATGAGTTCGGGGTGTAGCGCAGTTGGAAGCGCACCGCGTTTGGGACGCGGGGGCCGGCGGTTCAAGTCCGCCCACCCCGACTTTCGTTTTAATTTCCCTTTCTACGATTTTTCCGAATGTGGTCTATAATCGTATCAACTATTTTCAGTTCCAGAGACCCCACATGACATCCCCGACTCCTTTCCTGTCGATAATCTTTCCTGCGCATAACGAGGAAGAACGCCTGCCCGAAACTTTGGAAAAGGTGTACGGGTTCATTGCTTCTCAGTCATACCCCTGTGAAGTAATCATCGTGGAAAACGGGAGCACAGATCACACGCTCGAAATTGCCCGGTCTGCGATTGAGAACCATCCTTATCTTCACGTGATTCACCTGGATTTATCAGGAAAGGGCCGCGCGGTTCAGGCAGGGATGCTGGCGGCCAGGGGAGCATACCGTTTCATCTGTGACGTCGACCTGTCGATGCCCATTACCGAGATTCCCCGCTTTCTCCCTCCGCTGAAGGAGGGTGCAGACATTGTAATCGCTTCACGCGAGGCACCGGGTTCTAAACGCTACAACGAACCAGCCTACCGCCATCTGGTAGGGCGCGTGTTCAACAATCTGGTCAGATGGATGGTGCTCCCGTGTTTACAGGATACTCAGTGTGGATTCAAGTGTTTTAGCGCTTCAGCTGCTGAAGCCCTTTTTCCACTGCAAACCATCATGGGATGGACTTTCGACGTGGAAATTCTGGCGATTGCTTTTCATCGCGGTTACCGTGTTGAGGAGATACCCATTCCATGGTACTTTCAACCCCGCAGTAAAGTCAATGTGCTGCGAGATTCGTTGAGAATGGCTCGCGATCTGTTCTTAATCCGCCGAAAACTACGAAACGGTGAGTATGACCAGACGGTTTGACCCTGCTTTGATCCCGCCTGCCCCTGATCTGAGTCTTGAAAATGATTTATGGAAAAACCAGATCGACCTGATCGCAGGCCTTGATGAAGCCGGGCGCGGAGCCTGGGCTGGCCCGGTTGTGGCTGCAGCGGTGATCTTACCCCGGGACCCATCCATTCCCGTTATACTTGCCGGAGCCCGCGATTCAAAACAACTTCGCCCTGACCAGCGTTCAAAGCTTGAACCACTGATCAAACAGTCTGTTCTTGCCTGGGGAGTCGGGTTTGCCTCCTGTCAGGAGATCGATGAACTGGGCATTCTTCCTGCTACAAGGCTGGCAATGTTGCGCGCGCTGGATGATCTCAAGATGAAACCCTCTCATTTGCTGATTGACGCATTATTTCTTCCAGAAATTGAAATCTCTCAGACCTCGCTTATCAAAGGCGATCAGCGCAGTTTAAGCATCGCGGCAGCTTCCATCCTCGCTAAAACGGCGCGTGACCGGTGGATGGTGGAATATTCTAAACAGGCTGAGGCTTATGCCTTCGAGCACAACAAAGGTTACGGAACCCGGGCACACCTGGCTGCGCTGGAACGCTGCGGGCCGTGCCCGCAGCACAGGCGCTATTACGCCCCCATCAAATCACTGATGAACAAAAGAGCGGAAGAAGTATAAAACTCCTTCCGCTCATCATTACCTTTGCAAAATTATTGTTGGACTGCTTTACGCTTTGCCCGGCGGTTCAATATCATTTTCGTTAATTCAGCAACCACTGACGGAATCAGGAGCAGCGGAACGATCAATTCCCACTGCGCCAGGTGAAGCGGTGTTGTCTGGAATACCGGATTAAGGAAGGGCACATAAACAACCGCCAACATCAATATCAGAGAAGACAACACCGCGATGTTCATCCATTTGTTGGAGAACAATCCAATTTTCAAGAGCGGGTAGCGTTCAGATCGCGCGGTATATGCTCGTAACAATTCGGATGCCGAGAGGGTAACAAATGCCATCGTTTCGGCCATCGCAAGGTTATCGGCAAACAGTCTGCCTTCAAAATTTAGCCCGCGCCAGTAAGCAAAAAGGGTAACCGCGGCAATCGCTATCGTCTGGATCACAACACCGGTACGCATGGTCTTATTGATAATCGGTTCGTTGGTCGGACGCGGCGGCTGATCCATGATATCCGGGTCGCCTTTTTCAGTCCCCAGTGCCAGGGCAGGTGCGCCATCCGTGATCAGATTCAGCCACAACAACTGAACTGGAGCCAGTGGAGAGAGTTCAGAAGATGACAAACCTGGGATGATAAACCGCCCTAACGCAGTGGGCAAGAAGATAATTAAAATTTCCGCAAGGTTGCATGAAATCAGGTAATAGACAAACTTGCGGATGTTTGAATAAATGATGCGCCCCTGTTCCACGGCCGACACAATGCTGACGTAATTGTCGTCAGTGAGTACCATATCTGCTGTATCCTTGGCCACATCGGTTCCGGTAATGCCCATCGAAACCCCGATATCCGCCTGTTTAATGGCCGGAGCGTCATTCACGCCGTCTCCGGTCATGGCCACAACATCACCGTTCGCCTGCAGTGCGTTTACAATCCGCAGTTTGTGTTCAGGAGACACACGCGCATACACATCCGTCTTTTTCACTTCCTCGCGTAATTCTTCATCACTCAACTGCTCCAACTGAGCGCCGGTGAGCACGTTATGCCCCGATCTCATCAATCCAATACTTTCTGCTATGGCGCGAGCAGTATTGGGGTAGTCACCGGTGATCATAATCGTGCGGATGCCGGCGTTCGTGGCTGTTTGCAGAGCAGGTTTTACCTCAGGCCGTGCGGGGTCAATCATGCCGATCAGACCCACAAAGACGAGATCTTTTTCCAATTCGCTGCGTTCTAATGACTCAGGTTCCTGTTCCACCAGGCGGTACGCCACCCCTAAAACCCGCAGCGCATCACGGGTCATGTCATCATTGGCAGCCAGAATTCGGCTGCGCGTTTCTTCGTTAAGCATCTGAGGTTCATGATCATACAGGGGCTGATAACGCGTGCACAGGTTCATTACCAGATCAGGAGCTCCCTTGACAGCAATCACATGCCAGTTTTTATGATTGGTATCGACAAATGGAGAGATATCCTCAACGCGCGGGTCCTGCACGGCGTGAATGGTGACCATGCGTTTGAATTCAGAATCAAAAGGAATCTCATTTTTGCGCGGATAAGACCGATTCAATTGCGAGGTAACCGCCCCAGCCTTGATGGCTGCCACTAACAGAGATCCTTCTGTCGGATCTCCTACCATACGGTATTCAACAGAGTTATCTTCACGAACCGTCTCTTCGATCAATGCATCATTATTTAACGCGCCTACCCAAAGCGCCGTCCGTATCGCAGGATAATCCTTGAGATCAATCTCCTGGTTATCAATAAAAAATTTTCCTACGGGGGTATAACCTTGCCCTGAAATATGAGTGAGTTTTCCATCCACCCAGATCTGGGTGACGGTCATTTCATTTTGTGTGAGGGTACCGGTCTTATCAGAACAAATGACGGTGGCCGACCCAAGAGTCTCTACTGACGAAAGCCGGCGGATGAGCGCATGGCGCCTGATCATCTCGCGCATTCCCAGCGCCAGGCTGACGGTAACAATTGCCGGCAAGCCTTCAGGAACTGCAGCGATCGCCAGACTAACCGCAATCATGAACAACTCCAGCGGTACACCACCTTCAAAAAGACCGACAATGAACACAATGGCACACACGATCAGACACGCCCACCCCAAAGTTTTGCCCAGCTGATCGAGTTTTTTCTGCAACGGGGTCTCTTCAGCGGCCACAGCCTGCAGCATGGTAGCGATTAAGCCCAGCTGGGTATGCATTCCGGTGCTGGTGACCACTCCCTTGCCTCGGCCGTATGAGACAACGGTACCCATGAACGCTGAGTTTTTACGATCTCCCAGTGATGAGTCAGCCGTGAGGGTTAGTGTGGCATTCTTCTGCACGGGTACAGATTCACCGGTTAAAGCAGCTTCTTCCACACGTAAATTGACCGCTTCCAGAAGGCGCAGGTCTGCCGGAATGAAATAACCGGCTTCGAGGAAAACAATATCGCCGGGAACCAGTTGAGGGGCAGGAATGGTAAGGCGTTTTCCGTTACGCAACACATGACACTCTGGCGCTGACATCTTTTTTAGCGCATCCAGAGCTTCTTGTGCTTTGGATTCTTGAATCACTCCCAAAACCGCATTGAGAATAACAATGGCGATGATCGCTGATGCATCGATGTATTCTCCTAGAATGGCAGAGATCACTGAAGCCACGATCAGGAGGATAATGACAAAGCTTTTCAATTGGTCAATTACCAGTTGAAAAAACGATGGCCGGGGTTTTTCCTCCAGCTGATTGGGGCCGTATTGCGCAAGGCGTCTTTCGGCTTCTTCTGTCGAGAGCCCCTGCTGTGCAGGGGTTTCCAGACGTTCAAGAACCTCTTCAGCGCTCAGTGCATGCCAGGTGACCGAAAGATCGTGATTTGTGGTTGGTGAAGGGCCATCTGTGTTGTTTTTCATTGATCAATCTCCGATATCAAAGATAGAGGGGATTGGGTCAGGGAGCAATTCTCGTCCCTGGTTTGATTACCCCCGACTTGGGAATCACCACAATTCCATCTCGTACCACCCAACCATCTCCATCAAGATTTGTTCCTTTCGGGAAAGGTTGGATAACCACACCTTTATTAATACGGGCATTCTTGTCAATAATGGCTCCCCTGATCTCACACCCCTCGCCAATTTCAAGCGCTCCGTTAACCGCTTCGAGAGAGCCGGGTTTTTCGTAGTAATCATTGCCCATCAGCACGCTATCAGCAATGATGGTGTTACAGCGGATCTGACTGCGTAAACCAATCACTGAATGTGTAATGGTGGCTTTCTCAATACAGCAGCCTTCAGCCAGTAATACATCTTTTAAGATACTGTCTTCTATCGTTGACCCGGGTAAGAAACGTGGGTGGGTGTAGATGGGAAATTTCTGATCGAAGAAATTGAACGGCGGATTCTTCTCGGTGAGCATTAAATTTGTTTCATAGAATGATCGGATGGTACCAATATCTTCCCAGAATCCGTCGAAATCATACCCAAAAACGGTGTGCGTCTTAATGGAATTCGGAATGACATGCGCGCCGAAATCATCGAGCGATGGATTGCTTAAAAGCTCAGTTAAGACATCAACATTAAAAAGATAAATCCCCATTGATCCGAGATATGGCTTTACGGGATCCTCGCGGCTGACAACCTGTTTCAACACCAGCGGATCTGTGGGTTTTTCGACAAAATCAATGATTCGACCATCTGGGTTTCGCTTAAGAATCCCGAAACGTCCTGCTTCTGAGGCCGCAACCGGCTGAACGGCAACGGTAATATCCGCTTTATTTTGCATGTGGAATTCTGCCATTTTAGCGAAGTCCATGCGATAGAGATGGTCACCCGCCAGAATCAACACATATTTCATGCGTGTAGAACGAATCTCAAGCAGTTGCTTGCGCACGGCATCCGCGGTACCCTGATACCAGTTGGTGTTCTCCACAGTCTGTTCAGCAGCCCAGATCTGCACCCAGCCAACGTGAAACGCATCAAAGTTGTAGGTACGGGAAATGTGACGGTGAAGTGAAACCGAGTTAAATTGGGTTAAGACAGCGATACGATAGATTCCGGAATTGATACAATTGCTGATGGGAATATCGATCAGGCGATACTTGCCCGCCATTGGCACAGCGGGTTTTGATCTCTCTTGTGTAAGGGGATACAGACGCGTTCCACGACCCCCTCCCAGGATCACACCAAGAATGTCATCCATCGAACCCATACAAACACCTCCCTTCAAGTATTTGCAGAGCGCTTGTTCTCAAATACCTATTGTAACAAGCATACCTGGAAAAAATGAGGGCGTCAATGAACCTGATCGTATTCATCAGGTTTTCAAAAGATTCAAGATCAATGACAGTTTTCGTTTTCCTTTCTATAAACGATCAATACAACGGTGGAAGCTGCCGCTGCCTGCCACGAAAAATGAAGGTTAATACGATACCAGCAGCAAATCCGCCAATATGCGCCATGTAAGCCACACCGCTGGTGGCTCCCGCTGTTCCCACGCTACTGAGGAGCTGAAGTAAGATCCATCCACCAATCACGATCAATGCCGGCATGTAAACGATCCAGCGAACCAGCAGCACACGCACGCGCCGTTGCGGAAAGAGAACAAGATAAGCACCGAGCACGCCGGCAATGGCACCCGAGGCACCCAGGTTGGGAACATTGGAATAGGGATCCACTGCCATCTGTGCAAACATGGCGGCAATACCGCACAAAAGATAGAAAATGAGAAACTTAAAATGCCCGAAACGATCTTCGACGTTATCGCCAAAGATGATGAGATAGAGCATGTTGCCGCCCAGGTGCAGCCATCCACCGTGCATGAACATGGAAGTAAAGATGGTGATGAAATCTCCCGCAGGATCCGAAAGGAAGCGCAGGGGGATGAATGACCAGGAGATGATGAAATCTTCACCCGCGGTCAATTCAAGCAGGAAGACCAGCACGTTGATGATCACGAAGATCCATGTCCACACTGGAACAAGCCTGCGCTGGGAATTATCATCGCCTATCGGAATCATTCAGGCTCCTCGGAACGCGATATTGCAGATTAGTATAGATGGTTTTAGGTCACGATGCAATAGGATAAAGAAATTCAGATAACCTAACATTCACGGCAGAACTTGCGCCCTTAACAGGTTGAAGCAATCTCCACTGTGCCTACCTGGCGATTGCTTCGCAACATTCCACATGAATTGTGAGAAAAAATGCGCCGGCTTTTTATTAGCCGACGCATGAGAAATCACAACAAGAACCTGTCTGCTCTACGCCAGTTTTTCCAGTTCGTCCACCATTCCAGAGAGAACATCGAACCCGCCCTGCCAGAATTCAGCCTTGCGCACATCAAACCCGGCATCGGCGAGGATCTTCATTGGTGCTTCCGATCCGCCAGTGGCAAGGATCTTAATATATTTTGGTTTAAATGATTCTCCCTCCGCTCTGTATTGCTGGTAAAGTGAGAGCACCAGCAGCTGCCCAAAGGCATAGGCGTACACATAGAACGGCACCTGGTAGATGTGTGGGATAGAAACCCATTCGTATTTAAATTCATCTGAGACTTCCACAGCGTCGCCGAACTGCTTCTTGAGATTCTTGAAATATGCTTCTGAGAGTTCGTCAACCGAAGCCCCGTCAGCGATCATCTGATGCGCCTGCTTCTCAAAAAGGGCAAAGAAAGCCTGGCGTTGGATGGTGGCATACGCATCGTCCACCTGGCGGAAGAGCAGGTCGCGTCGTACTGCGTCATCGGTTTCTTCTGAAAGCAACTGGTCCACCAACATCATCTCACCAAACGTGGATGCGGTCTCTGCCAGGGGCAGGTTGGCGTGCTGGGTGAACAATGTATGCTCTTCTGCCAGCATGGAGTGGATTGAATGACCGAGTTCATGAGCCATAGTTGCCACATCGTCAGCCTTGCCCTGATAATTGAGCATCACCCAGGGGGTGAGATCAGGTGATACAGTAGCACAGAATGCGCCCGTACGCTTACCCTTGCGTACCTCGGCATCGAGGTGATCCTCTGCGAACACGCGTTCAGCCAGTTTGGCAAAGCATGGATCAAATTGCTTGAAGGACTGCAGCACCTTTTGAGCTGCTTTTTCATAAGGATAAGGTTTTTCAGCTTTGGCAACAGGAGCATAAATGTCATAGCGGCGCAGTTTCTTCATTCCAAGCATACGTGCTTTGAGCTTGAAAAAGCGTTTAAACACGGCTGTGTTTTTCTCGCAAACTTTGAGCAGGGTATCAATGACTTCGTCTGGCAGGTCGTTGGCCAGATTGCGGGCCGAAATGGGTGTTTTGTAATGGCGCATATTGATTTCTTCGTTGCGCCAGTCTCTGACAATGGTCTGGTACATTTGCCCCAGAATAGGAGCGTCGTTGCCATAGACCCGGTACAACTCCTGATAAGCGCGCGCACGCAAATCTGGATCGCTGCTGCGCACAAGACTCATCAGTTCTCCGCGCGTCATTTCCTTCACCTCACCTTCAACTTCCACTTTGTATGTGTAGCGGTTGGTGATCGAATCATACAGGGTAACCAGAGCGCTGACTCCGGTAACATTCTTGGTATTAATAATCTTTTCTTCAGCTTCAGAGAGGGTATGCGGTTTAAAGTGACGCATTTCCTCAAGCCAGTAACGATAATCTCCGGCCTGTTCCATCAATGGTTTTGCGACCTCATCCGCCAGATCTTTCCACCATAAACTGAAGAATAAGGTGCGGTTGTTGATCTCTGAGTTGAGCTGTTCTGTACGGGCCACCAGCCCAAGCGCTGCCTGGTTTTGTGTGTCTTCGGTAAACCACAGCTCGGCATAACTTCCCAGGCGCATGGCGATGCGGTAGATACTCTCTAAAGACTTCACCGCCGACATGAACTCTTTCAGGCTGATCTTGTCAGTGAGCAAAGGACGCATTTTTTCAAAAGCAGCTGTTTCTGTTTCCAGTTTTTCAAAAGCGGCTTTCATTTCAGGTGAATCTGCAGCCGGGAACAAATCCGCCAGGCTCCATCGTTTTTGGGTATATGTTTTCGTCATCGATTCCTCTCGTATCCGTTGAGATTTCCGTTTCTCTTACACTGTGGTGATGTATGTATCAAAGATTATACCTTTTTTCAATTTTTCAAATTTAAGCATCAACGTTGCGCCAAAAATAGTAAGGCTGCGAATTCTTTTTCCACAGCCTTACCGATGTGCCGAAGAAAATTTTATTAATGGTGAGGCCCGGCCTCTTCAGCGGCTTCGGCTTCTGCTTTATCTTTGTGAATGGTACCGTCTGGATGATTAGGGGGGGTATAAATCGTATAAAGCTTCAATAGCCCGGTCTTCGAAGCGTTGATCACATTGTGCCAGGTGCCTGCAGGGATAATCGCAGCTTCTCCTGCACCAATGGTGTGTGATTCAGTATCATTCAGAACAAAAATCGCCTGGCCTTCTTCAATCCTGAAGAACTGATCGACATTGTCGTGGATTTCTTTGCCGATCTCTTCCCCGCCCTGCAAGCACATCACTACCAATTGCATGTGTTTGCCGGTATAAAGCACTTTTCGGAAATAGCCGTTATCTTCGGTTACTTTTTCAATCGGTCCAAAATAACCTGTCATGAAATCCTCTCCTTGTTAAAATATTTTGCTTCCAATACCATTTACTTATGATACAACGCCGATCATCAACAATTCATTGTTTTTTATATGCAATTGATCAAAAAACTTAAATTATGGTCTGAACACAATCATTTCAGATCACGAAACAATTCCAACATTTGCTCCTGAATGCCAGGCGCACAGGCCAGCACCGAATAGGGTGGTTTAAAGTAATCGGAGCTTCCTGTCAATGAAGTCACCTTACCTCCGGCTTCCTCAACAATCAGCATCGCAGCAGCGATATCCCAAGCATTCATATTCTGAAACCAGTAGGCGTCGAGTTTACCGCACGCCACATAGCAGGTTTCCAGCGCAGCGCACCCCATGCGGCGCACACCCTGGGTGGAACGATTGAGATAGTTGAACACATGTAGATTTCGCTCGTAGAGGTTCGAGTCGCGGCGGGTAAAAGCTGTGGCATGCAAACTTTTCTCAAGTTCGGTTACTGAGGATGGGTGGATGGGCTTGCCATTGAGGTAAGCCCCCTTTCTGCGTTCAGCAAAATAACATTCATCGCTGCTGGGGTCATAAACCACACCTAACTGAATTTTTCCAGCATGCTGCCAGGCGATGGAAATCACATAAATGGGAATCCGATGGGCATAATTGATCGTACCATCCAGTGGATCGATGTACCAGCAGTCACCACTGCCGCCGTTAAGTGAGCCTGACTCTTCGGTAAGGATCGAATGAGATGGAAACCACCTGCGGATCTCTCCAACCAGGTATTCTTCACATTGATGGTCAACTTCAGTGACCAGGTCTGTGGCGCCCTTATATCCAAGGTCGTGATCACTATGAAAACGTTGCCTGGCAATTGCCCCGGCAAATTTTGCCCATTCGATCACCTGGGCCAGTTCTGGGTTCGTTATTTCTGTCATTAACGATCTCCGTTGATTTCAGCAATGAGGCGCTGGAAGAATTCTTCCAGATACTGGCTGCGTTCCCGGGCGATAGCGCGGGCGGTTGGGGTGAAGAGGCGTTTTTCCACATTGCGCAGCTTGAACAGGTACTCGTGGTAGGCACTATGCTGCTCGCCGGGAACCTTCCTGCCGGTCTGCAGGAAGTGCGCTGACGGCTTGGTGTAAAAAGGGGTTCCCGCCAGCGCGGCATAAACCACGGCGCGCACCGCACCGATGGCTCCCAGCACATCCAGTTTATCGGCATCAAATAGACACTTGGCTTCAATGGTTTGCGGCGGCTCGCGGTCATCACGGTAGCGGTGGGCGCGGATGCAGTGCTGCACCGCCTTAATCCTCTCTACTGGCCAGCCTTCTGTGATTAATACGCTTTCAGCGAATTCTGCCGAACGCAGGTGGTGCTCTTTGCGCACATCGCTGCCCGGGGTGGTGCCATCGGCGTCATGCAGCAGAGCGGCGGCGCGCACGATCTCCAGGTCCGCCCCCTCCGCCCGGGCGAGGCGCTCCGCCAATCGGTAGACGCGTTCAATGTGTGAAAAGTCGTGTACCGCGTCGGTATTGATATACCATTCTCTTGCTTGCTCAAGTGTAAGCATCGTTTTTTTCTGATCATCGAAAAGAGTAAAAAGAAAGACTTAAATCAACAAAAGACCTGAAGAATTTTCTCTTGCTTGAACCTTTCATTCGTTGTTTTGTTTTACTCTTTTACAACTGACCCTTTCTTAATAACTGTTTCCACCAGATTGCCGCCGAAGCGATAACCCAGGTGTCGGTAATCACTGACGGAAAGGATGAGCAGGTCGGCCTGCTTACCCTCCTCCAGCGATCCTAAAGAATCTTCTTTGCGTATAGCCTTTGCAGCGTTTACCGTTGCCGCAGCCACAGCCTGCGCCGGGGTCAATTTAAGATAACGGCAGGCCAAAGCAATGACAAACTGCATGTTTTCACACCACGCCGTGCCCGGGTTAATGTCAGTAGCCACCGCCAGGTAGCCATCAGCCGCAATGATCTCTCTGGCTGGCGTGTATTCCAGCTGAGCCAGACCAAAAGGCGTGCATGGCAGCGAGACGGCAACCGTTTGCGAGCCGCCAAGTTTGAGAATTTCCTCACGAGAGGTTCTCACCACGTGATCAATCGAAACCGCACCTATTTCGACCGCCAGCGCCGCCCCGCCCAGATTTTCAAATTCATCCACATGAACCTTGAGTGGAAACCCCAATCGTTTGGCGGCGACCATAATTGAGCGTGTTTGCTCCAGTGAAAAAGCGCCCTTTTCACAGAACACGTCTACAAAAGGCAGCGGCCGTTTGAGTCCACGGTTGTGCCAGAATTCAACCGCAGCGGGCAGCATAATGTCGCAGATCAAGCGGGTATATTCATCTTCGCGTCCTGCGTATTCCGGAGGAATGGCGTGCGCGGGCAAGAATGTAGGAACGAGTTCGAGCGGCCCTTCAGCGTCAAGTTGCAGCAGCACATCGAGTTGTGTGAGTTCCGATTGAAGTTCCAGCCCGTAACCAGTTTTTGCTTCAGCCGTGGTGGTTCCGTAGCGGAACATTTTTCGGGCGCGCCCACGCGTTTGCACCAGTAACTCTTCAACCGTTGCCTGACGGGTGGCGCGCATGGTGGAAGCGATGCCCCCGCCGGCTGCCATGATCTCCATATAAGTTTTGCCCTGCAGGCGCATCTCAAATTCTGCAGCCCTGTCTCCTGCCCAAATCAAATGGGTATGCGGATCAATCAAGCCGGGCATCACCACTTTCCCGCTGGCATCCAGCCTCTCTTCATGCGGAAAACGTTTCAATAAGTCTTCAGTCAGCCCCACTGCGGCAATCTTCTCACCACAGATCAGCACAGCCCCATTCTCAATGATTCCGAGACGACCCAGATCCTTCCCCCGCTGTGCTCCGCCTGCCAGGGTCAGTAATTGAGATGCTGAATGAACGAGCATGACAAACCCAACCTTTCTTTATCAGTTTTAGTATACCGTTATTGGGTGGTATTTTGCGCCTGTGGAACCGGTACATTTTCCGTTCTAACGCGCATCAGCGCCAAGAATGCCAACAGGATAAATGTAACCGCCGAAAGCGAGTTAAGCCAGAAGCCCACCTGAAAGACAAACGGTGCCACAAGGTTGCCGATCATCCTGCCCAGTGACAGACAGGCCACATTTGCCCCCAGCATTGTTCCCCTGGCTTCAGGTACCAGGTCTGTGATCAGCGGCAGGGTGGAAACAAAAGTGAATTCGTAAGAAAGATAGAAAATGAACAATCCCGCAAGAGCACCAAACTCGGTACCGCCAATGAATGGCAGGGCGGCCGATACCATAAACATCATCGCCATGCCGATGATGATGGTGCGTTTGCGTCCGAATTTATCTGAAACGATGCCCCCCAGTGATTCACCGCTGATCTCTGAAATGCCAATCACAGCCGAGGCAGCCCCCAGCGCCGCCAGCTTTAGACCAAACGAGTCTTCCAGCCATACCCCGAAAACCAGATTGATCACCTCATTGGCAGAAATCAGCATTAAGCTCATCAATAACCCATAACGCGCCGCTGGCAGTTTAAGCAGATTTCCAAGCGCTTTTAAAACATTTTGATCAGAAGCCTGCGGTGGTTTACGATTCGGGATAAAAACCAGGATCAACAAAAATGCCAGGGTGCCCAGGGCAGCGGTGAAGGGGAAGGGTACCCGCCAGCCATAGCGGTCAATGATCCATCCCAAAACCGGCATACCAAGAATAAAACTCGTTCCCCAGCCGATCTCAACGAATCCAAGAGCTGTCCCGCGGCGCTCAAAACGGACGCGGTCCCCGATATATGCCTGGGTAGAAGAAAGATAGACGAACATCCCCAAAAAGGTCAGACTGATGGAAATGGAAAAAGCGAAAAAACTCGGCCAAATGGCTACAATCCCGGCACCCACAATAAAAATCGCCATACCCATGAGCATTCCGGTTTTTCGTGAACGCCGGTCGGCAATGGGAGTGAGAAAGAGGCTTAACGCACCGCTGATCGAACGCCCGGTCATGGCCAGCCCAATGGCGGTGAGATCCACCCCTAACCCAGAAGCAAATGTATTGAGAAATGGATAGACCATGCGCGTATTAACATTGATAAAAAAGCGCACCAGCGCAAAAAGAATGACCTGGAAGCGTATCGGAAGCCTATCACGCGGCATTGGATTCAGTTGATCTATTTGGCTATACATTCTTTTTCCTTTGGAAGACGAATAAAGAACAATGCCACGACGGCCATTAAGTTTAAGACCATGCAGACCATAACATTAGCCAAGAAACCCTTCGTGTATAAATATGGAGCGATAAGGTCTCCAATTGCCCTGCCCAGGCTGAGCGCGGCAATATACAGTGACATCATCGTTGCTCTCGTCGCGGGTGTCACTTCTGTCATTAACGGAAGGGAGCTGACAATGCCAATCTCAAAGGTAATATAGAAAAAGAACAACCAGATGAAAGCACCCATCAGTGATTTTTCAAACAACGGAAGGGTAAGCATCCACACAGCGCTGAAAAGCAGGCTGGCGCCAATTGTCCTTTCCTTGCCAAACCGATCTGCCAGGAATGCTGCGACGCCTTCTCCTGAAAGTTCAGATAATCCGATCACAGAAGATGCCGCACCCAGGGCAACCACCTGAAGACCAAAAGAATCCTGCATCCAAACACCAAAAACAACGTTGATGATCTCATTCCCTGTAATAAACAGGGTTCCCATGAGAATACCAAATATCGCTGGTGGGAATGAAAGAACTTTCTTGATGTCGCTCAGGATCATTAAAGGCTCAGGTTCAACTGGCCGGTCAGGAGGTATTAATTTCCACAGCAAGGCAGTGAGCATTACCCCCAGGATGGACAGAACAGCGTAAGGACCTGACCAGGTTGTCTTTTCGATGATTAATCCCGCCAGAGGTACAAGCAGGATAAATGAAAGCGCCCATGAAAGTTCAGAAAGCGCCAGGTAAAAACCGCGTTTTTGGTAGGGTGTGTGATCGCCCACATAAGCCTGCATCGCTGGAAGAAAGATATTATTCCCGAGGTTACCCAGCATAATTGCCAGGAAAAATGTGAGATAGCATGGGAATAACCACGCGGCGATCGTCCCGGCCAGGAAGATTAACATACCGATCAGCATGCCGATCTTTCTTCCGCGGCGGTCTGCAATTGGCGCAATAAAGGGGCCAACAGCGCTGGTTGCCATGGAGGCTGCTATCGCCAGAGAAATTTGAGTGATCTCAACCCCCAGACCGGCAGCAAACACTGCCAGAAATGGGTATACCATGCGCGAAGAGGTGTTGATCATCAAACGTGATATGGTAAAGAGGCTGATTCGCAAATTCAGGGTCTTCGTTGAGATCATAGGTTAATTATCACCAAAAATAAAAATCCCTCCCGTAAATTGCGGGAGGGAAATCCATCGCTCTTTTTTCATTCAATCGTACGCTGTGGACGCTCCGGCAAACTGTGAAAATTCACGGTACTGGCGTTGTAGGATCCCACTCGGCCGATTTTGATCAGCCAGTCCAGCTCTTCATTTAGCACGTGATGGCTGATATCCTTCTCGGCAACAGGAATAAATTCACCTGAACGCACATCCTGAAACAACCCATCGCCCCAATCGATAGCTATCGTTCCATCTTTTAGAACGATGACCCAATGACGGTCTACGGGGGTGCCAACTGGCATTATGACTTCTTCCTTTCTACCAGGTTACCCAGAAAAAATAATTGGTCAATAATCAGTTTACCCATTATCGCACATATTTATCGAAGGTGGTATTGCGAAGTTTGTCAACAAGTATCCTTTGAGTTTCAACCCAGATATCATGGAGCGGACAATCGGTATAATTATCACAACTGCCAGGTGTAACGGTACAGTCATTTAATGCGATCGGTCCATCGATGGCTTCAACAACATCGAGAAGAGAAATCTTCTCTGCTGGCTTTGAAAGGATGACTCCTCCCCTCGCTCCGCGCGAGGTGTGAATTAATCCGGCGATTGATAGCTGTGACACAATTTTGGCTAAAAATGAAGGCGGAATCTTCTGAGTCTCAGCAATCTGTTTGGTTGATGCCCGCTGGTTAGGGTCCTGTCGGGCAAGGAATACCATCGCCCTAAGGGCATAATCGGCTTGCCTGGTAATCTGCATAAATTATTCCTCTTTGGCAATTTTGGTCAAAATAGTCTACTTCTACCCTATATTTTACTACTCACAGCGCACTGTGATATAGTGACAATCATAATCCAATTATCGTGACCATCACCAATTTGGGTTTCCACTGCATTTGAAAGGGTATAATTTTGTCATGAACCAATTTAAATTCCATCACTCGATTGAAGTCCGCTACGCTGATCTTGACCCCCAGTGGCATGTAAACAATGCGCGATTCCTTTCATTTGTCGAACACGCCCGCTTCCATTACCTGATCGAGCTGGGCCTTTTTGATGGAAGATCATTTAATGATCTTCCCCTGATCGTTGGCGATATGCACTGCCGATACTTCACGCCAATCGAGCCAGGTGATATCGTTGAAGTGTGGCTGGGTGTCACAGAAATTGGAAACAAGAGCCTGGTGATCAGCAGTGAGTTGACCAGTCCAGATGGCAGCATCCTGTACGCGAAATGTGAATCCATCATGGTTGGATATGACTACAAAAATAAAAAATCTGCTCCAATCAGCGATGAAATGCGAAAACGAATCTCTGAATACGAAGGTAAAGACTTCACCAAAAATAAGGTGCGCGATGACACTTCCATCAATCGATGAAAACCTGCTGATTAAATTCCTTTGCGACCTGTTAAGAACTCCCAGCCCAACGGGCTATGCTGAAGAAGCAATTTTGTTCACCGAGCGTGCTTTCCGTGCCATTCCTGGA
Source organism: Anaerolineaceae bacterium (assembly GCA_034429135.1). Taxonomy (GTDB): domain Bacteria; phylum Chloroflexota; class Anaerolineae; order Anaerolineales; family Anaerolineaceae; genus UBA6107. Next base: position 159,419 of record DAOUGR010000016.1, on the reverse strand, counting down.
GTAAAAACTTGCCGCACCCGCAAAGGGGGCCTGGTGGTCACGATGGAGGGAGAGAAAAACGACGCTCCGCGCGCATTAGCGGCTCATGTCGATACGCTGGGAGCCATGGTGAAGACAATTAAGCCGAATGGTCGTCTGACCATGTCGATGATCGGCGGGTATGCCTGGAACACCATCGAGGGCGAGGGTTGCACTGTTTTCACCCGTGAAGGCAAACGAATTCGCGGTTCCATCCTCATCAGCGCGGCGTCCTCCCACGTCTACGGCGCAAAGACAGCTGAATCCAAACGCGATCAAGATACGATAGAGATCCGCCTGGATGAAAAAGTAAAGACCGCTGATGAAACCAAAGCCCTGGGGATCGAAATCGGCGATTTTATCAGTTTTGATCCCCGAGTTGAAATCACCAACGGCTTTGTGCGCTCTCGCCACCTGGATGACAAAGCCGGGGTGGCTTGCCTTCTGGAAGCAGCACGTGCAATGCACTCTGCGGGGTTAAAACCCACCCAAACCACCTATCTCTTCATCAGTAACTATGAGGAGGTCGGACATGGCGCTTCAGCAGGCATCCCACAGGATGCAGCCGAACTGGTGGTGGTTGACATGGCTGCAGTGGGCGATGGGCAAACTTCGGATGAATACCACGCGACGATTTGCGTTAAGGATTCCAGTGGACCTTATCATCACGGTTTGAGCAGTCATCTGCGGCGACTGGCCGACGACAACCATATTCCGTACAGGGTGGATATCTACCCCTATTATGGCTCTGACGGCAGCGCATACTGGCGCGCGGGCGGCGATGTGGCTGTGGCTCTGATTGGCCCTGGCGTGGACGCTTCGCACAACTATGAACGCACCCACACCGAAGCGCTGGCTGCCACGACCAACTGGGTGCTGGCGTATCTATTGAATTAGTTTTTATGGTGAATGATTAACTTCACAGACCTGATAAAGTCTTCTGTGCTCAACGCCTTGGTTCCAATGCCACATTTCCAACGCATCGAGAGCGTTTGCATGACTGACATTAACACCACGCTGATCACTTCATAAAACACCCTGAATTCCTGTGGCATACCTCCGTAGAGGAACAGCACCATAAGCACCGCTCCCGAAATCATGCCTAAATTAACCAGGGCTGGTTTTTGCCTCCACTTATCGAGAAACAACACCGTTAAACAAGAAAACAGGGCGATAACAGCGACCCCGTAAAGAGGATAATTGATTATTCCCTCCAGATGGGTTTTCAAATGAGGCTCAACAAACAAGCCAGGATTCTGCCGAAAATGGATGACCAACGGAATGCGAATGGATAAAAAGATCATGATTTGAAGAACCACGCCTAGCAATGCTTTCGAGATGACCGGTTTGTCTGTATTCCAAAACAACAATATGGAAGGAATGATCAAAACAATGGATGTTTCTTTGTTGATGATTGCAAGGGTAAATGCCGTCAAATACAAGATCATCTGGTTTGCAGCGATAGCCGAGAACGCCAGGGTGCACAAGAACAAAGCGGGAAGGTCATAGATATATCCAAAAAGCATCAATGGCAGTAATCCAAGCGTGGAGAGCAGTGTTAGACCATCTGCTTTCTTTTCAGACAGATCAAAGACACTTAACAAGAGCGATTTGAAGGCGAAGTAATATCCAATAAGCGAAACATATTGCCAGAAAAGACTGATAACTGCCTCAACCCCCCGGTCCGCTGACACATGGTATAAGGCGAGAATAACCGAAAAAAACTGGCTGTTGCCAATCCATTCTCTTATTGAATTTTCAACCCCGGCAGGAAGAAGCATGCCAGTGATCATCGTCAACCAGGGGATCAGCACGCGTGTAACAAAGGGCCGGTGTGCTGTGCCATCCATCATCGCCGTGAATGAAGCGCGATAGTTTTCATTGAGGGTGGAAAATCTGAGAAAGAATGTGAAAACAAAAAGGCTGATCAGGATTGTGGCAACCGTGAAAACAATGCGATCTGTACGTTTAGGATTGGCAGCTTTTGCTTTCGTAATCATAACCCTCTGGTTCTAAATTTCATGATTTCTTAGATTTCGATTCTTGCATTACCAGTGTTTAGCTACTTCTCCCATTTGATCAAATAAATGACTTTAATCTTCATTGTTCAAATCCCATTTTGCTATTCTATACCATATCATTACAACCGCGATGAAGTTGATTTTTTCTTATTCGATATTAACATTCTCGCGCTACAATTTGTAGGCAAAGAAATTCCGGCGTTAAACTGGTACAATCATGCCGAAAGACATCACATGATAGATTACCGGTTTAAAAACCGGCCGTTTCTCTACCATATTTATTGGTAAACAGCGGACTTTTCAGGAGGATTATCCTTTGGCTGGCATGGAACGTTTTACACAACGTGCGCGGCACGTGCTTTCTCTGGCACACCAGGAAGCCGAACGCATGCGCCATACATCAATTAATACAGAACATATACTGCTGGGCTTGATCGAAGAAGACAGTGGTATCGCGGGGCACGCTTTACGCGAACTTGGGCTGGAAACCAGCCGGGTTCAAGAAATGGTCGAACGCCTGGCCCCAATGGGTGTGACCGAAACACCGGCTTTGGAGCTTTCTTACGGCGCCCAGCAGGTGCTGGAATTTTCCATCGAAGAAGCCCGACAACTCGGACACCAGTTCATCGGTACGGAACACCTGTTGCTGGCGCTTACCCGTTCCACAGAGGGTCTCGCGCTGGACGTGCTCAAGAAACTTGGTGTCACGCCTGAACAGGTGCGCCGTCAGACCCGGCGCGTGATGGATGAGAGCACCAATACCCCGGCAAGCGCGGGATCTGCCCCCCTGGCACGGCGCGAAGAAAAGAAGGAAGCCAAGACACCGCTGGTAGATCAACTGGCAGTCGACCTCACCACCCTGGCGGAAGAGGGAAAACTTGACCCGGTCATTGGCAGACAGAAAGAGATCGAACGCGTGATTCAAATTCTGGCCCGGCGCAACAAAAACAATCCCGCTCTCATTGGTGAACCCGGAGTAGGTAAAACCGCCATCGTGGAAGGCCTGGCTCAGCGCATTATTGACGGCGATGTGCCCGCGCCACTCATCGGTAAACGCGTCTTGCAGCTCGATGTGGGCTCGCTGGTCGCAGGCACCATGTACCGCGGGCAGTTCGAGGAACGTCTCAAACGGGTGATTGACGAACTCAAAGCCTCCAAGTCCATCCTCTTCATCGACGAACTTCACATGCTCGTGGGTGCCGGTTCCGCCGGGTCTTCTGTGGACGCGGCTAACATTCTCAAACCCGCGCTCTCCCGCGGTGAACTGCAGGTTGTAGGCGCTACCACCCTAGATGAATACCGCAAACACATCGAGACGGATGCGGCATTAGAACGCCGCTTCCAGCCAATCATCGTACTCGAACCCACCGTTGATGAAACGATCCAGATATTAAAGGGCATTCGCAAAGCCTATGAGGAGCACCACCGTCTGGTGATCTCTGATGAGGCTATTGAGGCTGCGGCTCATCTTTCTTCACGTTACGTCACCGAACGCTTCTTGCCTGACAAGGCCATCGATCTGATCGATGAAGCCTCATCACGGGTGCGTATGTATAAGAGCCCAGCAGCCCAGACCTTTAAGGAACTCATGGTCGAGTTGAAGGACGTTAAAGCCCACCGCACTGAAGCCGTTCAGAGCGGACGCAATGACGATGCTCAGGCTCTCTCTGACCGTGAGACAGAACTCAAAGCCAAGATTGAAAAATTGCGCACCGGCTGGGATCGTACCACCAGCCCGGTCGTTACGGCTGATGATATCGCTGAACTCGTTTCTATGTGGACCGGCGTACCCATCATGCAGCTTGCCACCGAAGAATCAGAGCGCCTGCTGCACATGGAAGAGGAATTATCCAAATCAATCATCGGTCAGGAAGAAGCCATCAATACCATCGCCAAGGCCGTGCGACGCGGCCGGGCAGGGCTGAAAGATCCCCGCCGTCCGATCGGCTCGTTTATGTTCCTGGGTCCCACCGGTGTGGGCAAAACCGCCCTCACCAAAGCTCTGGCTTCGTTCCTCTTCGGCAGCGAAGACGCCCTGATTCAGATCGATATGTCAGAGTTCATGGAACGCCACAACGTCAGCCGCCTGGTAGGAGCACCTCCTGGATATGTGGGGTTTGACGAAGCCGGTCAGCTCACCGAGGCTATCCGCCGCCGCCCCTATTCGATCGTTGTATTCGACGAGATGGAAAAAGCCCATCCCGATGCGCATAACATTCTCTTGCAGATCATGGAAGAAGGTCAACTCACTGATGCGCGTGGTCATAAGGTTGACTTCCGCAATTCCATCATCGTCATGACCTCCAATATCGGCGCTGAAGACATCCGGCGCCAGGGATCAATGGGGTTTGTTCTGAACCGTGACGAAAAAGCTACCGAAACCAAAACCTACGAAGACATGCGCAAAAAATTGCTGGATTCACTTCATAAGGTCTTCAGGCCAGAGTTTATTAACCGCCTGGATGGTGTGATCGTGTTCCGTCCGCTCAACCGCGAGCATATACGCAGCATCGTCAATGTTGAATTGGAAAAGGTCGCGGAGCGTATGCGTGAGCACAATATTTCCCTGCGCGTATCAGAAGCGGCCCAAGAATTCCTCGCCAGTGAGGGCTACAACCCCGAAATGGGCGCCCGCCCCCTGCGGCGCGTGATCCAGGATAAAGTCGAAGACCGGCTTTCTGACGCCGTTCTGGCGCACGATTTCAGCGAGGGAGATGCCGTGCTGGTCGATATCAATAAAGAGAAAGAGATCGTGCTCAAGCGTGATAAGAAACGCACTGTTTTGGTAAAAGCAGCCAAAACTGAAGGCGAACAACCGGAGGAACAGAAACCAGAGCAAGTGGTGGCGTAATCTTTCGATACATCAACCATTTGGACGGGTTCTTATAGAACCCGTCCATTTTTATAATTGCCTTTCGAAGTATTGAACCCTTCTTAAAATCTGTCTATACTGATTAAAAGCGATCAAAACCAGAAAAGGAGTGAAAATGATAACAGTAAATGATCTGTTGCGCGCAAAAGGCCACTCCGTTTATTCCATAGAGGTGGGTGCGTCCGTCCTCAAGGCACTTGAACTCATGGCCGAAAAAGATATCGGAGCATTACTGGTCATGGATAAAGGAAATGTCGCTGGTATCTTTTCAGAGCGTGATTTTGCCCGCCTGACAGCCAGGAATAAAGCGATTGACCTCAACTCCCCTGTGGATAACTTCATGACTCACGATATTTACAGCGTTTCACCAGACGAAACGATCGATGAATGCATGGCTCTGATGACAACCAAACGCTTGCGTCATCTACCCGTTTATGAAAACAGAAAACTGGTTGGTCTGATATCCATCGGTGATGTTGTCAAGAACCTGGTTGAAGACAAAGACCTGCTCATAGAAAATATGGAAAAATACATCCTCGGTCGCGGGTATGGAGAATAGCCTGCGTTATTCAATGCTGATGTGAAAAACACCATTTCAATAAATAATCGCGTCATAGAATCGAAAACAATAAACTGACAAAAGACCAGATATTCCGTTGTTTTTTGATACGCCTTTTGCCGCGCATTTTTTATTTCACTCATTTTAATTTCATAGGGATGAAAATTGGAAACTCTCAATCGCTCTGGCTTGACCGCGCTGCACACCTACAATGTATACGCCAATAACCTCGTGCTCGAAACAGCTCAAAGAATGTCTGAAGATGAACTCTCACAGACATCCAGTCCCAGCCACGGTTCGGTCATCAACCTTTTACGGCATATTTTTGGCTGTGAATACTATTTTCTAATCCTCTGCATGGGGTTAGAACCAGAAGAACCCAGAACCGAATTACCCTCCCTCTCCACACTGCGCGAATATTTTTCCGCTCTGGCTGAAAGGCGTGCCGGGTACCTCAAAGCGGTGAACGAGTATGAATTAACAGCAGAGATCACTGTGCAAATTGGGGCAGGGCGATTTACTCTGCCCCGCTGGCAGCTCCTGGCTCAATCGCTGATTCATTCCATTCATCACCGCGGAGAACTCTCGATCGTGATGACCGAACTCGGTTACCCCCTGCCAACACTCGACCCCATCCTGAAGTATGTAAATGATAGCGGACAGGTTTGGTCTTAAGATCAAGATTGTCTGAAGATAAGCGCCGGTTCTGAACTTCGAAAAAATTTTTATGGTATATTTTAAATTCAGTTAGTCATTCCTCCGTGCCGCTGCGGAGAGCCCCTTACCTTCTGGAGTATGACTCATGTATTTTGCCATTGAAGGCGTCATCGGTGTTGGCAAGACCACCCTCGCCCGCCTGCTTCAATCACAATTCGAAGCAGAGCTGGTGCTCGAGGTCTTTGAAGAAAATCCCTTCCTGAGCAATTTCTATTCTGATCGGGCGCGTTATGCCTTCCAGACCCAGATCTTTTTTCTGCTCAGCCGTTATCACCAGCAGCGCCGCAACATCAGCGACCGCCTTGGATTGGTCAAAGCGATCATCAGCGACTACACTTTTGAAAAAGATTCTCTTTTCGCCCGTATCAACCTGACCGGTGACGAACTGGATATGTACTACAAGGTACAGGAAGCGCTGGCCGAGAAAATTGCTCCTCCCGACCTCGTGGTATACCTGCGTGCCAATACCGACACGCTGATGAAGCGTATCGCCATGCGCGACCGCCCCTACGAGCGCCAGATGGATCGCGATTATATCGATCTGCTCAACCGGACTTATGATGATTTTTATATTTACTCACCGCACAACACCCCGGTTTTATCGATCGAGACCGACGAGCTTGACTTCGTCAACCGGCCACAGGATCTCGATCTCATCAATAACCGCATCCGTGAGGAACTGAGAATGGCTCCTTACCAGCCGAAATTACCCATCTCGTAAGGCGAGGAAAGCATGCGCATTACGCGAGACATCTTGCTTAATCAGGCACGTGAGAACGCCGCAAAACTGGCCGCAAAAGACCGCGGTCTGATCTGTATTTATATCGCCGGGTCCCTGCTGCAGGAAGATCCCTTAATTGGGGGAATCACTGACATCGATCTCATTTGCGTCCACGACCGCCCGGTAAGCGTGCGGCGCGAAGTGCTCCGCCTGAGCGCAGATGTCAGCCTTGATCTGGCACATTACGAGCAGGAAGAATTCGAACCCGCCCGAAAGCTGCGCACCAATGCCTGGATCGGCGGAGAGATGGAAAACGTTCCCATCGTGCTGCATGATTCGCTGCACTGGTACGATTTCACCCGCGCCAGCGCCACCGCACAGTTCTGGAGACCCGAAAATATCGCCGCCCGCGCGCGCAGTTTTCTTGTTCCGGCACGCCAAGCCTGGTCTGACCTGTGTGACGAAACGATTCCACAAGGGCTCAAGCGCACCACCGCTTACCTCGGCGCGCTCCGCAACGTGGCCAACAGCGTGGCCGTGCTGAGCGGTGCTCCACTGACCGTGCGCCGCATGCTGGTTGACCTGCCAGTGAGAGCTCTCAAAGCCAGTCTTCCAAATTTTGCCGGCGATTTCGTACAGCTCTTCACCAGCAGCGTGATCACAGACGAGATGTTTGATCAATGGCTTCAAGGTTACCCTGCCATTTTTGAAGAATTGAAAGCAGCGGGCACCGCACCCATCAGCCTGCAGTTCTTCCGTCTCGGATACTATGAAAAGGCCATCCGCGCCCTCTACCCCAACCACCCGGCAGCTGCGATCTGGATCCTGCTTGACACCTGGACGTGGGCTGCAGCATCATTGCCGAAAAGCGGGTTATCCTATAAGAACTGGCAGACTTTGTGCCGCGCACTTGAACTGGATAGCCGCCACATGCCCGCCCGCCTTGATGCACTTGACAGCCTGTTAGACACGGTTGAAGAAACGGTCGAAAAACTCCAGAAGTAAGTCTTCCTTCCTGATCATTTTCTACACAATTGCTCCAAAACCTGTGGATAAATCGTGATTTTCTGTGGATAAATGGGGATAAATTTGCGATAAATCAGGTGGTCCTTTCGGAATAACCCTGTGGATAAAAACATGTGTTTATCCCAATTTATTCCCGAAATTCACAAGATTAAGAAAAATTTAAGGTTTGAAATTTACAAACCATTTTTCCACAAACAATTCACAATTATGATTGAAATTTGAGCTATTTTATATCCCATATATATATGGGATCATCTCAATATAGCCCCCATATATATGCTATAAAACCGTTTTTTCTTGCATTTCTCCACATATCCCCAACCCCTACGACGACTGCTATATTGATATACATAAAAATTACCAGTTAATAATATTAAACTGTGATTGATTTTGGTATACGAAACATGTATATTTTAAGTACATAAAAGTACCCCCATGGCTTCACAAATCCTGGCATCATTATCCAGGTGGGAGATGTGGTTGTGGACGTCATAAAAGTAAAAGCCAATTCTCGTACTGCCGCAGTAGCGGGAGCCATTGCTGGAGTCATGCGCGAACACAAGCATGCGGATATTCAAGCAATTGGTGCCGGAGCCGTGAATCAAGCCATTAAGGCACTGGTTCTAGCCAAAGGATATCTTGCAGAAGATGGGATCGAAATCATTTGCATTCCAGAGTTTGTCGACGTAGAAATTGATGGAAAAGTACGAACGGCGATCAAACTGGTAGTCGATCCCAAGTCATGACCGTGCGGCTTTAACAATTTCACAGGAGAAGGTTTAACCAACTTCCTCTCTGGTTAAACGCGCTCAGCTTCCTCACGGGTAAAGACGACCTCCTCTTTACCCGTTAATTTTTCCTCCACCTTGGTAATAATAAGATTCAGGTGGCGCGGATGGGCTACGTAATCCAGATCATCTGCTGGAACGGTCAGCACAGGGCATAGCGTAAAGTGGTGAATCCAGTTCTCGTAGAGTTGATTTAATCTCTCCAGATATTCAGGGGCAATGCTGCGTTCGTAATCACGGTTGCGCAGTTCGATGCGATTGAGCAGCGTGGGTACCGAAGCGCGCAGGTAGATCATCAGATCGGGTGGTGGCAGATATTCAATCAGCGTCCGATAGAGCGCGCGGTAGGTGGCGTAATCGCGTTCGCTCAGGTTGCCCTGCAAAAACAGGTTGTAGGCGAAGACTTCGGCATCTTCATAGATGCTGCGATCCTGAATCACCGAGCCTGGCGCGCGCACGATTTGCTGATGGATGCGCAGACGGTGGGTGAGAAAAAAGATCTGCGAATGAAAGCTCCAGGTGTGCATGTCCTTATAGAAATCCGCCAGATATGGATTTTCAGTCACGGGCTCGTAAAAGGGCTGACAGGAAAGCCTCTCGCAGATCATCTCCACCAGTGTGGACTTACCGACGCCGATGTTTCCTGCAACCGCTATAAACTTTTTCATGGCACCCTCGGGGGAATATTTTATTTCAAAAAAATTATATCATTTGTGAAAATTGATTACAAAAAGACAACCAAGTTATTGGTACTTGGTTGTCTTTTTGTTTAAAAAAAGGAGGAGATTATGCCGGAACGCAGGAACCGGTTGGACAAACTTCCGCGCAGGATCCACAATCTTGGCACTTGGCCGGATCAATTACGTACTGGCCGTCGCCTTCTGAAATTGCATTTTCGGGGCATTCGGCTTCACAGGCGCCGCAGCTGATACAGTCAGAAGTAATTTTGTAAGGCATGAGTTTTATCCTTTCCTTTCGATTGACCAATTTTTTCCGCACAGAAGGATACTACTTTGAATCAAAAAAGTCAATGACATTTGATTGTGAAATGTCACGAAATTGGATTCGAAATGTAATATTTGAAATTCACAAAATTCACATATTTTCTTCACAACATCTTCACATCTTTCTTCTATCATGAGGTCAATCAAGCGGAGAAAAAAATCCTCCGCGGAACAAATAGGAGAATAAAAATGAAAAAATTATTGGTAAGTCTTATCGTTGCAGGTGTGATCGTTGCTGCTCTTGGTACCGCTACCGTTGTGAGTGCCCAGTCTGAAACACCTCAGCCCTATTTTGGACAGAACGGCGGCGGCAGGTATGGATATCGGGTCAATTCTGATCTTTACGAACAGGATGAAGTGCTGCATGATTTGATGATGGAAGCCTGGTCTGTTGAGCTGGGCATTTCAGTGGATGAATTAAACGCTCGCCTCGATGGCGGCGAAACCCTGTCGCAGATCGCGCTTTCTACCGGTCTGTCTCTGGATGAATTCCTGACGCTGTCCGATTCGATCCGGGCTGATGCAACCGAGCAGGCTCTTGCCGACGGGTTGATTACCCAGGAACAGGCTAACCTGATCCAGCAGTCCATCCAGGTGCGTGCAGGCGGTCAGGCCCGTGGGGCAGCCGCAGCTGTCAGAGGAATGGGCGGGGCGATGCGCGGAAGCGGCGCCTGTTTGAATCTGCCCTAAAAAAAATAATTAGATTGTTGGAACGAACAGCCGCGGAATTCTCCGCGGCTGTTTTTAAACTTGACAACTTTCGGGCATGAATTATAATAGTGAACGCGTTCCTCGTTAGCTCAATCGGCAGAGCGGGCGGCTGTTAACCGCTAGGTTCGAGGTTCGAGTCCTCGACGAGGAGCCAGAAACAAAAGAGCACCCATTAGGGTGCTCTTTTGTTTTATAAGTTTACTCTGCGGTGAGGTACCCTGGAGTGATCTTTGTGAGGGGGTAGAGCATTATGAACAGAAAACGCCATCCTGCATACCATTCACCCTCAGAGGTTCTATGAACCAGCCAAAATACCATATAATAAACCATGCACCACAGCTCTGAACCACGAGGATTTCACATGAGTATCGAAAATTCCACCCAAACCTCTCCCCTGCCGGCCAACGCACCCGCAAAAAAGGTCAACTGGAAGCAGGTCGCGGCTTTCATCGGCCTTACCTTCGGCCTCACCTGGCTGCTCGATCTGGCGCTGTATCTCAACGGCGGCCTGACCAGCCCGGCGGTCACGATCGTGCTGCAGTTCCAGATGCTGCTGCCGGCCTTCTCAGCCATGCTGCTGGGGATGTTTTTCTTAAAGGACAGCTCGATTTTCATCAAAACCAACACTTCAAGGTCTCGCTGGTTCAACTGGTATTATCTGTTCTTCACCCTGATCTACCTGGCCGCGGTGGTGGCATGCTTCCTTCGCCCTGACCTGGTGATCACACTCAGTTCCTTTTTGCTCATCCCCAGTGTGGTGGGCATGATCCTGGTCATCGTGCTGCGCGCCACCGGTGGCAAAGAGTCGTTTTCTGGGGTCGGCATGGGTGGCGGCAAGCCCAAACTCTGGCTGCTTTACGGTCTGGCCATTCTGCTGTTCATGGGGTTGCAGACCGCGCTGAACTGGCTGTTTAAAATGGGTCAACCGCCAGATTTAAGCCCGCTGCTTGCCCAGGCGGCTGCCACGGGGATGACCGAAACCGTGTTCATGCTCGTGGTCACCCTGCAGACGGTCATCCTGGGGCCGTTTCTGGGGCTGCTGATCACGTTTGGAGAGGAATATGGCTGGCGCGGTTACCTGCAGCCCGCGCTCTACGGTCTTGGACGCGCCCGTGGTGTGGCGCTGGTGGGCATCATCTGGGGTATCTGGCACTGGCCGGTGATCTGGATGGGATACAACTACCCCGGCCGGCCTTACCTTGGCTCTCTGCTGATGGTTTTATTCTGTATCGCGCTGGCTTACATTCTGGGTTACGCTGTGCTGAAGGCGAAAGGCGTGTGGATTGCTGCATTTCTGCACGCGCTGGTCAATCAAAGCGCCAGCTACTTCATGGGCATGATTTATACGCCGCGTGACATCGCTTTCTCGTTCGGCATCGGTATTCCGGGGCTGATCCTGATGGGGCTGGTGGTTTGGCTGATCTTACGCGACCCGGTGTGGAAAGAAAACGAATAGCAACTGTCTGTGGAGAGCATCTGAGCTCATCGAACACTTCAAAAAGAGCTGAAGACATCCTGCGTTAGCAGGATGTTTTTTTTCCACACCCAAGGAATATCCCAAATGATAAGAGAATTTGTGCAGGTCGACGTCGGTATATAATGATTTGGAAAGCAAATATAAGAACAAAAGAACTCCTTTGCTCCGACTAGACCAGCCGACAGTCTGGATACATGAAGGATACCCGCAATCCGCTCATAACTTCTATTTACCCGGACGCGTTGACCCTCACTTTGCTCGCGGGGGTGGGGCTGCGCATCTGGCATCTGTTCAGCGTGGGTTTTTCTGTCCCTTTCAATCTGGGGGGGCTGTTCTATCAAATGTCGGTAGAGATTATCAATCATCATTTCTCTCTGCCGGTCTGGATTCCGTACTACTTCAAAGGCGGGCTGCCTTTCGCTTATCCTCCCCTGCCTTTGTATATCCAGGCGCTGCTGATCAAAGGCTTCCACCCAAAAGGCTTTCTCACCGAAAACCTTCTTCCGCCATTGTTTTCCATTCTGAGTCTGTTCTTTTTTTACTTTCTTGCCAGAAAGGTGTTCAGTGAGAAATGGAGGGTGCTTGCCGCGGTGTTGATCTTTTCATCGCTGCCGGCTGCGTTCACCGAGCAGATCGAAGCACAGGGTTTATGTGAATCTGCAGGTACCCTGGCATTGATTCTTTACGTGTATGCCTTGTTGTGGGCAAACGAAAGGCAGCTCTGGTGGAGGTGGATCTTTCCGGGTGTGGCATTAGGAGTCTGTATTCTCAGCAGCCCGGGTTCAATCTACGCAAGCATCCTTATCAGCCTTCTCTACCTGTCCATCATGCTCTTTTCCTCGATTAAAAAGTATCGATTTCATTTCGTATTGAATTGCTTAACCGTCGGGATGGTAGGTCTGTTTGTTTCTGCTCCTTACTGGGCAACCATTGTCAACCATCACGGTATCGAGATTTTCATTAACGCATTTACAAGCCAAAACGAAGGGTTGTTTGGTCGAATTGTCACCAGCGTGATCCATATGCAGATCCTTTCCACATCGAAGTTCTGGAACATTCTGTTCTTCTTGAGCCTGGTTGTGCTGTTGGTCAAGAGAGAGTTGATACTTTTCTTCTTTTCGGTGGTCCTCCTGCTCGTACCCCGAGAATCATGGGTCATGTCCATTCCCGCCAGCCTGGCGATCGGAAGCGCTCTTTATCATCTCATCAACCTTCCGAAGGTTTCTCCGGCGAACCTGCGTGTGGCTATTCAGGGTGTGGTCATGGTGGGGGTCAGCATCATGATAGCGAGCAGTTCCATCGGGGCTCTTGGCGCGTTGATCAATCGCACTACATACGATTTGTCAGAAGGTCAAATTCAAGATCTGACGCGCATCCGGCAATCCAATTTGATTCCCCCCAGACAGCCAGTCATCGTGGTTGGCAGCTGGGGGCTGATTGAATGGGCGCCTGCGCTGCTCCAACGCGAAGTACTCAATAATCATTTTGGGCTGGAGTGGATGCCGATGTTTTATGAGAAAAACCGCGAGATGAGCGAAAGGCTGCTCAATGCCACAACCATTAATGAAATTTCCGACCTGGTCATCGACGTTTATGCTGACACACCAGCGGTATATCTTGTGGCAGATCGTGCCTTTTTCCAGCGGTTAAATCTCAACCCACCCGAATCACGAGCATCTTTTTCACTGTTACAGGATTTTGATGAATTATCGCTGGGAATGATCACTTTTCAATGATCATCATCCAACTCCTGATTCCATTCTGACCACCAGATCATCCACGAACCGGGCTGCAGGCATGCCATCGATTACGTCATGATCCACCAGCACGGTTAGATGCAGCACCATTCTCTTTTCAATCTCGCCTTTGTGCACCACAGGCTGCTCGTTGAGCGACCCCAGCGCAAGGCACAACGAGTGCATACTGGTGGGAATGATCCATCCATGCGTATGCCCCACCATGCCCGTGGTTGTGACCATTACCGTGCCCATGGCCTTTTTGACGCGGCGGGGATCGTTGAGTATGAGTGCTCGAAATAAGATTAAGCGCAGCCATTGAGGCAGCGAGGTGTAGATTTTCATCCACAACGCACGGGAATTTCTCCCCAGCACATATCCACTTTCGTCTGAAACGGGTTGCGATTTCGCGGTTTCGATCTCAGTATGGATTTGCTCTAAGGTTTTGCTGCCTGCGCACCGGATGGTATACGGGAGCGGAACAGGCACTCCACTCACTTCTTTTTCTACCACGATCGAAATATCGGCATCGTCAAAGATGATCACCCTGTTGCGCCTCGGGCAGTTGATGCCGGCTGCCTGCGGGTGAAGAGCGACGCAGTCTGCGATAACCTTGATCAACCAGGCGGTGAACGAAACAGGCCTGCCGGTGCGCCTGCTCTGCCTGACCGCTGTCCACGCTTCCGTGACATCCACCTCAAGCAGGGCGGTAACGAAATGCTTGCCGCGTGCGATCTTCCCCACGTCGAAAGTCAACTGCCTGCTGGATGGGTATTCAATGGTGAGAAAAGGCTTTTGTGACATGGTTCATACCTCCTGATTTTCACTCTTCAGCAACGGTAGGTATTGATGAACTAAATGATCACAAATAAGTTAAATTCATCAGTAATCGTGGGGTGATACTGTGATTCTATCATGGGACATTTCGATTTCTTATACGTTTGGATAAACAAGGTTCATTCCTGCATGCCCTTTTGAACGTCATGTTTGCGAGATTGATGCCTGTGATTGCCAACCTTGATTGATTTCTGAAAAAACGACCCCGAATTCCTTCAGTTGCTCTGGCTGGCGGGCGCGTATGTTGAAAAAACTAAACTCGATTCAGAAAAGGGGTGCAATATGGAATCTAACATGGGTAAGCAGTGTTATTATTAGTGTTTTGAACCGCCTTTTTTGCGGGATATTTCATTACTGGAGATCGATCCATGAGCGTCGAAATTCGAGAAGTCACCACGAAGCAGGATCTCAAAAAATTTGTCCAATTTCCCAACAAACTCTATCGCGGCAACCGTTTCAGAGTTCCCAGTTTAATCTCTGATGAACTGAAAACGCTCACCCCAGAAACGAACCCGGCTTTTGCCTACAGTCAGGCTCGTTACTGGCTGGCATATCAGGATGGGAAGATCGTTGGACGGGTGGCGGCGATTGTCAGTGAAGGCCACCGCCAGAAGTGGAACCAGGCGTACATGCGTTTTGGATGGATTGACTTCGTCGACGACATCGAGGTTGTAGCCGCGCTGATGTCACAGGTAGAGAGGTGGGCGCGAGAGAAAAACCTTTCTGCAGTTCACGGCCCTCTGGGGTTCACCGACATGGATCATGCAGGCATGCTGGTGGAAGGCTTCAACGAACCCGGTACACTGGCGACGATCTACAATTACGAGTATTATCCCCGGCATCTTGAGGCTTTGGGATACGAAAAAGACGTGGATTGGGTCGAGTACGAAATTACGGTTCCTCCGACCCCAGATCCAAAGATTGCTAAACTGGCTGAAATTGTCTTACGCCGCGAGAATCTTAAACTCATTGAATTTAAAGATCGAAAAGAAATTCTTCCTTATGCTCCCCAGATATTCGCATTGGTTAATGAAGGATACCGAAACCTTTACGGTTATGTGCCGTTGAATGATGAGCAGGTGAAACTCTATACACAGCAATATTTTGGGTTTATCAAACCAGAATTTGTTCCAGTGGTTCTCAACGCCGAAGGTGAGATGGTCGCTTTTGGCATCACCATGCCATCGCTCACCCGGGCCATGCAGAAAGCGAACGGGCGTCTGTTTCCGTTCGGGTTTATTCACGTCTTGCGTGCCTTAAAAAAGAATGACCGCGCTGATCTGTACCTGATCACGGTAAAACCAGAATACCAGGGGAAAGGCGTCAACGCCATCCTGATCAACCAGGTGTCAAAAGTGTTTGCCCGTTATGGAATCACAAAAGCTGAGTCCAATCCAGAGCTCGAGACCAACCATCTGGTTCAGGGGCAGTGGAAGCATTTCACCACCCGTCAGCACAAGCGCAGACGCTGTTATATCAAGCACCTGAACTGACATATTGAGACGCCCGCAAGGGCGTTTTTTTTACAGAAGTTCCTCTGCATGATAGATTGATCTTGACATATAGAAGTTTATCTATATAATCATATCTATGGATACAGTAGATTTTGCCAAGGCACTCGCAGATGAAACGCGCCAGAAGATCATGGCGCTCTGCTGCTGCAAAACCTTGAGCGTGAATGAGATTGTTGAGGCTTTGGCTGGAGTGACCCAGCCCACCGTATCTCATCACCTCAAAATCCTGCGCGAAGCCGGGCTTGTCATCGTGGTGCGTAAAGGAAAAGAGATTTACTATACCTTGAATCAAGCCAAACTCGCCCAGGCTTGCTGCAATGTCGCGGGTACATTCGCACCGAATGTGGAAGTACAGATCACGAAAACCGAATAATTTTTTTATACAAACATATAGATAAATCTAAATATATCTATAAATTAATTTGATATAACGAGGAGCCGCACAATGTCAGATGTAAAAATCCAAAAAGATTCGATCACGATCAAAAAGAAAGTAAGAGAGCATTACGCCTCTGCCATATTGGATAAAAACATGCCCTCTTCTGGAGGTTGTTGCAGCGAATCAAGTAACCATTCATGCTGCAATAAAAGTGCTCAACTATACGACGATCCGGCCGTATTTGAACTTCCCGCTGAAGTAACGGATATTTCTTTTGGCTGCGGTGACCCGGTGACACTGGCGTCTCTTCAGCCCGGGCAAACCGTTTTAGATCTCGGTTCAGGCGGGGGCATCGATTGTTTCCTCGCTGCCAAAAAGGTTGGCCCTGAAGGTCATGTGATCGGCGTGGATATGACACCGGAGATGATCGAAAGGGCGCGCGAGAATAAAACCAGGTTGAAAGCCGATCATGTTGAATTCAGGCTCGGAGAGATTGAGCATTTGCCCGTTGCCGACCAATCGATAGACGTGGTCATTTCGAATTGTGTCATCAACCTTAGTGTAGATAAACAACAGGTGCTCAATGAAGTCTACCGGGTGTTGAAACCTGGTGGAAAACTTGCTGTCAGTGATATTGTCACCCAGGAATCCCTTCCAGAAATTTTGATGGAAGATTTGACTGCTTGGGCTGGCTGCATTTCGGGTGCGCTGGATGTCAATGAATATGTTTCCATCATCGAAAAGGCAGGCTTCAGCAAGGTGGAGGTCAGGCCGGTTTATTTCGATGATGATATGGTCAAAGAGGCTGAAAAGTCTTTGGATAAGGAAAAGTTCGCAGGATTATCGAGAGAAACGATTAAGAAAATGATTTTCAGCGCCAAGATCACAGCTTTTAAACCCGTTTCCTGATGTTTCATATCTGCCAGCACAATACACTCCCACAGCATTTGCCAGGGAGTGTATTGTGTTTTGTTTTCTTAACCGTCAATCATAAAGGTCAGATGATTCTTGTTTTTCCAGACAGGCCTGATTCCTTTCCAGAGTTTCTCTTTCGACAAATTCGTTTAATAAAGATTGGTTCCCAAATAACTGTGCATGCACCGTTGTCAAATCGCGTGGGGTAAGCATGAAGATCTTTTGTGTTTCCAGTTCTTCTCTTAATTCCAGGTTCTGCCCAGATTTCAAGAAAAGGTCGTATATCATCATTGTGTCATCATCCGCTGCAATCCTATTGATCGAGAAATTTCCACATCCGCAGCAGCGGTGAATGATCATTAATTCGCCCTGTTTCTCATTCCCAAATTTCTTGATACTGCGTTTGATCGAAAGCCCAACAGGTTCCATTCTGCTCTGGCACTTACATCTTCTATCGCCAGGTTTAAAAAGGTCCACATGCCTTGACCAGAGACAGTTCGGGCAGTGATTGCGGTTATTGACACCTGAAAGTTCACGTTCAGCGGAGACAAAAGCACCGCAATGGAGACATCTGAAGTTATTTGTATCGAACATCACACGTTTGTGATGATTCTCGGGTATTCTGTTTTTTGACCACTGTTTTTGTTTTGATGATCGCTTTTTTTCGAAAGGCTCATCATTGTCATAATCCCGATGGTGTATATGTTGATCGTTATTTTTCATTGGTTCCTTAAAAACAAACCAGCCGCAGTTTTACCCGCGGCTGGATGTGACAGATGAATAGAATTGATTACCAAATGGCTAGATCTGCATGATGACCCTATCAATTGTCAACACATCATAGCCGTTGCATTCCATTAAATGCAAACCACGGGCGAGACCGCACCCGTGGAAAATAAACTTCAAACCAAAAGGAGGTTTTTTTTAATCCTGAAGGTGCGCTCGAGCTGAAAATGGAATGACAACGACCGTGACTCTGTTAACCAAAAAGCCCTCTCCAATATTTCAAATCTTTTGAATTATCACACAAGAATTAAGCATGTCAAGGAAAAGACGCCAAAAGAATTGATCCTGAAAAATTTTCTTATATCTCCTTGAAGGTATAATAATTTCATGTCAAAAGCGATCAGCCAGTATGTTTGCCAGCAATGTGGAAAGGTTGCGCCGCGCCCGCTGGGTAAGTGTCCGCAGTGCGGCGGGTGGGATACGATGGTGGAGGAAGTGCTTGTTGAAGAGACTCCACCCTCCAGGCCGCATCTACGAGGATTGAACACGCGTTCACAGCCCCACCGCATGGGCGATATCGAAGGAAATGTTGAGCAACGTATCCCGTTGCCGATTGGCGAGTTTGCCAGGGTACTTGGCGGAGGGGTGGTTCCAGGATCGATCGTCCTGGTTGGTGGAGATCCGGGTATTGGCAAATCCACGCTGCTCTTGCAAATGGCAATGGAGATGGCAAGTACCGATGAAAAGGCAGGCAAATCAAGAATTCGACAAAAAGTGCTGTATGTTTCAGGTGAAGAGTCTGAACGTCAGATCAAAATGCGCGCGCTGCGCCTGTCGCGCCTGGCAGGTGAGACGGAGGCAAATGCGTTCAGCGACGACTTATTGCTGCTCACTGAAACCAATCTTGAGGTCATCCTGGATCATATCAAAGGTGTCAAACCCGATCTGCTGGTGGTTGATTCCATTCAAACCGTTTATCTACCAGAAATGAACTCGACTGCCGGATCGGTGAGCCAGGTGCGTGAATGTGCCAACAGGCTGCGCGAACTGGCGAAATCCAGCGGCATGGCGGTTTTTCTGGTGGGTCACGTAACCAAAGAAGGTGTGATTGCCGGTCCACGGGTGCTGGAACATATTGTGGATACGGTGCTCTATCTTGAAGGCGACCGCTTCCAATCTTACCGCCTGCTGCGGTCGGTTAAGAATCGCTTTGGAGCCACGGCAGAAGTGGGTGTATTTGAAATGCGTGACCGCGGCATGGTTGAGATTACCAATCCATCCGAGGCGTTCCTGGCTGAAAGGATGGTCAACGCTCCTGGGTCAGCAATTGCGGTGACCATGGAAGGTACGCGGCCTTTGCTGGTAGAAATCCAGGGACTCACCAGTCCAAGTAATCTGGGCAATCCGCGCCGCACACCGAACGGAATTGAGTTTACTCGACTGATGATGATCACTGCTGTGCTTACGCGGCGGCTGGGATTCCGCCTGGCGGAGCAGGATGTTTTTGTAAATGTGATTGGCGGCCTGCAGGTGGGTGAACCCGCTGCCGATCTTGCCGTTGCCGCTGCCATTGCTTCTTCGATGAAAGACATCCCGGTAAAAGCCGATACTGTTTTAATCGGTGAAGTGGGGCTTTCGGGTGAGCTGCGCTGGGTGGGGCAGATGAACGCCCGCTTGCGCGAAGCGGCTAAACTGGGATTCAAAACCGCAATTATCCCGCGCCGCATCCGCAGCGGTGAGCCGCTGCCGCAGGGTATAGAACTGCGTGAGGCTCGCTCGCTGCGCGAAGCGTTGAATTTTGCTCTGATGCCAGAGAAATAAATTTTTGGTTCATTCAGGAGGATTAAGGTGAGGGAATTTAATGGACTTCTCAACTGGGGCCCGCTTTCCATGATCCGCCGTAATCACGGGCTCGAACACGCGACCATGAACCTGCTGGCCGCGGAGTATCCACATGGATCTTTTGCCGGGCACTCTGACAGCAAGGGATTTTGGATCGTTGGTGATGTCTCCACCGATAAACTTCTGGAGGTTGTGCAAAACGCATTGCGGCGTATGAAATCAGGTGAGAAATCTTTGGCCATTCATGCCAACTGCGGCACCAATTATGTCACAGCTGGATTGATCGCTGGTTCGATCGCCTGGTTGGCAACATTAAGGAACACCAATAAATTCTCGAAAAAATTGGATCGCTGGCCGCTGCTGGTGATGATCATCACCGGAGCATTGATCGCAGCCCAACCATTGGGTCCGAAGGTGCAGGAGCATATCTCCACATCGGGGCAGCCTGGCAACCTCGTTGTCAAACAGATTGTTCGTTATGAACGCAGAGGCCCTGCTATTCACCGAATCTTAACGATGGAAGAAGTGCCAGCCACCGAAAAAACGAAGGATTAAAAAAGATTTGAAAGAAGGGTGAAAAATCTTACCCGCTTTCTGGTCGTTATCATCATTCAACAACGCTTTTCGTGGTTGTGATTGGGAGAATTCTATTTTGACTAAGGCAAACATCCACTTGCTGCGAGGAGACGATGCTTACTCGATCGCGCAGCACATTAAAAAGATTGCAGCGGCTCTTGGCTCTGATTTTGATCCGGCGATGAACCTGGTGCGTCTCGACGGAAAAACAGCCACACTTGAAGAAATCCAGACTGCGATAGCCACCCTGCCTTTTTTCGGCGGCAGTCGTCTGGTGATTATCGACTCAGCGGCTAACAAGATCGACAAAGCCCGGCAGGAAAAGTATGTTGTCACATTGACTTCTGTGCCACCCACCACGCATCTGGTACTGATTGCTGAAGATCATCAGAAATGGAAGAAAGATGGAAATCATTGGACCCGAATTTGGGAAACGCTGACCCCCACTCACTGGCTCGTAAAAGCGTTAAACGAACATCCATCAGCCGAAATCATTGATTTTGCACTGCCCGATGAGAAGACCATGGGAGCCTGGATCACATCCGAAGCCAAAACACAAGGCGGGGAAATCGAGGCGGATGCAGCACAAGAGCTGAGCCGCCTCATTGGCAACGATACCAGCATTGCCAGTCAGGAGATCGCCAAACTGCTCATGTACGTGGATTTCAAGCGGCCGGTGACCAGAGAAGATGTGCTGGAGCTGGTTTCAGATGAGGGATCTACGGACGTATTCAAAATGCTCGATCATCTAATGCTTGGAGAAACACGCACTGCCCAGTCAATGATGCACCGTTTACTGGGTGATTCTCAACCTGAGGTGATCCTGGGGGCAGTGATTCACCGCTTCAGACAGCTAATCCAGGTGCGCGAGGCACTGGACGCCGGTGATGATCTAAAGGAACTGGCAAATAAGCGTGTCATCTTCTTCAATCAGGTCAACGATTATTCCAAGGCCGCGCGACGTTTTAGCATGCAGCGTCTGGAGGAGATCTACCGGCGCCTGTTGCAGATGGATGTGCAGGCCAAAACTTCGCAGGTCGATCTGGCTACGAATTTGGAAATGTTGATCATAGAAGTTTGACACCATTTATAAAAGGCTTGAGGTGAAATCATGACCAGTCTATTCGATCCTCTGAAGATCAAGGATATTACTCTGCGCAACCGAATTGGTGTTTCACCGATGTGCCAGTATTCTTATACCAACGGTTTTTCCAATGACTGGCAGCTGGTACATCTTGGCTCGCGGGCAGTAGGCGGTGCAGGATTGATCATCACAGAAGCCACTGCGGTGGAATCGCGTGGACGTATCACCCCCTTTGATGTTGGGATTTGGGATGATGAACATATCAAACCGCTTTCGCTTGTGGCGAGTGTCATCAAAGCCAATGGTGCGGTACCAGGAATTCAGATTGCACACGCCGGTCGCAAAGCCTGCACCGGCAAACCCTGGGAAGGGGGAAAACCCTTGCCGTCAGACGACCCTCTCTGGTGGCCGGTTATAGGAGCCAGCCCGATTCCATACAGCGATTCCCACCAGGTACCCACTCCATTGAAGGTTAATGAGATCCAAGAAATCGAGGGGTTGTTTGTAAAAGCTGCAATCCGTGCACTTGCTGCTGGATTTGAATGGTTGGAGATCCATGCCGCGCATGGTTACCTGCTGCAATCTTTTCTCTCTCCGCTTTCCAACCAACGCCGCGACGCCTACGGGGGATCGTTTGAAAACCGCACACGTTTTCTCATTGAGACTGTTCAATCCGTGCGGCGGGTCTGGCCTGAGCGCCTGCCTTTGACTGTGAGGATCTCTGGAACGGAATGGGTGGATGGCGGTTGGGAGGTAGAAGATTCTGTCGAGTTGGCCAGGCTGTTGAAGGGGGAAGGCGTTGATTTGATCGACTGTTCATCTGGAGGTAACGCTGTCAATGCCAGGGTTCCAACCGATGAAGGCTATCAGGTGCACATTGCCGAAGCAGTGCGTTCCAAAGCTCAAATCCGAACCGCGGCTGTCGGATTAATTACCCGCGCGCAACATGCCGAAGAAATTATTGCCAGTGAAAAAGCAGACCTTGTCCTTCTGGGCCGTGAAATGCTGCGAAATCCTTACTGGGCAATTCAGGCAGCCAGAGAATTGGGGCGGCCGCTGCCTGTTGCACCACAATACCTGCGGGCGTTTTAAGAATTATTTCTAGAAATAAACGAAAAGGCTGGAGTTTTTCGCTCCAGCCTTTTGATCTACTCTATTTCTTCAGGTTTGACAATGAGAAACGCGATCGCTCCAAGCCAGGGAATGGCTGCGATGACCAGCGCCCAGATCGCTTTGGGAATGGCCGAAAGTTTTCGATCACGTAACCGGCACATACAGACGATGGATAATACGATCCAGCCAAGAACAACCAGAATGCTGAGAATCGATGTGGCGAGATAACCCAAAATATTAAAACCACTGTTCATGATCATTTAATTTCTCCAGTTCTAATCGAATTTAAGAATCTTTTCGCGAATTTCTCCCCATTTCAGAGCGTCGGAGATGCCCTGTTCAATGGAGAGTTCTGCTTTCCAATGCAGCAGACGCAGCGCTTTATCCGCATTGGTATAGGAACCGGCAACATCACCCGGACGAGGCCCCGTTTCGCGCTTATTGATCTTTTGCCCGTAGACCTTTTCAAATGCCGTAACCAGTTCGCGCACTGTCACACCGCGGCCGGTGCCGAGGTTGATGACCAGGTAATTATCTTTTGGGTTTCCTGCGCGCTCAAAAACCTTGTCAAAATCGGTGACCGCATTGATGTGCGCCTGTGCCAGGTCCCATACATGGATGTAATCACGGATCCCCGTGCCATCGCGGGTAGAGTAATTGGTGCCTGTAATGAGAAATTCAGGCTGGCGGCCCTGTGCGGTATCTACTAGTTTACCCAGCACGTGCGTGGGAGCTTTCACATGAATCCCGCTGCGCATTTTGGGATCAGCACCAATGGGATTAAAGTAACGTAGAGCAATTCCTTTCATGCCGTATGCGATGCAAAAATCTTTCAGTACCATTTCCATCATCAATTTGGTACGCGCGTATGGGCTGCTGGCGTTGATCGGAGCTTCCTCGGTGACCATAAAACCAGGAACGACATCATAAAGCGAAGCGGATGAGCTGAACACCACGCGGCCATATCCAAGCTTGTTCAACAGGTGAAAGAATTCGATCGACTTGGATACGTTATCCTTGTAATACTCGTATGGCGATGATACAGATTCTGGAACAACGATCAGCGCAGCGCAATGTACCGTGGCTTGAATATCCGGGTGATCCTTGAAAAGGCGGGTAACCGCTTCTTCATCGGAGATATCAGCATGATAAAAAATGCGCCCACGGGTGAATTCTTCGCGCCCGGTAATGAGCGAATCCAGAATGACAGGTGTGTGTCCGGCGTCTTCAAGCGCAGAACAAATCGTACTGCCAATGTAACCGGCTCCACCGGTGATCAGGTATTTCATAACCCTCCTTGATACTTAAACAGGATGATTGATGTGTTTTCCATCACTCCTATAAGTATACCCAAGACAGGAGGATTGTGGCGAATAAATTCTAGAAATAAATGTTTGGATATGCCGATTTTTGATTTACCCTACCAGAGAAAAAACGGCGATAACCAGTCCGATCACGGCCCCGATAATACCAATGATGATAAATGTTGTACCGCCACGCGCGACAACTTCCAGCGTGGCATCCGACACCTTATCTGGGTTGTAATGGACGATGACCTGTGCACCGGCAGGATATTTTGAAGCAATCTCGTACGCTTTTTTCCTTCCAAAGCGGTTAGCCCCAAAAGCGATGCGTGTGCCGGTGTAGTTTTGTCCCATGATGGAATATTGGTAGGTAACCACTGGCTCGTAAGTGGTGCTTGATCCATGGTCGCTGTCATAATCCACATGGACCTGTACATCGGAATTAAGCACGATACCGCTGGCGGTCGGCCATGATTGAGCCGTTTTTGAACGCCTCGTGGCGACAAACCCAATGATGAAAAGAATTGCTCCAACTAAAACAAGAAATCCGCCAAGCAACAAGCTGCTCATCCTTTACCTCCTCAAAATGAATGTTCTCCTTCTATCCATAGATCAGCATAATCACCAGAGAGACAATTCCGACGGCAAGAAAGAATATTCCAGGAACCATGGATCGCATAGCGTGTTTGGAGTAAGGTACCAGCACAGATTCAGCAGGATTATTTTGATCATAGTAAACATCGATCTCTTTTCCCGCATCGAAACGCTCTTTAATTAGCGATGCAGTCTGGTAATCGTAGTGAGGTGAGCCAAAGGTAATCCGATTACCCGTAAAAGAGACTCCGTTTACCTGATAATCATATGAGATTTCTACGTAATACACATTCACAATACTGCCGGTGGAACTGCGTAAAATATCTTCTTTAACCTCACAAGATGTGACACTCCCCCTGGTGGTCGGCCACAATTTCGCTTTATTTGAAATGACACGTATCTTGAGTGATTTGTACATGAATATTGCGCCGATAAGGAGCAGCACCGCAATGATCAAGATCTTGATAGGCATATCTATCTCCTTAAAATGATCAATTATTTTAATTATATTCGATAACCATCCGTGCTATCCCTCGGATGACAAAGAAAAGGATTACTGCCCAGATAAGGATAATCAGTGCTCCAACCCACCAGTTGACCGGTCTCTTTTCCTGTTCAGCAGCCTTGACGCGGGCATCACGCATGACCTCTGCAGGAATGAGTTTAAGCGTCAGAGCGATCCCTGCCGGGATGAGGATTAGGTCATCAAGGTACCCCATGATGGGGACAAAATCAGGAACCAGGTCAATGGGGCTGAAGGCATAAGCGGTTACCAGGCCGGCTATGGCTTTCGCGTACCAGGGTGTGCGTGAATCAAGTGCTGCATACCAAACAGCAAGGGTATCCTGCTTTAACTGCTTTGCACGCAGTTTCAACGATTCGAGAAATGTAATTTGACTCATCAGGCAGGGTTAATCGGTCAAAATTTCTTTAACCCATGCTGCAGCGCGGTCAAGTTCACCTTTTTGCAGGGGGCCTTCGGATGCTATCACGAAAAATCCACCGGTGGGGGTGAGCAGTTCTCCACCTTTTCGAACCAGGATCTCGGCTATGGGTTTATCGGCGTAACCGCCGCGTTTAACGATGGCGCGAAAGAACCTTGATTTAATGCTTTCGAGTGGAATGCGAGTATCAAAAGCGGATACTTTGACCCCTTTGAGAGAATCTGCCGGCAGGGCTTCAAGGAATCCGGTGATCGCCGGGGTGGGTTTGAACCCGCGTGTCGGGGAACCTACGAGCAGTACTTCCAGACCTGCAAGATCAGCAGGAGTGACTTTGCCTACCAAAACAACTGATACATCAGGGCCAAGCGCCTTGCCGATTTCACGGGCGATCCTTTCGGTGTTACCGAACACAGAATCATAAATGACCATTGCTTTCATTTGAGCGCGTCCTCCAGCAGAAAATCCAGGTGTGTCAACATTATATACGGAAACCCCAGTCAATCATTGCAGGTGTGATTTATTGAATTATGAAAGTTTCTCCATTAGATATGATCGAAACGCGATTGCCTGAATCAAGCCCCAGCCAACCGGCTTCCGGAGGGATTGTTCGGCTGTACCAGAGGATAGTCTGCGGTTCGAGGTTTTGCCAGACGCGCGGAGGAATGTAATGGATATCCGCTTCTTGCAAAATTAGAATAGTTGGGCTTTCTAAAATTTCTGGTGCAGCTTCTCTGATCCTTGCGAAATCAACACCATTTGGAATCAGAATTCGTGTTTCACCATACGTCAGATACAGGGCAGCATGATCGATTGAGGTTTCGGCAGCAAAAACCTGCAACCCGGAAGGATAATGAAGGCTTCCGCCGGGCTGCATTTTGACCCCGGTGATCGCATCTGGAATTTGAACCGGTTGCTGATCTGCCCCTGAAAGGTAGACATTGGAAGTAATTAACGCACCAGAAATGGGAATTCTCTCAGACAGTAATTTGAGGTGTGAAGCAGAAATTCGATTGGTGATCCAAACCTGGTCGATAGCGTAATCCCAAGGTGAAAGGACCCGTCCGATCTCAGCGCATAGGTCATTCACATTCTCGCCCGGGTTCAATACGAATACCTTCCCATCTGGGTCGCGCACCATCAAGACCGTTTCACTGCCCGCCGGGGCAATATCCAGGTGAAGGTTGCCATCCGGCAAATGCCGGATGATCGACCACGCTGCAGCGGCAGATACTACCAGTAGAAATAGGATCCAAACCGACCATTTACCGAATAATTTCTTGAAATAATTGCGCCCGAGAAACAATAGCACAAACAAGAAGAGAACAACCATAATCCAAATCGACATTTGTGGGTGAATAGAGATGCTTGCGGTTTTCATCTTTGAGAATCCTTCAACGACCCAGTTAGTGTAGCGCATCAACATCCATGGGATCAACGCGATAACCTTTCCGACCCCTGGAAGGAAGGCACCGGTGATAACGGAAAAAGCGCCCAGAACCAGAATCGGTGGTTGAACCGGAAGGATGAGCGGATTGGCGAGCAATGAATTGATAGAGACGCGTCTAAAGTGATACACAATCACTGGCAAGGTGGTCACCTGAGCAGCCAAAGTCAACAGAAGATAATCCAAAATGGGTTTTGTTACGGGCTCCACTTTTTCTTCAGGTAGATGTTTTTCGAAATGTTGCTTCACCCAGTCAGACATCGGGTTGCCAAAAGCCACCAGTCCCAGAGCGGCTGTAAATGAGAGCTGAAAACTTACGTCCTCGATCAACATTGGGTTGATCAGGCACATCAGACCTGCTGTAAACCCAAGTGCATTCATTCCAGCCTGCCGGCGCCCGATGAGATGTGCGCCTAATGCCATCACCGACATGATTGCTGCCCGTACAACCGATGGCGAACCGCCGACGAATACCGTGTAAACAGTCACAGCGCACAGGGTCAAACCTGCAGCCCAATAGCGGTTGGAGACACGCGAAAATAGGGCTGTGAAAATTCCGGCGAGTAAGGCCATATTGAAACCTGAAATGGCAATAATATGAGCTGTCCCGGTTTTCTGATAGGCAGTTTCTAAATACTCAGGAAGGTCGTTATCCAATCCCAAGAGGATGCCTGCCAGCAAGCCAGATTCTGGCTGTGGCATTTGACTGAAAATGGTAACCCAGGCCTTGCGGCGGATAGTTTCAAGGAAAAGTCTGAAGGAACTCAATTCACCCTGCCCCACACGTTCGGTATGCTGCGGAAAATAGAGCACCGTGTGAATTTTTTGCCGGGAAAGGTATTCTTTGTATGAAAAATCTTTGTCTTCCGATGGTGTCTGAGGTCTACCCGTGAATTGCAGCACATCCCCATAATTCCAATCGGCTGAAGCTGGGAACGCGACACGCGCGGATCCAGAAATTCTTTTCACAATCCGCTGTGGGTCAGATTCATCAATATCCTCGATCTCCAGCATCTTGATTTCGAGATACAGCGCATACTCCCGGCGGTCTGGAGGAGCAGAGACCACCCCGGTGAGTGTATAGGTTCCACTGTCGTTATAAAATGCCAGGTCTGATGCAGAAAAATCCGGAGTCTCGATTGAATACCTTATACCACCCAGCACAAAGAACAACAGAATAACCGCAACAGGCAGTGGAACCAGCGACCTCAGGCGTTTCCAGCCAGGTGTCTTATTCAGATATTTTTGTTCAAGATAGAGAAAGATGATCGTCACGCCTGAAATAACCGTCCAGGTTTGCCAGGACAACGACCAGGGTTTTGCGGCAACAATTCCCACAAGGAAAGCAATCGAGAGCCAGAGCAGCGGCATGATGAAATCCCCTGTGATCGACAACCAAGACTGCAGACGATCCTACGGCGTAGTATGAATATCAGTATAGCAAAGGAATCTAATCAGAAGGCCTGGTAAACAAAGGGAGCGGTTGTATCAGAGAAAAACGCCAGAAGTGAAGCCCCAAGCAGCACGATCACCAGCAGAACCTGTACCCAGCGCGGCGACCCCAGCAAAAAATCCTCCTTCCCCGCGCGGTGTTCAAAGTGGTCGAAAATCATTGCTGCTGCCAGCATGACCAGCAGGAGGGGGTTGGGCAGGTTGAAACCAGTCCAATCGGATAACAGGCGCGACCCTGTGATGGTCTGAGCCAGGGCGATCAGCTGAGGTGATTTCCAGACAAACATGCTTTTCCAATACGTTAATGCAGCAGGAAGGTCCATTCTGAACGGCACCCATGCCAGAGCGGCAAAGATAAATGTCGTAATCCTGCCTGTGATTTGTTTCCAGTGTGGCAGCTCGTCGAGGGGGATTGAAGGCCGCCATAAACTGGGAACGCGTTCAAGTACAAGATACAAACCATGCAGACCGCCCCAAACGAGCATGTTCCACGATAGCCCGTGCCACAACCCACTCACGAACAAAGTCACCATAGGTGGCAGAACAAAGTTCAGAATGTGATTGCGTCCCGGAAAGTGTTTCATGGTTGAGCGCGAAAGAGGAAAGAAAATGTAATCCCGCAGCCAGTTGGAAAGGCTGATATGCCAGCGCGTCCAAAACTCGGTGAAGTTACGCGAGTAATACGGCAGGTTAAAGTTGGGTGAAAGCTCGATACCAAACCACAGGCTGACCCCGCGGATGATGGCGGTGTATCCCGCAAAGTCGTTATAAAGCGCGAAAGCGTATGCCAGCAGCCAGAATACAAGCTGCTGACCGGCGTAAACCTGCGGAGAAGTAAAGGCAGCCGCGGGGATCATATTAAAGAGTGGATTGGCGAAAACGATCTTGCGTAACAGGCCGGTGAGCACCAAAGCGGCGCTGCGTTCTGCCAGTGAGCGATTAAAGACAAGGGGAGCATCTAAACGCGGAAGGAAGACACGCGCGCGTTCCACAGGGCCTGAAAGGAGCTTGGGAAAATAGAGGATGTAGACGAAAAATCGAATGAAATCCGTTTCGGGTTTAAGCCGCTTGTTCGAAACATCCAGCAGGTAAGAGATGTTTTGCACGACGAGAAAGGACGAACCTACTGGCAGCAGTATCTCTAAAATACTGCCAGGCTCGAGAATTCCAATGGATTGAAGAAAAACAGAAAATTCTGGAAGAAAAAAGCCATTGTATTTGAAAACAAAAAGAAAAAGAACGTTGAAAACAATTCCGGCTCTTGCCCACCTTTTAAAAGACGTCAGCGCTGGCGATGACTTCTTCCCAATGAAATAATTAACCCAGGCGAAAATGAGCAGCACGATCACGAATTTCCATGACCAGGTCACAACGAAAGCAGCAGAAACCGCAACGAGCCAGAGATTTCGCCATCTGGCAGGCAGTTGCCTGTAGATCAATGCTGAAACCGCAGAAGAAAGAAAGAAGAGTAATGAGGTTACCGTCACTGTTCCACCCCGGTAACAGGCGATGATTGCAGGCATAATCCTTCATTGTTGCACAATGAAGCGAGTTGTTCAGCCAGCAGGGTTGAAAAAACCGGTGCGCCTTTTATATTTAGGTGGTGGTTGTCAACACGATAATCCAACGGGATTAGTTCCCATCCCAGAGGCGGAAGGTAAACTCCGCCTTTTTGTTCAACAAATGCTTTGAGAGTGTCGAGGTACTGTTCATGCACCTTTTCACCGCCGAAATAATCAAAATAAGTAGGATAGAGGGGCATTTCGGTGACGATTACCATTTGCACGCTATCGCCAGAATTAAGAATGACATTAAGGTCATCTAACCTGCCCGAATCGATCGAGAAGTTTTGGAACATCGCGAAATTTTCTGCTTCTTCTGGATCGTTTGGATCGGGGTGTTTATCGATGTCTTTGCCAGTATTGAGATCGCCCTCATAACCTGATGCAGAGGTATCTCCCCAGCGGCGCAGGTACATCAGAAAGGTATCAGGAAAGTCAGCCCTACTCCAGTTACGAAAGGGAAGCAGGTATTTTATCGCCGAAGAATTCAATTTCAACCAGCCTCTTAATGTGAAAGGTGCAGTTTTCTGTGCCCTGAACCACTCATCCGAAAGCAACTGATTCTCGACGGTCAACCCATTTTCTGCCACATAATCGCGCATCTCAGTGACAAAGAGGAAGGCTGATGGTTGATATTTTTCTGCAAGAATTTTGGCAATGACCGATGTGGGCGCAACGGTTAACCCTTCAACGCCAAAGTTGAAGATGCGCAGGTGTTCGCCGGTCAACTTTTCATATTCAGCAGAGAGCACATCCGGGTCAATGCCAGTGTTTACCATCGAATTGCCAAGGAGGAGCACATCTACCCCTCCATTTTCTTTAACGTAATCTTCTAGCTTGAACCACTTGATTTCAAACTGTTTGTGATAAATGCCGAGGGATCGGGTTGACACCTTGCTCGCAAACCAGTCTGTACGAGAAATCGTTTCCAGAGCTAATAGAAGAAAAGCAAACACAGCCACTCCGATGATGATCGAAGCGATCAGAGAATGAGTTTTAGGTGAGCTCGTTGTGTTTTCTTCTTGAGGCTGCTTTTGGGTCGCCACTGCACGCTCCAGCATCAGGCCTGTAATGCGAATCTAACTGAAAAATTTCTCAATACTTTATTTTTCCGCGAGTAGCTGCTTCAACCGTGGGTGCCCGGCATAGACCCCGTGATATTTTTCTGGCATCATGGCAGCAATCTGACACATAATTTCATCGGTGAGGTGTTGAAGCTGTCCCTCGCGATTTTTACGATCCAAAACAGGGGGGTAGATCGGTTTGCCATATTGAGTGAGCAGATGCGGGCGTTTAAAATGCAGCATTTCCTCAACGGCGATTTCAGTTCCGATAATGGCGGTGGGAATGATGGGCACCCCGGTTCGCAGGGCGAGTAAAGCAGTGCCAGGCTTTCCTTCGATCAAAGCCCTGGTGTTGCTGCGTGTACCTTCAGGAGCGATTCCAACAGCCTTGCCCATTTTCAGTGCTTCAACAGCTTTGCGAAAAGCAGAAAAATCAGCGGTTTCCCTGTCCAGCCAGATACCTTCGGCCGTGACGATGAACCAGCGGATGAGGGGATATTTGAGATACTTCGTGGTTACCAGTGCAGTCATATCCGGACGGTTGGGGGTTAGAAAGAGCACCGGAATATCCATTCGGCTCATGTGATTACAGGCGATTAACACACCACCCTCGGGGGGAATATTTTCCGTTCCGATGAACTCTGTTCGGGTTAACCGCTTCATGAGCCAACCGATGATGCTGCGAAGCTTGTGTTTGTTCATACTTATTTATCCTTAATCACATTCACCAACAAATCAAATAATAAAATGCTTTGAAAACCCAAAGCAGGCGAGTGGCTATTCAAATAACGATTGGTGTGGATGCTTTTCATCCACAATTGCCAGACCATACGACGCGGCTGCGCCAGCAAAAAACAATAGAGCGCAGACAGCAATGGTCCATCCACTTACCCCGCTGGGGATGATTGCGGCGGTAGACCCTACCACAATCCCCAGGATAAAGTGATACATGAAGGTATAGTGTTTCTTGAAAAGCCAGTTGACCAGTTTGGCGAACAACAGCACCACCAGAACGACGCCAAGAATCAGAGGAATGATCACACCAAAGTCTATTTGCTTGATGCCGCTCGCCATTGGCTGATAAAGTCCCAGGTAGATCAGGAAGTTTGACGGGCTCATTCCAGGCACGACCAATCCCAGACCGGTGAGCGCACCGCTTAAGATCCATGTCCAAAAATTTTGTGCCATCGTAACGCTGCGGATGGTTTCCAGCCAGTTCATCAGCAGGAATGTTCCCACCGACATCACGAGCAGAAGACCCCAGTGCCACGGCTTGCGGCCTTCTTTACCAGAGGTCTTAACCAATGAAGGGAAGGTACCGCAGATAAAGCCGATGAAAAGCCAGGTGAATTGTGCTGCGTAATGGGTGAAAGCAAAATCAACAATTGCAGAGAACCCAACAATCCCCAGCGCACCGCCGATACCCACCGGCAGAAAAAAAGCAACATTTTTCAAAAATTTATGCTTTAGGTTTGCCAGAAAGCGTAAAAGTGGTTCGTAAATACCAAAAACGACCATCAGCACGCCGCCAGACAACCCCGGCACGATGGCACCGATACCGATCAGCGCGCCTTTCACAAGGCGTAAAATCCAATCAAGCACCACGCTGGCAGAACTCGTTTTGTTATTAACTATCAAATTTTTCTTTTCAGCTTCTCCAGAGGATAGGCTGGTCTGTTCAGTAAACTGGTTCATACTTACTTCCCTTAACAAAAATCATATTTTCTTCATTCCAATCAGTCACATCCAAGGCATGGTTTGAAGATCGAATCATTATAACGGATTCCTATCCTTCTGCTTTCCCATCAAGCGAAGGCGGCACACCAGGATCATGGGCATAAGGAACAGGTGGAGGCACGACAAAACGGGGTCTTGCCCTGTTACGCAACATCCGATTCATGAGGATCAATGCAACCATCAACAACACACTGATGGCAGCCAGTCCCCAGATGGCAAGATCCACAAGGCCTGGATCAATGGGCAAAGATAGCTGAGTACTGACCTGAGAAAGCCCCATAAGAATGGCGAAGAAATTCCATAACCCGTGAACAAGGACGGTCAAAACATAGGTCAGAGCGATACGCAGCCATTTACCGTCATTCCATGTGGAGACCAGTGCCCATCCATTAACTCCGGCTGTGATAATATGCAACAGCCCGGTTCCTGTGCGTGAAGCGATAGAGAGCTCCCACATTTCTGAAGGAACGGATCCGATCGAAAAGGCGCTTTCGATCAAGGCAAAAGTGGCGCCACACACCATACCGGCGACAAAACCTTCTGCAGGCGTGAGATTTCTCTTCGAAAACACCCAGAGAGCCAGCGGTTTGAGCGCTTCTTCGGTGAGGGGGATGATCACAGATACGCCAACGATGAGAGCAATGATCAGTTCAGGACTTTGGAGAATCGGCAAAGACTCGATTGAAATATCGGGGATGTCGAGGGGATTGACCTGCAATTGTTGTTGGATCTGCTGAATAACCGCAAGAAAGTCTGGCTGCTGGATCAGCCACATCGAGACGGCCAGCAGACCAATACCTAACAGGATGATCTCCACCACGATGACCAGCGAAAGCGTCAGGTACATGCTGAAATTGGATAATCCCCATAAACGCTGTGCGCTGCCGCCATTCAACCTCAAGCGTCCCAGTTCAAAGAACCACCAGCAGGGAATCAATGCCAGCAATATTTTTAGCGGCGCTGTCCACCAGGTAGAACCTGAAGGTGTAACTGCTTCATTTACCGCCAGGTAGATCAAGGGGATTAACACCAAAGCCAGGCTGGCCGCCAGGAATGTTTTCTGTAACGGGCGGGGCGGAGGCAGGCCGCGCAGACGTTGGATTGAAAGTACCAATGATGGGATCGTTAGAATGATGACTAATCCAACAATCCAGCCCATGAAGATTAGCTGGTTGTCTTGAGATGTGTCGAAATTGGGGATCATCGGACCGGCAACCATCAATACAACCAGCACAAACAGCGCCATTAATGAAAAGGTGATACCCAGAATACCAAGGATTAGTTGCGCGGTGGTGAGACCACGCAAGCGATCGGGAAGGGGTGGTGGAATCAATTAGAGTTCCTCGATAGTAACAGAGATTAGTTTATCAGCAGGGAGTAGAATTTCATCCGTTTCAGGGTTGCGCGGACGCAGTGAGTTGAGAACTTCCATGCCTTTAATTACCTGTCCAAAAATCGTATATTGCCCGTCCAATTCAGGCAATGCAGTGTACGTAATAAAGAATTGAGACCCGTTGTGATTCGGAGATGGGTTTGTCATGGCCAGTACACCGGCTTTATCAAAGCGCAGTGAAGGGTCAACCTCATCACTGAAGATATATCCTGGCCCCCCAAGACCTGAACTGGAAGGATCGCCACCCTGGACGACCAACCCCGGCACTACCCTGAAGAAATCGGTGTTATCGTACCAGCCTTCTCTGGCCAGGAAGACAAAACTATTAACCGCCCAGGGTGCTTTATCGGGATAGAGTTCAAAAACGATCTCTCCCTTTTCGGTCTTAAAGATGGCATGATAGGTCTTGTTGGGGTCGATGGTCATTTCAGGGCAGGCATCGTAGGTCTGATCTGACATGAGGAAGTACCTGATCAATACTTCAAGCGATTCCATATTGATGCCCGTTTTTACCAGAATACCGTTATAAAACAGAACCGGTGTATCGGTAATCTGAAGCGGAGCAGCATCTTTAATCATTTGATTGATTCTCGCGTTAACCACTTCGCCTGCCATGTCTGCTTCGAATTGCGATCTCGATAAGCCGAGTTCCACAGCCTGATCAGATACCCAGGTTCGAAATTCATCAGCGGTCATCAGAGACCACGTTGATTGCTGGGTATACAATACCGAATTCATCTGCCAAAACCGATTTTGAATCCCTGCAGCTTCAGCTGCCTGGGCAGCCAGGAGGGATTTGTCATCGATATTTGGTTGAGGAAAATGCCTGAGCGCCACCCGCAAGATGTCTTTGTACTTGTCCTGTAATTGAGCCAAAGCGAGGACCAGAGTCTTGCACGCTGAACGCTGATAATTGCAGTAAGCCAGAATGGTGATTCTGGCATTATCCGTGCCGTATGACCAATCGCTCTCTGAAACATCAGGGATATTGTTTTCCTTAAGGGTGCTTCCTTCAGGTACCACTGGTTTTACAGTACATTCTGCTGGAGCGCTGGCCGTGAACTCGATGGTGGGGATGATGGTACCAGATGGAGTGGCTGTTCCAGCCGTGACTTCTGCGGTTTCTGTCTCTAGCGTGAGGGGCAAGAGGACGGTTGGTGTGTTTTTTAACGGAGCCTGGGTGGGAACCACACTCGCAGGAGCGCACGAAACCAGAATGAACAACAACATTAAGCCAAGCGCAATGTGTTTTTTCATTTGTTTAGCCTCTGGTTTTTGGTTTTAAGATCGAGCGTACGGCTTCCTGGAGAGCTGCCTGGACCTGTTGGGGAGAGGTTCCAGCATCGATTACCTTCCAGCGTTTTGGGTCAGCAGCAGCAAGTTCAAGATATCCATTGCGCACGCGCTGGTGAAAAGCCAGTTCATAATCATCCAGGCGATTCCACTCACCGCCACCGGAATGGCGACGAGAAAGTCCTTGCTCCACATCTACATCGAGCAGGAGAGTCAGATCAGGGGTCAAACCATCGGTAACAAAAGCCAGAATACGGCGCAGGATGTCGAGATCAATTCTGTGTCCATACCCCTGATATGCGAGCGTTGAATCGGCATATCGGTCGCTGAGAACGACCACCCCTTTTTCAAGGTTGGGTTTAATGACCTCAGACACGATCTGAGCCCGGGCTGCACAGAAAAGCAGTATCTCGGTGCGTGGATGCATGGCTTTGTTTTCCATGCGCATAATCACTTCACGGATTTGATCACCAATCGCCGTTCCTCCCGGCTCACGGGTAGTGATCACCTCATAACCCTGGCTGCGGATGAATTCCGCCAAACCGCCAATTTGCATCGATTTACCGCTGCCGTCTGGACCTTCAAGGGTGATGAACATGGACGATTCCTTTGTTATTCCCGGAAGATCCTAACCCTGCGATTGGGATCCTTGCCGTATGAATGGGATACAAGCTGCGCCTGCCGGGCCATCTCGTGTTGAATACGCCGAATGGATGAAGAGGCAGGCGGAAGGTCAACCCAGCGCTGTCCGTTGAGGACGGCCTGGATCGCGGATTCGGTCTGGTTTGTGATTTCTTCATAATTACCGCCAGATGGATCTTCTGGCAGATTGAACATTTCGGCCAGCGATTGCTCCATCTGATTCACTGTATTTGCACGCAAAACAAAAATGGGTATACCGCGGGCTTCAGCCTCAGAAATTGGCTGCTGGTGCGAGCGGTAATAGGCCCTCAGGGTCATCACGATATCCGCATCATTAATATCTTTGGCTATAAAAGCTGGAACTCCCAGGCGGTGAGCCGCCTGCTGTAAGCGGTTGCGAGCCACACCGTAGGGATAGATGCGGATCTTTTTCATTGGCTTTCGTTCTCCCGCTTCTTCAAATGGAACGGCCGGATACGCCTCTTGCGCATAAGTACGCTGGTATTTACGACCTGACGCCGTTGTGCTCGTATCAGGGAGCCTGGATTCACCGTTTGCGGAATATGTACGCCGGGTACCCTGAGCAAGTCCACGGACGGGCGCAGGGGCGGGGGCCTTTTCGATATGGACCTCGTTCTCGGCATCGCGCCAGCGTATCTCAGGTTGAAGTGGGTAACCGCGCACCAGGGCATCCACGGCCTGGGCGACATCTGGATGAACCGCCAGGCGGTCACGTTCCTGCAGCTCTACCAGCACGTCAAAGGTCGGTGGAGACCGGCGTTCAAGAACAGTCTTTTGAGTTCCCCTGCGGCGTGCTTCTTCATCCGAAAGGGTTACCGATTCAATACCTCCCACCAGGTCAGAAAGAGTCGGGTTGAGTAAGAGGTTTTCAAGCGTGCGCCCGTGCGCAGTGGCCACAAGCTGAACACCGCGTTCGGCAATGGTGCGGGCCGCCATGGCTTCTAGTTCACGGCCAATCTCGTCAATGATCACCACTTCAGGATTGTGATTTTCCACTGCTTCGATCATCACCTCATGTTGCAAGGACGGGGTTGCAACCTGCATGCGCCTTGCTTTCCCTACCGCCGGATGAGGGACGTCGCCATCCCCTCCGATTTCGTTTGAGGTATCCACGATGATTACACGTTTTGACTCAGCCAAAATACGAGCTGACTCTCGCAGCATGGTGGTTTTGCCAATGCCAGGCTTTCCCAGCAGCAAAATGCTCTTTCCAGATTCGACCAGATCCTGGATGATTTCGATCGTACCATAAACAGCCCTGCCAACGCGGCAGGTCAGCCCAACAATTACACCATGCCGGTTGCGGATGGCTGAGATGCGGTGCAGGGTGCGTTCAAGCCCCGCGCGGTTGTCGGCATCAAATTCACCAATACGCGATACCACGTGATCAATATCTGCGCGTCCGACTTCCTCCTGACTGAGGATTAACTCGCTGTCGACATAACGCGCCATTGGAAGGCGTCCGAGATCAAGGACGATTTCCAGGAGGTTGTCGCTGTTGTTGGCTTTTTCCACTGCGGAAATGATGCGCTGCGGGAGCACCGACATCAAGATTTGAAGGTCATCAGTAATTCGAATCTGTCTCATAAAATTAAAGTGTATCCTATTTGATCATTCCCGGTTGTTTTGAAATTTCAGTGGAGGGATTATTGTCAGTATAGTGCTGCAAGATTGGGGCTGTTGGTTCAGTCTGCCGCGAACCATTGCGCACATGCTGCATGTTTAACACTTTGCTCGGTTGTGAGGCGGTCAGGTGTTTTACCAGCAGCGCGAATCGAGGTGAAGGCTCTGCCTGGATAGTGAGAAGCGATTCAGAAAGCCATGCCTGATATGAGCGTACCTGCAGAAAAACCGGTTTTCCTAAACCAGAAAATTGATCGATCAGGTCGGCCAGAAGCTGGCCAATATCTTCAACTGAGGGATGGATCACCGGGATCAGGTATATCCCCTCGGCTCCGGTGAGAATTTCCACGTATGCCAGAACCTCATTATTCTTTTTATAAACCAGCCTTGTGGAATCGCCATTTGTGAAGGGTTCAGCATTCTGCACCAGGGGTGGGACGAGAGTCTGGAAAAGTGTCCGAATCGAGTTTTCATCCACTGGCGTTGGAACCAGCCAGTCAGAAGTCTGTTGAGTTTTATTTTTGTGGTCGGGTAATCTCCAGATGGATTCCCAGCTGAAAACGCAAAAACCTGACTGCCGCAACATTTCGAACAATTCATGTGATTCCTCAATCTCCGCCAGAATATTTAATGCGCCCATTTCACCTGCCTGGAAGCATAAAAAATCGATCAGAGATGAGATATCTTTGTCTTCGAATTGAATTTCAGGGGTCAAGAAACTGAAATGTGCCGAACGGCTGCCCGGCTGGTGAAGCACCTGACTGTAATACGATTTTCCACTATTGGGGGGTTCCAGAACGGCTGTGTAACTTGATGTCGAGGGATTAAGGCGTGGAAGCAGAGCGGTGATGCCAACCGGATTCCCCCGGGTCAAGAAGAGAGCTTTGTTCAGGCAGATCACCTGTTTACGGTGTCGGAGAATGGTGGGTAGATCGTACCACGCAAACGGTCGGACGTTTATTTTGCCATCTCCATAAAATACCGGTGAAAACGATGATCACCGGTCAATTCCGGGTGAAAAGAGGTAGCCAGCAGATGCCCCTGTCGGGCAGCGACAATACGGCCATCATCCAAACTGGCCAAAACCTCAACGCCCTTTCCTACGGATTCGATCAGCGGGGCGCGGATGAAAACCGCATGGAAAGGCTTATCCTCCGGATCGATATTCAACAGGCAGGGGACAGATAGATCGACCTCAAAACTGTCCACCTGCCGGCCAAAAGCATTACGTTCAATCGTAATATCCATTAATCCAAGCAGGGGTTGAGCGCGCCCAACGTTCTGCGCAAGGTAGATTGCTCCAGCGCAGGTACCCCAAATGGCGTGTTCGCGCCCGAAAAGGCGCAGCGGCTGGGTAAGCTCAAAAGCGTCTGCCAGTTTGCCGATGGTAGTCGACTCACCACCTGGAATGATCAAACCGTTCAACCCCGCGAGATGCTGCGGAAGGCGAACCTGCACGACCTCAACGCCGAGAGACTCAAGAACTGCCTGGTGCTCAGCAAACGCACCCTGTAATGCCAGGACGCCAATCTTCATAGATCATTACCAGCCGCGTGTTGCAATCTTTTCAGCTTCGGGCATGACTGAAATTTGCCGGCCAACCATGGCTTCACCAAGGTTGCGGCTGACCTCCGCCAGAATTTTGGGATCGTTGTAGTGAGTGGTGGCTTTCACGATTGCCGCCGCACGCTTGGCCGGATCACCAGATTTGAAAATGCCAGAACCCACGAAAACACCATCGACACCCAGCTGCATCATTAAAGCTGCATCAGCTGGCGTGGCGATGCCACCCGCGGCAAAATTCACCACCGGCAGGCGGCCGAGTTTGCGAACTTCCATCACCAGTTCAAATGGCGCGCCAATTTCCTTGGAAAACGCCATCACTTCTTCTTCAGGAAGATTTTGCAGTTTGCGGATCTCTCCAAGCACGGTGCGTGCATGGCGTACAGCTTCCACAACATCGCCCGTACCCGCTTCACCTTTGGTGCGAATCATCGCAGCACCTTCACCAATTCGGCGCAGGGCTTCGCCAAGATTGCGGCAGCCGCAGACAAACGGCACCTTGAAATTGTGTTTGTAAATATGATTGGATTCGTCGGCGGGGGTGAGAACTTCGGATTCATCAATGAAATCGACGCCGATCGATTCGAGAATTTGCGCTTCCACAAAATGACCGATGCGGCATTTCGCCATCACCGGAATGGTGACTGCGTCCATGATTTTTTGGATCATATCGGGGTCGCTCATGCGCGCTACGCCGCCGTCAGCTCGAATATCTGCAGGAACGCGTTCAAGCGCCATCACTGCGCATGCGCCGGCATCTTCTGCAATTTTGGCGTGATCGACATTCACTACATCCATAATCACACCGCCTTTGAGCATCTGCGCCAGCCCTTTTTTGACCTCGAAGGAACCTACCTTCTGTTCCATAGAAAAACACCTCCTTGGCATTGACTCGCTGACTCGCATTGCGAGATTTCTTTGCGGTCTATGGTGATTTTACCACTTACAGCATATCGCGACAACGCAAAAACCACACGCACGGTCTGAATCACCGAAAAAGAAGAATGAACGAACGTTCACTCTTCTTTATAAGTTCTGATACAACGAAAAACCAGTCTTTTATCGCGTTTACTAGCTGACCTTTTCAAACCTGCTGCCGGGAACACCGCAAACAGGGCATTTCTCGGGTGCAGACCGTTTGTGTGTATACCCGCAAACCGGGCAGATGTAGTAATCATAGGTTTCACCGGGTTGATCAAGGGTTTCGAGTGCTTCTCTGTAGAGCATCTCGTGTACTTTTTCTGCTTCGTTCGCCCAGTGAAAACTCTTAAGGGCCTGAGTATCTCCTTCAGCCTCTGCATCTTTCATAAAGGTAGGGTACATTTCCGTGTTTTCGTAATGCTCACCGGCCATCGCTGCTTTGATATTTTCCTCGGTAGTGCGCACTTCTCCGGCCCGACGAAAATGATTAAGGGCATGGATCGTCTCAGCATGAGCAACAGCACGAAACAGGCGGGCCACCTGCGCATACCCTTCTTCATCAGCTTTTTTCGCATAAGCGAGATACTTACGGTTTGCCTGACTCTCACCCGCAAACGCCGCCATCAGATCGTCATAAGATTTACTCATATTCACTTCTCTCCTCTTGATTTGGGTTAACCGGATAAATACCACCACTATTGAAAATATTTTAACCGATTCATCCGTAATTTCAAAATTTTCGCGTCTGAGCAACGCGAGAAGGATTGACAGGGCGCGTTATAGTGATACAATAATACAATAATACAATGATACAATTATGCAGGAGGCAAAAATGTGAATACACAATCCTTCAGCGTCGATTTTCGATCAGGAATACCGGTGTATATACAAATTGTGGAACAGGTACAGGCATTGATTGCGCGAGGCGAGCTCCTTCCGGGTGACCAGCTCCCAACCGTGAGACAGCTGGCTTCGGAGTTACGAGTTAACTTCAATACAATTGCCCGGGCTTACCGAATGCTCGATGAGGCGGGGCTTATTTCCACCCAGCAAGGTCGGGGCACCTACATCATGGAACCCCTCAACGGAGAACGCTCAAAATTCCTGAAAACCCGATCGCT
This sequence comes from Anaerolineaceae bacterium, assembly GCA_034429135.1. Classification (GTDB taxonomy): domain Bacteria; phylum Chloroflexota; class Anaerolineae; order Anaerolineales; family Anaerolineaceae; genus UBA6107. The sequence continues at coordinate 118,105 of DAOUGR010000016.1, read as the reverse complement.
TGAAGATCAAATCGTTGGTTTTATCGAGTCTCTCCAGCAGCAGGGTTATCAGCCCGATGAAGTGGTTTCTGCGATCAACAAAGTCATCGAGTCCTGGAAGCTGGGACAATTAACCAGACACTTTGAATAACAATAAAGGAGAAAAATGGCTACACAAAAGAAATCAGAAAATACAGGAAGCGATTCGGCACAGGGATTTTCACCGTTTCGCCTCCAAATGGGTTTTGACAAGCGTGGTCAAGACGCACATATGAATGGCATAGCTTTGACCCTCTTTTTCATCTTGATGGCAATCGCAGTGACAGCCGCCATTATCATGGATACCAAAGGGTACTCCGATGGGGTGATTTTTGCAGTGGTGATACCGATCATGCTGCTGGCGTTTATCTTGATGTTTGCCATTCAGGTGGCCAAGCAGTGGGAGAAAGCTGTGGTGCTGCGTTTTGGCAAGTTCAGAGGGCTGAAGGGGCCAGGATTGTTCTGGATCATTCCCATTATCGATTCTGTGACCACTTGGATCGACCACCGTGTGATGGTGACCCCCTTTTCAGCTGAAAAAACGCTGACGCGCGACACGGTACCAGTCAATGTGGATGCAGTGCTCTTCTGGGTAGTATGGGATGCCGAAAAAGCGGCGTTGGAAGTTGAAAATTACCGCAATGCCATCGCCTGGGCATCGCAGACCGCACTGCGCGAAGTGATCGGTCAAATGACCCTTGCCGATATCCTGGTCGGGCGAGCAAAGATGGACGCAGACCTGCAGCGCATCATTGATGAGCGCACAACCCCCTGGGGCATTACCGTCCAATCTGTGGAAATACGTGACGTCGTGATCCCACCTGATCTGGAGGATACCATGTCTCGCCAGGCACAGGCGGAACGCGAGCGCCAGGCACGCGTGATTCTGGGTGAATCTGAAAAACAAATCGCCGCCAGCTTCTCTGAAGCCTCGCTGGCTTATCAAGATAACCCGACTGCCCTGCACCTGCGTGCAATGAACATGCTCTTTGAGGGGTTGAAGGAAAAGGGTGCACTGGTCATCGTCCCGTCCAGTGCGGTCGATACCATGAACCTTGGCGGGATGGCAGGAATCACTTCAATGGCGCAGCAGCAATTGGAGAAAGAGAAGAAATAGTTATTTTCAAGTTCAAAGAAAAAGTTGAAACCTCGTAGGAAAGGTTTCACGTGAAACATCCATAAGGAAAAAATGGAAAACACAATTGTCATCGATCATCTTTATCACCGTTTCGACGGGCGGTATGCCCTGCAAGACCTTTCTTACGAGGTAAAGCCCGGGGAAGTGTTTGCTCTGCTGGGTCCGAACGGAGCCGGAAAGACAACCACCATTCGCCTGTTGAACGGACTTTACAAACCATCTGGCGGAACAATCCGTGTATTCGGTAATGATCCCGTGACACACGGCAGCGAAATCCGCAGACAAACAGGAGTGCTGACTGAAACCAGCGCCCTTTATGAACGGCTCACGGCGCGTGAAAACCTGATGTTTTTTGGCCGAATGTATGGAATTGTAGAATCGCTTCTGTTAAAAAGAACTGAAGAAACGCTGCAATTTTTTGCACTTGAAAAGCGTGCAGACGATCGTGTGAGCACATTCAGCAAAGGGATGAAACAACGGCTGGCGCTGGCCAGAGCGTTCCTGAACGATCCGCGCATCCTTTACCTGGATGAACCTACCGCAAGCCTTGATCCTGAATCAACGCTGCAGGTACATGAATTAATCGAATCCATCAGTAAACAGGATGACCGCACTGTTTTTCTCTGTACTCATCGACTCGAAGAAGCTGAACGGCTGGCGGATCGTGTGGCGATATTGAACAGTGGAAAACTACTGGCTTTGGGCAGCCTTGCCGAACTTCGGCGGCAATTTAACCCTGGTTTGTGGGTGGAAATTGATTTGCTCCATCCCCTGACCAAGACCTTAGATTTTCGCGTGCTGCGAGGGGTGCTGGAGGGGAGTGTCGAAGGACACAAGGCGCGCTTCCAGGTAGTTGAGGAGGGAGCAATCCCTGCGCTGATCAGCGAGATGGTCAGAAACGATGCTCAGATCACCGGTGTGCATCAAGAGAAGGTCTCACTTGAGGATATTTATTTCAAACTGCAGACAGAAGTAAAGGAAGGTCAAAAATGAACTGGAAAGCGGTATTTACCATTGCAAAAAAGGATATCAAGGAAGCCCGACAGAATAAATCTGTCTGGCTGCCGGTTCTGATCGTACCGCTGATCTTTGTGGTGATTATGCCCGTTGGGTTGATCCTTGGCGTCTCCAGCGCTACAGGGGCTGTGGGAAACCCGATGAATGATCCAGATTTCGCGGTCTTCCTTGAAAAAATGCCAGAATTTATGTCGAAATTGATTAATGGCATGGATTCGGTGCAGTCGAGCATCGTATTGCTCCTTGGCTACCTCTTTGCCCCATTTTTTCTGATCCTGCCACTGATGTTCTCCACTGTGATCGCGTCTGAGTCATTTGCCGGAGAGCGCGAACGAAAAACCATTGAAGCCCTGCTCTATACCCCGGCAACGGATACCGAATTGCTCATGGGCAAAGTAATGGCAGGATTCATCCCTGCAGTATTGATCACTCTGGGCAGCTTCGTTATGTACATTCTGGTGGTGAACGGTGCGGCGTATCCTGTCATGGGCCGGATCTGGTTTCCACTACCCAGCTGGTATGCGCTCATTCTGTGGGTTTCACCGGCGATTTCACTGTTGGGAATAGCGGCAACCGTCCTGATCTCCGCCCGCGTGCAAACCTTCATGGGTGCCTATCAATCAAGCGCGTCTCTCGTCCTGCTGGTGCTGGTATTGCTGGCAGGGCAGGCAACAGGTGTGGTTTATCTGAGCGTGGCGGTCAGCCTCCTGATCGGAGCGGGGATCTTTGCCATTGATGCGATATTGATGTATTACGCGGTTCGTACCTTCAATCGAGACAAATTACTGGCTTCAGCAGCCTGAAAAATGTTTCACATGAAACATTTTTGTTTCAGATCATGATTTCGGTGAACGCGCCGGTGGATGAGAATCCTCTGGCGCGTTTCTGATAATCCGAATATACTTAAAAATCTCTCTCACGCGGCCTGTTCTCCGCGTAATCACGAGAGCAGGTGCTGTCTATGACAAGTAATATTCCACTGTTTTTAGCTTATATCCTGTCTGTCCTTGTGATGATCGGTTTGCCGATCTTTTTGGCGGTGTTTTTTACCCGCCGTTTCAAGATTTCCTGGTGGGTGGTGCTCACAGGTGTATTAACTTTTAACGTGTCGCAGGCGCTGCACATCCCTGCACTCATCGGGGTCAACTCCTTGTTTACCAAGGGGATTCTCACGGTTACCTCTGATTCATGGTTCCCCATCGTTTACTCCATTATGATCGGGTTGCTCGCTGGCTTATTTGAAGAAATCGCCCGCTGGGTGGGCTTCAAGATGCTGCGTGAAAAAGCTGAACGATTTGGGTCTGCGCTCGCCGCAGGAATTGGTCACGGAGGTATCGAGAGCATTTATGTATGTGTTATGGGGCTTGGCGCAACGCTGGTGACCGTTCTTTTCTACAATCCCGGTTCACAGATTGCTGCAGGCGCTTCCACCAGCCAGGTCCAGTACATGCTGGCGCAAATCGACGCCTTCTGGAGCACTCCATGGTATTTTGGGCTCCTTTCGGGTGTTGAGAGGGTGATTGCGCTTTCCACGCATCTCTTTCTGTCGGCTCTGGTCTGGAAGGCTGTCGTCGACCGTAATGTCCTCTGGTTGTTGCTGGCGATTCTCTATCACATGGTTGTGGACGCGGTGGCGGTATTTCTGCAGCAGATTGGGTGGAGCTATTGGCCAATTGAAGGTGTTTTGGCGATCTTCATGCTGCTTAACCTGATCATGCTCTACACTTTCTACAGAGAAGAATCACAGATTGAGAAGGAAATGGATGAGATCAGCGATGAAGAACTCGCCGCTCTGGAGGAAGCCGAAGAAGAAGATCTCGACGATGAAGACGAAGAAGAATCCGAAAAGGAATCTGACGACGAGATGGAAATTGATCACCCTGAGCACGACCGCGTGAATGGCGAAAGTCCGTTAGATTGAATTGATACTTGATTAAGAACCCGGAACTTAAGCGGTTCCGGGTTCTTTTTTTATTAGAAAGGCAATCGCTTTACCGGCTTCTTCGTTCATCAACACACGCATGGTGTATCCGGGTTTGGCATCTTCTACGCGGATCAGACGCAATACTTTTTCGAATTTTCTGGCTTCTGGCAGTCGTTCAGTCAGATGATTGGGCGTTTTCTCAAAGAAGTCGTTGTTAAAATCTGTGCCCGGGTTATCCAGGTGGAGCGCTAAGGGGAAGATCTGTGCTTCGAGCAGGTCCTGGAAGAAATGTGTTCCCAGCGAAGGTTCCGGCGGCAGGCTGCAGTTTTCGCCAGCCAGTTCCACCAATGCTTTGGCAAAATAGATGTCACCGTATCCAATCGGCACCCCCAGATCTGAATTGGAACTGCCCCAGCGCCCGGGGCCAACGCAGATGAAGGGTTCATCATGCAGCACTTCGTTCAATCGGCCTACGGCTCGCGCCAGGGCCGCCCTTTCGGCGGTTGAAGACAGGGCAAAGTACGCCTGCGGCTGGACGTAAATAATCCATTCCACAGAGCTGATCCTGCCCTGCGGCACCATGAAGTCTGTCGAAAAGATCACTGCATCTGGGCTGAGGTTTGCAGGCGGTTTTTCCACCTCGGTTTGCGCCAGGTGACCCTGCGGTCGGCACTGCAGGATGGTAATGCACAATTGCGGTTTGCCGTGTGAATCTTCTTCGATGCGCAGGGTAAATTCCACATCCACCGGGGCGCGGTAAGCCTGTTCGAGCGATTTTAGAATGGTCTTCATGCGTTCGGCGAATGGTGTGCGCTGTAATAAGACGTCAAAGGTGAGCACCAGTTTCTGTGGATCACTGATGATGCTTGAGCGCATGGTTTCAAAATATCCATCTTCGTCAAGCTGGGCAATATAACGCAGCGGCGGGTAATCTGCCTGCAGCACGTCGTGGATCGGCAGACTGGTAAACGTATTGTGTCGCAAATCGAGCAGGTCTACGTATTGCTGCGAGTAGCGCCTTACGGAGCGCGGGTCATTGGAGGGGCGAAGCAGGGGGTGGCTGAGGGCGATCAGGCGCGGGTAGTCGTTTCCCACGCGGTCTACGGCACGTGTGCCCAACCCCCACACCAGGCGCACGAAGCCATCTTCGCTGCGGATCTGTGGTGCCCAGCGGAAAATATTGCGGCTGAATGCCACACCGGCAGCGTGGGGCATCAAATAATCTTTGTATCGTTCTCCTTCCACCAGCTGGATCAGCAGCGCCATGCGTTCATCATAATCCAGCAGACCTTTGCTGCGACGGTAGAGCAGCGCGTTAGGGTTGAGAACCGAAGCGTAGATCTGGGCAATGGCCTGGGTGAGCTGCTTCAGGTTCTCTTCAAGCGTGCCCTGGTTGGGGCAGAAGATACTTTCATATTTCCCGGCGAACGCGGTCCCGAAATTATCTTCCAGCAGGCTAGAGGAGCGCACGATGAGTGGCTGTTTACCGATCTTGATCAACATCGTCTGCAGTTGATCGAGGATGTCAGGCGGAAATGACCCGTTGCGAAAGTCCTCTTCAATTTTTGGGTACTCTGCGCGCATCTCGGCTTCGGTTTTGTATTTCTGGTCGTTCCAGCCAAACAGGTTATTGATGGACATGAAGGTGTAGAACTCATCCGAGCCGATGTAGAAAGATTCGGGCATCGAGAGGCATGGCAGGTCGCTCAACTCGCGATTGCTCTCGAGTATGTGCTGAGCAAGGATCATACCGGCGGATTTTCCGCCAATGCGGCCAGCGCCGATCTTGCGCCGCCGGACTTCTGATAACTCTTTAATGGTTAACCATTCTTTTGCAATATTAATGTAACGAAGCTGATCACTAATCAGGGCGCGGATGAGGACCACCTTGGATTCTTCAAGCCGTGCCATGTATTTTGCGCGTTCCTTTTCTGGCATCTTTTCGATGGTCATCGCCTGTTCGAACACCAGGTCAATGGGTGCCAGTTCGGGGTTAATCGCCAGCAGCATATCGCGTGATGATACACCGCGTTCGGCGAGGGTGTCTTTGATCATCTTTTCAAGCAGATCAAAAGGCAGGTGGCGGCTGAAAAGCAGGTCGGTGAGATGGTCTCGCAGGATAGATTTGCGCGTTTCCCATAAATCAGAAGTCTCTTGCCCGTAAGGGTTCGTGATACCTTCCAGTTTTTGTGATTGAATGGCGTTATCGCGTACCCGGCTCTCGAAGGACTTGGGATCGATGATGCCTCGCTTGAAGAGTTCTTCACGCATGTGCGCGCGGATTCTGGATGCGAGCACCGGGTACTGCATGAGGGTCAGGGTGGTTCTGAGCAATTTTTCTGTGGTATCAGGAAGAAAATCCATCTTGTACCGGTTAATTATTTCTAGAAAAAATTATTCCTGCGGATACGATTTCCCCTCTCGGGCGAGAGGGGAATGTAAGTTTCGTGTGCCAGATTTTAGCCGAGGTGCATGGGCATGATCACATGCACGAAGTTTTCGTCGCCCACCGGACGGATCACGCCGGGGCTGTTATTGGCGTTGGTCTCAAGAGATACATTTGGCGAGTGGATCACATCCAGCACTTCGCGCAGGAATTTTACATTGAAGGCGATCAGCAGTGGGCTGCCCTCGATGTTGGCTTCGACGGAAATGTCGCTCTTGCCGGTTTCTTCGGTTTGTGCGCTGATCTCCACCTTACCCGGGCCGCCTTCCTCTGGAAGGATATCAAGGCGGATGACATTGTTCCCCTCGCGGGCGATGATCTCGGCCTGTTTGCAGGCTTTGAGGAAAGCCGGTGTGGAAATGATGGTCTTGGTTTTGGCGCTCTTGGGGATGATCGCCTGGTAATCGGGGAAGTTACCATCAATCAACTGAGAGACCAGTTCGGCATCCTTGAGGCGGAAGATGACCTGTCCGCGTCCCTGAGGAACGATCATCGTCACCGCCTTATCGTCTTCGCTGAAAATGCGTGCCAGTTCGTTCATGGCGCGTGCCGGGATAATGATGGATACATTTTGCCGGATCGGGCTGGAGAAGGTTTCTCTGCGCACCGAAATGCGAAAACCGTCCGTTGCAGCCAGCGTGATGACGTTTTCAACCACATCCATTTTCACCCCTTGCAGCACGGGTCGTGCTTCATCGGTGGAGGCGGCGAAGGCCACCTGCTGGATCATGTCTTTAAAATCCGCCAGGTTAAGTTCGATACCGTCCGCTGGATCCGTAACAGGCATAGGCGGGAAATCCTGTGCGTCGATGCCCTTGATATCATGTACCGAGCTGTTACATACCAGGTTGAGGGTTTGAGTGCGCTCATCAAGGGTCATATTCACATGATCCGGCGAGAATGTACTCACCAGGTCAACGATGGTGCGTGCCGGGATGGTAATGGAACCTTCCTCGCTGATCTGAGCAGGGATCCAGCAGGTGATCCCTAGCTCCAGGTTGGTGGCTGACAGGCGCAGACGCCCCTCATCGGTTGCCATCAGCACGTTTGCCAGAACTGGCAGGGTGCTGCGCGGAGATACCGCACGGCTGACGATGCTCAGACCGTGCGCCAGATGTTGTTGGGTGACAGTGACTTTCATGGGCGCCCTCTCACATAAAATTTTGTATGATTGAGTATACATCGAGACGTTTAAAAATTCCAGTACACCAGGTGTACCAGCAGGGTGAAGTGCTGTACAATCAAATTGATCGGCAAGAGGCTGAGATGACGCAGGATCATGGTCAGGATATCATCGACAGGGCTTTTTTTCTCTATAGAACCGGCGAGTTCCAGCAGGCGTATGATCTGCTGACTGAGGCGGCTCCGCGCTACCCTGAACGTGAACAGCGCCTGTATGCCTGGCGTTTCAACTTGGCCGCCAGGCTGGGAACCCTGGACCTGGCCGAGGAGATTTTCGAAGATGCCCTTGATAGCGGGTATTTCTACCGAAATCTTGCTGTGATCGATGCAAAAGATTTACAGGCACTGTACGGCAGGCCATTCTTTGACGCGCTGGTCGCGCGCAATAACCGCATGCTCGCTGAAGCGCAGGTGTACACCCGCCCCCGGTTGGAAGTGATCAATGCAGGCCTCGCGCGGGATGGAATCACACCGCTGCTGATCAGCCTGCACGGCGCAAACATGAATCTCAGGCAATATCGCTCAAACTGGAAGTTTCTGGTCGGCTCTGAGTGGCTGACGGCGCTGCCGCAATCTTCGCAGCTGGGCGGCAGAGACGTCTTTGTGTGGAATGACCTGAATACAGCGGAACGGGAGCTGGTGGAGCATTACCAGGCACTTGGCAAGCGCGCCAAGTTTATTCCAGAGCAGACCGTCATCAGCGGCTTTTCCCAGGGCGGACGGGTTGCCATCCAGGCGGCGCTCAAACAGATCATTCCGGTTAATCGTTTCATCGTTAACTGTCCCTACGTGCCGAATCTGGAACAAATGACAGCGCTGCTGGATGCCTGCCAGAACCATGATTTGCGCGGTTATTTGCTGCTGGGCGAGGAAGACCCATCCTGCACGCCGGGCGCCCTTCAGCTGCAGCAGGAATTTGAGAAGCGCGGTTTCAAGTGCGCGGTAGATGTGATCCCGGGGTTACATCACAGGTTTCCGGAGAACTTCCCCGAGGTCATTCAGCTTGCACTGGATTTCGTATTGCAACGTTGAGGAGGAAGAATGGCACGCAAACCAATCGAGGTGAAGCAATACGAGTTCCACGCGCTTACTCCCGATCGTTGGGATGATTTTGAACAGCTTTTTGGCCCAAATGGCGCCTGCGCGGGTTGCTGGTGTATGTGGTTCCGGTTTTCGCACAGAGAATTTTCGAAAACGCGCAAGGAAGAGCACAAAGAAGCCATGCGAACGATCGTTCAGTCGGGTTTTGAGCCTGGTGTTCTGGCTTATGCCGATGGAATACCGGCTGGCTGGGTGGCTCTGGCACCGCGCGAGTGGTACGAACGCCTGAAAACATCCAGGCAGCTGGCAGCGGTCGATGATCAACCGGTCTGGTCGATCACCTGTTTCTTCATCCACCGTAATTATCGCCGGTCAGGGATGATGGAAAAACTGGTGCAGGCTGCCGTCGAGCACGCACGCAGCAAGGGGGCGAAAATTGTTGAAGCCTACCCGCTGGAAGTGGAGGGGAAGATGAACTCGACGCAAATGTATACCGGCAAGTCTTCGGTGTTCTACAAACAGGGTTTCGAGCAGGCAGCGTTGCGCGATGACCGCCCGATTGTGAGGAAGCATTTGTAATTATTTCTAGAAATAATTATCTTCAACAAGCGCAAAAAAATTGAAGAAAACCAGCCCCTTAAAATGGTGTTCCGTTCTCATGCCACGCTTGAGTGAATCAATCCCCTGTTGTTATGATAGGTTTTTCATGCTCGTTGATAGGTTTTGACAAGCCCCGCGAGGTATCTTTACCGCTATCTGATTATGGATCGAGAGGTTTTGAACATGAGCCAGATTGAAAAATGGACCCTTTACCTTATTCTGGGGTGCGTTCCACCGCTCACGGGTTTGCTGGCAGGCTGGTGGGGCAGTTACTCGTTTCTTTCAACAACCTGGGTGATCGTCTGTGCCTTGGCAGGCATGTTGGCCGGCTTGGTGGTGGATGGTTTGTATCTTAAAAAATGGACCGCAAAGGCCTATGAAATCGATGCGCGGGTTTGGGCCGCAATTTATCTCTTTTATTCCGTGTGCTTTTTTGGGTTCTTCATGGGTGTTCCGGCCTTTAACCTGGCGCTGGCCGTGCCCGCCGGGCTGTTCAGTGGCAGGAAAGCTGCCGCGCAGCGCATGGATGCCGCAGGCGGGCAGCGGTGGATCTCGCGTACGCGGTGGTTCACCACCGGCGTTCTGGGCTTGATCTGCGTGGCTTCAGCTTATTTCGCGCTGAAATCTCCCTCCACCGCGGCTGACCTGGAGGGGATGCTCAGGCTGCCGTTTGAGGTGACTCTGCCGATGATCTGGGGGCTGATCGCAGTGGGCGGTTCCACCTTGTTGGCTGTGCACTGGCTGTTGTTCACAAAGTGCGCGCGGGTCGCCAGTGCGCATTAGAAGAGGGTATGCTTGATTAGCGTTCTCCGTTTGTTGGCACCTCCTCCCACTTCTTTTAACCTTCATGAAAGTCGAGTGGGAAGAATAATGCATTTCCTTTGCGGGGTGTGTTCCTATCCTCTTCACCCGGTCGAATCTTCGATATTGTATGATTTGTCAACAAATAACGATTCACTAACCATTTGAGTCTTGGGGGCATTCATGATATCCCCGGGTCATCGCACCATGAGACCATGGTGATGAAAGGCACTTCTAATCCCTTGCGACTGAGCCTTGATCCATGGTCAAGATCTATCCGCTAATCACAAGAATGCCCAGTCATCATTCTCAATTATTGGAAAAGTTGCCGTGGTTACTGAAAAAAACCAGTTCTGGTGTAAATAAATGAACCGCCAGGTTCCAAAAATGGATTTACCTGGCGGTTTTGGGTTCTCAGTCTTTCTAATTATCCTGGTTGTCCACTCTTAGATCAACAAGAACTAACCAGGTTTGGCAGGGTTCAATGTTGGCTAAGAATTAAATCTGACGGCCAACATCGTTACCGGCGCGGATGGCCAGAGCAATATTGAAAGGCTCATTGCAGTCACCAATTGCATAGGTTTCTTTGACCGTGACGCCGTCAAGTAACGACTTGTTCGGTTTCAAATCGGCAGCATTGATGATCGAATCAGCGGGAATAACAGTATCCCACCCGCCTTCGGTTGTAATGGTCACCTGGCCGTCTCCAATTTCACGAATCCTGGAGCTTGGATAAGCTTTTACACCAAGAGAATAGAGAGCGGTCGTCATGAAGCGATGGGCATGCTGTGATTGTTGCTTGTCAAGTTCTTCATTAGGATTCGGTGTCACAATGGTGACCTTCTTCTTGTGAACCGTCAACCAAAGCGCACAATCAAAGGCCTGAGCATTTGAGCCATAAACGATGACATTTTTGCCAGTTCCTTCACCCATGAAGTTGATAAAGTCAATGATCGGCACAGTGCCACCGCTTGCTTCCACCTCACCCGGCAGAGCGCCCGTGGCAAGGATTACCGCATCTGGAGCTTCGCTGTTGACAAACGCAGCGTCGACTTCTTTATTCAATACAACAGTCACTCCATTCAATTCCAGTTGCCTGGCCAGGTATGCCTTAAGGTCGTCAAGATTTTCGTGAGGTCCCTTGACCATGCTGGCAAAGGTGAGCTTACCGCCAAGTGAGCCACTCTTTTCGTAAAGGGTGACTTTGTGACCACGCGCGGCAGCGATGCGGGCAGCTTCCATACCAGCAGGACCACCACCAATGACCATGACTTTCTTCGATACTGCAGCCGGTTCGAGTTCGTAGGTCTTGGGGCCTTTGTCAGTCATGACACGCTGTGTCAGAGCATTCACACGGCAGTAACCAAAATCGCGGTTCTGCTGATTTCCGCCAATGTGGCAATGAAAACAGCGCGTGCAAGGAGCGATTTCATCAAAGCGTCTCGCTTTCAGCTTGTTAACATATTCGGTGTCAACAGTTAGCGGGCGGTTCATGAGGTAGAAATCGACTTTCCCATCGGCCAGGGCTTTCTCGAAGAAGTCCGGAGCGTGAGCTGGATCCATATAAGTAACGGTGCCGCATGGGATGTGGAGTGCTTGTTTGTAGCGTGCAACAATGTCGATCAACATACCAGCGCCGCTGTGGTTTCCGATCAACTGGCCTTGCCAGTGCTTTGAGAAATCCCACTGCGTGCCGTATCCGGTAGCCCCTTCAACGCCATTCAAAATAAAGTAAAGATCGCTACCGAATTGACATGGATGGTAGCCCAGCGGGCCCAGGCGAAGATGCATTGAATCACAACCTGCGGCCTCAAATAACTTGGCAAATTCAATTCCTTCTTCAATGGTTGTTACTTTGTTGTGTGGATTGGTAACCGCGTTATCGGGTGTTGCCAAAGTGGCATCGTTGGCGAGGTTGTCGTTTTCTTCAATGCAGTCGATCAAGACCTGAACAACAAAGTCGCTACCGCAGGCCTCTTTGATTTGCCCGATCAGTTCGGTAACGAAGCGCGCGCGGTTTTCAAGGCTCCCAACGCCATATTCATCGGTGCGGGTGTTGTGGAAACGTGAAAGGAAATGCTCCCCGAGGTTAAAACCAGCCGCATTGATTTCAATTCCAACAAACCCCATTTCCTTTAATGACTTAGCAATAGCTACCCAACGGGCCTGTTCTGCAATAATGTCCTCTTTTGTAAAGTCGTTGGATGACTTCATAGAGAAGCCATAATGCTGATACCCTAACTTTGCGCCATATTTTCCACATTCTTCAACGAGTTTCCGGCCAAAAGCAAGGGTTTCAGCGGGCATTGGGCTGCCATCCATGGGGGGTTCCAGGGCTCCTACCATTTCTACCCAGATGAGCTCCACACCGCCTTTAGCGAAGTTGACATAATACTGGAGTAGCTCGTCTGTAAGCCCGGCAAGATAAGTGGCCGATCCTGCGGCTGATTTAACCATACGGTGGTTGAGCGTGAGCGGGCCAATTTTCAGAGGCGAAAACAGCGTCTTAAGATCAGTCGTATTTTGCCGGTAATCATAATCCTGCGGATTGAGATAAGCCTGAGGGATGAGCTCCAAATCTTCCAAAACTGGTTTGCTAGTACTTGTAGATGGCACAGCAGTTTCTTCTGGGAGAATGGTTTTAGGTTTACAGGCGGTAAGGACTCCACCTGCGGCAAGGGTAATTGCCGAACCTTTCAAAAAAGACCTTCGACTGATTTTATTTCGTTCTTTCTGTGGATCCATAACTTCTCTCCTTTTTCTAATAAAGTCTGTTAAACAATATGGTTAGAAAATTACTCTGCCATTTTTGAGCATAGAAGGGATAAGTCAAACTGAGAATTAATGTACGCAGCCATGATATTAATTCTCGTAACGAAATCCCGTATTTGGGGATTTACCAACATTTTTACCCCAAATGGTTGATGATTTTTATTGAAGAATAGAAAAATGTGATTTTCTTAATGACATATTATGGATCAGTTTGGTTATTTGCGCAACAGAAATGATCCCTTCAGGTCAAAGTTACTGGGATCTGAAAATTGTTTTCAGAAAAATGATTTTCAATTCCATCTTGCTTTAGATACTTGTAATACAATTTTGACCCCAGACTCCTGATCATTCAGGTGATTTTTTTTCGGTCAGAAATACGCGCTTCGAGCGGAATTGCGAAATCTACCACCGATACTCTGCCCACGCGCAAAGACAGTCGCGAATGGAAGAAAATGGTCGTGAACCAGCCTTATTCTAATAAAAAGGGCTTAAATGGCCGGTAGAGGGCATATTTCACGCTCCAACGCGGCTGACCTGAAGAGGATGCTCAGGCTGCCGTTTGAGGTGAATCTGCCGATGATCTGGGGGCTGATCGCGGCGGGTGGTTCCGCCTTGTTGGCCGCGCACTGGCTGCTGTTCACAAAGTGCGCACGGGTCGCACGAACGGAGTAGTTTGAGAGGAGATATTTTCAAGCACGACAGTTTTTATGATTCATACATATACATGTGTTGACAATGTTTCATAAAAAAATTTCATTATATACTTCTAGAAGAGGAGGGATATATGGGGATACCTAGTTATGAAGATATGATGTTGCCTTTATTGAAGTTTTCTGAAGATAGAATCGAACACTCAATTAGTGAGGCTAATGAATTCATTAAGAAAGAGTTTCAAATAAGCGATGAAGAATGCCAAATTCTTTTAAAAAGTGGAAAACAGAGTGTTGTAGCTAACAGAGTTGGCTGGGCAAGAACATATTTAAAAAAGGCTGGATTGTTAGAATCACAGCATAGAGCAAAATTTCAAATTACTGATCAAGGAATAAAAGTTTTAGAGGAAAATCCAAAAGCAATTACAGATAAATACTTAATGCGGTTTCCTGGTTTTGCTGAATTTCAAAATCGACATAAAACAAAAAATAATGAAGTGGAAATCGTGGATGGCAAATCCAAAACGCCATTGGAAATTCTTGAAGATAGTTACTCGACACTAAGAAGTGACCTTTCAGATGAATTGCTATCCAATATCATGAGTTGCTCGGCAGCTTTTTTTGAGAAACTAGTTGTGGATCTTCTTGTTGCGATGGGGTATGGTGGATCAATTGATGATGCTGGTCAAACTGTGGGTAAATCTGGAGATGAAGGAATTGATGGAATAATAAAAGAAGACAAACTAGGCCTTGACGTCATTTTTATTCAAGCAAAGCGGTGGGACAACCCAGTAGGATCACGAGAGATACGAAATTTTGTTGGATCATTAGCCGGACAAAAAGCAAATAAAGGGGTTTTTATTACAACTTCAACATTTACAAAGGATGCAGTGGCATTTGTACAAGCAATTCAACAAAAAGTAATACTTATCGATGGCCGATTATTGACCCAATTAATGATTGATTATGATATCGGAGTCTCATTAGAGAAGAGTTATCAAGTAAAAAGGGTAGACCATGATTATTTTGAAAATTAGAAATTATAAAGTTAACGTTTTTATCAACATTAATGCATTGTAAAATGTTTGATTTGTATTGCTAGCTTAAATGAGTTTAAGTTTCCTTTGCGTTCTTTGTGCCTTTGCGAGAGAATTATTTCTTGAAATAACCTCCAACCCCTAATTACCGGAAGAAAAAACTCTCCAGGCAGATGCCTGGAGAGAAATGTTATAATGAAGGTGCCGAAGGTGGGAATCGAACCCACATTCCCGAGGGAACACGATTTTGAGTCGTGCGCGTCTGCCAATTCCGCCACTCCGGCAACAACAATTAGATTTTATCTGACAAATTCACAAGGGTCAAGGGAACTGCTCATGCGTCTAGGAATTATTGGCTTACCACAATCTGGAAAAACCACTCTTTTCAATGCGCTCACCCGCGCCACACAGCCTACCGGTACCACCGGCAAGATCGAAATCCACACCGCCGTGGTCGATGTTCCAGATAAGCGCGTCGACCGCCTCGCTGAGATGTTCAAACCGAAGAAGACCATTTACGCCAAGGTCACCTACGTCGATATCGCCGGGCTGGATGGCAGCGCCGGCAAGAACGGCATCTCGGGCGCGCTGCTCAACCAGCTGGCGCAGATGGACGGATTCATCCACGTGGTGCGGGTCTTCGAAGACGAGAATGTGCCCCACGTGCGCGAAACGATTGATCCACTGCGCGATATTCAGGCAATGGATAGCGAACTGGTACTTAACGACCTGATCGCGGTCGAGCGCAAGCTGGAGCATCTGGTCGAGGAGAAGAAAAAAGGCGCGGGTAGAGATAAAGCACTGATCGAGCGTGAACATGTGCTCTTCGAGCGCCTGCACGAAGCATTGATCCAGGAAATCCCCCTGCGAGACGTTGAGATCTCTGCCGAAGAAGAAAAGCTTTTCTCCGGGTTCGGCTTCCTCAGCCGCAAGCCAATGCTGATCGTGCTCAATCTCTCCGAAGGGCAGACCGCGCCTGACATTGACTATCCACACCAGCGCAGCAAGGTGGTGGCGCTGCAGGGCAAACTGGAGATGGATATTGCTCAGCTTTCTCCCGAAGAAGCCCAGCTCTTCCTTGAAGAGTACGGCATCGAGGAACCCAGCCTGAACCGCATGATCCGCCTTTCCTACGATCTGCTTGGTTTGATGTCCTTTTTCACCGCCGGTCAGGATGAATGCCGCGCGTGGACGGTGCGCCGCGGAGCCACAGCCCCCGAAGCCGCAGGCGAGATCCACACTGATCTGCAGAAGGGTTTCATCCGCGCCGAGGTGGTGGCCTACGATGACTTGATGGAACTGGGGGGCATGAACGAGGCCAAGGCCAAAGGCAAACTGCGGCTGGAAGGTAAGGAATACGTCGTTCAGGATGGCGACATCCTCAACATCCGCTTCAACATCTAAAATACCAGTTCCTGCCGAGACCCGGCAGGAACTTTTTACCAGCAGCGGACGTTTTGATTGCAGCAGCCAATCGATTTTTTACAGGAGTTTCTTATGAAGGACTTCTTTACATTCCGCAAATTCATCGCGCCGGTATTGATCCAGATCATTTACTGGGTGATCACCGCGGCGGCGGTCATTGGCGGTCTGGTGATGATCATCAACGGGGTCAGCTATCGATATTCTTTTTGGTCCGAGGGCATCTCAGGCATTCTGATTCTGATACTGGCACCGCTGGCAGCGCGCCTGTGGGCGGAATACATGATGGGGTTTTTCGAGATGCGGCGCAACCTGCGTGACGTGCGCGATATCCTTTTACGTGAAGCCTACGAACGCGAGGAGTTGAAGCACAATCATCCGCAACCGTAAAAAAAGAAGGCAGAATAAAAAACAACCTCTAAAAAGAGGTTGTTTTTTGGCTATTCCAGGGTACCGAACGAGCGCTGCAGGTCAGCCAGGTCGACCCGCGAAGTCAGGTCCAGGCTGAGGGGTGTGACGGAGACCATGCGCTGTTTTAAGAATGTGCCAATATCCGATGTCGGGTCGTTGAGATCATCGGGGTGCGGGGCGCGCGCGGCATCGATGCGCGGTGCGTCACCAGGATGATCGCTCTTCTTGGCATAAGGTATAAAATATCCGTGCCTGCCGAGGTGCGTGACGCGCCAGGGCGTTTCAGGCGTAGCGTCATGCGGAACATTTACGTTGAGTACATGAACATCCGCCGGAAGTTGTTTTTCGAGCAAGATGCGCGCAAAACGTCGGCCAAAGATTGCAGCGGTTGAGAAATCTGTTTTGCGTGAATACCCAAGGTAATCATCATTGTCAAGTTCCAGCGATACACACAGGGCGGGAATGCCGTAAGAAGCGGCTTCAATCGCTGCGCCCACCGTGCCCGACATAGTGACATCAGTTGCGGGATTTTCACCGTAATTGATTCCAGAAACCACCAGGTCTGGTTTTTGCTGCATGATGGCAAAGACGCCATACTGCACAGCCTGGGCAGGCGATCCGCCGACGGCGTAGCAGGTCCATTCCTGGTCGCCAATCTGCAGGATGGTGGGCTTGATTTCACCGTCGGCCCAGGGGGGCACACTGCGGCCAGCGCCGGAATGCTGTTCGCGCGGGGCTGCAACGGTGACGAAACCCAGGCGTGAAAGTTCGGCTGCCATCGCCCACAGCCCGGGGGAGAGAATGCCGTCGTCGTTCGATAACAGGATTTGCTTTTTAGAAGAGTTCATCGTATTTCAATTCATAAACTGAACATAATCAAAAAGAGCGGTTGACCGCTCTTTTGTGTGCCCCCGGAGTAATTCGAATACTCAACCTTTTGCTCCGCAAGCAAACGCTCTATCCAATTGCGCTACGGGGGCGTGCTCCATTGAGCAGATAAAATATACTCCATCCCTGGTGAAACGTCAAGGAAAAAATTTTCTGCAAAATTGGGATTGACAGCCTATTTCTGGTTTTCTTGCTGCCTGCGGAGTGCACGGGTGTTCTCCTCGATCGCGAGCAGCAGCTTAAAAAGTTCGCCCGCAGCGTAGGTGAGCAACCCTGCCGCAATCCCCAAAATGAAAACAACTACCCCCAGTATGGTTCCGGTTACCATCCCGCTGCCTGGAACGGCGATCTTGGGAAAGAGTTCTTGAAGCATGGCATCGCTGCCCGACATGACCAGTGGAATCAGGATCAAACTGATCGCCGCAATGACCATCTCCGCTGCGCCAATGATGCGCAACAGGCGGCCGATTACATGCAATGAGTTAAAGCGTTTTTCCAAACAGACATTCTCCCAAAAGGATAGAAAAAGTATACCCGCAAGACACAATTTTGTGCAATTAAAAGTCAAATGCCTGGGTGAGGGGGGCACCCAAGCATCTGACTTTGATATTTTAGCACAATTCTAAAAAAATGGTTAAGATTTTTGTTAGTATTTCTACGGATTTATTCACATCCAACATATATTACAAATCATGTCTTATTTAGTGAATTAAATCATCAGTAAAATTACCGCATGCTTTGGGTACCACGCGGAAATTCTTTAACGATTTCAGGATTCCTCGATCTCCACGGTGATCAGTTTCACTGCCGGGCTGTCGCGGCGCGATGGGTCACGGGCAGGGATGGAGAGTAAAACATCCAGGCCTTTGATCACCTGTCCAAACACAGTGTGTTTATTATCCAGCCACGGGGTGGGAACATGGGTGATGAAGAACTGTGATCCGTTGGTGTTGGGGCCGGCATTGGCCATGGAGAGCACACCGGGTGTATTGTGGCGCAGTTTGGGATGAAACTCGTCGTGGAACTTGTATCCCGGGCCGCCCATGCCGGTGCCGGTTGGATCACCGCCCTGTGCCATGAAATCGGTGATCACCCGATGGAAGATGGTGTTGTCATAGAATCCTTCACGGGCGAGGAAAACGAAGTTGTTCACTGTGCGCGGGGTTTTATCGGCGTGTAAACTGCACACAATATCGCCTTTGTCGGTTTTGAACGTGGCGGTATAAATTTTCGAGGGATCGATGGTCATCTGAGGAGCGGTAGACCATTGCTTAATCTTTTCAGTCATAGGTTTCCTTTCCATATCGATAAGATACAAAATTGTAACATACTACCGGGAATCGGTTTTGGGTTTTCGGGCGCGCGAAAGGGTGTGGATAACCCACACAACAGCAAAAACCGCTGTGCAGGTTAGTACGATGGCAGCACCACTGGCGATATTCAGGTAATACGAAAGGTACAACCCTGCGATTCCTGAAAAAACTGCAATCAATGCCGCAATGACCATCATGCGTGAAAGCCGGCGGGTGATCAGTGATGCCGCCGCCGCCGGGGTTACCAGCATGGCCACCATCATGGTCACACCCACCGTCTGCAGTGAAACGACGATGCTCATGGCGATCAGGGCGATGAGCAAATAATCCAGCCAACGAATAGGCAGACGAAGGGTTGCGGCCAGGATCGGATCGAAGGAGATCAGTAAAAATTCCTTGTATAAGGCGATGATGACCAGCAGGATCAGCAGACCGAAGACCGCGGTGAGCATCAAACCGCTGCGGCTAACTCCCAGAACATCACCAAAGAGGAAATGGCTCAGGTCAGCGGTATAGTTGCGAACCATCGAAATCAAAGCAACTCCCAGCGCAAACATCCCCGCAAAAATGATGCCAATGGCGGTGTCTTCCTTGATCTTACCTGAACGGCTTACGGTGCCGATACCCAGCGCGCTGAGCAGCGCGGCGGCCATTGCCCACCAAAACACCGGTTCGCGTGCCCCTCCGCCCACCAAATACCCTACCGCCACACCTGGGAGCACGGCATGCGCCAGTGCGTCCCCAAAGAAGGCCATTCCACGTAAGACGACATAAGTACCCAGAACGGCACAGACGATGCCAACAATGATGGCCGCGATCATTCCGCGCACCATAAAGCCGTATTGCAGTGGTTCGGTCAGCCAGTTAAGCATGAGAATGGCCATCCTCTCCACAGCAGGTATCGTCAATAATTGAAACCTGCTGTTCGTGTACCAGCACCTGAATGTGGTCACCGTATGCCTGATTCAAAGTCTCCTCGCGGAAAACCTCGGCAGGGGTGCCCAGTCCAACAAGGCGGTGATTCAGCAGCATCACACGGTCGAAGCGTTCTGCCGCGAGTTTCAAATCGTGTAGAGCAACCATTACGGTCACCTTGCGGGATCTCAGCGTATCCAACACAGAGAATAACTCGTCCTGTGAAGGGGCGTCCAATCCGGTAAAGGGTTCATCCATGAGCATCAGTTCTGCCTCTTGAGCCAGCGCTCGCGCAATGAACATGCGTTGCTGCTGACCACCTGAAAGCTGGTTGATCTGCCGCGCGGCAAGGTCCTGCATGCCCACCGTTTCCAGAGCATTCTTCACAATCTCGCGGTCAGCGTTTGAAGGCCAGCGCAGATATCCCACACGCCGGGTGCGTCCCATCATTACCACATCGCTCACAGATACCGGAAAGTTCCAGTCCACCTGGCTGCGCTGCGGCAGGTAAGCAATGCAGATATGGCCGCGGGGTTCCGCCCCGAACACTTTTACGGAACTGCCTTCAGATTTCATGACCCCGGCAATGATCTTGAACAGGGTGCTCTTGCCGGCGCCGTTTGGGCCGACCACGGCCATGCGTTCACCGGTGTTTAATTCAAACGAAATCTGCTCCAGGGCGGTACCGCTTTCATACCTGACTGTCAAATTTGTGACTTTGAGAATAGCGGTGCCGGGGATGTGTCCATGGTCAGCTTTTAAGGGTGGTTGCGTGTGATTGATTTGAGGGTTGGGTGCTGTCATACTTCACTCTTTCAGAGCATTCATGATGGTCATAACGTTGTACTTCATGTAATCGATATAGGTACCTGCCGGACCGTCAGACTCGGAAAGCGAACCCGTGTAAAAGGAAACGAGTCTTATACCGGTATCCTGAGCGATACGGCTGGCAAGCGCTGGGTTCACATTATTACCGACCAGAATGACTTTCACGCCGTAGCTGCGGATTGCGTCTTCGAGAACTGCCATTTCTTGAGCGGATGGTTGGGCAGATGAACTATAGGAGGGGATTACCGCACCGATTACCTCGAAACCATACTTTTCGGCAAAATACCCAAAAAGCAGATGGTCGGTGACGATCTTGCGTTCAGAAACCGGAATAGCTGAAACCTGATCGGTTATCCAGGTATCAAGCTGCGTGAGCGCGGCGATATAAGCCTCGGCGTTGGCCTGGTACTGTGAAACGTGATCCGGATCAGCCTCACTGAGCGCTGTCTGAATGTTCTGCACCCATATGACCACGTTTGTGGGGTCAAGCCAGACGTGCGGATCACCGGCGGCGTGTTCATCTGCGTGAGTGTCTCCACTGACAGCGTGGAACTCGCGGGGGGTAATGCCGTCAGATACCGTGACGATCTTTGTGCCTTCACTGGCGTTTTCGATAATCGTCGACATGAATTCTTCCAATCCCAACCCGACCTCGAATACCAGGTCAGCGTCAGAAACGGCTGCAATATCGCGCGGTGCCGGCTGATACTCGTGTTCATTTGACCCAACGGGAACAATAGAGGAGACTGCGGCGTATTCTCCGGCTACTTGTTTGACAACATCTGCCAGGATGGATGTGGTGGCAACGACCTTGAGTTTTCCATGACTGGCGGTTTCGATACCAGAACAGGCCGTGAGGGCTAATGAAAATAAAATGACCACGATCGTGAGAGAAAGAATACGCTTTCGCATTGCTTTAGCTATTCTTATGATCATTTTTACAATCCGGGCAGGTACCAAAAAGTTGCAGCCAATGGTCGTTGACCTGGTAACCTGTGTTGGTCTCCACTCTTGAGAACAACGCGCCAAGATCATCACCTCTAAATACAGTGGTCTTTCCACAGGCGGTGCAAACCAGATAATGCTGGTGGCCTTCCACAGCCGGCATGACCATGTGGCAGCCGTCCTCGTGATGAATACGCTGAATTAAGCCCAGTTCCTCAAGTTTTTCCAGGGTGCGATACACCGTAACCAATCCAATACCGGGGTTTATCTCTCTTCCGAGGTCGTAAATTTCAGTTGGCTCAAGCGCGCGCGGGCTGTTCAGAAGAATTTCGATGATCACGCGCCGCGGGGAGGTGATGCGGCAGCCGTTTTCTTCAAGTATTTCAATCCAATGCTGCAATTGTTCCATTTTTTACTCTTCTTAATGAAAATGATTATCATTATCATGATATCACAAAAAAACATCCCCTGCCGGGCAGGGGATGAACCGTTAAGAGATTGACCTCTAATGAATGTTGATGCTGCCAGATCCGCGATTGAAAATCTTAATCGTGATCTTATTGGCGGCGGTATCAAACCCCGCAGTCTGCCATGCACCGGTTTCCATATCTGCGCCGCCCCCGATTTGTTCCATTCCACCGGGGATGTTCAGGCTGCCGGAGCCACTATCCATTACCTCGATGCGCAGGCCTGATGTTGAGGGAACGGAGATGTTGACCGAACCACTGCCGCTGTCGAGGGTCAACTCAAGATCGGTTTCTGCGGGTAGTGTTATCTCGACCGATCCTGAACCGCTTTCGATGATTGCGCTGTAGGGCGTATCAGATACCGGCAGATCGAAATTCGATGACCCGGAGCCCATCGCTGCCTGCAGAGAGGTCAGTTTCATCCCGCTCAGATCCAAATTGACCGAGCCTGAACCACCATCCACAATCAATTCACTTGGAACATTGGGGTTGAGCGCGATATCCCACCTTTGTTCGGTGAACACGAAATTCCATTGCAGACAGTCATTCGAAGTTGTGATCTGGCTAAGGTGAACGACCTTGTCAGTGGTTCCGTTGACATCAAAATTTAATGTTCCGCTGTGAGTGATTGTTCCACTGATCAGATGGTAATTATCGGCCAGTGTATTCACCTCCACCGGGTCGGAAGAAAATTCAAAATAATATCTGGCGGAAGTCGCCGCGCCGATTGGTTCAGATATGGTATCTGTTTTTGTTCCACCCGTTTCTTTGATCCCCAGCGAAGGGCTCAGCATCAAGAAAGCGATAATGCCGCCGATTGCCACGAGGCCAATCACTCCACCCACCCAGGATGCCCGATGTCCGAAAAGGATATCAAGACCGATCACCACGAGGATCAACGGCCAGAGACGCAGCAGCATACTCAGATTAAATGCGGGGATGATTTCCAGATTTCGCAGCAGTAAGATAACGCCAACGCCGATCAAAACAATCGGCCAAAAGAAACTTGCACTTTTCCGTTTATATTCCATAAAACACCTCGCCTTTGTGGTTCATTCTGTCTACTTAAACGATATACGTTTCATTCGTTCGATGGTTGCAGCGGTGTTGTCGGTAACAATCGCATCACACTTCAATAATTTGTAATACCAAAGGCGGTTATCGGGGGTTGGATCGAGAGGGCAGACCAGTTGCCCTCTGTGATGCGCTCTTGCAACAAAAAACGGATTGGCAAATACCGCTGGCCAAAAAGGCCCCAGAACTTCAGGCATCGGATCTGGCATAAATTTCGCCATGGTGATCCAGCCGATGGGCAGACCGGGTTCAATAGACTTCACCGTCTCAAGGCGGGAAATGGAAAACGAAAGGACGATACAGCGATCGAGGATGTCATAGTTGCGTAATTCATCCACCAGTTTCTGGCACACGGCAGGTTCCAAAAAGCGGTCTGTTTTCAACTCCAGAGCCAGTCCAACTCCTTTGGGAAGGATGGCGGCCGTTTCCGCCAGGGTTGGAATGCGTTCCGCTTTGAAATCCGTGAATCCATTGAATGCGCTCAATTGCTTGAGTTCTGCGAGTGTCTTGTCGCGCACTGCGCCTTTTCCGTCGGTTGTGCGGTCAACGGTTGCATCGTGAATGCACATGAAAACGTCATCCGAGCTAAGGTGCAGGTCCGTTTCGAGGATATCTGCGCCTTCATCGAACGCTTTCTGGAAGGCAGACAGGGTGTTTTCAGGGCATAATACGCGGTTCCCGCGATGTGCCATGATGTAAGGTTTGGTGCGTCCCGGCAGGGCAAGGGTATTCATTACACTCTCCTCCTACATTTGTTTGGTAAACAGCCACATCTGATGGTCAGTGAATCCAAAACATTGTCTATTTTACGCTGCCCCCAGTCATAATGTTTCATCATTAACGGCGGAAGAGGTTTGAATTTGAGGTAGCAGCAGCACAGAAAGCAGAAATAACCCACTGTAAAGAGCAAAAATCACCGAATAACCCAGCCCTGTTTGAATGGAATTAAAGTAATCTGCAAGTGGGCCGCCAATACTGGAGCCAATGATCCCCGCTCCCGCCCCGGCCAGGTTGGAGATTCCCAGGTAACGCCCTGCGTCCATCTTTGGCGCGAGGTCAGTACCCAGCGCCCAGTTGGTGGCCATGAAGATACCGGTGCCGAGACCTAAAAAACAACCGGCGACGAGCAGCATGGGTAGGTTGCGAGAGAACACCAGCAGGATGGTGCCGATCAGCGCGAGAATACCGGCAATGGCCAGTAATTTTTTGCGACCGAAACGGTCTGAAAGGACACCGCCCGCAAGAGACGATGCCAGCATAAAAATGAACACAATTGCGATGAGATATGTGGTTACCTGGGCGGGATTGGGAACGTGAAGGATGTCACTGATAAAAAACATAGCGAAGTTGCGCACCGAATTTGCTGCTGCCATGAAGAGCAGGCGCGTGACCACCCACCAGATAAAAGATTTCTGCTTGACGGATTCTTTTCCGATGCCAACGCGTGCACCAAAATAAACACCAAAGAAGATCGATCCAGTCATACCCATCAAACCCGCGAGCCCAACAAGGGCAACGCGCAGTTCCAGGCTGATCGTTTCGCTCTGAAGCCAGCTGCCAATTCCTTTAATAAGAAGGAGTGAAAATTGAGTGATACTCACAAAAATCACTGTCAGCAGCAGCATACGCAATACAGGCTTACCAGCTGGATAGGGGATTTTTGTAATTTTTGGCTCTTCTTGGGTAAAAAGGACGGTTACCAGCATCGTGGCCACAGAGAAAGCCATCAAGATCACGATCACAGACCAGAATCGTTTCTGGTCCACCAGCGGAGCGACCAACAACACCAGTACAGCGGGAAGCATTTCTAAAAATGATTTAATCCCCGATGCAAAACCGTGTTGATTTTCGGCAACTAGGTCGGGAATTAATCCCTGTTGACCGGCCTGCGAGATATTTGAAGAGAATTGTTGAAGAACGAAACCCGCCAGCAAGACCACCAGCGATACGCTGACCCCAAACGAGGATTGAAAAAAGGTGTTGAGCGGCGAATGAATAAACCAGATGGATGCCCCCATTACCCCTAAGGAGAGAACATTCAACAGCACACCCGAGATGATAAACGGCCTGCGGCGTCCCAGCTTCGATGTGCTGCGGTCACTGAGCATTCCCATCACAGGTTGTATAAACATTGCCATGGCCAAACCGGCGGCGTATACCAGAGCAGTGTAGGTGTTTTTCTTTTCAGGGGGCATAAACGCAAATACCATGGCAGGCAAAAGCAGCGGGCTTAAAACATTGGATGCCATGCTCAAACCAAGCTGGTACCCGTTGAGCGTGACCAACTCATACCAGCGAAAGGAATGCTTCATGTAAGAATCTCCAGGGTGATGCTAAAACGGCTTAACAACGAAAAAATGAGATGGTGAACAACTTTATAGTATTCAGACACACAGGGCTTGTCAAGTTTCGAGACTTTCTAATACGGTTCTAATAAAAAAGGCTTGAAAAATGGTTATATTTGGAGTAATATTATCTTAATTATACAAATATTACAGGGAAGGATCCTATGAATAAAATTTTTGAACTCTCGCCGCTAAAGTATGCTTTCGATGCCCTCGAACCAGTTATCGATGCCCGCACGATGGAAATCCATCATGATAAGCATCATGCAACTTATGTCAACAATCTAAACAAAGCCCTTGAATCAGCCCCCGAATTCTATGAGAAGCCGATTGAAGCCATTTTACGTGATATCAACGCCGTTCCTGAGCCGATTCGTGTCGCGGTGCGTAATAACGGCGGCGGGCATGCCAATCATACCCTGTTCTGGGAAGTGCTGGCCCCCGGCGGCTTGAAAGCTCCAACCGGGGCTCTGTTGGCCGACATCGAAAATAATTTTGGTTCCTTAGATGGCTTCATGGAAAAATTTAGCACGGCAGCCGCCACCCGTTTTGGTTCCGGTTGGGCCTGGCTGGTCTTGGATCAAAACAAGAAACTTCAGGTCTATTCCACCGCCAATCAAGACAGCCCTTTGATGGATAACCACACTCCCATCCTCGGATTGGACGTTTGGGAACATGCTTACTATCTGAACTACCAGAACCGCCGCCCAGATTACATCAAAGCCTTCTGGTCTCTAGTAAATTGGAGCTTCGTCCAACGGGAATATGAAAAAGCCCGGTAATACCTTGAGAACCTTTGAGTCTGGTCAATGAGGTACTGGTTTTCTTGAAAGTTCGGCGGCACCCCAAAAGGGGGAAGCAGGTGAGCCAGGGCAGGTACTCAAGAACATGCTTCTTGGCAGACGAAGAGAACCTCAATTCAAAAAATCCTCACCTTTTTGGGTGAGGATTTTTTAGGCATCAATTTAAAATTCGTGTACAATTAACCCGCGCGGGGGGATACATAAATCCCGCGCGATATATTATTTTCCGAACGGAGAAGGCCCCCTATGATCCTTGAGTATCTTCCTCTGTTTATTCTCCTCGGTCTTTCACTCATTGTAGGTGTTATTGTTCTCTTCCTGGGCCGTTACTTTGGTCCGCATCGCCCAACCCCCAAAAAAGGCAAACCATACGAATCAGGTATGATTCCATACGGCGAGGGAACCCGCCAAATGCCCGTTCACTTCTATCTGGTGGCTGTCCTGTTCATCCTTTTTGATGTTGAAGTGATCTTCTTCCTGCCCTGGGCTGTAACCTTTAAACAACTGGGGTTATTTGCTTTTATTGAAATGCTTGTTTTTGTGGCGATCATAATGGTAGGTTTTATTTACCTGTGGAAGAAAGGAGCATTTGAATGGGTATAGAGCAAAAAGCCGGCAACTCGGGGTTTATCACCACTTCGCTTGAGAGTGCTATCAACTGGTCACGAACCAAATCGATGTGGCCGTTGTTATTCGGGCTTTCCTGCTGTGCAATCGAGATGATGGCAATGCAGGCTTCCAGTTATGATATGAGCCGTTTTGGAATGGAATTGATGCGCGCCAGCCCAAGACAATCGGATTTGATGATTGTTGCAGGGCGCGTTTCTCAGAAAATGGGGCCCGTTTTGCGGAATCTGTATGATCAGATGCCAGATCCGAAATGGGTGATTGCTCTTGGAGATTGTGCCTCCTGTGGTGGTATCTACAATAATTATGCGGTTTATCAGGGAGTGGATGAAATTGTTCCGGTGGATGTGTATATTTCCGGCTGTCCTCCGCGTCCTGAAGGTTTAATCCATGGAATTCTCACCCTTTATGAAAAAGTTCGTGGCGAAAAACTCGCTCACTGGAAATAGAGGCTGGCATGAACGAACTTCTAAAACCGGCAGTAGAGAAAATTTCCAAAAAGTTTAATGCCAAAGTCAGTGAATTTCGCGATGAAGTTACCCTGCTGATTCCCCCAGAAGAAAATACAGCGGTTGCTGCCATCCTGCGCGACGAATTTGACTTTGACATGCTCTCGGCACTAACTGCGGTGGATTATTATCCGCAGACCACCCCCCGTTTTCACATGGTGTATATTTTTTATTCCACAAAGAATAAGGTTTACCTGAACGTCAGAGCCCCGCTCGATGGAAATGAGCCCTCTATTAAAACGATGGAGACGGTCTATCCCAGCGCTAACTGGCGCGAGCGCGAGGTTTGGGACCTTTTCGGCATCAAGTTCGACGGACATTCAGATCTGCGGCGCATTATGATGCCGCCAGACTGGGTGGGGCATCCCTTGCGAAAGGATTATCCGCTGGGTTGGGAAGAGGTGCAATTTACCTTCAACTTTGACGAGATCGATGCGCGTAAACCCAAGGGAGAGAAATAGCCATGCGAGAAATCCAGGAATTTACACTTGAAGATCTTCGAACGCATTTGAGCCCGCGGGCATTTACTGGCGAGACGGTCGTATTGAACATGGGCCCTCAGCACCCCAGCACCCATGGCGTGCTGCGCGTTATTCTCGAACTCGATGGAGAAGTTATTGTTAATTGCATACCTGATGTGGGCTTCTTGCACACGGGTATCGAAAAGAACATGGAAGCCAAGACTTACCAGAAAGCCGAAGTGCTCACCGACCGCATGGATTATATGTATGCCATGGGTAACATTCTGGTATATTGCCTGGCAGTGGAAAAGCTGACCGGTTTGAAGCCGCCTCCACGGGCAGATGCCATCCGTGTAATTCTCACCGAGTTGTCGCGTATCCAATCGCACCTTCTTTGGCTGGGCACTTCTCCCATGGATCTGGGCGCGGTGTCCACCTTCCTTTACACGATGCGCGAACGCGAAATGATCCTTGACGTGTTTGAACTTGTTTCGGGCGCACGCATGATGACCACTTACATTCGCCCTGGCGGATTGTGGCGCGATGTGCCCGCCGAATTTGAAGGACTGGTTCGAGAAATTCTCAAAGTCCTCCCCAGGCGGATGCTCGAATATGAAGCACTACTAACGAAAAACCCGTTGTATCTGGATCGAACGAAGGGCATCGGCAAAATCGATACTAAGACCTGCCTTGCCTGGAATGTGACCGGGCCGACGCTGCGCGCTACGGGTTTGGCTCACGATGTTCGTAAAGCGAATCCGTATTGTGGCATCGAACAATATGACTTCGATATCCCCACCCATACGGATGGTGATATTTACGCTCGTTACCTGGTGCGGCTGGAAGAAATGCGCCAGTCCATGCGGATCATTGAACAGGCGCTTAACAAACTTCCTTACGGCCCCGTCCGTGACAACAATTATAAATTTGTGCCCCCGCCGCGTTCTGAAATCGGTGTAAGCATGGAGGCGTTGATCCATCACTTCAAACTATGGACGGAAGGCTTCACCCCACCCGTTGGATCAGTGTATGCTACCATCGAGAGCCCGAGGGGTGAGATGGGGGTGTTCCTCGAATCGAATGGAACCCCCAAGCCATACCGCATTCATTACCGCACCCCCTCTTTGCCATTGCTGCAGGCACTACCTCTGATGGCCAAGGGGCATCTTGTCGCGGATTTAATCGGTATCATTGGCAGCATAGATATTGTTCTAGGAGACTGTGACCGGTGAACCAACTCCTTCGTAAACACTCACAAGAGGTCGAAAAGATCCTGGCAAATTACCCGCCCGATCAAAAACGTGCGGTTGTAATGCCATTGTTACATCTGGTGCAGCAGGAAGATGGATTCATTTCGCGCGAGCGCATGCACGAGATCGCTGAAATTGCTGGAGTCACCGCTACCGAGGTGGCATCGATTGTGGGTTTTTATACCCTGTTTCACGATGCGCCTGGTGCCCGGATCAAAATTCAGGTGTGTACCGATGTTGCCTGCGATCTGCGTGGCGCCCGGAAGTACCTTGACGGTTTGTGCTCTCAACTGGGCATTAAACCCGGTGAAACAACAGAAGATGGTCTGGTTTCCATCGAAGAGGTGAAATGTTTGGCGGCTTGCGACCATGCGCCTATGTTCCAGGCACAGATTGGTGATGCGCTCGAATACCATGAAAATCAAACGGTCGAACGCACAATGGACTGGCTGAAATCCATGATCGCTTCAATGAAATCCCCTGCACTGCCAAACGAAAAGAAAATGACGGATGATGGAGGCAGCCATGAGTGATCTGTTTCTGCTGCGTCACCGAAATATTGAGGGATTGAACCAGCTTTCCATTTATCTTGAAAATGGTGGATTTAAAACCTGGAAAAAAGCTGTCACAACACAGAAGCCCGAAGAGCTGATCAACGAAGTCAAGGCTTCAGGATTGCGCGGGCGTGGCGGCGCAGGGTTTCCCACCGGAGTGAAATGGTCTTTCCTGCCCAACAACATCTGGCCGCATTATGTGGTGGCCAACTCTGATGAATCTGAGCCCGGCACTTTCAAAGACCGCGAAATCCTTGAATATAACCCTTATCAATTCCTTGAAGGATTGATGCTCGCCTCTTACGCGGTGCAGGCGAAAGATGCCTATATTTACTTCCGCGGAGAATTCTGGCAGATCGCACACAGGTTTGATGAACGGATCGCCGAACTGACGGCTGCAGGTTACCTGGGTGACCACCTGTTTGGAACAGACTACTCGCTGCGCATCCACACTCATCTCGGAGCAGGAGCTTATATCTGCGGTGAAGAAACCGCTCTGTTGGAATCAATCGAAGGCAGGCTCGGACAGCCTCGCCTGCGACCGCCTTTTCCTGCGGTTGAAGGTCTGTTTGGACTGCCGACCGTGATTAATAACGTGGAAACGCTTACCAACCTTCCCGTGATCATAGGCGAAGGAGCGGCTCATTTCCGCAGTGTAGGCACTGAAAAAAGCCCCGGTACCAAGATCTTCAGCCTCTCGGGCAGAGTGAAAAAACCGGGTAATTACGAACTTCCACTCGGAACGACATTCCGCGAGCTGATTTTTACCCATGGAGAAGGCATCATTAATGATGCAAAGATCAAGGCGATCATGCCCGCTGGTGCTTCATCGGCCTTGATCCCTGCCACCGATGTTGCGCTGGATACTCCCATGGATTACGAATTTGTACCTGCCCTGGGTGGGCAGCTTGGTTCAGCTTCTGTAATTATCCTCGACGAAACAGTGAATATCAGCGACCTGGTGAAAGATACGGTGCATTTCTTTAAGCATGAATCTTGCGGCAAATGCACACCGTGCCGTGAGGGCACATATTGGATGAGCTGCATCATTGACCGCATCGTATCGGGCAAGAGCAAGAAAGAAGATATCGATCTCTTGTTGACCGTTGCCAGGAACATGCAGAACAAATGCTTCTGTGCTCTTGGTGAGTTTTCCACAACGGCGGTGGTTTCAGCAATCGACAAATTCCGGGCAGACTTCGAAGCCCGTTTGGAGAGTTGAGCGCATGGAAAAACTAGTCACCTTACAAATAGATGGCCGCAGCGTCACCGTTCCGGCAGGAACGATGATTGTGGATGCGGCGAAAAAGCTCGACATTATTATCCCCACATTCTGCTACCATCCCAAGTTGAAACCCGCCGGCATGTGCAGGGTTTGCCTGGTGGATGTTGGTAGACCTCAGATCGACCGTGCGACCAATCAACCTGTTCTTAACGAGGATGGAACACCAAAGATCGTTTTTGGCCCTAAACTTGAAACCGCATGTACCACCCCCGTATCAGAGGGGATGGTGGTATGGGGCGCCACTGAAAAAGTGATGGAAGCGCGTAAAGAAATCCTTGAATTCCTTCTGACCTCCCATCCCCTTGACTGCCCGGTATGCGATAAAGGCGGGGAATGCCCGCTGCAGAACCTGACACTTAAATTTGGACCGACCGAGAGCCGCTTTGAGTTCAACGAAAAGAAGCATCTGAGCAAACATGTACCATTGGGTGAGTTGATATACCTTGACCGCGAACGCTGCATCCAGTGCGGGCGCTGTGTTCGCTTCCAAGATCAAATTGCAGATGACCCGGTTATCGGTTTTTCCGAACGCGGGCGTTCGATCCAGATCGTCAGCTATTCAGAACCTGGCTTCGACTCCATCTTTTCTGGCAACACCACTGATATTTGTCCGGTGGGGGCTCTCACCACGGCAGATTTCCGGTTTGGCGCACGAACCTGGGAAATGGAGAACAAAGCTTCCATCTGCACCCAGTGCCCGGTGGGCTGCAACATTACTTACAACACCCGCCGTGAAGTGAAATCTGGAAAGATCGTGATCAAACGTGTCATGCCGCGCCAGAATGAAGAAGTAAATGAAATTTGGATCTGCGACAAAGGACGCTTCACTTATCATTATGCGAACAGCCCAGAACGTCTGACTTCCCCCCTGATCAAGCGCAATGGCGAACTGGTTCGGGTTAGCTGGGAAGAAGCAATCGAATTTGCTGCGCAGAAAGTAAAGGCTGCCGGGTCAAAACTGGCGGTCATTGCCAGCGGAAGGTTATCCAACGAAGATCTCTATACCTTGAAGAAATTTTCTGCCGAGATTGGGGGTAAGGCTATCCTGCATACGACCATCAGCGGTGGCGACTGGGTTTCTCGGGTGGGAATGGCTCCTGGTTCTGATTTGAGCAAACTGGAAAAAGGTTCCACTATTCTGGTGTTTGCCTCTGATCTTCACGAAGAAGCTCCTCTCTGGTGGCTTCGAGTTAAAGGAGCGGCTGAACGTGGGGCGACCCTGATTGTTGCCAATGCACGCAAGACCCGCCTGGATAAGTTCGCGACTCATACCTTGCGTTACCAATATGGAGAAGAAGCAAAGGCTCTGGATGAGATTATTTCTGGTAAGTCAGAAATCTCCAGGGCGGTTAAGGAAGCTGAAAATCTGGTGGTCTTCTACGGTTCCGATGGCCTTGGTCTGGCGCAATCTGCTTTTGTGGCCGAAAAATTGGCTGAATTGCTTACCAGCACCGGCCACACCGGAAAACCCAACAATGGTCTGATCGCGGTCTGGCAAAAAGGAAATGACCAGGGTGCATGGGAACTGGGATATAAGACAGACGAACATCTTGAAGATACGATCAGCGCTGCAATGGGAGTTTATATCGCCGGGGCCGATCCCGCCAGTGAAGATCCCGGGTTAAAGATTGCGTTGCAGCGGGCGGGATTCATCATTGTTCAGGATTTGTTCCTGACCGATACAGCCCGTCTGGCCGATGTTGTCTTCCCGGCTCAAGCGGTCATGGAGCGTGAAGGAACAGCGGTAACGGGTGAGCGCCGCATGCAATACTACGCCCCCGCAGTATGTGAGCCAGAAGGTACTCGACCAGATCATTCCATCACCTGTGCCATTGCCCAAGCGGCGGGCATGAGCCTGACCGTTGCCAGCACCGCAGAGATTTTCGAGCAAATGACGGCTGCCCCCGGTGTGTTTCACAATATTACGCTTGCCCAATTGCGTGAAACGCATGAACAGTGGCCGAAGATCGGGCGTAACGAGGTTTATTACGCGGGTACCGCTTTTGATAACAAAGACGGCCTGGGTGTAATCTTGCCATTGAATCAAGATCAAGAGAAACCTCTACCCGCCGCGATCCCTGAAGCGGTTGCCGTTCCTCAGGGTCAATTCCTGGCAGTGCCCGTCACCCGTCTTTACGACCGCGGAGGCACCGTGATCACCTCAGATATGGTCAAGGAGCGCATCACCCGTAACCTGATCAGCCTGAATCCAAAGGATGCCGACAAGATCAAGGCAGCAGCTGGCGATAGAATTCTGCTGCATCTGGCTGGCAGAGACATCGAAGGCCTTATTGGCCTTGATCACGGTCAGCCTGAGGGTGTGGTTTTGGTGACGCGCAGTATGGGTGCGCTGCTCTCTACCCCGGCTCTTGCAGCGGTTTCTGTAATCGAACCCGCAACTCAAAAATCATAGGCGAGGATAGCTATGACATTTGGATTATTTCTTGAATGGTTCATCAAATCGCTCATTTTGATCCTTGGGTTAACGGTGGGATTCGCCTATGTGACGCTCTTTGAGCGTAAACTTGCCGCGTGGATTCAAGTGCGCATTGGCCCGAACCGGGCTGGTCCGTGGGGTATTTTTCAACCGGTTGCAGACGCTGTGAAATTGATTTTTAAGGAAGAACTTATTCCTGAAAAAGCTGACAAATTTTTGTTTGTCATGGCGCCAGTAATCACGGTCATCCCTGCGTTGATCATCACCGGTGTGATTCCCATTGGCCCCCCCATCACGCTTTTTGGTAAAGAATTCACCATGCAGATCGCAGATATCAACGTCGGTGCGCTTTATCTGCTGACCGTCACCGCTATCTCCATCTATGGTATCGTACTCGCCGGATGGTCTTCGAACAACAAATATTCGATGATGGGCGGGTTGCGTGCAGCGGCTTCGATGATCAGCTATGAGCTTGCGCTGGGGTTATCGTATATCGGACCGATCCTGCTCGCGAATTCCATGAGCATCAATGACATCATCAACGCTCAAAAAGACGTGTGGTTTGTCGTTTTCCAACCCCTGGGGTTCATCATCTTCATCCTCGCTTCCACCGCCGAAATCAACCGTGGACCCTTTGATATGCCCGAGGCTGAACATGAACTAACAGGCGGCTATAACACCGAATACTCTGGCATGAAGTTCGCCCTTTTCTACATGGCGGAATACATCAAGATGATCACAATTTCGATGATTGGTGCCTCGCTCTTCCTGGGTGGATATCTGGGTCCGGGAGTTCATGCACATCCCTGGCTTGGACCAATCTATCTCACAATTAAGGTAGTGATCATTCTCTTCTGGCTGGTTTGGAGCCGTTGGACCTGGCCGCGCTTCCGCTATGACCGCTTAATGAAATTCGGCTGGAAGATCCTCTTCCCACTGGCGCTCTTAAATGTATTCGTGACCGCGCTTGTGCTCTTGCTGATCGGAGGTTGAAATGCTTCGCGGATTATACATTACCCTTAAGTCGCTATTCGAGAAAAAGATCACCATCCAGTATCCCGAAGTGAAAAGACCGGTGCGAGAGCGCTTCCGTGGGAGGCATGAACTGAAGCGTTATGACAACGGCCTGGAAAAATGCATTGGCTGTGCCCTGTGCGCAGCAGCCTGCCCGCCAGGCGCAATTTTTGTGGAGGCCGGGGAGAACACCGATGAAGAACGGTATTCTCCGGGTGAACGTTACGCCAGAACCTACGAGATCAATCTGCTGCGCTGCATCTTTTGCGGTTTTTGCGAAGATGCCTGTCCGACTGAAGCGATTGTTCTGGAGCATGATTATGAACTATCGTTTACCAACCGCAGATCAGCAATCTATACCAAGGATATGCTTCTCGTCAAGGTTCCAGAGGGCGGAAAGCCCACCCCGCAAAAAACTGAACCCGGGGTTTACACTCGTTCGGTGCCTGAAATGAAAGACCCCGTGGATTAAGGAGGACGCGATGACAACTTCAATGATCTTTTTTATCTTGCTTGCGATCCTCGCCATTGCCTCCGCTGTGGCAATGATCGCCAGCCGTAGTGCAATTTACTCAGCGCTCTTCCTTGTACTCAATTTTTTGGCGGTAGCCGTCATCTACCTGATGTTGGGTGCGCCTTTCGTCTCGCTGGCGCAGATTACGGTTTACGCCGGGGCGATCATGATCCTGTTCATTTTCGTGATCATGCTGCTTGGCACAAAGAAACTGGATTCAGAAGAACCCTTGAAATGGCAGCGGCCGTTGGCCATTCTTCTCAGTACGGCCCTCGTCATTGAGGGGGCATACGTGCTGGTCACCCGTATCGGCTCTCATGCACTCGCCACCGCCGCCACTTCTGAACTGGCAGACCCAAAAACCCTTGGCATGGTTCTGTTCCAAAAATATGCTCTGCCATTCGAGATTGTTTCGGTAATTCTGCTGGTCGCGGCGATTGGCGCGGTGGTGCTTTCGCGGCATGATTCAAAACCTGGAGGTAATTAATGTATCCCCTCATATTTCCTCTGGCTCTGGCAGGGATTCTCTTCAGCATTGGCGTGGTTGGCTTTTTGATCCGCAAAAACGCCATCATTGTCTTTATGTCGCTTGAGTTAATGTTCAACGCTGCAAACCTGGTTTTCATTACCTTCGCCAATTATTTTCAGAATGTGAATGGACAGGTGATTGTCATTTTTATCATGACCACAGCTGCGGCTGAAGTGGCGGTGGGGCTGGCTTTGATCGTCAGTATCTTCCGTTCCAGACACAGCATCAGCGTTGATGATTTGAACAAACTTAAAGGCTAAACGATCCGGGAAAGGATGAATCATTTATGGAATCTGGTCAATATTTGAACCTTGTACCCTGGGTCGTCTTCATGCCGGTGACCGGGCTGGTGATCAACCTGCTCTTCGGCAAGCGCTTCGGGGAAACATTTAGCGGGGTGGTGGGAAGTCTGGCTTCGGGGCTTTCTTTCATCGTCTCCGTGCTGGTGGCAATTGGGCTGGCTGCTCATCCAGAGGCCGCGATTGTGACGCTCGGTGAATGGATCACGATTGGTGCCCTTCAGGTACATTGGGCGTTTCGTGTTGATACCCTTTCAGTAGTGATGATGCTGGTGGTCAGCGGGGTCGGCACGTTGATTCATATCTATTCCATCGGGTATATGCACAGCGATGTGCGCCACAATGGAGACCCTGAACGTTTCACCCGCTTCTTTGTCTATTTGAATCTTTTCATCGCCTCGATGATGACCCTGGTCAGTGCTGACAACTTCGTGATGATGTTCGTTGGCTGGGAAGGTGTAGGCCTCTGTTCCTACTTGCTCATTGGATTCTGGTTTGAGAAAGGCAAGAATGGAACTGGCAACGCAGAGGCGGCCAAAAAAGCTTTCATCACCAACCGCATCGGTGATTTTGGTTTGCTGATCGCCATGTTCATGATTTTCAAGTATTTTGGCAGCTTCCAATTCGATACGGTTTTCGGACAGGCCGCGCAGGTTGCTCAAGCCCACCCCGGGGCGATGCTGGCTATCACATTATTCATGCTTCTTGGTGTGACCGGTAAATCTGCGCAAATTCCGCTCTTTGTCTGGCTTCCAGATGCCATGGCAGGCCCAACACCGGTTTCTGCCCTCATCCATGCTGCAACAATGGTTACCGCTGGTGTTTATCTGGTGGCTCGCAGTTCTGCCTTCTATAGTCTTGTTCCTACCGCACAAACCGTTGTGATGTGGATTGGTGGGTTGACGGCTTTCTTCGCTGCCACGATCGCCATCGGGCAGTATGACATCAAGAAAGTTCTGGCCTACTCTACCATCAGCCAGCTTGGCTTCATGGTGGCAGCCGTGGGCATGGGCGCCACGGTGGCTGGCATGTTTCACCTGGTCACGCACGCCTTCTTCAAAGGGCTACTCTTCCTGGCTGCCGGTTCGGTCATCCAGGGTGTGGAACGCGGGCTGCATCATGCGCACGGAGCCGGGGACTTGGACCCACAGGACATGCGCAATATGGGCGGCCTGCGCAAGGTGATGCCCGTTACGTTCTGGGTTTATCTGATCGGCGGCCTGGCGCTTTCAGGTATCGTCCCGCTGGCTGGTTTCTTCTCCAAAGACGAAATTCTCGCCGCTGCCTATCACGGACAGCCTGCGTTGTTCATTCTCCTGGTGATCTCCGCTTTCATGACGGCATTTTATATGGGGCGTCAGCTGGTGATGGTCTTCTTTGGCAAGCCCCGATCAGCAGCCGCAGAGGGTGCCAGCGAGAGCCCAAAGGTGATGACCATTCCGCTGATCATCCTGGCTGGATTATCAATCATTGGCGGTGCGCTCAATCTGCCCGGCGTTCATACGCTGGAACACTGGTTGTCGCACACCCTGGGTGAGGGTGAACCGGCCAAATTCATCTGGCTGGTGGCCGGGTTGTCGCTGGTTCTGGCGCTGGCGGGTCTGGGGTTGGGGTGGCTGGTTTACTCCGGTAAATTAAACAAGGCAGAAGACCCAGATCCCATGAAAAGCAAGTTGGGCCCGGTTTTCACTGGAATGGAACATAAATGGTGGGTCGACGAGTTCTACCAGGCCTTGATCCTGAACCCGTACAAGGCTTTTTCAGAATTCATGGCAAACCCGGTTGACCTGGGCGTGATCGACCGCATAGGTGGAGGACTGGCAGCTGGTGCTCGATCTGCATCAGAAGGGCTGAGCAAGATTCAGAATGGCTTTGTTCGCTCTTATGCGCTCTGGATGCTCATTGGTCTGGTCGCAATCATGACGTACTTAATCTTGAAATAAAAGGATGGGCGATGAATTCAGGCATGAATCCCCTTCTCTTGGTCACGTTCTTCCCCCTTGTGGGTGTATTGTTGATCCTTCTCTACCAAAAGACCTGGAAATCTGCCATCCGTTGGACGGCATTGATCACATCACTGGTCACCTTTGGTCTATCGTTGTGGATGCTTTCCATGTTCGATCCCGCAGACCCCAACATTCAGATGGAGATCAACCTTCCGTGGTTCAATCTTGGCGGAAACCAGATTGGCTTTCATCTGGGTGTGGATGGCATCAGCATCCTGATGGTTCTACTGACAGGATTCCTCACCCCCATTGCCCTCCTGTCCACCTGGAAGGCTGTGGAGGATCGTATCGCAGGCTTTATGGCGTTCTTCTTGATGCTCGAAACCGGTATGATGGGCGTCTTTCTTTCAATGGATATGGCGCTTTTCTACATCTTTTGGGAATTCACCCTTATCCCGATGTATTTCCTGATCGGGCTCTGGGGTAGCAAACGCCGGGTTTACGCTGCGATCAAATTCGTTCTCTATACCATGGCCGGTTCACTGCTCATGCTTGCCGGCATCCTTTGGGTGGGGTTGCAGTATGGCGGATTTGATCTGACGAAAATGGATGCCAGTCTGATTCCACTCTCAGCGCAGCTCTGGTTGTTCGCCGCCTTTGGTTTGGCTTTTGCTATCAAGGTTCCAATGTGGCCGCTTCACTCCTGGCTTCCTGATGCGCACACCGAAGCCCCAACGGCAGGTTCTGTCATCCTGGCAGGCGTGCTTTTGAAAATGGGTGCTTATGGCTTCTTACGCTTCAACCTGCCGCTCTTCCCTGAAGCCACCCTCAAACTGGTTCCATGGATGGCGGCGCTGGCAGTGATCGGAATCATCTACGGCGCGATGGTTGCCTTCAGACAAAAGGATGTCAAACGGCTGGTCGCGTACTCTTCCATCAGCCACCTTGGCTTTGTTGTTCTGGGCATCTTTGCGCTCAACCAGCAAGGGATCGAAGGCGCAATTTTACAGATGGTCAACCATGGTCTTTCGACCGGTGCCCTCTTCCTTATCGTGGGGTTGATCTATGAAAGACGCCACACCCGCGAGTTGGAAGAATTTGGCGGCTTGTGGAAGGTGATGCCGGTGTTGGGTGGGCTTTCACTGGTTGTGATGCTATCATCCCTTGGCCTGCCTGGTTTGAACGGCTTTGTGGGCGAATTTTCTATCCTTCTCGGCGCTTTCAACTCAGATTTTCTTGCTTCTCCCTGGTTTGCAGGTGTCGCGACCATTGGCGTGATTCTGGCGGCGGTGTACCTGCTGCACATGTTCCAGAAGGTTTTCCTGGGTCCGGTCACGAAAGAGGAGAATCTGAAATTGAAGGATCTTTCCCTGCGCGAGATCCTTACCCTGGCACCCATTCTGGTGGTCATCTTCTGGATCGGTCTTTATCCCAAGCCGTTCTTCCTGTTGATGTCGCCCGCGGTTGAAAAATTGACCACGGTCTTTCAAACCCTGGCGCTTGCAGCTCATTAACGGAAGGTGAAAACATGACAATAATTGATCTTTTCTCCATTCTTCCGGTGCTCGTTCTTGTGGTGTGGGCGCTATTCCTGCTGTTGGCAGATTTGTGGGCTTCGCGTAAGCTGCCGGGGTTGACCCCCATCCTGGCTGTGGTTGGACTGGTATGTTCACTGGTGGTATCGATTGTTCAGGTGGGCAAACCTCAATCTTCCTTTGGTGGAATGATCCATGTGGACGGGTTCAGCGTCTTTCTGAACATTCTGTTTGCCATCACCGGCATTGCCGCGGTCGCTCTGGCTTATGAATCGTTCAAAAATCTCAAGATTCAGCGTGGTGAGTATTATGTGCTGCTGTTGTTCAGCCTGAGCGGAATGATGTTAATGGGCGCAGCTGGTGATTTGATCGTCATCTTCCTGGCTCTTGAATTGCTTTCCATCCCGCTGTATATCATGGCTGGCATGGACTTCAACCGGTTGGAGTCGAAGGAAGCATCACTGAAGTATCTCTTGCTGGGAACTTTTGCTTCGGCTATCGTACTGTTTGGCACTGCTTTCATCTACGGCGCCGCGCAAACCACCAACCTGTATGAAATTGCTCTGGCAGTCAACCTGGCTGAGATTAATTGGACCCTGTTCATCATCGGTGCTGCGCTGCTGGTGGTGGGTTTTGGGTTTAAAGTAGCCGCAGTGCCATTCCACACATGGACCCCCGATGTATACCACGGCGCGCCCTCTTCAGTTACCGCATTCATGGCTGTGGGCGCAAAAGCAGCCGGTTTTGCGGCTCTTATCCGTGTATTTTCGCTGGATTTCACCGTTCTTTCTGAGAATCTCACCGCTGTCTTCTGGGCGCTGGCTGTTTTGACCATGATCGTAGGAAATTTCACAGCTCTGGCTCAGAAGAATCTCAAGCGCATGCTGGCCTACTCCAGTATTGCTCACGCGGGTTATATTCTGATGGCTTTCGTGGCATTTGGCAACGAGGCCGTGCGCGCAGATTCCATCGCTTCAGCGTTGTTCTACCTTGCGGCCTACGCAGCCACCTCCATCGGTGCCTGGGCAGTTTTAATTGCGGTGGAAAGAGAAGACGCTTCAAGGAATGAG
Organism: Anaerolineaceae bacterium; assembly: GCA_034429135.1. Lineage (GTDB taxonomy): Bacteria > Chloroflexota > Anaerolineae > Anaerolineales > Anaerolineaceae > UBA6107. The sequence continues at coordinate 78,038 of DAOUGR010000016.1, read as the reverse complement.
ATCGAACACCTGGCCGGGTTAGGTAAGACCGCTCCTTTGTTGGCAGCGGCTATGACCGTTTTTATGCTCTCATTTACCGGCATTCCTGTCACCCTTGGGTTCTGGGGAAAATTCTATCTCTTCCGCACCGCGATCCAGGGCGGAAACATCATCCTTGCGGTTATTGGTTTGCTGACTTCACTGGTGTCTGCATACTACTACCTGAGAGTGGTCGTGAAGATGTATTTCCAGGAAGGTGATGTCAAAGTCAGTCAGAAAGGCTGGTCGCTTGTGGTTGCAGTGGTTGCTGCTTTGATCGTGCTTGGATTGGCTTTCATACCTGAACTGCTCTATAAATTCGCTGCAAGCAGTTTAATAATCGGATAATCAATAAAATTCTTAAATCAAAACCCCGCCCGAAATCAGGGCGGGGTTTGCGTATGTGATAACGAACTATTTCTTCGCCTGAATCAACGCGATGGCTGCATTCTTGACTTTGATCGTGTAGATGATCCACAGCACGATGTAGGCGATGAACCCAATTCCAGTTCCGCTGGCATACAGGCAGATGTTCATCCAGGTTGGCAGATCAAGGTTGATGCGTTCAGCAGCAATCCCATCCGCATCAAATTTGGCATTGATCTCCTTGGCCAATCCTCTGAACGCCGGGAAATACCAGTAGAAGTTCCAGCCCGGGATAAAGCAGTATGCAACTGCCTGATCCGGTGTGGCGCGGATACCTTCATGCTGGACGAGCTTCCAGGCCTTCCAGATGATGATGAAGAACAGGACGCCTGATGCGATAATCGTTGCCCCAAAGGTCGGAATTGCAGCGATGAGGCTGATCCAGAACCACATAAAAAGTTTCTTAATGCAGGCAACTTCTGGATCATCAGGAACGCCTGCGTATGCCATCACTGGAGGGGGAACGGAACCGAGCAGAGAAGCGAGAGCAGTCTGTCCGATGGGCTGCCAGTTGGGCATGCCGCTCGTCCATACCAGAGTGCTGTGTGTGATGGTTCCAGCGGCTACCAGTTTCTTGATCTCTGCTTCGTCAACGGGGCCGATTTGCTGGTTATTAATCGTGTAATACCACATATTCTTCTCCTTGGTTAATCTATTTATGATTACGAAACTTAAATCATTATAGGTGATTTTAAATAAATGGAATCTTAAAAACAAATAAAAAGAGATGTCATTTCTTGATATTCTCTGAGTATGGTTAAGGTTTTGATTCCTGATATTCATAAAGGTGGAAAAGAAATTCCCCGGCATCTGAATAATGATCGCTCCAGGAGCCGCCGGGGTACTGTTTTTCTACAGCAGCCTCGTCGCTCTCATGGTTGGGAAGAAATGCAAAGAGGATGCGCTTACCAGAGGGCTTCGGATCGGCAGATGATCCCCAAGGTTCGGTAATATCGTAATAGATGATCTGCGGCGCAAGGTAGGGAAGGCTGGAAATCGAATGGTATCCCATGTACGGATACCCGCAAAAGACTAATTCCTGCCCTTTGGGTTCACCTTGCAGGCGCTCTGCCAACACCTGCGCCACGCGGCCATTAAATCCTCCAAAATAGTTATTGGGCGTGTATTCCTCGAAGTAAAACCGGGCATCATGGATGGACATGAGCAATGAGATCAATATCAATATGGCGGGAATTTCTCTGGCACGCGAAGGCCATTTTTTGACCAGAAAACCACTGATCTGCTGCATGCTGAACCCAATGATTAACGCAACAGCCGGAGCTGCTGCTGTGTAGCGCTGGGCAGCGGGTGCGCTTTCACTTAATCCAACAGCGGCGGTGATGGCGGCCAGCCAGAAGAAAAGCAGCTGGCTGTGGCTTTCGGTTGGTTTTAGGATCAGCAGGACCAGCCCCAGCAAGAAGATGAACGCAGGGAACGTAAATAACATAGGGACGCCTGGCATGTACCAGTGGATCAGAGGGAGATAAACATACCCTTGAATGGCTTTCCACATCTGTTCAATGATGATCAAGAAAGGTGCTTTTCCGGTTTCAAGGGCGGTGTTGGCAAGCCACTCGCCCATGATGGTGACCCGGTTATAGGGGGCCATAAACTCATCGGGATGATTGGCGTAAAACCAGTTCAATGGCAGAGAGATGATCAACGCGACCCAAAACATGAGGATGATGGACGGAAGCGCTTTGCGTAATCGCGAGTGGTTGCTGATCCCGGCAGCCACCAGCCAGGCAAGAATGATGAGCAAGATACTGCGTCCTGTGGCATAAAAATACTGCGCCAACCCTAACCCGATACCTGCCACCAGGAACGCCGTGCGTCTGTTTTGTTGCCATCCCAGCCAGAGAAAGCCGAGAGTGAGTACAATGAAAACTCCATCCCAAATATTGTTCAATCCGATCCGGCTGAAATGGATGTGGTAATGCATCCCAGCCAGAAAGATCGCTGCTGCGAGTCCGCCGACAACACCGAACATTGAGCGCCCGATGAAAAACACCAGAACCACAGTCAGCGCGCCAGCGAATGCCGACATCAAACGCAGGGCCTGGGTGGTTTGGCCAAAAAGCACGATAAACTGAGATTGTATGAAACTGTGCAGCGTGGGGAACGAAAACCATCCGGAAATAAAGAGGTTGTCAATTTTTCCCTGTAGAAATTCGACTGCAAAAAGGCCAGAAGAACCCTCATCGCCAGTCAGCACCACGGGGATCGTAGCTGTGTTGATTGCCCGCAGCAGAAGGGCCCCAGTGAATAATAACACTCCTATTGCCAGTGCTGACTTCGGTAGCTTCTGGCGCTTAATGAAAACGGGATAACCCCCGTACACCGCCAGAAGGATGGATATCAGCCAGCATATTACAGCCGCTGCCGGGCTATACATGTGCCTTTCAAATCCGGCTGCAATGACCGTTAGCAGGCTGAAGGGCAGGCTGAACGCCAGGCTAAGGATCTGCCCGGGTGAAGTTCCCAGCCAACCGGCTGCCTTCTGTAGAAGATGTTCCATCCATCTGAACAGGTGTCTTTTAAGAACTGAATAGATTCCAAACCAGAGTGAGACAAGGCCTAAGAAGAACAAAATCAGCGGGATTGTCCGGAATTCCTGCCTGACGTCTGCGTGGATGACAAAGCTGGCCATCACCAGAGATATGCTGCAAAGGAGTAGTACCCATGAAGTCGGAATCTCAATCGAACGACCCCTGGAAATGAGAGAATCTGATTCACTCATAACGAAATGATATTCCTGTAAAAACCTGCGAAACCAGAACGAGAGGATTACTCGAAATCTTCAGAGGTCAAGTGCCGTTGGCGTTTGACCTCACCGCGCTGTTTTTTCTTCGCCACGCGCGCAGCCTGCGAACTTGCGCTCGGGTGAGTGGCTTTACGTTCTTGTGGTGGTCTGGCCGCTTTCTCGATCAAGGTTTGCAGCCGGTGGATCGCATCGATTCGGTTTTGTTCCTGTGTGCGGTAGCGTTTGGCCTCGATCACCAGCACACCCGCATCCGACATACGGCTGCCTGCGACCTTTGCCAGACGTTCTTTGATTTCGGGTTCGAGCGATGGCGAACGAAACACATCAAAGCGCAATTGCACCGCGGTGGCCACTTTGTTCACGTTTTGTCCGCCGGGGCCTGCAGAACGGACGTAATCAAATTGAAGTTCATTTTCACCAATTTCGATCATTTCATAATTTTATAGCATTTCAGGTCCGTCTAGAACAACGGTTATAATTATCAAACGAATGCAAGATCCGATGAAAAGGAGAACGATGCGATGACCGAAGGTTCAGTAGACGATTTTTCTGTAGACGAGATCCTGCAGCTCAACAGACGCAAGATCAGCCCCGAAAACCTGAAAAAATATGAAAGTTATATGGCGGAAATATTCACCGCGCTGGGGATGGATCTGGATACTCCTTCTACGCACGAGACGCCACGGCGATTTTTAGATGCCTTGATCGAATCAACGAGCGGTTACGATGGCGACCCGAAATTGATCAAAGCCTTCCCAAAAGAATGCCGCGGTGAACCCGATTGCCGTTTGAGCCAGGTCATTGAAGGACCGATCTATTTCCATTCGTTATGTGAGCACCATGTTTTTCCTTTTTACGGAGAAGCATATGTGGGCTATGTGGCGAACGAGCGCATTCTGGGTATTTCTAAACTTACCCGTCTGGTACGGCTCTACACCAAGCGATTTGCAGTTCAGGAGCGCATCGGATACCAGATCGCCGATACTCTTGAGGCTGTGATGAACCCCCACGGTGTGGCAGTCTTTTTGCGTGCAAAACACATGTGTGTTGAGATGCGCGGGGTGCGCGAGATTTCACCAGCCACGCGTACAACTGTTTTCCGCGGGGTTTATGCTGATGACCCATCCATGCGCACGGAATTTCTCAACGTGTGCGGGATTGTCAAATAGCGGTCCGTTTCATCCCTGTTGTCAACGGCAAGCGGGTGGATGCAGAGGATCGTTTGATCGTTGCAACCTCCGATCTGGAACTCTCGGAAGGGTTGAATTACCTGCCTATCCCAGAGGAAAAGGTCAATTACGATGTTTCAGTCATACTTCCAGAGGTGCTTGAACGCTACATTCGAAAACACACCCCTATCAGGAATATCTCTCATGGCAGAATAGAAATTGACTTATTTCATTGAATATCTGCGGATGTTTTTAAGGTTTCTTCTGATTGGCGCATATAGACCCATCTAACAACATGCACATTACAGGTTTGTAATTTTTCCCGAATTCTGGTTTTAAGCGTAACTTTTATCTCATATCTGGTGTTGATTTAGTTTATGACACTCATTCAATTAATCGTAATCGCTTTACTGGGTTATGCCATTGGCAACTTCTCGCCAGCTTACATCTTTGGGCAACTGGTGGGAAAATTCGATATTCGTGAGCAGGGCAGCGGCAACGCTGGTGCAACCAACGTAATGCGCCTGATCGGTTGGCGCTATGGCGCGCTGGTGTTCATCCTCGATATGCTCAAAGGGCTGCTGGCATCAGCGCTCGGTTACTGGCTTGGTCAGGAGGTTGGCCTGGCGGTGGCTTCTCTTGGAGTCATTCTCGGGCATGATTTCCCGGCCGTGTTAAATTTCCGCGGCGGTAAGGGTATCGCTTCGACCACAGGGATTTTCTTACACCTCTTTCCAGTTCCCACGCTCATCGCAATATTGGTCTTCATCGCAGCAGTTCTTATCACCCGTATGGTATCTGTTGGTTCACTGGTATTTGTTCTTTCCATGACGATCTACACCATAGCCACCGGTCAGCCTGCCGCCTTGATCATCCTGGCGGTGGCGGTCGCAATTTTTGCTTTCGCCAGGCACAGTTCGAATATCAAGCGTATTCTAAACGGTGTAGAAAATAAGATTTCACTTGGAAAGAAAACAGCCCTTCCTGACAGCCACTAATCGAATACCAATCAACCCCTGAACATTTCTTGTTCAGGGGTGTTTTTTTGACAAACTTGGTAATACTAGAGGATCATCAAGACGCGTTTGTGGCTGCTCAATTCAGCGTAAAGCGCATCCACCTGTTCACGGCTGTTGGCAATAAATTGAAAGGATACCGAACGGTACTTATCTCCGCTCGAAAGCCGGCTGGTAATATTTTCTTCCAATAATTCTGGTATATGGCGCCGAACAATTTCGATTACAAATTCTTCGAAATCAGATTCATCGCGGCCGATCACCTTGAGCGGAAAAGGAATGGGATATTCAACAATAGGGATATTCTCGTTACTCATCTCTACACCTGCAAAACGCTATTATACTCGTTTCGCGTCTCTTGTGAGGCAGCCAGGGTTTATGAAAATGTGTTGACCTCGCGAAACGTGCGCTTGATTGATCTGCGATTGCGAAATGCAGGGTAGCCAAAAATCACCATCAAACCCGGCTGAATCTTTTCAGGCAGGTGATACTTTTGCCGGGCTTTATGGCTGTATCGAAAAACATACCCTGGAAACCCGAGCATACAGGTACCCAGCCCCAGCGACTCACCGGCCAGCATGGCATAGGTTGCCGGGATGATCGGATCCGCCGGATCGGAATAAGAGTTTCCATAAAAATACATTGCAAGTGGTGCATGATATAAGAACCAGTCCTTGCCATCCTGTCGGCTTGCTATGTACATTTCTATGATAGGCGCCATGAAATCCCTGAAGATGGCGGTGTTTTCTTTTCCGATGAATGGGCGCAACAGCGCCAGCATGAGTGGTGAGAACATCCAGCGCCATGTGCGCATTTCATCGATCAAACAGTCTCTCAATTCCTCAACCGCCTTGCGGGTTTGAAACACGCATACCCCCACTTCTGTTGGAGGAATCCCAACCGGGGCGGTGGATGCTGCCTCAACGATCTTCTGTATGATCTCTTCCTTCACTTCCTGAGGCTTAAACACCCGCGTGCTGCGGCGTGCGACCATCAGCGAATTCAATTGTGAATAATCTGCGCGTGAAGAAATGGGAGGAATGTTGAAAACATCTTCTGGTGAGAGGTCTCTGCCAGAAATTCGGATGGCATCTGCAGGGCAAACGGCGACGCATGCGCCGCAGGCGATGCAGCCAAAGCCGCGGGTCTGATCCACTTCCAGGTGACCGTTCTCCATAAAGAGTGGATATCCGGAGCACACCTCAACACACGCTCCGCAAGCAGAGCATTTGGTGTAGTCAATCAATATCTCAGCTGTGCCGCTGACGCGGCTTCCTGGAATGGTCAATTATTTCTCCTTTTGGTAATTGCGATCTTGGTTCCCGGTCCAAAGATCGATCCATTTTCGCACAGAACGCGACATTTCCACCGAGAAATCTGAAACGAATTTGCGGTTGTACATGTTCTGGGCGATCTTCTTTGCAGCTTCTCCGGGTTGAATATTCGGAAACTGGTGAAGGGCATCCTTCATCATATCTGGAAAATCAGCGGGATTTATCCGTTCATAACGGTTGCGATGGATGATGTATTTGCGGTCAAAGCGGCGCATCGGCCGTGACTCTTCACGCACAACCGCAGGTCGGCCGAAACATAAAAGGGTGATCGGAAAGGTATATTGCGGGAGGTTGAGCAATTCTTGATGGATTTCACAGTTTTCAAGGATGTCACCGATGTAACACGAACCGATCCCCATGGATTCTGCCGCGATGACCGCCGTTTGCGCGGCGATCAGCGCATCGCAGCAGGCTAGCATGAGATCACCCTCCTGAGGCTTTCTCGGATGCAGGCCTTTCTCTATGCAAGCTTCAGGGGCTTCACTCCATCTGAAAAAATCCATCCAGCGCTGATAGTCGGCAACGAAAACCAAAACAAACGGCGCCTTTGCGATGAATGGCTGATGATCGCAACTTTCTGCCAGCTTTTCTTTCAAGGCCTGATCCTCAATTTCAATGATCGAATACAACATCATATTTCCAGCGGTTGGTGCCCGCATTGCCGCAGCGAGGATGGTGTCTTTTTCTTCGCGCGTGATGGGCGTTTCAGCGTAATTCCGAATGGAACGACGGTTTTGAATCAGAGCAAGAGTGGGGTTCATGGATTCTCCTGAAGGGAAATCGTAAATTCATCGAGCAGGTCGCCCTGCGGCGTAATGACCTGGGCGGTAAGAACATTACCATCGATGATATATTTGATATAGTGAAATTCCTTAATCTTTGTTTTTATAAATGGCCAACCGTTTTCAGGGTCGTAGAGCGGTGCACCGCCGCCGCCTGTGGTGATATGTGTGACCCCTTCCACCTCGGCCCTGGCATAGTAATGATTATGTCCGGCAATGATCATTTGCACACCATAAGCAACAGCCATTGGCTGGATGATCCTTTGTACAGTTTCGTCATTCTCGTGAGGCCCGGCTGACCATCCTGGTTCATGCAGCAGGATGAACTTCCAGGGCTTATGTGAAGTGGAAAGATCGTTCTTCAACCAGAACCAGCGTTCTGACCCTTGAACCAGGTCAATGTACTGGTCGATGACGACGAAATGTGCCGGGCCGTAATCGAAAGACCAGTCATAAGTTCGCGTATAGGGATACGGAAAATACTTTTTGAACAGCGCCGTACCGTCGTGATTGCCCATGATGTTCACAACCGGCATAACCGCCAGTAGCGATTGGATATCAGGTTGATCAGGGGCAAAGAAATTTTCCTGCAGGCTCTCTTCGGTGGCGATGTCCATCAAGTCGCCAGTGTCAATGACGAAGGTTTGCGCCGAAGGGTTGGCTGCGATATATTGCATGATACTGGCAGAGATTTTGTTCATTGTTTCTGGGCCAGAACGGGTGTCACCGAATGCAAAGAATATGAGCGATTCGGAAGTAACCGGGGGTGTCACGAATGATCCATGAGTTTCTGCCGTAAGGGTCGAAATGCGATACAGATACCGTGTTGCCGGGATCAGACCGGATAATCTTACCTGGAATAACGAAGTCTCAGGGTCAGCGGCAGGGGTTGATGAGCCCAGATCGTATGTATCATCCAATCCCCATTCAAACAGGTATGCTTCGTTCAATTCACCCTGCCAGATCACGGTCATCCCATCAGGTGAGCCGGTGAAGATGAGATAAGGACCTTTTATTAAGTTAAGCGGCAGACCCGGGGTGGAAGTTGGTGAAACAGTGGTCACCGTTGCGGTGAAGGAAGGTGTTAACGATGGTTCAACAGGTGTAGGGCTGGGCGACGGCGTGGATAGTTTCCTCACGGCGGCCGGATACTTGCACCCGGTCAGGAGGATCGTCATCATGACCAACAGAATCAAACCCCGAAGGTTCATATATTCATTGTAGAACATTTTCATCGTCCTGCGTGACCGGGTTGGGATAAAATTGATTTGTGACTTTCACTTGGGAATTCTCCTTATCCGATTTGATTGAATCTACCCTGCGGCAGCGGCTGCCGCTGCTCGATGAACCCCACCAGGGTGCTTTTCGACTGTTGAATGGTTTTACCGAGGGTCTGCCAGCACTGGCGGCCGACGTCTATGGTCAAACGCTTGTCTTATTCACGCATAAGGTTACTGGTATTGAATCAGAAAAATTACTGCGTTTGGCTTGCGAACAATACACCAGACTGCTTCCTTGGGTGCAGTGTGTGATTGGCAAGCAGCGCTCCGCTGAGACCACAGCGCTTAAACGCGGAGAGATCCTTTTTGGTGACAGCCCGGCGCAGCATGTGATTGAGAACGGTATCAAGTATTCCGTTGATCTCATGATGAATCAAGACGCCAGTTTTTACATCGATACGCGCAGCCTGCGTGGCTGGCTGGTGGAAAATGCACGCGGTATGGATGTTTTGAACACCTTTGCTTACACAGGCAGTCTTGGGGTGGCTGCGCTGGCTGGTGGAGCAAAGCATGTGGTGCAGATCGACCGCAACAGCAGGTTTCTTGAGCTGGCGGCGCGTTCTGCAGCCGCGAATCATCTCGATCTGGGGCGCATGAAATGCCGGGCAGTGGATTTTTTTGTGGGTGTGGGGCAAATGAAAAAGAACAGAGAAGAGTTTGATATGGTTATTCTTGACCCGCCGTATTTTTCGATCACAGAAAAAGGAAAGGTGGATCTCGCGGCTGAAAGCGGGCGGCTGATCAATAAAGTGCGCCCGCTGCTGAGAGATGGCGGAAAACTGGTGGTGGTCAATAACGCCCTGTTCTTGAGCGGTAGAGATTTCATGGCTTCTCTAGACGAACTGGGAAAAGACGGCTACCTGATGCTGGAAGAGTGTATTGATATCCCACAGGATTTCACGGGGTATGCGCATACGCAAAAGGGAACTCTTCCAGCCGATCCCGCGCCCTTCGATCATTCCACCAAGATCGCAGTGCTAAGGGTCAAACGAAAGCACCCATCACCGAATTGATTTATTTCGCGAAATAATCCGCAATTTTGCACAGTCTGCAGGATTCCTCCCATAACCTGCTCGCGAGATCAGGGTTCATTGCCGCAGGACTGGGACGCCTTGGCTGGCTATCCTTCCAATACAGATACCCATTGAGGTTGTCGCGGATATCTGAAACAAGGCGCATGATGGTGCGCACGGGTACCGCTGCATCCGTGCCACCCTTCTGACGGAGGCTCCAGATCCATTTTGCCAGGCTGCCATTGCTCTTGAGACCGATATCCGTGTTCACCAGCCCCGGGTCAACCGCATACGCATGGACTTTGGCATCAGGGTTGCGCCGGTTAAATTCAGCCGTGAAGAGAACGTTAGACAACTTCGACACTTTATATGCCCACAAGAGGTTGTAGAGCACCGGGTTACTGGCGCGTTTGGGGTTGAACCAGGTGGTGTAGTGAGAATTAGAACTGACTGTGATCACCCGCGCATCGGGTGACATTCTTAATGACGGCAGCAGCCGGTGAGTGAGCAAAAACGGAGCCAGGTGATTCACGGCAAAGGTCAGTTCGATGCCATCTTCGGTGAAACGCTTCTTGTTAGAAACAAGGCCTGCATTGTTGATGAGGATATCCAGGCGGGAGGTAGAGTTCTTTTGAAGAAAATTCTGAACGCCTTCAGCCAGTGATTTCACCTGACGTTGCGACGAAAGATCTGCCACCAGGTAGGTGATTTTTGCCTGTGGATGTTGAGAGAGAATGCGCTGCCGGGCAGCTTCGCAGCGCGCGGGGTCGCGGCCAGCGCCGATGACATTTGCTCCTTTTCCCGCCAGGTCTAGCGCCGTGCGGAATCCGATTCCAGAGGTCGCACCGGTAACCAGAATGTTTTTTTCTTGAAGGATATCCATCTCACATGCTCCTGCAAGGGTTATTTTAGATTGCTTATGTATAATAATCTATATTTATCCATGCTTTTCCATGAAAGGTACAACAATCAAATGAATATCCAAAGCAAAACGCTACGGTTTTCCCTGTTTGGGCTCCTGTACTTCACCCAGGGAACCATCCTGGGTTATTTTGCCTCGCTGAATGCGCTTTACATGCTAGCCAACGGGCTTGATATGTCACAGGTGGGGATCTTCTCTACGATCGCATTGATCCCATTTGTAATCAAGATCCTTTTTGGAATCATCAGCGATCGATATAACCTGCTGGGGCTGGGCCATCGCAAGCCATATATCCTGATTGGTTTATTCGTGCAAATCATCTGCCTGGTCGTTGTGGCCAATATCAATCCGGGTGAAATGTACTGGGTCTATGTAGGGCTGGCTTTTCTCTTACAACTTGGCATGGCGTTTTATGATACCTGCACAGATGGTCTGGCTCTGGATATAACCCCTGAAAATGAAAAAGGACTCCTGCAGGGCTTTATGGTTGGCGGCAGGTCAGTAGGCGTGATTGTTGCGGCTTCGCTGGCAGGTTTCATCGCGCAGCACGTCTCATGGCAGGCGGTCTTTTATTTCCTGGCGGTATTAACCCTTGTTCCTGTTCCGCTGCTTTTCTTCATCAAAGAAATCAAACGCACTGCCGACATGCGCTTCAACTGGGCAGCCTTTGGTGCCTTTAAAAATCGTCAGGTTTTGGCCGTGGCAGGTGTGGGTTTGATTGTGTTTCTGGTAATCGTTGGCTCTAACCAATTGGTGAATCCGTCGTATGCGGCCAAACTTGATATTAATCTGAGCACTGCCGGGTTGATCACCACCGTTTGGGGGATCGGTTGTGTGGTTGGCGCCCTCGTGGGCGGCGGGGTGATGGATAAACTGGGCAACCAGAAAGCTCTTGCTCTCTCTGTGCTGCTGGTGGTGCCAGCTATGGTCTTGCTCGCACTGGTAAAGTCGCTTCCGATGATGTGGATGGTGACCGTGTTTTTCGGCATTGCCTACGGCCTTTCTCAGGCCATCTACTTTGCACTGGCAATGAAATACACCCGGCCAGATATCGCTGCTTCCATGTATTCAATCCTGATGGCGGTCACCAACATTGGCCAGGGGATCGGGTTGGGTATCGGCGGTGGAATCTCCGACGCGGCAGGCTTCCCGACGGCTTTCCTCATCTTTGGCGGGTTGATGCTGCTGGTGCTGCCGTTCTTCCCGGTGATTTTTCGGAAGAAAGAATTGGCCACAGCATAACCATATCGTTCCATCATTACCGGTCTTCATTATTGGAAGAAATAATTATTCTTTCGAAGAATTCAAGGAGACAATATGGAACTCAGACATTTCATTGACACACAGGATTTCTCAAAGGCTGAATTGCTCGACCTGATCGAATTGATCCGCATGATCAAGAAGGCGGACAAAGAAGGCGCCACGCCAAAACTGCTGCAGGATGTATCGCTGGCGATGCTCTTTGAGGAGCCCTCAACGCGCACGCGCATCTCATTTGAGGTCGGTATTACCGAACTCGGTGGACATGCGCTGTATCTCAAGCCCGGTGAGATTCATCTGGGAGTGCGAGAATCGCTTTCTGACACCGCAAAGGTGATTTCGCGTTATGTGGATGTGATCATGGCGCGCACGCTTAAACATGAAACCATGCTTGGGCTGGCTGAACACACCACGGTTCCTGTGATCAACGGCCTGACTGACTATAACCATCCCACACAGGTTGTTTGCGATGTTTTAACCATGATCGAGCACGCCCAACCCGGGAAAAAACTGGAAGATTTCAATGTTACCTTCATCGGAGACGCCACAAATGTCTTGAGTTCTTTGATGTTGATCTGCACCCGCCTGGGAATGCATTTTACGCACGCAGCCCCTAAAAAATATCAGGCGCCGCAGCAATGGTTGGACTGGGCAAAAGAAAATTGTCGTGAATCAGGCGGTACGGTTTGTGTCACAGATGACCCTGTTGAGGCGGTGAAGGAAGCCGATTTCATTTACACAGACTTGTGGTGGTGGGTGGGCCAGGAGGCCGAAATTCCCGAGAGGCGGGCTGCGTTTATGCCCAGATACCAGGTCAACATGGAATTGCTCAAGAAAGCGCCGGCTCACTGTAAATTTATGCACTGCCTGCCCGCTTCACGCGGCGTGGAAGCCACCGATGAGGTCATGGACTCTCCGCAATCGGTGATCTTTGACCAGGCTGAGAACCGTCTGCACACCGAAAAGGGATTGCTGGTTTGGCTGGTATATCCCAGACTGAAAAAGCCAGATGAAGCAGTTAAAAAAGAAAAAGCGGATGAGATTTTGAAGTTTTTAGAAAAGATGGGCTAAGCAATCCAAAGCAAGAAAGGGAGGAAATATGTCCCGCTTGATCCATTCAACACCCAGGGCAGATGGTTACCGCATGCCTGCAGAATTTGAGCCCCACGCAGGTATCTGGATGCTGTGGCCAGAGCGCCCCGATAACTGGCGGAATAAGGCCGTTCCGGCTCAAAAGGCTTTTACAGAAGTAGCCAGGGCGATCAGCCGCTTCGAACCGGTGACGATGGGTGTTCTGCAGAGCCAGTATAAAAAAGCGCGCGCGATGCTGCCCGAAACCGTGCGCGTGGTGGAAATATCATACAACGACTCGTGGATGCGCGATTGTGGACCCACATTTGTAACCAATGGCACTGAGCTGCGCGTTGTGGATTGGATTTTCAACGCCTGGGGCGGCGAATCTGGCGGGTTGTACGCTCCATGGGATCTGGATGATCTGGTGGCACAAAAAGTGGCCGAGATCGAACGCGTGGCGCGTTATAAGGCTCCGCTGGTATTAGAAGGCGGTTCTATCCATGTAGACGGGCAGGGAACATTGCTCACCACGCGCGAATGTCTGTTAAATCCCAACCGCAATCCAGGGAAATCCCAGTCTGATATTGAGGGTTTGCTCACAGAATATCTCAATGTGGAAAGTTTTATCTGGTTGAACCGTGGAATTTACAATGACGAAACCAGCGGGCATGTGGATAACATTTGCTGTTTCATCCGCCCCGGTGAAGTTGTTTTGGCCTGGACGGATGATCGATCTGACCCGCAATACGAGATTTCACAGGAAAATTATGACATTCTTTGCTCTACAGTGGATGCCAGAGGAAGACGTTTGAAAGTGCATAAAATCCCGCTGCCGTCTCCAGTCTATATCACCAGAGAAGAAAGCGAGGGGGTTTTATCAGTCGAAGGAACTCTTCCACGCAGAGAGGGAGATCGTTTGGCTGCCTCGTATATCAATTTTGTTTTCTGCAACGGCGGGGCGGTTGTGCCGACCTTTGGCGACGCCAATGACAACCTGGCGCTGGTAGCGCTGCAGAATTTGATGCCCGAGCGCAAGATCATGGGCGTGTACGCGCGCGAGATTCTGCTTGGCGGTGGGAATATCCACTGCATTACCCAGCAGCAGCCGAAATGATCAAGATTGGTCTGAGATCAGGTCGTCCGTGAAAACAATTAACCGCCGGGAGTAAATCCCGGCGCAATTATTTCTAGAAATAAACTACTCGATGGAAATTGCAATCAAAGGGATCATCATCTCCTGCCCGGTCATCCCGGCATGATCTGACTGGAATTTGATCACCGCGTCAGAATAAACGATGCCCTTGTCAGAAATGGAGACCGCGAGAAAATCCCCGATAAAATCGTCAAACTTCGCGTGCGCGATACCATCGCCAAACAACTTTTCTCGTTTCACGTCATCCTTTGAGAATAAAATGAAATCATCCCCAAAGGTATTCTTGAATACACCTGGGAATTGTTCTAAATACTCATCCCGAACATAAAAAACAGAAGCGCGGCTTTCGATCGAGGTCGGCCTTTTCATCATTTTGATGATCTCTGGATAATCAGTCAATGTGTAATAGGTTAAGTTCTTATGACCGTGGTCAGCAGTCACAACCAGCAGTGTGTCTGACAGTTTTTCAGCCAGTTTTTCAACTTCGTGTTCAAGACCTCGAAGTTCGTGGGTGATGGATTCGTCATAACAGCCATTCATGTGCATCATCGTGTCTGGCTGATGCCAATAGGCATAAATCAATTTCTTTTCATTGGTTCGGCATAGGTCTGAAACTGTCACGGTCAGTTCTTCAAAGGAATCAATGTGCGTGGTTCCGAACATTGACACATAATATGCCTTACCCATACCGGCTTCATTGATCCTGTTGAATATGGATTGATACGGCAAATAGAGCGACGCCACGTTATAACTGGCTGCGTTCTCTCCCGAATAGAAGTCGGTGTTTCTGAAAGGGATGACGATCCTGTCAATTTCACTGAAATATTGCTTCCAACCGAGCCAGCCGTGTTCGGCTGGCGTAAGCCCGGTCATGAACGAGACGGTGGCCGAGGTTGTGGTTGGTGGAAAGACGGAAGAATAACCACAGAGCAGGTGTCGCGCAAAAAATCCGTCTGGGGCCAGATGATGCTGAATGGCATCAACTCCCATTCCATCCAGCAAAAGGATGACCACATTGTGATATTTTCTTTCCAGCAGGCGATCCATATGCGGCAGGGTAGGATGCGAATAAGGAGCGCCAAATTCTTTCAGGATGGAACAGGCCAGGTTCACCAGGCAATTTGAGTAATCCGGGTACATTTTTCCCTTTTTACAACTGGTTTTGGTTTCGATAATGGTTAAACATTACCTGATAACGAATTCGTTGAGCGCCAGACCATCTTTTTGGAATGATTACCGATGGTAACCGAAATCGATCACGCGAGAAAAGTTTCATTTCCCGGGCTATGGTTGATGCCCATTCGTTCCAAGAATCCCCAGTGTTTTCAACTCAACCCGCAAGGCATCAGGTGATTGAAACAGGATCCCCGTGAAACCCACACGTTCAGCAGTCGCGATATTCGCAGGATTGTCGTCGATAAAGATGCAATCTTCTGCAGTCTTGTCAAAGCGCGCGAGAAAAGAATGAAAGATCTCTTCGCCGGGTTTGATCTGCCCCACCATACCTGAAAGCAGATAGCCATCGAGTTCGTCGATAAATCCAAAGCGGTCTTTGATGCGGGCAAAGGTTTCATCAGACCAGTTGCTCAACCCATAGAGGGGGTAACCTTTGGACTTTAGTTCGTACAAGATATCCACTGTGCCCTGTACGCAGTCGCCAACAGATTCGGGAAAGCGTTCATGATACGCGGCGATCAAATTCCTGCGGTGGGGATATTTCTGCGAATATTCTGCTACCCAGTCCGTCAGGGGCATGCCGGCATCGATCCGGGGGTTGATATGCGCAAAATCGATCTCTTCGAGGAAGGATTTGATGGCTTCATCATTTGGAAGCAGTTTGCGGTAGAGGTAATAAGGGTTCCAGTCAATGAGGACTGCACCGAAGTCGAATACAATGGTTTTCTTCATAGGAGGTAATTTTACCTGGAAAATGAAGGAAAACCCTGAATTCTTCCGAATTTACGTCTGTCTGGCGCCCACTTCTTTGACCTTATAGGTCAGAAAAGACCTTTGGTTATTTCGCTATTTTTCATTACTGACAGCTAGAACTCCCTCACCGCCTCCATTGGCACCTCGGGGTAGATCTGCACCGGTTTGGGCGGCATGGAGTTATATACCCAGTCCAGTTTGACCACGCCGAATTTCATCCCTGCCAGGTTCCTGATACCCTCGAAGGTGCCGCGTACGAGCACATCCTCCATACTCAGCGCCATACCAAAAATTGCCACGGTTGTATTCGCGGTGATCTCTTCCAGTTCTCTGCCATACGCGCCAAACGAGAAGATCAGGTGCTCACGGTCAAGTGATTGCGCCTGAATGACTGGAATGATCTCTGGGTAGCCGTCGGCATTGATATACGATAAAAACTTGAGATTGTCGATCTTGTCAAAGAAAGCCTGTGTCCACGGGTTGAGCACCACATTTTTTTCTTTCTTGCCGTTCAGCGCTTTGACGATCATGGTTTGAATGGCTGCGAGCACGATCTTGTTCATTGGCAGCGGATATTTTCCGGAGTGCGCGACCAGATCCATGTAGTGCACCCTGTGCACACCGAAATACGCGTTGTACCTGAAGAGCGGTGTGTTGTTATAGAAGTCATAATCCTTGCCAGCGTTTGTGGCGTGGTCATAATTAGCAAAGCCGCGCCGGTAGCTCTTATCGAGGCCCATCACCAGAAACCCCGTTTTTGGATTCTGCAGGACGTGTTTCTTGCTCACTCCTTCCATGAATTGACCCCACACGACCTTTTCTGGTGTGCTGGCCATCAGCGTTGTAATGAGGGTGAGATGCGGCAATCCCTGCGGGTTGACCGTACCGAGGATGCCAATTTTCATCGATGCTGAAAGATCGATCATATCCTGGTCAGAAAACTGGGTGTGCGGATAGCGGGTGGTGTTCATGGTTCACTCCTGATTCTTTATTTCTCGAATTCATTTTCGGCTCTGGCAGCCCCGGTGATGAACGTGCGCTGCGGATCAAAACCACCGCTGGTTGCCCAGGAGCGCGCCTGTTCAAGGGCAGTGGTTGTCATCAGACCGGTATCTGAAAAATTCCAATCCATATCCAGACGTGTGTATTTGTCACGACAGAGGTTGTTAAATGCGCAAAGCTCCCAGCGCTCAACACTGCTTCCCAGCGCCATGCGCAGATGAAAACCAATGGCTTTAAGATTCTCTTCCGTGACGGTCGCCCCGGGAATCAGTGGGGTACGAATCCACATTTGCTTGCGGCCGCCTGACTGCGTGACAAGATCACGCGCAGATTCAAGGTTCTGCAGGATGCGCTTGTTGTCAACGCCGGTCCATTTTTGATGATCTTCACCTCTGATCAATTTCACATCAAAGAGGATCAGGTCAGCTTTCTCGGCCAGTGAGTTGAAGATCTCGGGTGTGCATAATCCGCAGGTGTCTAGCGCCACGTGCACGCCCTCCTGCTTTAGTGCGTCCATCAGATCACCACAGAAGTGCGGCTGCAGGGTGGGTTCACCGCCTGAAAGCGTGACCCCGCCGCCTGATTTTTGATAGTAAGCGAGGTCTTTCAATAATTCAGCCGCCAGTTGATCGACCGTGATCTCTCTACCCAGCATCTCCATGGCTCCAGATGGACAGGCTTCTACACATTTCCCGCAGACCGTACACAGGGTGCGGTCGCGCAGAATACCATTTCGGGTGTGTGTCAGAGCGTTCTGATCACAGGCTTCGATGCACGAATCGCAGCCGATACAGCGGTTGCCAATCCACTGCACCTGCTTTTTGGGTGAAATGCTTTCAGGGTTGTGGCACCACTGGCAGCGCAGGGGGCAGCCCTTAAAGAAAACCGTGGTGCGAATGCCCGGACCGTCTTCAGTAGACAGGCGCTGCAGATGAAGGATGGTGCCTGTGGTAGTTTTCGTTTGTGTCATCATTACATGTTGTGACTTTCGCGCGCGATGATTTCGTCTTGCAGTTCTTTGCCGATAGCGGTGAAGTATGCGTTGTAACCTGTCACGCGCACCAGCAGATGGCGGTATTCCTCGGGGTGCTTCTGGGCATCGCGCAGCATATCGGCGTTGATCATGTTGATCTGCAGCGCGCTGCCGCCGTTTTCGATGTAACCGCGCAGGTACGCCTTGAATTTTTGCTTATGTTCGGGGTCGCGCAGCAGCGAAGGGTTGAAGGTAATCGTGTGGCTGCCGCCGTTGGGCAGCAGGTTGAAATACTCTTCCCAGTCGCCCTGCCCATCTGTTGCCTTGCCGCCCAGGGCTTTGCCCACCGAGTTGGCATTGGCGGTTGGGCCGTTGGTGTCTGCACCGTTGGAGGGGCACAGCGCGTTCGAAAGAAACTTCCCTTTTGCCCGTCCGTCGGGGCTTGCGGGCAGAATATCAGAATAGGCGATCCAGTAATTCCAGCTCAACATTCCAGGACGGAATTGACGGCCAGTGGAAATCGTTTTGTACTTCCAGGTCTCTCCCGTCCAGAGTTTCATTACATGTTTTGCCATCATGTCGGCTTCGTCATCATCCCTGCCATATTTGGGTGCTTTGTGCAACGCGATAGCCTGCAGTTTCTCGTGGCCAACCCAGTTATCGCGCAGTGCCTGCACCAGTTCCTGCATGGTGCAAACCTTCTTATCGAATACCAGGTACTTAATTGCAAGCAGCGAATCTACGGTGGTGGCGTAGGTGACACCTTCAACCGTGACGAAACCGATTTCGGCACCGCCTTCGTTAATATCTTTGCCACTTTCTGCGCAGCCTTTCACCAGACAGGAGAGGTATGGCGTCTGGAAGAATTTGGCTCGCACCGCTTCGGATTTTTCATAGGTCTCAACGCTGCGTTTGACGATGCAGCGGGTCTGCGCAGCATAAGCCTGCCAGAACTGCTCCCAGGATGTGAATTTCGACGGGTCGCCGGTATCTTCGCCGTCGCGATGGATCTTTTCAACGTGACCGGTCAGCGCATCCGTCACCGGGTTGAGATCATACCCGCCGGTGAGAGCCAGTTCAACCGCCTTGAGCAAATTCAAATTATCGTCCACCGTGCCAGAACGGTCATTACCAGCCATGGTGTTTTCAAGGCAGCCGACCGGGGCATAATTGAACACGTTGTCTTTGTTGATCAGCTTCTCGATGCCGGCTTTGCGGCTTTCGAGCATCATGCCCGCCAGCGAACGCTCATCAAAGTTCAACAGGAAGGGCGCACCCTGACTGCTGGAGATCATATCAACCACCTTGTCGAGCAGCCTGTCAGGCGTTCCGCGGTGCAGGCGCACGTTGGGTTTGGGTTCAAGGATGGGGCTCATCTCGTCAACGACTTCCAGGATGGCATAAGTGAGATCGTTGGTAAGATCGGTTCCACCCTGGCCCATCCCGCCGATAGTCAACAACTGGCCGTAACCGGCGGTGATGCCCTGGTTTCCTCCGGTCTGGATCATGCCATCGTAGGCGGTGTTGCAGTGCACCCAGAAGCATTTGAGGACTTCCTTGCCAAATTCGCGGTCCATGCCCTCTGCGAGTGATTTTTCCCATAACGGGTTGAGATACTGATCGATGCGCCCGAAGGAGACACCCGGGCCGGGATAATTTTCATCAGACATGACCAGCATGTGTGTCAGCCACAGGGATTGCACCGCTTCCCAGAAGGTCTGCGCGGGCTCCCACGGCACACGGGTGAGGTTATCAGCCATTTGCGCCAGTTCGGCTTTGCGGGTGGCATCGGGCTCGTTTTTTGCCATTTCTTCTAAGATCACGCGATATTCCTGCGCCAGATCGCGGGGCATGGTGGAAGAAGTGAGCATGGCGCGCAATTGAGCGCCTTTCTTACCCTTCCGTTCGGCAGGAGAAAGCGCATCGTAGCGCTGTTGCAGGTCCGCGTGAATGCCCTTCCAGCCCTGGGTGATCACGCGGTCGTATCCGGGAACGAGGTGGCCGCTGGTTGCGCCGGCGTTGCCGTAACCATGATTATGGAACCACAGCATAGCGGCGCGCGCTCCGTTTTTTCCCTTCACTAGGCGGTCATATTCCTTTGTCTGGGCTTTGGTGAGGCAATGAGAGGTCATAATATTAAACCGCGCCCCGGCCAGCAGATCGCCGGGCAGGATCTCCTTGGGCACATAATGCACCATGGTTTCTCTGACGAACCAGGCGCGCCGTTCCGGCAGACTCCACTTCCAAAAATCAGGATGGAGTTTTACCGGTTTGGCAATCTGTTTAAAGGACGAACGAAAGGTGGGAATGTAAAAGTACGTTTCGGGAACGATATAAAATGATAGTTCGTTGTATTGAAAATCCCAAGGTGTACCCGTTGTCCAGGCGCTGTACTCGTTGTTCCACTTGCGGTTGACACCCTGGAAGTAGTAATCGCGCAGCCATCGAATACGGTCAGACAGGAACTTCGGTTCCTTGATAGTGAAACGCGGTTTCTCGGTAGTCATTGTGGTCATGGTCTCTCCTTATAAATCCCTTCCAAAAGCTGTTGTTCACCTCTGACAAGCATCTCCTCCATCACGGCTGCGGCTTCATCGGGCTGCCGGTTAGCGAGGGCAACGATCAGGCGCTGGTGATATTGGATCACTTCGTCAATTATGGCAGTATCCGCTATCTGGCGGAAAAAAGTTGCCGTGAAGTGGATGTAGATATTCTTGAACGAATTGAGGATGAGCGGGTAGACAAGATTGCCTGATGCCAGCGCGAGCTGCGAGTGAAAGGCAAAATCGAGCTCGGTCAGGCGTGTGGCGTCTGCTCTGTGGGTTTCGATCTCGTCCTGCAGAATCTGGTGCAATTTTTCAATCTGTTCCGGTGTGGCGCTGACCGCGGCCAGGCGGGCGGTCTCGCGCTCAATGAGAATGCGCATCGCCAGCAGGCTGTGTTGGAATTCGGGGGCAAGCGCGCCGTTGTTGTAGTTCAGCAGCGAAGAAAGCACTGCCAGTGAACCAGACTGCCGGAAATCGTTGATCACCACCCCGCGGCGTGGCAGGATGGACACCAGCCCCTTGGCTTCCAGGTCGACCAGCGCTTCGTGTAAAACGGGTCGGCTCACGCCCAGCGAGGCCGCGAAATCGCGCTCGGAGGGAAGCTTCTCTCCGGGTTTCAGCCCGCCGGAGAGGATCATGCCCTCGAGGCGTTCGATGCAGGCTTGCTTGAGGCTGCTGACTTGCAGCGGTTCAACAGGGATGACCAAAGCTCACCTCGCGGAAATCTGGTAAAACCACCAGCCATTTAATAGTATATAGAGAATCTGAAAAAATGCAATCGGATAAGTGCAATCCTGATACTGATAAATTCTTTGCAGGGAAAATCTGCGACTTTGATTATTCCCCTGCATTCTCTATAAACGACCTGGTTTACATCCGCGTGCGCCGACTTTCACTTTGGGCGTGGCGCTCAATAATGAACTAAAATCACACTATTGATCTTTCATTGTGAGATATTATCGTCGAGAGTTTTCTGGCTCGAATCTTTAGAATACTTACAGTTGAATTACTTTCCTTGTTATGGACCGTGGAATGACATAATAAACTTCTCTGAAATTCCATCTCGGTACCAATTGTTTTTCTTCGACCATGGATTTAACCAAAACCACGCTTTCATCTTTTGACATTTTTAATATTTCTTGGATCTTTTCAAGCTTTATTTTTCTATTCAGCCATACATACTTCAGAATGAGTTCAACCGCATCCAGTGTCGGCTTGCATGTTCCATTAATGGGGAAAGTTGTCTTATTCACCTCTCTGGCATATTTAGTGGACTGATTCTGAATGGCTTTCTTGACCCAAATTGACATTCTCATCCATTGTTCAATTGGTAACAATGAAGATACCTCTTGAAGGTATTTATTTTCTTTTGAAATCAATCGCCAGTTAAATGAGTCGCTATTGCCATCATCTTCTGTCCCTGGAACCAGGTAATGTATGTACAGGTCTCGATAATTGTTATTGTTTGGATTATCGTTAATTCCATGATCAAGTAGCCAAGGCTTCACAATATCAGAACGCCATTCAAAAGAATCTCCTGCGATCATTCTCACTTCACTTTCAGGAAAGATCGAGTTGAGCAGTGTAAGCGCAATACGGTAAGTTCCTCCCACCCATGTCGTATCATCCAGAACGAGGATTCGGGATGGAGTCAGTCCATTGAGAACTTCCATGATCATTTGACGAAGGGAGTACTGCCAATCTGTTTGTTGTGAAACCCAAGCCAAGAAGAAACCATTTTCTACTGCATTGGTGTGCAGTGCATTATAAGGGTAACATTCGTAGCATCTATAGATTCGATAACGTTGCTTTTCATATCGATCTAATTTTTCATTTCCAATATTGGTCACAAGAAGAGGCGGAAATGGCGCCTTTTGTAATTCTTGACATAGAGCCTGTAGTGCCCATAAAGGCCCCCAACCGCCATGAGCCAGAACGATTACAATTTCTGGTTTGAAATGAATGATCTCGTTGTAAGCGAGAATGGCAATTTTATATAGATTCTTAACTGCAAATTTAAAACTTTGCTCAGCATCTTTTTTGGTTTCATTGGAATGCTTCAATGTGGGTCCCTTTATTCATTACTAATAATTGTTAATAAAAAAAATAATCTTGCTCAATATTGGTCAGTTTCTGCAGCTTATCCCCCCACCTTCTCCAGGAAAGCCTTGGCCTGCTTGCGTGTGCGCGGGCTTTCACTCTGCGCGTGGCGCTCCACAAAGGTAAATATCTCGCCCTTATTCTCTACCGTATCAAAGAGCAGGTCGAGGGCTTCAATCACGTACCCCACCATCAGACCCATGTTCTTGCCGCGGTGGATGGATTCGATCGCCAGCAGGTCGTGCATCACCGGTTCACGATACTTGGGACAGGCCAGCGCAATGCGTGCAGCGCAGCGGATGGCGTGCCCCGCGACCATCGTTTTCTCTGACGCGAACAGGTTCAGGTAATCCCGGCACACCGCGGCGAAGCGGTCTTCAGAATCGATAGCTGCCAGCGCTGCTAGAACATACATAGCCACGTAGATCGAAAAGCCGTTGTTTGACCGCAGGCAGGTGACGAAGTGTTCCCAGTGCGGCAGCAGCACTTGGGGTTCCTTTTCCGCCAGCCACAGCAGCGCCTGTGAACAATTCTGCCGCCGCGTTTCGGGCTGCGGGCCGGGCACCACGCCCTCCAGCAGCTCGCGCAGCAACTCCGGATCACCGAGAGCCAGGGCTGCCAGGTGTTCGGGTTCAAAAGTCTGGTTAGTTAAGTCGATTATGGTCATATAAGCTCCGAATGAAAACAAATGATATGCATCGATGGTAATGATGGATCACGCAGCGATCCAGAAAAACCAGCTGATACTACCCTGGTAGCGGCGGTCGGTCTCCAACCGGCGTTTGATCTCTTTGATCTGAGCATTGTCAACTGACGGCGAAACGAAATCGTTCGTGATTTCCTCCCTGGTAGGTCATTTGATGCTCACTCATTTTATAGCAATGCTTCACTTTGGTGCAAACGAAAGCAGCGAATTTCTTACTTGAATCAATCATAATACTCCCCGCGTTGTGCGCGGGGAGTTGGGTTGTCAGTAGGTCAATGACTTTGGATCAGCCTTCACCCGTTTGCGGAACATCCAATACGTCCAAACCTGGTAAGCCAGCACGATAGGCAGCATGACGGCTGCCACAATTGACATCACCTTCAATGTATATGGCGAAGACGACGCGTTATGGATGGTCAGGTTGTTGGCAACATCTGTGGAAGAGATCATCACGTTGGGGAAAAGCGCAATGAAGATCGCAGCAACCATGAAAACCACCGCCGCGCTGGAAAGGATGAACGCCCATCCCTCTTTCTTTTGACCGCTGAGCACGCGCGAGAGCACCAGCGCAGCGGCCGCCAGCAGCGGCAAGACCAGCGTCAGCGCGCCTTTTTCACTGAAAGCTGAATCGGTGAAGTAGAGCGCGCCAAATAATCCCACAGCGAAGATCAACGCTGCCGGAAAGTTCCGTACCGCAGCGTTATGCGCTTTCACCCGCAGACCTTCGATGAGTTTGAGGCTGAGAAAATTAGCGCCGTGAAAAATGAAAACGAAGACTACCGCCAGTCCGCCCAGCAGGCTGACCGGGTTGAGCAGAGTGAGGAAAGTGCCAGTGTACTGCATGTTGGCGTCAATGGGCACCCCTCTCACCAGGTTAGTAAACACCACTCCCAGTAAGAAGGAAGCCAGGAAGCTTGCAATTGCGATTGCCCAATCCCAGCCAAAGCGCCACTTGGGACTGGCGATCTTACTACGGAATTCAAGTGCCACACCGCGCACGATCAGCGCTAGCAGTAGCAGGAACATCCCTAGATAAAAGCCGCTGAAGAGAGTGGCGTACCAGTGAGGGAACGCGGCAAAGGTTGCCCCGCCGGCCACAATCAACCATACTTCGTTGCCGTCCCAGTGCGGTCCGATGGTATTGATGATAGCGCGGCGTTCCACGTCCTTCTTTCCGATTATGGGCAGCAGCATACCCACTCCAAAATCGAATCCCTCCAGGAAGAAGAAACCGGCATAAAGCACAGCGATCAGAATAAACCACAGGATATTGAGATTCATTGTTACCTTCCCTTCTTGGTTTCTGGCCTGTCACCTTGCATGAGCACCGAGTCTGTATCTGCGGCAGGCAGACCGGCTTTGGCAAACTTTAAGAGCAGGAAGAGATCGACCCCCATCAGCACGGCGTAGATCAGAACGAAACCGATCAGGCTGATGAGCACCGTTCCTGTGGTTACGTTAGGACTGATTGCCTCACTGGTTTGCATCAGGCCGTGCACCACCCAGGGCTGGCGGGCGGTCTCGGTCAAAATCCAGCCGGTAGTGTTGGCGATGTACGGCAAAACGATCATCCACACCAGCCACCCTGAACGCGCCAACCACTTCTCGGGGTATTTCTTTTGTGCGACCAAGAGCGCGCCAAGAGCCAGCAATACCATCAGCATGCCGACCGCTACCATCACACGGAAGGTCCAGTAATCCAGTGCCACCAGGGGAATGTAATCACCGGGGCCATACTGCTCTTCATATTTTGCCTGCAGATTGTCAATGCCTTCCACTTCGCCGCTGAATTTGAAATAATACAGGAAACTTTGCGCTTTGGGAATTTTTATATCCCAGATGACCTTTTTACCGGTTTTATCGAAGAGGGCGATCACCGACCAATCTGCCGGGTCTGCGGTCTGGTAATGCGCTTCGGCCGCCGCGGCTGCCATGGGCTGCACCTGTCGCAGGTAAACCGCTTGGGCATGGCCTGTGCCAACCGCGCTGATGGTGGCGATGAGCCCGATGATGGCTGAAAGGCGGAAGGTTTTCTGGAAAGCTTCTACCTCATGTTTGCACACCAGATGATAGAGGCTGAACCCGAGAACAAAGAACGCGCCGGTGACCAGACCGGAGGTGAAGGTATGTAGAAAGAGATAAATCGCCCTCGGGTTGCCCAGCAGTGCGCCAAAGTTGATCATTTGTGCGCGGTCGTTGACGATCTCGAACCCGACCGGGTGCTGCATGAAGCCATTGGCAATCAGGATCCAGTATGCGCTCAGGTTGCCGCCTATGGCCACCAGCCACATGACTGCGGCGTGCAGTTTCTTTGAAATGCGTTCCCACCCGAAGATCCAGACCCCGAGCAGGGTGGATTCAAGGAAGAACGCCAGCAAGCCTTCGATTGCCAGTGGGGCGCCGAAGATGTCTCCCACAAAGCGCGAGTAAGAAGACCAGTTCATACCGAACTGGAATTCCATGACGATGCCGGTCACCACGCCCATGGCATAGTTGATCAGGAACAACTTGCCCCAAAATTTGGTCAGGCGTTTGTAAACCGGGTTGCCGCTGCGCACGTACAGCGTCTCGAGCACAGCGACGAAAATGCCCAACCCGAGCGTGAGCGGAACGAAGAAAAAATGATAGATCGTGGTGAGCGCGAACTGCCACCGGGAGAGTGCAACGAGGTCCATAGCAGGCTCCTTGAAAAAAAGAAACTTACCGGGCAGGCCAGAAGCCCGGCATAAAAGTACGTACCAGAATATCTAAAACGAGGGCGATTAACAGCAAGTTGCTGAACAACCGGTTATGATAAAAGGCGAACCCTGAAAACCACGTTGGCCAGTATGCCCACTCCTTGGGCGGTTCCTGCGGGCGCGGTTTGGCATGCACCCCTACCGCATAAGCCACACGCTGGCCGGCAAAGAACACGATGAGTATGATAGGAGAGAAGTAACGGGTGATGAAGACCATATAGAGAATCAGAATATAGATGAGCGAGAGCACCACCATATTCAGAATGCGCGCGGCTTTCTCTCCGATCAGAACTGGCAGCGTGATCACCTTTCGCTTTTTGTCTTCCTCAAGTTTGTCAATGTGTTTACCCAGGTTAATGCTCACCACACTCAGCCCCCAGGGAATTGCCGCCAGAACCACTTTCCAAATATCGTCAGACGCGCCTTTTGAGAGCACGAGGTAAACAGCCGAGATCATGATCGGGCCCCAGATGAGGAATATTGAAATTTCCCCCAGGGCAATGTGTTTCAGCGGCCAGGTGTAGAGCAGCAGCACAGCTGCGCCGATGAAGAAAAGCACGATGACCGACATCGAAAAATGGGTATAAAAAAGAGCAAAGACTCCCGTGAGCACCGCCAGGGTTCCACTGACGGCAAACCACCTGAAGTGCTGTTCCTTGCTCCAAAAATTTTGAACCAGGGGGTGAACACCATATTGGGTGCGGAAATAATTGTCGGTGTCGACACCGCGCGAGAAATCGGTGTAATCATTCAGAAAATTGTTTGTTCCATGCGCGATGAAAAGACCGATAGTCACAATTAACCAGGCGACGATCGACATGACCCAGTTCTGCCTGAAGTATCCGTCACGGAGCGCCAGCAATCCGCCAATGGCACACGAATAAAGCGTGACAATGGTAACGGCGGATCGGGTGGCGACCAGCCATTTTGAAACAATATCCAGCCGGTCCCATTCCTCCTTGCTGTCCATCTTCACAAGTTCAGAAAGAGCTTTACGCCACATGGAGAAGTTGATCTTCATGAACCATCCTCCTTTCGCTTGTTAATGGATGTTCAGGATTCTCATCATCAATATGAAGTTATATAGATTATATACATGAACCTAAAGCGGAAAACCAGTGAGTTTACTTGCTGGCTGAGGAAAGACCAGGAACAACACAGGTCGGGCGATCAGTTGGCAATTTGATCTTCCGTGCCACGAAGAAGTTGATGGTTGCAATGACCACCCCCACGAGGAAAACATACTGAAAGCCGAATTTGTTCCAGATCACACCCCCCAGAAGGGCGATACCGATCGAGAAGAAATGATCGATGCTGATCGAAGCTGAGAGCGCGGGTTGAATGTCTTCAGGCTGCAAGGCGATCTTCTTCATGTAGGTTGAACGTGCCATACTGACCGACATCAACACCTGGTCGAGCAGGTAACAAACGCAGGTGATGATGAACGCGATGTTTTCTGAAAAGATTGATCTTGAAAAACCGTACGCAAAACAAACCAGAACCAGCAGCACTGCTTCGGAGCAGAGAATCATCCTTTCTCCGAATCGGTCGATCGCTCTGCCCAGGATGGGCTGGAAAAGGATGCCAATCACTCCACCAATGGTCATCAGGGTAGCGAGGGTTTGAGTGGGTTTGTGGAAAATGGTCACGATTACCCAGGGTGCAAAGGTCATAAAGATCTGCTTTCGTGATCCATATAACACCGCCAGCGCGTAAAAGCGGGTATATTCCTTGCGCAGCTGCAGGAACTTTCTGGGTGGAGCAGAAGGAACGCGCTGCATCAAAAACATCATTACCGCAGCAATGGCAAAAATGAGTGCGGCAATGGTGAAACTGTGCTGGTAAGTGAAATGCAGGTATTTGAAACCAATGAAAACGATAAAGCTCCCAACGATCACCGCCAGGTTGCGGATGGCGTTGAGCTGCCCCAGGCGCCTGCCCGTCCGGCCGTCTGCTGCCAGTTCCATGCCGATCGTCGTGGAAACTGGCATGAAGAGGTGGTTTCCCATGCTGAAAATGAACAGAAAAACAACCATAACGGCGTAGCTTGAACTTGAAAAACCAAGCAGGAATATGCCGGCGGCTGCCATCAGCATGGCAAGCGCACCCAGGCGGCGGCTGCCAAGAAAACCAAACGCGGCCGAAACGAACAGAACGATAAAGCCCGGAAACTCGCGTGGGAATTCAAGGAAGGAGCGCTGGAAACCATTGAGAGAAAAGGTATCGTTGAGAAAATTGTTGAGGGTGGAATCTACCAGGCTGCCTGCCATACCCACTGCAAACGAAGCCAGAATGAACAGGAGAAGTTCACGAGAGATGTTGGAAAGGCGAGATTTCAGTGACGAGGTCTGCATTGGAGGAGCTTCTATTTTTTATCGTTGGCGATCAGAATTTTTAACCCCTCGATGGCTACCTTAATAACACGATCGGCATCGAACTCGGCCATGTGTTTCTGGGCGTCTTCTTCTGAAATTTCCGCGAGGTCAAATTCGTTAATGACGAGCATCACCCCGCCGGCGCGCTTGCGGTAAATGGAAGAGAGGATAAAGATGGCCGCTGATTCCATTTCAGAGCACATGGCACCGCCTGCGATCAACGCGTTCCAGTGTTCTTCGAGTTGCTGCGCCAGGGGCATGCGCGTGCGTTCCACCTCACCATAAAAGGAATCTTTGGATTGTGAAATGCCCGTATGAACTCTGAGCCCCAGTTTTTGCGCGCCTTCACGTAAGGCATTGACTACTTCGAAATCTGCCACAGCCGGGAATTCAATGGGAAGGTAGTGAGGTGTGGTTCCTTCATCGCGAATGGAACCGGTCACCACCACCACGTCACCGGTGTGTATGTAAGGCTGCATCGAACCAGAAGACCCCACTCGTATCAGGGTATCCGCGCCATGTTCGATCAATTCTTCAACCGCGATGGCTGCCGATGGGCAGCCAATTCCGGTAGATACCACAGAAACCTTCTCACCCAGAAGTGTTCCTGTCCAGGTGACGTATTCGCGGTTCTGGGCCACAAAATGAGGATCATCGAAGTAACGCGCGATCTTTTCACAGCGGCCGGGGTCGCCAGGTAGGAGGACGTATCGACCGATATCACCGTCCTTGATATGCAGGTGAAAAGCCAGCCCTTCTTCGTTTTTCATGTTTGACCTCGGTAGTGCGTTTAGTGGAATAAGATTATAGCAAAAAATAGTTTGCCAGCGCGGAGGAAATTATTTTAGATGAGGAACAAAAAACGCTGGATATTTAAAATTCCTGAAATCTTTTAATATCAGGCAAGGGATTCATTATTGCAGGAACTTCGAATAGCCCAAAAATCAAATTTCTTTTATGGGTATTACGGTTCGACAATTAGGATAATTTGTGCAGCCATAGAATTTTGTACCTGCTCGTGTACCTGTTTTTGCAATACGCAGAACCATCGGTGCGCCGCACTTTGGACAGATTGGATTTGCCTCTTCTGCATTCGCTTCAGCTGGCTGCTCAGAAGATTGATTTTTGGTTAAATCGATTGTTTGATGTGTAGAAAGCTTGAGTGCATCGGCAAAGATCGTAGTCAACTCACTTGTAGAATATGTATTCTTGGCACTTACTCTTACCAAAGGCATTCCAGCTGCCTTAAAGACGTTGTTTACAAAATCATCCCGCTCAATCCGAGATTGTCTGTTGTGAGAAGAGTCATCGAGTTCTATGGCAAAGCGCGGTTTCATTGAAACGGCATCACAGACAAGAAAATCAACACGTTTTCGATTAATACGATTCCAATAGGTGTTATAGTCTTGGTGATCAGTGATAAAAAAGATTTCTGAAAGGGGTACTTTAGGAGCGACAAAGAACTCGCTTCCTAATACTTTTTGTGTAACAAGAAAAAAGGAATGTTCTGAAGGTGATAAAAACCGATCACTAATACGATAAGGGTAATAATCCGCTACCGCGTCTGATATTCTTTGCTTGGATTGATTTCTGCTTTTGTATCTTCGTGGAAAGAACAAAGATAAACACCCTGGTTTTTCTTCTGACATCTTAATCCTCCCTTGAGAATTTTTGGATAATAGCACATTATAGATAATTAAACGATAAACACAAGCACCTTGATAGATGATCTTTGTGAATCATTCGGATTAAACGTTCGCTGATTGGTCTTAAAACTTCCCGCGTCACACCGTCTTGATACCATACGTATCTGCTAAGATCTGTTCAAGGCTGGGCTGGGTGCTCAGAAGGTCGGTAACGTGCTGCTGGCAGGCAATCTTGAGCAGGCGGTCAGGTTCACCCTGCACGATGCAGCGCAATTTATTATCTTCGATCGACAGGTTGCGAATGTTGGGGATTCCAGAAAAAACATCTTTTGAAATTGAATTGGCAAACCGCATTTCGATGATGCGCAGCGCGCGTGAACGCAGCTGCACACCGCGTTCGACGGCGATAAGTCGGCCGCGGTGCAAAATCGCAACACGGTCACAAATCCTTTCCATCTCTGCCAGCGAGCGCGAGGTGATGAACACCGTGCGGCCTTCCTGACGTGCTTCCATGATCAAACGATAAAATACATCCTGAATGGCCGGTTTCAATTCATAAGTGGGCTCATCCAGGATCAGCAATTCAGGCCGGGGGATGAATGCCTGCAGCAAATCGAATACCTGGCGGTCGTGGGTAGAAAGGGTGGCTGCCGGTTGCGAAAGATCCAGATCAAGCTGGCCGGCTAAATTCTGGATTTCCGTCCACAGCATGCCGCCAGGTTTGTGGCCTTCGTAGCGCAGCAGTTCCGCAACGGTATGGCGGCTGGGTGAGGGATAGTTGCCGGGATAAAGGC
Organism: Anaerolineaceae bacterium; assembly: GCA_034429135.1. Classification (GTDB taxonomy): domain Bacteria; phylum Chloroflexota; class Anaerolineae; order Anaerolineales; family Anaerolineaceae; genus UBA6107. The sequence continues at coordinate 47,018 of DAOUGR010000016.1, read as the reverse complement.
CGATCCTCTCGCGGATGGCGCGTGATTCACGTTGACAGTCCAAGCCAAAGACCTTGAGGTTTCCGCTGCTCGGTCTGAAATATCCTGCGAGCATGCTCACGATGGTGCTTTTACCGGCGTGATCTGTTCCAAGCAGGCCGAAGATCTCTCCTGGTTCAACCTCAAAAGAGACATTATCAATTCCCTGTCGGTGACTGTATTTTTTCGATACATTTTCTGCTTTGATCACAAAATAGCGCATGCCGGCCTCCAATAAGAATGTTCAATATCCCTTGTTGATCAAAGGGATAATTTTTTCACTTGTTACCGTTAGCCGGGAAAAGAAACCGGCTGGTAGCGGAAGTACCAGCCGGCAGTGTTGACATGCCTAGATGATCAGCGATTCACTGATCAGACCAGTACTCCCTGGTTGGCGCCTGACCGATATAAAGCAGAGAATTGACAGCAATCATCAATGCCGACAAACCCGCTTTGAGTGTGAAGCGCCGTATTCTTTTCAACGTACCTGGATAGCGTTAAGATTCCTCTGCAACTAAGAGGAGGGACATCGTTGGCACTATCCGATTCTTCCAACTGCATTTGAGACCCTTTCTGCTTAAATTTTTCCAATTAAGCTGACTACGAGTATATCGATTTTAGTAAAGCCTGAGGAGGATGTCAATAGTGAAAACTACACAGTTTCGTAATGTAATTATTCCTTGCGAAGTTGATAACTGATTCCCGTCCCGTCAGCTTTAACCTCGGTAAATCCGCATTTCACCAGGACTTTCTGAGATGGATAATTATCTGGCCGTACATCTGTCGCGTTGATGGCTTTACATTCTGGGTGAGAGAATGCCCACCTGATAAGCGCTCTTACGGCTTCACTCATGTAGCCGCGACTCTGGTAGATTGAATTAATGCCGTAACCAATCTCGACCTCGCCGTTCTCATCTGGATTTCCTTTGAACCCCACCATTCCAGCGCCGATATGCTCACAATCAATCACGACCAGCCAATAAGTGAACCAGGGGTGAAGGGAGGGTGAAACCGTGCGCATTTTTTCAATCTTCATGCGCACTGCCCGTTCGGCAACTCCAGACATCAGATCTTCGACAATCGGGATGTTGAGATCGGTTGCCAGCGATTTAATAGATTTCAATCCTGATTCCAGTTGCTGGGGCGTCAGCGGAATCAAGGTCAATCGTTCGGTCTTGATCATTTCTCCTCCCGCTCTATTCAATTAAAAATAGTCTAAATCACACGAAAGGCAAAGTCAATCATCTAGAGCAATTTGATATAATTTTCGTATGTGTTATTTGTAGAGGAGCTGCTAATGACTTCAACTGTGTATTATGGGTCACCCAGACAGGCAAGACTTAACGCAAAAGAGACCCTTCCAGCAAAATTGGATTTGATTCTTGAAGCGTTGCATTTGCGAGACCGGGTTAAAGATGAAATGGTGTGCTTGAAATTGCACGTCGGTAATAACATTGGTTATTCCACCATTCATCCGGTCTTCGTGCGCAAGGTTGTGCAGGCGATTAAGGATGGCGGGGGCAAACCGTTTATCGCGGATGTGGATTGGGACGTGGCTGGCTGCGAACAACGCGGTTATACCAGCGAAGTGTTGGGCTGCCCGGTTTATCCTGCCGCCGGACCGCGAGAAAATTACTTCTTTGCCCACGAACGCGAGTATAAGAACCTGAAAACCTGGAAAGTTGCAGGTATGGTTGAAGAAGCCACTTTCCTGGTCAACTTTGCGCATGTTAAGGGTCATCCGGCAACCGGTTTCGGCGGTGCGTTCAAGAACATTGCCCTTGGCTGTATGGTTGGCGAGACGCGGTCACAGATGCATGACGTTAACCATTACGACAAATACTGGTTCAAAGAAAATTGCCCCGATCGCGCAGTGATGCAAAAAATCGTGGATTCCTGCCCGTTTGGGGGGATTGTCTTTGATAAGTACGATCGTGATGAGCTTCATATCCACTTCGAGCCTTGCAATCAGTGTGGCCGCTGCCTGAAAGTTGCACCTCCAGGTAGTTTAAAGTTAGAGCCAGTTAATGTTCACTCTTTCATGGAAGCCTGTGCCATATCTGCTGATATCGTTCTATCAACTTTCGATAAATCCAAGGTCACTCACCTGGCATTGGCGACCCAGATGACGCCTGTTTGTGATTGCTTTGGTTTTACCAGTATGCCAATCATGCAGGATGCCGGCATCTTTGGTTCCGATGACATCGTGGCCATTGATACAGCGGTGCTGGATCAAACGGCTAACAGTCCCCTCTTCCTGGAGAACCTGCCAACCTGCATGGAAGCCCAACCAAACGGCGGGCACCCCTTTGCGCAGCTGCACGGAAAATTCAAAGACCCCTATATGGTGGTGCGTTATGGCGAACAACTGGGGCTCGGTAGTATGAAATACAATCTGGTGGACGTTTTACCCTTAACAGAAATAGGCCCCCAATCACAGGGGTACTATATTTCAGCTAAATAACCAAAAAAACAATGCTTTTGACCGGAGAGGATCTCTCTCCGGTTTTTTTGTTATTTTTCCCCGGGCCTACACACGCGGTTTGCTGGCTTCTGCAATTTGGAGGGCTTCAAGCAGCTTTGTGACCACGGCTTTTCGTCCCTTGAGCATCGTCTTGTAATCAGGGTTATCAGTTGCTGAAATTTCATCGTGCAGGTCGTTGATACAGCTCTCGAGCAGTTGATGTAAGACCTGTCTTTCGTTTTCATCCAATTGCAGGCGAATCATGCCAACCTCCTTTCAAAGGGTCGAAAAAGGCTGTCCATTTTTGGACAGCCCTGTGATGACTGATCGGATTGGTAGAGATGAGCCGTCACCAACGTTCTCTTAACTTAGTATAGAAAGTTGAATCCTTCAAGTCAAGTATTGACGCTCTCTAAATGGCCATTTCATACACCCGATAGCGGCGCAGGTTTTTTACTCCAAGTTTTAATAGGGCGTTATTCATCCGGTCGTTATCTTCGAGAACATAATTGATCTCCAGCCGGATGCGGTCTGAATAGATGGCTTCATAAGTTGCTCGATAAAGAAGGGTGTCAATGGCTTTTCCCTGGTATTCAGGAATAACGCCGAGCGCCCACATGCGGTACTGTTCCAATCTGGGAAGTTTAAAGATCATTCTCAGTAATCCTGTCGGAAACAGGTGCCCATTTAATCCCTTAATGATCTGGTTGATATCTGGCAGGCTCATGGCGAATCCCACCGGGCGCCTGTCGCTGGTTTCAGCGATTAAAACCGCCGCCGGATTGATGACCTGCTTCAGATCGCGCGCCATGGCTTTTGCTTCGTCTCGTGTAACCGGATAAAACCCCCAGTTGTCGGCGATCGATACGTTGGCTAAATCGGTAATGGTGATCACGTCTTCTTCAAGATGGTTCATATCTACCGGTCTGACGTGAACCCCATACCGCGCCTGTATCCGGTCGGTAAGCCGCAAAATTCGTTCGGGGATCTGATAACCCTGTGAGGCGTCGATGAGGTAAACCAGCAGGTCCTTGGCCTTAATGAAACCAAACCCGGTGAGCAAATCATTGTAATATGGCGGGTTATAAGGCGCCATGATCACCGGCTGCGGCTCATATCCTTCAACCACCAGACCCCATTCCTGCGAAGCGAAACTCCACGGACCGCGCATACTGTTCATCCCTTTGGAGCGCAGCCAGTCTCTGGCTGTGGCAAGCAACCCATTGGCCACTTCAGGGTCTTGGATACTCTCAAAAGACCCAAATAATCCGATGGGCTGCTTCCAGTGTGCCAGCGCCAGATGATCGAGAAAAGCGGAGATCCTCCCGACTGTTCGGCCATTTTTGTGCGCGGTGAAAAGGATATGTTCGCAGTGGTCCAGCATCGGATTCTTGCTTGGAACGAACTGTGCTTTTTGTTCACTGCGCAACAGCGCCACCCACAGCGGATCATCGCGGTAGAGGGTATAGGGCAATTCCATGAATTCGCGTAATTCATTCTTTGTGCTTACCGTTTTGATCTCCATTGATCCTCCGTTGGCGATGAATAACTTATCGTTTAATTGCAGTGATGACGAGGTTACCGCTGGCAAGAGGATCAAACTCCTCTCCACTCATACTTCCAAAAGAACGGATATGACCAAAGCCAGAAGCGGTTATCGCCTGAATTAATTCGTGAGCCAGCTGCGGATGAAGGTGCGTGCTGCTCACGCTGCTGATCCAATCGCCATGATTTTGGCGTTTGAGGGTAATGATGTTGAAGCGGATCAGCCCATCAGGTTCGAAATCATAGAAGCGTTGGAAAACCCACTCCTCATCTCCTTGCTGGAAGGCCTGTGGTTCCATCCAGCGGTCTTTCTTTGCCATCACCGCATCAAAATTACGATTCTGGATGAGCAGCATTCCGCCAGGGCGGAGGACAGCGCCAAAATCATCCAGGGCATTCGATAACGCGGAACCAGTTAGAAGATGCGGGAGTGAATTACCCAGGCAAAGCACGAGATCAAAGCTTTCGCTGCCAAAAGTGGACTTGAGTTGACCAAAACCGGCGATTTTTAAGTTGATGCTGACCTTTGCCGTCTGCGCGTTGAACCTGGCATGTTCCACCATTTCAGGGATCAGATCGGCGGCGCAAACGCGGTGACCGCGCTCTGCTAAAGCCACTGCGTGCATGCCCGTGCCGCAAGCGGCATCAAGAATTTGCAGCGGCTGACCGTTGAATTGTTGCAGGGCGGCAGTTTGTTTTTCAATGAAAGGCATCTCATAGGCCAGGCGGTTCTTCCAGTTATTAAATTTATCGTAATCAACCGAAAGTGAAGAATACATTTAATTTCTCTTGCCAATTATTTTATAAAAGCCTGGCAGCCAGCGTGGTACTTCGTTCACATAATGGCGATAAGGCTCACCAAAACGCCTGTACAATGAGGGTTCTTCATAAAGAACAACAAAGAGATGCAATGCGGTCAATACGGCTGCTGCATACGCCAGCAGTTTCCATGATCCAAAAAGGAGGGCTTCGCCAAGGATAACCGTGACTGCTCCGAGGTACATAGGGTTGCGCACAAAACGGTACAACCCGATTGCAACAAACTTTTTTGGTGGATCAAAGGGGGCAGGTGTGCCTTTGCCAAACCTGGCGAAAGCCTGACTGACCCATGAAAACCCGCAAATTCCCAACGCCATAAGCAGAATGCCCACCACGCGGATCACAGGGCTATGAACCATCTCCAACCCGGCGGGTTTCAGAATAAAGTAGGGGATCAAAAAACAGGCAATCCCTGGAACAAGAAGAGTCAATAGGATCGTTTTAATCCACAACATAGGTTCACCATAAGCCTTTTCTATCCAACAGTGTACAACAAAAAAAGAACTTTTGCCGTAGAATAAGGTCGAATTGATCAATGCCCGGCAATAACTTCCTTAAAAGGCAATACTTTGTGATAACGAAGCCTGAAGAATTCCTGGAATTGTTCACGCGGGAGGGTGTATGGCACATGATGGAATTCTCTTAACCTTGCAGAATGAATACCCACTTTTTGGCTGGCTGGGGTGCCTGCTCATTTTCTCGGCCTCCTTGATTGCCGCGCTGGCTTACCGCGGGAAGGATGGCGAACGTTACTCAGTGTTCAATCATTACATTTCTGAATTGGGTGAAATAGAGGTCTCAAGACTGGCATGGGTATTTAATTTTGGCCTGATTTTCGGCGGGGTTCTCTTTGTGTTGATGATGATCGGCCTCGGGCTCAGGATGGCCTCTGTGTGGGGATTGGTTGCCTCGGGTATGGGAGTGATCGCCGGTGTTTTCTGTGCGCTGGTCGGTGTATTCCCGATGAACCAGATGAAGCAGCACTCCTTTGTTGCGATGACTTATTTCAGAGCCGGCCTGTTGACGGTTTTGTTCTATACCATTGCGGTTTTTACCCAACCTGCTGATGGCCGAGTATTGCCTTTGTATGTGAATATCTTTAGCCTGCTCGCGTTCCTCTCGTATGCTTTGTTTATCATTCTCGTGGATCGAGCTGAAAAACAAAAAAATTCAGAAGAGACGGTTCTGGATACCAGTGAAGTTGTCAGGCGTCAAAAATTTTGGATCATCCCCTTTCTTGAATGGCTTGTCTTCCTCACCACCCTGTTGTGGTTTCTGGCTGTGGCTATAGCCGGCTGATTTTCAGGAACATTCGGTAAGCCGCTGCGTCTTAATAGCAACAGCAATAAGGAGGTAGAAATGAAAAAGAAGATGATGATCATCGTGGCCCTCTTTGTGCTTACCTTGAGCCTGACCGCGTGCAGTTCAAACGCTGTCAAGATCGGCGCCGATGCCAACGGCCAGACCATCGAGTTGGCCGCAGGTCAAAAACTGGTTCTGTCTCTTGAGAGCAATCCCACCACAGGGTTCGATTGGGAAGTCAGCGAAATTGACGAAGCGGTCATTAAACAGTCGGGTGAATCAGAGTACAAATCTGAATCCGATCTGCTTGGGGCGGGCGGCGTTAGAACCTTCACCTTTAAAGCCGTTGCAGCTGGCACCAGCACCCTTAAATTGGTCTATCACCGCTCTTGGGAAAAGGATATCCCCCCTGAACAGGAGTTCACGGTTACGATCAATGTGAAATGATCACCTGAAAGCGGGTGTTTTACTCCGCTGGTTGGGTATTGCGAGCCACAAGTTCAGCGTGTTTCTGGCGCGTGATCGGATACCAGATCAAGAGCGGCAGAGCAATCATGAACGCGATCACCGGTACGATCGCAAAAAAGAACCGGATGCCGAAAAGCGCATGCTCAGTCTGTGCCACATTGGGAACATACCCATAAAGTTTCAGCGCCCAGCCGCTGGCAGCCACACCCAGCGCACCGGTGAGCTTGCCCAAAAGAGAATTCACCCCAAAATAGATGCCCTCGTGCCGTTCACCGGTCTGCGCCTGATCCACTTCAATCACGTCTGGGATCATGCTCCACGGGAACACGTATTGCGCTGAAAATCCCAAACCGGCGACGAAGGCGATTACGTAGATCAAGGGCGTGGGGCCTTTCGGCAGCAGAAATGCGCCGACGATGGCTGCCGAAGCGATACCCAGCCCTAAAGCGTAAGCTGGCCCTTTGCTCATTCTCTTTGCCAGCAGTCGCCAGGGAATGAGAAAAATGCCAATCGTGCCCAGCATCACCAGCATGATGGGAGAAATTTGGTCTGCCATTTCCAGTTGATAGGTGAGGAAGTAGGGCAGCAGGCTGGTGAGCAGCGTGAAACTGATGCTGATGATGGTGCTCATGATCATGTATTGAACAAAGGGCTTGTTCTTGAAAACCTGGGCGATTTGAGAGAATGGCGGCATCTTTGCCGGCTGAAGGTCTGGATTCGGCTTTTCCTTCACACACAGCGCGGTGACCAGAACGGTGGCGATGGCGACCGCGCCAAAAACGGCGCCTGTGGCGCTGTAAGCCGCGGTTTTAGCCAGCCCCATCCCTTCAAAAATCCCGGCCAGAAGGGTTGTTGATGCCGCCCCCAGAATATAGCCAACCACGGTGAAGATCATCCGAATGGAGATGAGTGAAGTGCGCTCATCGTAGTCATAAGTGAGTTCAGCCGAAAGAGCGTAGTAAGGAACACTCACCAGCGTCTGGGCTGTATCTACCAGAAGGAAAGTGCCGAGCACGGCTATGAATGCGGTGGCGCCGGTCATCCCCGCGGGAAGAGAAAACATCAACCAGATCGTGAGCCCGAATGGAATTGCTCCGAAAAGAATATAGGGTTTGCGCCTTCCCCAGCGGCTGCGGGTGCGGTCAGAGAAATATCCGAAGAGAGGGTCGTTAATGGCATCCCAGGTCAGTTTGGCCACCAGCAGAGCGGTGCCGGCTAAGCCGGGGTCAATTCCCAGAATGTCGGTGTAATAGAACAACAGAAAAAACTGAATCGAGGCAGTGACCAGAGCGATTCCAAGGTCGGCGGTACCGTAAGCAAATTTTGTGCCGAGGCTTAACTTGCCAGATCGATTATTCTTTTCCATTTTTTCTTCTCCTCATGGCCTGGCTGGCGAGCAGTAAAAATTCATCTCCACGTACCACATGGAGATGAGGAATATCCAATACGTTGACAAAATTGACCACATCCTCGATCGTTGTGCGGTATGCAAAAAGATGTACACCAATAAAGCATGGTCTCTCGTTTGATTCGGTAATTTTCTGTCTGACGGTTTCAAGCAGTTCGTTAGATTGCAGGGCAATTTCGTTGACCAGTGGAGAACGATTGGCAATAACCGGCACGCCGTCGATGAGATGCATGGGTGAACGCGTGACCACAGCGTACCCGCAGAGATACCCCAGCAGGCTGCCGCGGTGACGCGCCAGCGTGCGCAGGGTGCGCCGTGGCGGATCGGCAACATAAGAAGTGACGACCTGAATGCCCGACCGTTGACAGATTTTGTCAGTCTCATCCATATACTTCGCAAGGTGAGGTGCCAGCGGAGGGACGATATACCCGGCGCCTGACGGGCCGGCGACCAGGCAGTCGTTTTCGGTGGCGGAGCTGATGTATTTTTCAAGCAGCCCGGGGGCAAGTTCTGCCAGCAAGGGTTGAACTTCCCAGTTGAACGGCACTTTCCCACGCGCCGGGTGATACCAATTGCCCAGCTCACCGGTGTGCATCATCATCAACTGGTCTCCATCTGAAAGGGTAAAGGTCAGATAGATCCCTTCGGGGTCGAGTTCTGCAGCTTGCCTTTTTGTTTTTTGCTGGATGCCACTGGCTTTCAATTTGCTGTGGAAGGAGTAGTTTCCTCCCAGGTGTGAAGGAACCAGCCGCAGCCCGTTGGCAGAAAGCTGGAACATGAACGAGAGTTCATCATCGCGGCGCGTGTGCCAGCCGAAAATGGTGGGGTATGGTTCGCCTTTCACTGCCTTTTGAATGCGATTTGCCAGGGCGGCTTCGCCAGATATCTTTCCCATTTGCCATAATGCGTATCTCCGCAGGCAGCCGTCGAGGCGCAGCCCAAAGATCAATTCGCGAATAATTGGAGGCCCAAACGCCAGCAGCATCAAGAGGGTATGACCAGCCCCCTTTGCTCCGCTGGCAAGACTGTAAGTAAAGATTTGATTTTGAACGAGGTAGTCGATGAATTCTGGGCGCTGCCACTCAGGTTCAACACAGGCAACAACACCAGATTTACAGCGTCGAAAGAGATTGTCAAATGCCCATTGATACAGGCTGAGGCGGTCTGACCAGCGTCCGCGCAGGTCTTCCTTAACCATGAGCCCGAGAAAGCCCAGTTGCTGAGCCAGAGAGAAGGTTACCGGCAGCAACCCCTCGAGGCCGGCGAGCATCACGGCAATGTTGGCTGTGTCAGGCAAATCCTCGTCCCAGATCACAAGCCCTGAAATCGACTCGCGATGTTGACTGATGAATCCGATCAGATCCGACTCTTGTGTGATTGCCAGCTGATATCTCTGGCGATATTCCTCGAGGTTGCGCTGATCCTGGTTGCCTAAAAGAGAGCGGTACTTGCCAAACCACAGTTCATCATCAAAAAAGACTTCGTTCGTGCGCCGGGCGTCAGGGTCGTCATAGATTCCATAGTCAAGATAAATTTTTGGTCCGCCGCGGTTGATCAATCCCTGCAGCGCTGCCGCGCACAGGCGTTCCGCGTAAGGCAGGCGGCTCACATCCAGAGAGGTCACAGTTTCAGCTTTTGCGCGTGGCAACATAAATTGATTATAGAAGAGAAACAAACAGAGTCAACGAAAAATAAATGGAGAAATTTCGGCCTTTGGCGAGTGCCCTGAACCAGTATGAATGGATTACAAGTTAGGTTGATGGCTTGTCCAGTTGCTTCTCAAAAACACTCCCCCTAATCTAACTTACAATTCCGAGATTTTTCTTTCCGGGTATAGAATAGTATTGTTATTTTAATAAAGGGGAACCCAACTCATGCCCGCACCTGAGATCATCTATCAACTTGTTGCCAAATTTGAAGAGAATCGCGAAGCCTACCGCTCTGGCAGATACAACGAAGCCCGCCTGCGCCAGGAATTTCTCGACAAATTCTTTATCGCCCTCGGTTGGGACGTGTACAACGAGAAGGGCGTCGCTCCTGAATACTGCGATGTGATCGTCGAGGATTCGCTTGATATTGAAGGCACTTCCAAAGCGCCAGATTACGCCTTCAAGATCGGCAGAGAACGAAAATTTTATGTAGAAGCCAAGAAACCCAAGGTGGATATTCAGTACGATATCCACCCTGCCTACCAGCTCAGGCGTTACGCCTGGAACGCCCATTTGCCCCTGAGCATTTTGACTGATTTTGAGGAGTTCGCTGTTTACAACTGCAAGAGCAAACCCAGCCCCTCGGATAGCGCCGCCACCGCGCGCGACAGGTTCTATCGTTACACAGATTACATCGAAAAGTGGGACGAGATCGCCGCCGTTTTCTCGCGCGACGCCGTCTGGAAAGGTTCGTTTGACCGCTTTGCCGAGACATCCAAAGGCAAGAAGGGCACCACCGAGGTCGATGATGAATTCCTGAAGGAGATGAGCGAGTGGCGCATGAGTCTGGCGCGCAACATCGCCCTGCGCAATCCCCAGGTGACCGATGAAGCCCAGCTCAATTATGCGGTGCAGATGACCATTGACCGCATCCTCTTCCTGCGCATTTGCGAAGACCGCGGCATTGAGCCTGAAGAGCAGCTGAAAACCATTGCCAGTAAGCCCGCCATTTATCCCCGTTTGCTTGAGCTTTTCAGGCGCGCTGATGTGAAGTACAACTCGGGGATGTTCCACTTCAACCACGAGAAGGGCAGCGACCTTTCCGCTGACACTTTCACCCCTACCCTCAAGATCGATGATAAGGTCCTCAAAGAGATCATCGCCAGCATTTACTACCCCTGTCCCTACATATTCAAAGAGATCCCGGTGGAAATTTTGGGGCAGGTCTATGAGCAATTTTTGGGCAAGGTCATCCGCCTCACCCCCTCGCACCAGGCGAAGGTGGAAGAAAAACCCGAGGTGCGCAAGGCGGGCGGGGTGTATTACACCCCCAAATACATCGTGGATTACATCGTGCAGAACACGGTTGGTGAACTACTGAAGGACAAAACCCCTGATCAGGCGGCGGAGTTAAAGATCGTTGACCCCGCCTGCGGTAGCGGTTCCTTCTTACTGGGGGCTTACCAGCACCTGCTCGATTGGCACCTCAAGTGGTACACGCAGAACGACCCCGAAAAGTGGACCAAAGGTAAAACCCCCGCTCTGGTGCAGGTGACCGGTGGTTACAGGTTGACAACCCGGAAGAAAAAGGAAATTTTACTGAACAACATCCACGGTGTGGATATTGACGCTCAGGCGGTCGAGGTGACCAAGCTGAGCCTGCTCTTAAAGGTGCTGGAGGAGGAAAGCGGGCAGTTGAGCCTGGGCTTCGAGCGCGCCCTGCCGGATCTGGGCAGGAACATCCAGTGCGGCAACTCACTCATTGGGTGGGATTACTTCGAAGGGCGGTTAGCGGTGGATGAGCAGGAGCGCCGGCGCGTCAACCCCTTTGACTGGCGGTCAGCTTTCCCGCAGGTGTTCGCGAGAGGAGCGAGCGGCGGGTTTGATGCAGTGATTGGCAATCCGCCCTATGTCAGGCAGGAAACGCTCGGAAATGACAAAAAGTATTTTCAATCTCATTATCAGGTTTATGCGGGTACTGCTGATTTGTATTCCTATTTTATCGAGAGAGGCGTTTCTCTCCTTGCTCCCAATGGGCTTTTTTGCTATATCGTTGCCAATAAATGGATGCGGGCAAATTATGGTGAGAGCCTGCGCAAATGGCTGAAGAATAAAGCCATTGTTGAACTGACCGATTTTGGAGACCTGCCCGTGTTTGAAAACGCCACCACTTACCCCTGCATCTTAAGGGTTGCCAACCGCCAGCCGGAAAATAAGCCCCGGGTTACTGTTGTGAAATCATTGGATTTTTTGAATTTATGTGACTATGTAAATGAAAACGGAATGATATTGGATCAATCAAAATTCAAAGATTCTGGATGGTCGCTGGAAAATCCTCAGGTACAGCAAATTTTAGAAAAACTGGAAAAGAATACAATTCCACTCAATAGATATGTGAATGGAAAAATTTATTATGGAATCAAAACCGGCTTAAATGAGGCTTTCGTCATTGATGAAAACACCCGTAACCGTATTGTCGGTGAAGATGCCAGGAGCCTTGATCTGATAAAACCTTTCCTGATTGGGAGGGATATCAAACGTTATCAACCGCCTGAAAGCAAACGTTACCTCATTCTCATTCCCAAGGGATGGACGAAGGAAAAATCCCAAAATGCTGCGAATGCATGGCGCTGGCTTCAAAAGAACTACCCTGCTGTCGCTTCACATCTCGAACCATTTGCTGCCGCAGCCTCAAAAAGGTTCGACAAAGGTGATTACTGGTGGGAATTAAGAGCCTGTGATTATTACAAGGAATTTGAAAAACCTAAAATTATTGTTCCTGCTATTGTCCAGAAAGCATCCTATTTCTATGACCAAAATGGATATTATTCAAATGACAAAACCACAATAATTGGCGTAGATGATTTATACTTACTAGGGGTACTAAATTCTAAAGTTCCTGATTTTGTAATGCATTCAATTTCATCAACAAAGCAAGGGGGATATTTTGAATATAAACCTATGTATTTAATGAAACTCCCTATTTTCAGCGTCGATATTGCCAATCCTGCTGATGTCAAACGCCACGACCTCATGGTGTCTCTCGTCCAGCGCATGCTCGACCTGCACAAACGTGTCCCCGCCACGCCGCAGGAAGCCGAGCGAATTAAACGCGAGATCGAGTCCACCGACCGCCAGATCGATCAACTGGTGTATGAACTGTATGACCTGACTGATGAAGAGATCGCCATCGTCGAAGGCGCTTGATTGTCATTGCGAGCGTTTTATGCGAAGCAATCCCCAATTCAGGCTTCAGGTCCATCTGTTGCCGATCGCACATATCACAACCACCGAACAGCAGATTGACACCCTGGTGATTACCTTAATGCCCCAGCCTTTACCGTCTGTGTAAACGGGCAACCACGAGATCCATGATAACCAACAATCATTCTCATCATCGCCGTTCGATCAGGCTTAAAGGATTTGATTACTCCCAACCAGGCGGATATTTCATCACCATTGTTACCTGTAACCGTGAGCACCTTTTTGGTGCAATCAACCATTGTGGAATGATCTTAAATCCATTGGGCAGGATCGTGTCGGATTGTTGGTCTGCGATACCTGATCATTTTATGCATGTAGATTTGGGTGAATTTGTGGTCATGCCCAACCATATCCATGGAATTCTCAACATATTTGATGATTATCGTAGGGGCACGATATATCGTGCCCCTGCGTTGGAAAAACGCGCCCCCGCAATGGAGCGGTTTGGGCAACCTGTGGCAGGATCAATACCAACCATCATCCGCGCCTTCAAGGCTGCAGTTACAAGAAAAGCGTCTCGAGAATTGAATCTTTCCAGAGTTTGGCAACGGAATTACTTTGAACACATCATCTCCTCTGATCGCGAATATGAGCGGATCGAGGCTTACATCGCCAATAACCCCTCCAATTGGTTGAGTGACGATGAAAACCAATCATTCACCGTTACAGATATAAGAGGTTTGTGACATTTCTTGTGTTCGATCTTTCTTTATTGACACAGCACCCGTTCATCCGGTTGTGACATCTTCTGTACTCCCCTTCTGGTTTTTTGAAAGGTATCGCGCAGGGCATCCAGAAAAGGAAAAATAGAATTAAAAAAAAACAACCCGTTGGGGTTGTTTCATTTTTCTGGCGGGGAGGGAGGGATTCGAACCCTCGGTGGAGTTTAAAGCCCCACAATCACTTAGCAGGCGATCCCGTTCAGCCACTCCGGCACCTCCCCGAGTATTCAATTGTTGTCCTGCAGAAAGATCTGGCGGAAGGGGAGGGATTCGAACCCACGTTGGCTTTCACCAAACCTGTTTTCAAGACAGGCGCCTTAAACCACTCGGCCACCCTTCCATTTCCTCAACAGGGCGAGGTCATTTTATCACGACTGACACCGGCGGGCAAGACACAAAAATCTACCCCTCTGATTTTGGTGAATAAAAATTGACCTCGTCACCCTTATCCAGAGATAGCGTTCCTTTTGGCAAACGCGCCAGGCGCAGCGCCACGATCACATCACCCGCACAGCCTGAAGCATTGAACAGGATGAGTAAAGTAACAAAAAACCTGACCGGCTGATGGAGCGCAGGCAGCAGCAGTAAGCCGGCGGTGGTGATCGCCGCCAGTGGAAGCAGCGTGGCAATGAGAAACGGCCCCCGCGGCAGGTACCAGCCTTCCGCACAGGCAGAAGCGTAATACCATTTGAAGGCAAATTTGGGTCGTTCGTGGGTTACGATCCAAAATACCAATCCATGCAATCCTTCGTGGATCACGATCATCCCTATGGTTACCGCTGCAATCCCGCCCAGCGCAATGAGTAACTCTGTGAGCGAGCTGACTGAAAACATGATCGGGCTGCCCCCGTCGTTGCGCGTGGCCAGGTAGATCAGCGGTATGGGCAGAATGAACAAGATCACGCTCCAGACCAACATCTGGAGTACATCCGAACGATTGTGGATATTCACAGTTCCGCGGTGCGTGTAATTGGGCGGTAGAGTCTTCGTTGGCTGAATCAATGATTTCCTCCTGAATGTATAATCATTTTATCGCATAACACAATGACTTAAAAGGAGAAGTCCATGGCAGGGCTGATTTCAAGAGCAAGACGGGCATTGATGTATGTACCCGGAAACGATGAACGCAAAATTTCCAAAGCCGCCGGGCTGAATGCAGATGGCATCATCCTTGACCTTGAAGATGGGGTATCTGCCAACCGCAAGGATGAAGCGAGAGTGGGGATTCAGAAAGCGCTGCAAGAGGTGAATTTTGGCCGGTCGGAGCGCCTGGTGAGAATCAACTCGCTCGCCAGCGGCCGGGCGATGGGCGATCTGCTGGCGGTGATGCCCGGTAAACCAGACGCGATTCTGATTCCTAAAGCCGATTCTGCAGCGATCGTGCAGGAGATTGACAGTTTGATCACCGAAATGGAGCGGGATCTCGATATTGAATCTGGCCGCACGGCCATCATCCTCACCATTGAAAGCGCCAGGGCATTTCTTGATCTGCAGGCTATCTGCCGTTCAAGCCAGCGAGTTGAGGGTCTCGTATTTGGTGCAGAGGACTTTACCGCCGATACTGGAATCACCCGCACGCTCGACGCGCGCGAATTGCTATACGCCCGCAGCCAGCTGGTCATGCACGCCGCCGCCTTTGGATTCAACGCGATCGACATGGTGCAGACCAACTATTCAGATCTTGCGCTGCTCGAAAGAGAATGCCGCGAAGGTGCAGAGCTGGGGTTCACCGGAAAGCAGGTGATCCACCCTGCGCAGGTGGAGATCGTTCAGGCAGCGTTTACGCCCAGTGCCAAACTGATTGAATATGCGCGCAGAGTGATGGAAGCAGCCCAGGAAGCCATGAGGGAAGGGAAAGGTGCCTTCTCGCTTGATGGTCAGATGGTGGATACACCTGTGATTAAGCGGGCTGAAAAGATCCTTGCGCGAGCGCGTGCGGCAGGTACAATCGAACAGGTCAATTGAAGGCATTTCGAAACGAAAAATCAATCTTCGCGGTAAGGCAGAACCTGTACCCGTTTGGGAATCGCACCATGCACTTCAAAAATGTAAGACACCCGCCCAAACTGAACCAGATCGCCGTGTTCGAGACGCGCCCCGTGCGCTGAGACAGGCGCATAATTGACCCATGTTCCGGCGTTCGATCCCAGGTCTGCAACCCTGAAGTTTCCTTCAGAATCCTTGAAAATGCGCGCATGCACAGCGCTGACAGTATTGTGGGTCAGAACGATGTCAACCTTCTTTCGTTCAGAACCAATGCTGACCTCTTCGCCGGTTAACGCGATCTCTCGCGGTTGAAGTGCATCTTGGGGCGTGCTTCCTTTCCGCAACAAACGTGCCGCCGCCAGACCAGATCCGCGGATGACGGGCCATTCAATGCTTTCTTCTCCTTTTGAAGGTGCCAGGCTGTATTCGCCGTTGATTTCCACCGGTTGCGTTAATGGGTCGATCACAGGTCTGCGAATCACCTTGGGGGGTCTCTTTTTCAACATGCGGAATAGAGCTGCAATACCTCCGGCCAATAACAGAATGAGGGTTCCGCCAATGATTCCATTAACAATATTGATACGGGCAAAGATTCGTTCTAGCAGGGTTTTGGGTTGTTCCTGAACGATGATATCCACTGGAATGACGATCGTTTTGCCCTGCAGCCCGGCGACATCTTCTACCATCACCTGCATGGTGTGGCTTCCCGATTCTGTGATCTTGGAAATGTTCCAGGTGAAAGAATTGAAGGGTTCCGAGGTGTTTTCGCTCACCAGCGTGTTGTCGACAAACAGGCGGCTGTAATTGAGATCGCGCTCCATCCCGTCAGGGAATTCGACCATGATCTGGATCATAGCATTATCGGGGGTCAGAACGGAATCTCGTTTTCTTTTCGTTTCAGTCCAGCTGCGGGTGATCTCAGTGGGCGGCGAGAGAAAAATGGGGTTTGGAGGAGCCACTTTCAATGAAAGGGTTACCTCTTCTGATTCAAGCGTCAGTTGATCTTTTTCGATCTTTATCCCCAGGGAATAATCGCCGCTGGTGTTAAGAAAGGTTTTATAAGATAGATGGTAGTAATAGGCATAAGGATCAAGCAGATCGGTCAGAGATGGCAGTTCTTCTGATCCTGTAAAGAGAAAGAACTTGCCGCCCGTTTGCTCTGCGAACCCCTTTAACTTGAGAGCGTTATCGGCAACTGCATATTCTTTTGGGCCTATGAGCCAGACGAAAATAGGAATACCCTTTTCACCGGCCCGGGTAAAAATGGCTTCCAGTTCTTTAAATTGATCAACTGCGGGTAGTGGTGTGATATATAGGATCACGCCAGGTTTTGTGGCAAGGTTAGTCTCGCTTAACACGCCATCTACCGCGCTGGTGAGACTGGCAAGACCCGGCTGAAGGTTGCGCAAATCGGGCTGATACGCTTCAATTGCTTTTGACCAATCCGCAGGATCTGTGCGTGAGAAATTGAGGCTGCCCTGGTTGGTAACGAGCCGGAATTCGTCCATTGTCTGGCTATCGTGAGCAGATATCCAGGTGTAGAGGGCTGTCTTAATGCGTTCAAAGCGCGACACACCCGAATAACGATTGGCAAGCGTCGGACCTTCGTTGACGGCGACTGTAAGTTGAACACCCGAATTGACCAATTCGAGGTTGCTCGCAGATAACTTTAGACCGTTTTCGATTATTTCGACATTAATTGCCTGCAAATCTTTGAGGAATTCTCCTGAAGCATTAACAGGTCGAAAATCGAGATTGATCTGTGGATATTGACTGAGATCTGGTTTGGATAATTCAATCCCCCCGGCAGATTGTGCGTACCCCGCGTTCGAAGATACTGACAATAGAATAACTGCCGTCAGGAGAATTCGCAAAAGCCGGGTGCTGCCAGGTTTGAGTTTCTTGAACATCATCATCTACCGCAATTGTAAGTCAAAACGCAGGAGTTTCAATCCTGTCCTTCATTTCTCCATTATTCCCACTCGATCGTGGCCGGGGGTTTTGAGGTGATATCGTAAACCACGCGATTAATCCCCGGCACCTCGTTTACGATACGATTGGCGACTTTTCCAAGTAGTGCATGTGGCAGCTGCGCCCAGTCTGCGGTCATAAAATCTTCAGAGGTCACAGCGCGTAAAACAGCGGTTTCCTGGTAAGTGCGCTGGTCTCCCATGACGCCTACCGAACGTACAGGAAGAAGAGCCACGAAAGCCTGCGCCAGCGCACAGAGCCCTTTTTCTGGTTTTTGGTTGATCAGCCCTTCGCGTTCTAATTCGCCAATAAAAATGGCATCCGCCTGCTGCAAACAGCGAATACGTTCAGGCGTGATTTCACCCAGGCAGCGCACTGCCAGACCTGGTCCGGGGAAAGGCTGCCGCCACACCATTTCCGAAGGTATACCAAGGGCTTCGCCGATTTTGCGCACCTCATCCTTAAAGAGGTAGCGCAGTGGTTCGATCAGCTTGAATTTCATCTTTTCAGGCAGACCGCCGACGTTGTGGTGAGACTTAATCTTCTGAGCCTTGCTGCGGTCGGGCGCAGATGACTCGACGACGTCAGGGTAAATTGTCCCCTGTACCAGAAAAGGAGGATTACCAGCGCGAGCAGCTTCTTGTTCGAAAAATTCGATAAATTTCGCACCGATGATCCGGCGCTTGATTTCTGGGTCTGAAACCCCTTTGAGGGCAGCAAAGTATTGTTCCTGGGCGTTCACTCTGCTGAACTGGATTCCCAGATTGTGCTTGAGGGTAGCCTCGACCTGATCGGCTTCTCCCAGCCGCAGGAAGCCGGTATCTACGAACACTGCGCTCAACTGGCTGCCAACCGCGCGGTGCACCAGAACGGTTGCCACGCTCGAATCCACTCCGCCGCTGACCGCGCTGATTACTTTCTGGTCACCAACCTGTTCGCGAATGTTTGCGATCGCCGAAGCGATCATGTTTTCCGCAGTCCAATTTGGATTTAATCCACAAATGCCGAAAAGAAAATTCTGTAAAATTTCCAGGCCGCGCGGCGTGTGATGCACTTCTGGGTGGAATTGCACGCCGTAAATCCGTTTCTGTATGTTACCCATTGCAGCGATAGGCGTGTTCGTAGAGCGTGCCAGCACTTCAAATTCTGGCGGAACCGTGCTAACCTGGTCGCCATGCGACATCCATACCGATTGGCTGCCGCAGGGTAGCAAGGGATTCGACAATGAGCAGTCAATTTCAGCCAGACCATATTCCCGGTTTTCTGATGCGGTTACACTACCCCCCAGCGCCAATGAAAGGAGCTGCATACCATAACAAATGCCCAGAACCGGAAGACCGCTCTCCAGAATGTACGGAAGGAGTCTGGGCGCGCCGGTTTCATAGACAGATGAAGGCCCACCGGAAAGGATATACACCGCAGGATCAAATTGGATTAACTGCTCTGGGTTGGCGTCCCAGGGAAAAATTTCGCAGTAGACGTTCAATTCACGCACACGTCTTGCGATCAATTGCGTGTACTGTGAACCGTAGTCAAGGATGGCAACAGATTGAGACATTTTCAAACAACTGCCTAATCTTCAAATACGATCTGATTGCCATCAAGACTGGATATCTTCACCAGCGCTTCGATCGGTACATTGTAAGATTGAAGTGCTTCGCGGCCGCCTTCGAAGGTTTTTTCAATGAGAGCACCCACACCGCAAAGCGTTGCACCGGCAGCCTTGGTAAGCTGAACCAGCCCAAGGATTGTAGCGCCCGTCGCAAGGAAATCGTCGATAATCAGAACGCGTTCACCTGGTTTAAGGTATTCAGGAGAGACGATCAATTCCACCATGTGCCCTTTGGTATGAGATGGGGCAACTGTCAGATAGACGGTATCTGGCATGGTGACTGGACGGCTTTTTCGTGCGTAAACAACTGGAAGATTCATGTGTCGGGCGGTCATTAATGCCGGCGCAATGCCTGAAATCTCAGCGGTGAGAATACGAGTGGCGCCGACATTGGCGAAGCGTCTGGCAAATTCAGCGCCGCATTCGTCCATCAAGATGGGGTCGACCTGATGGTTGATCAGACTGTCTACTTTCAATATTCCCCCGCCAAGATTTTTACCTTCTTTGAGGATCTTTTCTTTGAACGACTGCATATATCAAACTCCTGACCTATTTTATCTGTGAATCATTTTACTCTATTGTACGAACAACTGAATCAAGGTTTCGGTTATGTTAGAATATTTCATATTATGGATACACCTTTACTTGTCCTTGCTTCCAATTCGCCCCGCCGGCGGCAACTTTTAAGCTGGCTTGGCCTCTCATTTAGCACCACCTCGGCCGATATTGATGAAACTCCTGCTGTGGGTGAGAAACCGGTTGATTACGTTCTGCGTCTTGCGGAAGAAAAATCAAGGGTCTGCGCACGCTTCGCTCCTTTTGGCGGTGTTGTCTTAGCGGCAGACACGACAGTCGCCGATGGTGACCAGATCATCGGTAAACCGTTGGATTTAGAAGATGCGAGGAATGTTCTGGTTAAACTGCGAAATCGCACGCACATGGTTCACACGGCGATCGTCCTTACGATGCCGTCACGTGGAATCAGTGTAACCGAGTTGTGCTCGACCCCGGTTAAAATGCGCGCCTACACTCAGGAAGAAATCGCAGCATACATCGCCACCGGCGACCCGCTGGATAAAGCGGGGGCGTATGCCATTCAAAATGAAGACTTTCACCCGGTGAGCAAAATTTCTGGCTGCTATGCCAGTGTGATGGGGCTGCCGCTCTGCCATCTCGAGCGCTCTTTGCGCAAATTGGGCTTTGGCAGCCGCAATGCGGTGCCCTTTCGATGCCAGCGTGAATTGGCTTATACTTGCCCTATCTATCGGCAAGTACTCTCAGGTGAAAATGTTGGTTAACCCGGAAAAAACCGGGAGGAAAAAATGAAAAAAATTTGGCGAGTGATCCTTGTTGCAATTGTATTATTGACTGCTTGTTCAAACGGTGTGAGTCCGACTGAGAAACCCACCGAAAGCCTGCCCACACCGGTGATTCAAACCACCAGTCTGCCTGATGCCTCGGCAACAGCGATGGAGTTTCTTGAAAAGTGGAATTCTGCTGATTACGCAGGTATGTATCAAATGCTTGCGCCAACCAGTCGAGATGCAATAACTGAAGAAGAATTTTCAAAAACCTATTCTGATGTTGCCATAAACCTGACGCTGACGGAAATTGAATATGGCGTGTTAACCGCGCTGATCAATCCAACATCTGCGAAGATTGGCTATCAGGTAAACTTTAAAACCAGATTGTTTGGCGACATTCAGCGTCAAATGGAAATGAACCTGGTGGCCATTAACGGTTCGTGGCGGATCCAGTGGGAAAGTGGAATGATTTTGCCCGAACTCAGCGGAGGAAAGAAGCTGGCGCTGAAGGTTACCCAACCCGCCCGAGGGGAAATTTACGACCGCAATGGAAATATCATTGCGACAAACACCGAAGCGGTCTCTCTGGGCGTCGTCCGTGGACAGATTTCAGACAGTCAGGAAGAGTCACTCGTTGTGCAACTGAGTGAATTGACCGGTATTCCAAGAAATATGGTTATTGACCTGTATGAGAACTCAGATGCTGATGCCTACACAGCCATTGGTGAGGTTTCAAAGGAAGGGTATGATAAACGTGCTGCCACACTGGATCAATTTTCAGGGCTGGTCGTAAACGAATACTCTTCACGCTATTACTATAATGGCGGGATCGCCCCGCAGGTAACAGGATATCTGCGCTATATCTTCCCGGAAGAATATGATGAATACCGCCGTATGGGATACGCGGGTGATGAAAAAATCGGTGCCGCTGGTCTGGAAAAATGGGGTGAGGATTATCTAAAAGGAAAACCCGCCGCGGAATTGTATGTGGTGAATCAAGATGGTACCTACTCCACGCGCCTCGAATATTCCGATCCGCAAGCCGCCGACACGATCTACACCACTTTTGACAAGAATTTTCAGCTTCTCGTTCAAAAAGCCCTTTACGGATTTACCGGCGCGATCGTGGTACTCGAACGAGATACCGGACGCGTACTGGCCATGGCCTCGTCACCGGGGTACGACCCAAATGTTTTTCAATCAGAAAATTACAACAGTCAATATGTATTAAATGACTTGTTGAATGATGAAGACACGCCCATGTGGAACCGCGCGACGCAGTCCGCATACCCGCTTGGGTCCGTATTTAAACTTATTACCATGGCCGCCGCGTTAGAATCCGGTTTATACACACCTGATTCAACTTATGAGTGCACGAGCCAGTATACCGAGCTGCCTGGATTTGTGGGTAACGATTGGACGTACGATAAAGAATTACCTCCATCAGGAACATTGACTCTTGTTGATGGACTGATGCGCTCCTGCAATCCCTGGTTCTATCACCTGGGTCTGGATCTCTACCGGCAGAAAGGTGCCACGTATCTTTCAGACTTTGCCCGTGAATTTGGTTTAGGAGAAGCTACAGGTATTGAAGCCGTCGCAGAAGAAGTGGGCAGTATTAACGACCCGACCACTGAAGGGGCGGCAGTGCAGATGGGAATCGGGCAGGGTGATATGCTGGTTACACCTCTTCAGGTGGCAAGTTTCGTGGCCGCAATCGGGAACGGCGGCACGTTGTACCGCCCACAAATCATCGAAAAGGTGACTACCATCGATGGCGATATTATTGAAGAGTTCAAACCTGAGGTGCGCAATCAACTGCCAGTCAGTCAAGAGACTCTCGATGCCATCTGGCAAGGGATGTACAAAGTTGTGCGAGATGAACGGGGAACGGCATATCGAAGATTCATTGGTATGCAAACCTCGATCTATGCCAAAACAGGAACAGCGACCACTTCCATCGAAGATCCACACTCATGGTTTGCCGGTTTCACCAATTCTAACAATCCAGAAAAGCCCGATATTGCTGTAGCGGTCATTGCCGAGTACGCCGGAGATGGTTCAGCGGTCGCAGCTCCTATCTTCCGCCGCGTGATCGAGGCTTATTTTACCGGTGATATTTACACCACCTACCCCTGGGAGCAAACTTTCTATCTTACGAAAACGCCAACAACCCAAGGAGAATAATCGGGTAACGTGAAACAGCAAACCATTCCCGGCAGGGTCATCCGCTACCAGTCAGGCTTTTACAACGTACTGACAGATAAAGGTGTGGTTACCTGTGTGCTGCGCGGAAGATTGAAGCGGCGCACCATTCAAGGTGATGTCATCAGTATCGGAGACAAAGTGCAAATCAGCCTGCTGCCAGAGGGAACCGGGGTGGTAGAGCTTATTGAACCTAGATCAACAGAACTGGTACGAATGGATCCAACACCGCGAGGTGAGTTCCGGCAAATCTTGCTTGCCAATCCAGATCAGATTGTGGCTGTGTTTGCCTGTGCCTCGCCTGAACCACATTTACGCATGCTCGACCGTTTTCTTGTGATTGCTGAAAAGCAGGGTTTACAGGCTTTAATCATCGCCAACAAAGTGGATCTGGTGGGTCTCCGCAAGGCGAAAAGGATTTTCGCTGATTATCCTCCGCTTGGGTATCCCGTAATTTATACCTCTGCCGTTGAGGGTGTTGGCATCAAGGAATTGAAACAAGCGCTCACAGGAAAGATTTCTGCTCTAGCCGGGCCGTCAGGGGTAGGAAAGTCAAGCCTGATGAATCAGGTGCAGCCGGGTTTAGGGCTAGCTGTACGGGAGGTTAGCAGCCGAAATGAGCGCGGTCGGCATACCACAGTTGTCAGAGAGATGTTCCCCCTCGATGGAGGAGGATTTGTCGCTGATCTTCCTGGTTTGCGGCGGTTATCCTTATGGGATACACAGCCGGAGGAATTAGATGGGTATTTTCCAGAATTGCGCGATCTGGTAAAACACTGTCAGTTTAATGATTGCACCCATTATGAAGAGCCTGGCTGTGCGGTTATTCAAGCCGTGGAGAGTGGCAAGGTTAGCCCTGAACGCTATGAATCTTACCTGCGAATGCGCGCAGGAGATGATTAATCAACCCGTTTTATGATATGATATGCAAGAGTGGTAAGAAGTATTGCCTATTGACTTTTTGGTTATTTGGGGTATTATTTCTTACCTTTATTGTACACGCCGAAATTTAAAGACCGCAATAAAATAAACCAAAGTTAAAAACTAGAGGTTTTCTATCGTGAAGCCTAAGGTGAGTAAACAGAAGCAAATTACGGGGCTGCTTTACGGTCTCGTAGCAGGTTTAACGTTCGCAGTATTAGCATGGGGGATTGATGGAATACAGTTGGCTCGCGCGCACGGCGCTTTTTCATGGGTGAAATTTGTTCCGGGTCTTCTGGTATGTGTTATCTGCAGCGGTCTGGTCGGCTGGCTGGTGGCAAAATTACAGAATAGTCTTATGGGCGTTGTTTTGTGGCTGGCGCTGATGGTCGTTTATTCTCAGCTGATCATCTGGTTGCCCATCAGGGTGGCGCCTTTTTTGATCAAGCTCTTTAATGGCGCGCTTGGAAATTATCTCCAATATCCATATTATTCTGAACTCAATCAAAACCTCTGGTTTGGGTTCGCGGTATTCGCGATCATTGCCATCATTAACGGGCTGATCGAAAATATTCTCATCGACCAGGCGCTTTTTTCATCAGGGTCAGCAACTGTAATCATACCGTTATTGGTGTGTGGTTTGAGTTTCGGGTTGGCTGGTTCTATTGGTGATTCTCTGCTGAATAAGACTTTACGCGAACCGATTCGAATTGTCGATGAACTGATCCAGTTTGCTCAAGATAATTACGATAAAGATGTTCCATCTGATGTTGCAAAGGCAATGCATCTTGGTGCTTTAAACCCGGTGATGCAATATGTTCCACTTGACAGAAAACTGGTATTAAGCAATTATGATCAGTATCTTGGACAGATCGAAGTGCTGGTGGATTTTGAGGGCAAGTGGATTAAATGTGTTACCATTTACAATCAGGTAACCAATTGTAGACCGGCGTTCGAAATCCCTTCGATCCGTTTAACCAGCATTAGAGAATTTGTTGAGGTGATGATTCCAGGAACATCACCAAATTATCAATAATGGAAATATTACCGGACTGTTGTATTTCTTTTGTAATGTGTATCGGCAAGATATTTGAATAAATTATGGTAAACTTGGCTATGCCGAGAATTTCAAAATCAGAATATCCATACTACTTCAAAGAGGACTCGTAGATGGTCGAACAATTGTTAAACGTACAGAATCTTGAGACTCACTTTAAGACACCTGAAGGAATCGTACATGCAGTTAATGGCGTTTCATTTACATTAACTGAAGGCGAAACCCTTGGTGTGGTAGGCGAGAGTGGCTGTGGGAAGAGCGTGACGATGCTTTCTTGCCTGCGGCTGATTGCCTGTCCACCAGGAAAGATCGTTGCCGGAGAAGCAATTTTCAGGGGCAAGGATCTATTAAAAATGAGCCCCGAGGAAATCCGCCGTGTTCGTGGCGGCCAGATCAGCATGGTTTTTCAGGATCCAATGACTTCATTGAATCCTGTGATGACCATTGGAAAGCAGCTGGCTGAACCGCTGATGCTTCATCTGAATATGACTAGCGAACAGGCCCGCAAACGTTCCATCGAGTTGCTTGGTTTGGTTGGGATCCCGAACGCCGCCGACCGGTTAAAAGATTATCCTCACCAGTATTCAGGTGGTATGCGCCAGCGCGTTATGATTGCAATGGCGCTTTCCTGCAATCCTCAGATTCTGATCGCGGATGAACCCACTACGGCATTGGATGTGACCATTCAGGCGCAGATCGTTGACCTTGTCAAACGACTGCGTGATGAGCTTGGCATGGCAATCATATGGATCACTCATGATCTGGGTGTGGTAGCCACCATTGCCCACCGCGTCATGGTCATGTATGGCGGTTATATCATTGAAGAGGCGGAAGTTAAAGAGCTTTACGCCAATCCAAGACATCCATACACACTCGGACTACTGGGCAGCCTTCCCCAGATTCACGAGCAAAAACACACAAAATTGTTCTCCATCGAAGGAATGCCTCCTGTCCTCTACCAAAAGCCACACGCCTGCCCGTTTGCTCCCCGCTGCACGTGGGTAACAGAGAAATGCTGGCAAGAAAATCCGCTGCTTGAACCAGTTGCTCCTGGCCATCGAGTGGCTTGCTGGGTTGATACTAAATCCGGGAGTAAGCGATAATGACCTCTGAAAAGAATGTTTTGATCAAAGTAGAAGATCTCGTAATGCACTTCCCCATTTATCGCGGGGTCATCCGCCGCAAGGTAGGCGCGGTTCATGCGGTGGATGGAATTTCCTTTGAAGTATACCAGGGTGAGACACTTGGTCTGGTGGGTGAATCGGGTTGTGGCAAGTCCACCACCGGGCGAACCATCCTTCAGTTATATAAACCCACGGCTGGGAACGTTTATTTCAAAGACAAGAATCTGGTCAAACTAAAACCTGAGGCCATGCGTTTAATGCGGCGCGAAATGCAAATGATCTTCCAGGATCCGTATGCGAGTCTCAATCCGCGCATGACCGTTCGCGATATTATCGGCGAGCCTTTAATGGCATTTGGTGAAGGCACCAGCAAGGAAATTGACGACCGTGTTGCCTCTCTGTTGGATCTGGTCAAATTGAATAAAGATTTCGCCAGCCGCTATCCACACGAGTTCTCTGGCGGTCAACGCCAGCGCATCGGTGTTGCGCGCGCCCTGGCTTTGAACCCGTCCTTTATTATCTGTGATGAGCCCATCTCGGCTCTGGATGTATCCATCCAGGCGCAGGTAGTTAACCTTTTGGAAGAATTACAGGAAGAATTCAACCTTACTTACCTCTTTATTGCCCATGACCTCTCAATGGTGCGTCATATCAGCAATCGTGTGGCGGTGATGTATTTGGGAATCATTGTTGAACTTGCAGACCGTAACGAGCTTTATAACAACCCCTTGCATCCTTATACCCAGGCTCTGCTTTCAGCAATTCCGGTGGCTGATCCGGTTTATAGTGAAACCCGCCGCCGAATTATTCTGGAGGGGGATGTGCCCTCTCCGGCCAATCCGCCTTCAGGATGTCGATTCCGCACGCGCTGTCCGCTTGCAGACACGATCTGCAAGGAACAGAAACCTGAATGGCGTGAAGTGCGGCCGAACCATTTTGCCGCCTGTCATAAAATTTAACGAATGGTGCTGTACAAGGAGGTGATGTGTATTTCAATAATCGGAAGATGAGTATCAAGTGAAAGTACGCGTTCGAATATAACGAATTTCTCATAAGGAGGAGAAACAATGCGTAAGTTTTATGTTTTACTTGCTGTATTGATGGTTGTCAGCCTTGTTCTCGGCGCCTGCGCAAAAGCTCCGGTTGCTACCGAAGCCCCCACCACCGAAGCAACAGCTGCACCCACCGAAGCCGTTGAAGAGGTTTCTTTGAACCCATACCTGGGCTCGAACAAACTGGATGGAAATGGTATTCCGCCTACATTCTTCGATGATGTTCATATCCGCAAAGCCTTCGCTTACTGCTTTGACTGGCAGACTGTCATCGATGATGTTTACATGGGCGAAGCTGTCCAATCCAAAGTTTTGTCCCTGCCTGGTATGCCGGGTTATGATCCCGATGCTCCGTTCTATTACACTGACCTTGACAAATGCGCCGAGGAATTCAAACTGGCTGATGTCGACAAAGACGGCGTCCCCGCTGGTGAAGACCCCGACGATGTCTGGGAAATGGGTTTCCGTGTTCAGATGCTTTACAACACTGGCAACACCACCCGCCAGATCTATGCTGAAATCCTGCAGCAGAACCTTTCAGCTGTTAACGAAAAGTTCTCGGTTGAAATCCTTGGTCTGCCCTGGCCTTCCTACCTGGCCGCCCAGCGCGCCCACAAAATCCCCATCATGACCGGTGGATGGTTGGAAGATATCCATGACGCTCATAACTGGTATCAGCCCTACACCACAGGCACTTATGGCGCCCGCCAGAATATGCCCGCTGACCTGAAAGCCCAATTCAAAGCCTTATTGGATCAGGGTGTAACTCTGGTTGACCAGGATGCCCGCCATGCTGTTTATCAGCAGTTCAACCAGTTGTACTATGATCAGGTTCCTGGTCTGCCCGTTGTTCTCGCCACCTCCCATGGTTACGAGCAGAAGTGGGTTTCTGGCCGTGTCATGAACCCGATCTTCTCAAACATCTACTACTACCCAATCTCGAAGAGCGGCTCACCTGATGACACCACCTTCACCTATGTGACCATCACTGGTGGACCTGACACCTTCGATCCTGCTCTTGCCTACGATACCGCCTCTGGCGAAATCATCCAGAACGTCTACGAAACCCTGGTGTTCTATGATGGTGAAGCCACTGATAAATTCGTACCGCAATTGGCAGAATCCTGGACCGTTTCAGATGACGGCACTGTCTGGACCTTCAACATCCGCCAGGGTGTCAAGTTCCATGAAGGTGGCGATCTGACCCCGTCAGATGTGGCTTATTCCTTCCAGCGCGGTTTGCTGCAGGGTGGATATTCCTCCCCGCAGTGGTTACTTGCTGAGCCCTTCCTCGGTGTTGGCAATGATGACATCACCATGATTGTTGATGGTGGCGCTTCTGCTGATGACAAGGAAACCCTGTTGAAGAACGACCCCGCTGTCCTCAAGGCTGCCTGCGAAAAAGTTCAGGCCGCAATCGTGGCTGACGACGCCGCTGGCACCGTGACCATGACCCTTGCCCAGGCCTGGGGTCCCTTCCTGGCGACCATCGCCAATGGTTGGGGTTCCATCATGGATAAGGAATGGGTTATCGAAAATGGTGGCTGGGATGGTTCCTGCGATACCTGGCAGAATTACTATGGTATGACCTCTGCCGAGGATCCCTTCACCGCCATCATGAACGGTACCGGTCCCTTCAAACTGGATCACTGGACCAATGGACAGGAAGTTGTCTTGGTTCGCAACGACAATTACTGGCGCGAACCTGCCAAACTGCAGTATGTAAAGATCGTCGAAGTCGGCGAGTTTGGTACCCGCTTCGCGATGCTGCAGGCCGGCGAAGCCGACGCCATTGTTGTCCCCGCTGAATACCGCGCCCAGGTTGACCCGCTTGTGGGTGAGGCTAGGATCTATGATGCCGAAGCCAATACCTACAAAGAGGCACAGCCTGTCTGCGCAGTCGATACCGACAAACTCGGTCTCGAAAGATTCACGCTTTGCGATACCCCCAGCAATCAGCCTCTGCGCCTGTACTACGGACGCCCAGGCTTGCAGCAGGATGTTATCCTCTTCAACTTCTTGATTGAGTAGGATACTCCTGGTTCTTTGATTTGATCATGCGGGGGCCTGAAAAGGCTCCCGCATGAAGCCCCCGAAGTTTTACTCGGCGGCATATCTCGAAAAGGATTTCGGGGTATGCCGGTTGGTGAAACTAAAATGAGGTGTTCAGATGACCAATTATATTATTCGCCGCTTGCTTCTTGTACCAGTCCTGCTTTTTGGAGTAACAGTGATCATCTTCGCTATGCTCCAGTTTTTGGAACCGGTAGAGCGGTCTGCTTTATATGTGAAGGACTTTCCTAAGAACGAGAAACAGATCGAAGGCATCATTAAGAAATACGGATTAGATCAACCGATATACGAACAGTACTACCGCTGGCTCGTCGGACATGTAGATCCCGCAACAGGCGTCCGAACAGGCGGCATCATCTATGGTGATTTCGGTTACTCGCGCACCGGTTCTCAGCCTGTCATCGATATGATCAAAAACAGATTCCCCAATACAGTTGATCTGGCAATTTGGACCGTGTTCCCGATGCTTTCTGTGGGTATCTGGCTCGGAGTTAAAGCTGCCGTCCATCAGAATGGATTTATCGACCAGGCAGCCCGTATTTTTAGCATCGTCGGTACCTCATTCCCCACTTTCGTATTTGGCTTGCTGGTCTTGATCCTGTTCTATGCCAAATTAGGGTGGTTTCCGCCGGGAAAAATGTCGGATTGGGTCAGTCAACTGATCTTCTCTGGCCAGTTGAAACAATACACGCACCTGTTAACCATTGACGCGTTACTAAACGGAAGGTTCGATGTGTTCTGGGATGCAATCAGGCACATGATCTTACCGATCCTGACACTCTCATACATCAACTGGGCAACTTTTGTGCGTGTTACTCGTTCTTCCATGCTTGAAACGCTACGTATGGAATATGTAATTACCGCACGCGCAAAAGGATTATCAGAGAAGACCGTGATCAATAAACATGCCCGGCCGAACGCGATGCTAACTATCGTCACCCTGGCTGGCATGCAGGTCGTTGGTTTGTTGGGAGGTGTAGTCATCACCGAGACGGTGTTCAACTACCCAGGAATTGGTCAAGCGGCCGCTAACGCAGCTCAACAATTGGATGTTGTAACCGTGTTGGGTTTTGCGGTTTTCAACGGTTTCATCTTGATCGTAGCAAACCTGATTGTTGATATCCTCTACGGAGTGATTGATCCTCGCGTACGCTTGGATTAAGGAGAAAGAATATGACAACACTTACCTCACCCAGTGCTGACAATTCATTATTGAAAGAGGTCCTTCCAGACCGCAAAATTGGTCGTGTTGAACGAATTTTGGGTCCTGAGAATTACCGCATTGTAAAAGGCCTTTTAAAAACTCCAGCCTCCATTCTGGGCTTTATCTTGATTGGAATTTTTGTGCTGATTGCGATCTTTGCTCCTGTCATTGCCCCGCCAGTAGGGAAAGACCCCTATAAGATTCCAAGAGACGGTTTTGGCGGCGAACCCAAACCCATGGGAACTGTATGGAAAAAGAACGTGCCTGAGATTCCGTTCTGGTATAAGGCCGTTACTGGAAAAGACGAATGGGTTCATTTGCTGGGCACCGCCCAGGGTCAATATGACATTTTTTATGGCATTATCTGGGGAACCCGCACTGCCTTTAAAACCGGTTTCATCGTGGTTGTGGCCACTTTCTTGATTGGCGTCATCATTGGATCAATTTCAGCGTATTATGGCGGTATTGTCGATAACATTCTCATGCGCATTGTGGATATCTTTATGACCATTCCATTTATCATGATGGCCTTGATTATGGCTGCCGTATTGACACCCATGATCGGAAGGAGCTTGATACCTGCCACGCTGGCCTTGATCACGTTTGGCTGGATGGGGTATTCACGCGTGATTCGTGCGGATATCCTTTCAGTCAAACAACGTGATTTTGTTCTGGCTGCCCGTGTGGCCGGTGTGAAGGATGGACGTATCTTATTCAAACACATCATCCCCAATGCCATCTTCCCCACGCTGGTGCTGGCTTCACTCGGTATCGGTGATGTTGTTCTCAGTTTTGCCGCTCTTTCCTTCCTTGGAATCGGTACCGAGATCGGGTACGCTGACTGGGGACAGGTACTGAGCTTTGCCCGTAACTGGATCACCAGCCTTGGCGATTACTGGTACATTGTTGTCTGGCCTGGCCTTACCCTCATGTTCTTTGTCATGGGTTGGAACCTGGTTGGCGATGCCATGCGCGATGTGCTGGATCCGAGAATGCGCGGAAAATCTTAATTTTCCAGTTAATTAATTACACCGACCCCATAAAGGGGTCGGTTTTTTATCTTGAGACAATGCTTTATAATTACCAAAACAATGGACATGTAAAACCAAAGGAAGAACAATGGGAATTCAAAACCATACCATTCGATTGGCAGCTGTAACGATTTTTATTACAGCTCTCCTCTTATCTGCTTGCGGTGAAGCAAAACCGGTACCTTCAACCAGGGTATCAGAAACACCCGAAGCGACTTCTACCCCCACCCCAGAGCCCCAAAAGACACTTGTGGTGTGCATAGGAGAAGAACCTGAAAGCCTGTATCTTTATAACAATTCATCGGTTGCCATGTGGAGTGTTCTTGAAGCCATCTACGATGGTCCAATCGACACAGAAAATTTTGAACCGTCTGCTGTTATTCTAAAAGAACTACCCTCACTGGATGGTGATGGAGTTTCGTTGCAATCTGTACCCGTTACGGCGGGTGATGCTGTGGCGAATATCGAAGGGGATATCGTGGCGCTTGAAAAGGGAGTGAAAGTATTCGCAGATGGATGTACATCAGCTGAGTGTGCCACTGAATGGGATGGAGTTTCACCACTGAACCTGACACAAATGGTGGTCAAATTTCAAATCCTTGATTCGGTCAAATGGTCAGATGGTCAGCCGTTGACCGCTGAAGATTCGGTCTTTTCGTATCAAATCAGCGCAGACCCTGATACGAAGGTTACAAAAATCAACATCAAACGCACATCTTCTTATACAGCATTGGATGCTCACACAGTTGAATGGGTGGGAAAACCCGGTTACCTTACATTAAACCCATCTGCTTTCTTCTGGTCACCTCTGCCAAAGCATATCCTTGGAAACTTCACCGCTGAACAGTTGAAAACAAATGACCTTGCAACCAGAACGCCAATTGGGTGGGGACCATACCAAATCGATGAATGGGTTGCTGGCGATCACATTCGTTTGACGAAAAATCCGTTTTACTTTCGAAGTAGTGAAGGGCTGCCGTTTTTTGATGTTGTCGTTTATCGATTTATCAACACAGTTCCTGAAGCTGATCTGTCATCAATGGTTACCGGTGAATGCGATATCATCGATACTTCGGTCGCCCTTGAATCACAGATTCGTTCCATTCGCGAACTTGAACTTTCAGGAAAACTAAAAGCCTATTTTGGTATGGGGCCTGAATGGGAAGGTCTAAATTTTGGCATCAAACCTGCGTCATACGATGATGTCTATAATCCATACGAAGACCGACAAGATTTCTTTAGTGATGTCAGGGTACGACAGGCATTTGCATACTGTATCGATCGAGAAAAAATCGCCAGCGAAATTTTGTTTAGCCAGTCGACAGTACCTGATTCGTATCTTCCTCCGACACACCCTTACGCAGCCAAAAACCTGACTTCTTATGTGCATGATCCCATTCTGGGAAACCAGTTGCTTGAAGAAGCAGGTTGGGTAGATGCTGACGATAATCCATCTACACTACGCGTTGCTGAAAACGTTCCTAACGTGACCTGGGGCACGGAATTCATTATCAATTACTACCTGACTGAAAGTCAACTGCATTCCAATGTTTCGGATATTGTGATCAATTCTCTGGCTGAATGCGGTGTCAGTGTAAATCGCACCTACCTGAACGTGGATGACATGTACGCTTCGGGGTCAAACAGCCTGGTGTTCGGCCGCAATTTTGATCTGGCGGAACTGGCCTGGTCTACCGGCCGACAGCCCCCTTGTTTTCTCTATTCGTCTTCCGAAATTCCAACCGAGAAAAACGATTGGCTTGGAACGAAATACGGCGGTGTAAACCTTACGGGGTATTCAAATGAAGAATACGATACTGTGTGTGCACAATCCCTTTCGGCCGGGCTCGATAAGGATTTGTTTACAGCCAGTGCAAAAAAAGTTCAAGAAATTTTAGCTGACGAGGTGCCCGTCCTTCCCCTGTTTTATCATGTGAAAGTGATTATTTCGCGGTCAGATCTGTGCGGGGTACAGTTCGATGTCTCTTCGCGTAGCGCATTGAAAGATATCGAAGCGTATCAAATTTCTTCAGTATGTGATCAATAAGGAACTGATCAGAAAATCTGGCACATCTGGATTCTGTTATTCTCGCTTGTCTTTGTACGTGCTTGCAAAAACTTGTTGCCGATCATAACGAAAGTGCTGGCAAAGTCATCAAAAAAGATAATGGAGGACCTTTGAAGAGAATACCTCTCGAAAAACAGGTTGGTGATATCTTAAAAGCGCATGAAATGAAACTTGTGTTGGCTGAATCTTGCACGGGTGGTCTGGTAGGGAACATGATCACCAATATACCCGGTTCGTCTGATTATTATCTGGGAAGCGTGACTGCGTATGCATATGAAGCCAAAGAAGCTCTTCTTGGTGTGAAGCATGAAACGCTGATGAAGCACGGTGCGGTAAGCCGTGAAACCGTGCTTGAGATGGCAAGTGGTGTGCGCCAATCACTAGTAGGCGGGTTTCCTCTGGATTCGATCATTGGGGTTTCCATCAGCGGGATTGCGGGGCCGGGTGGTGGCTTGCCCGGGAAACCTGTTGGTACCGTATGGTTGGGTATGAGCACCAAGGATGGCGATTGGGCGTGGCGGTTTATCTGGGATGGAGACCGAATTCAGGTTAAACGTTCAGCTGCCCGCATGGCTTTGACTTTGGTGAAGAAGTACCTTATCGGGAAACTTCCACCAGAGACTATTTCTTGATAACGAAATATCTGGGTGATCATCCCGAATAAAAATGGATAAAAGCATTGTTAAGAAAACAACTCCTCAATGAAAAGGAGTTGTTTCTCTATTCACACCTGGGATATGCG
Organism: Anaerolineaceae bacterium; assembly: GCA_034429135.1. GTDB lineage: Bacteria > Chloroflexota > Anaerolineae > Anaerolineales > Anaerolineaceae > UBA6107. The sequence continues at coordinate 13,009 of DAOUGR010000016.1, read as the reverse complement.
TTTTAACCAGGTAACATGGTTGGCCCTACCGGGATAAAGATTATTGGATGAGGTCTTTAAGCCTTCGTTTTCGTTTTGATTTACCCCGCGCAATAAGCGCCTGATATCGAACTTCCACTTCTTTCATAACTGTCTCCCAGGGAAGAGGAATGCTCGTTTGCGCCTGTGAACGAATGTTCAGTCGTTCTTGATCGCTTAAGCGGAAGAGGTAATGTTCAATGGTGTTGCTCAGACTCTCTGTGTTGTCCTCGCAGAGCAGGCCATTCACGCCATCACGAATGACCTCGGCTGGCGCGGTACCTTTTACCACAACCGAAGGGGTGCCCATTACTGAGGCCTCTCGTACCACCAAGCCAGCGGTGTCGTAGAGTGAAGGAAAAACAAATAAAGATGAAGCCATGTAAAGGCCATCAAGTAAGTCGCGGTCAGTGATGTGACCGGTAAAAATCACATTATCCAATCCAAGATCGTCTGCCATTTTTTGAAGTGCTTTAAGGTCTCGTCCCTGTCCAGTCAGCACCAGTTGAAAGGCATATCCACGGTTTCTTAAGAGCGCCGCAGCTTCTATGGTTCTCCGCAGGTTCTTTTTGAAATCCATCTGGCCGACGTAAAGCAGAATCGGGTCATTTCCAAGGTTGAATTCTTCTCTCGCAGCAGCTTCGAACTTTGGATTGGGAGTACGAATCTCTGTGCCATTTTGAACAACAGTCACTTCGCCTTTGTAGCCATAAGAATAGAGGGTCTCAACTGCGTCTTCACTGACCGTCCAGACTTCGTCACAAAGTTCATAGAATTCAGCCACGTAACGCGAACCCAGTGATGCCAAGACATCGCTGTGAGTCACACGCAAGAAATCATCGTAATATTTGGAGTGAAAGGTTCCTACCAGGGGGATGTTTAATTTTTCTGCCAGCCGGAATGCTTCAATGCCTGCGAAACCTGGGGCGTGAGCATGAATCAAATCGAGTGAAATATGCGATATTCGTTCGGCATAATGAAGATCAAGAGGAGCAATGCCGGTGTGATATTGTGGCGCAGTGGGCAGTTTGACACTGATAAAGTCAACAATTTCGAAGGGATATTGACCGCGGTATCCAGTATTGTTGAGCGGTGTGATAACATAGCACTCATTTCCAGAAAGGGAAAGAGAAGTGGCATACTGAAAAACAACCCTTCCAACCCCATCAACCACGGGTAAGAAACTTTCAGAACACTGAGCAATTCGCATCATAAAATTAACCTACACATACATAAATTTTCTTAAATAATAACAAAATACAATCCAATATAACATAACAGACGATCAAGTGTCTCCATAGACACAAAACCCCACTTGCTTTTCTCCCAAATGATTTTTATCGTTTGAGTTCGTAAAAAAAATCATATAAGATTCCGAAAAAAAATATTATAAAATGGTCAATTAACCGTAATATAATGTTCTTTGTTTACTAATTGAGTCTGCATTTTTTATAATTAAAAAAACAAGACTTGTCATGATCGTGTAAAAAGAGCAAAATGATCGCTCTACCAGATGTTGTCTTTCCTTAATTAAACCTTGCTAATTTAAATATATGTCTTGGTTATTTAAAACCTTTTATCATTTGTGAAACATAAATCCAAATTGAAGCTCAGTCATTGCGAATCAATTTTGTGATTAAAAGGTGGGAATTGAAATGAAAGAATCAAATACGGGAGAATTTGGAGCGGAAATTGTAGTCTTGATCTCTGCAATTGCAGAATGGAGGACGGTGCTGACCTATTACCGTGATCCTACGGTACAGGTGTCACCTTTTGGCGCCTACTTTTTTACCACTCTGGCTGGCAGACATAGTGTCATGTTTTATGGTGGCTGGGGTAAGGTATCAGCTGCTGCGAGTACCCAGTATGTAATCGATACCTGGCATCCGAAATTGTTGATCAATATCGGCACATGTGGTGGCTTATCCGGGAGGATCAAATGTGGAGACATCATCCTTGTGGATGAAACCATCATCTACGATATTTACGAACGTATGGGAGACCCAATCCAGGCAATTCGTGATTACACGACTCACATTGATCTTTCCTACCTGTGTGAACCATATCCGCAGAAGGTTCAGATGGGGCGCATTGTCTCGGCAGATCAGGATATTGACCCGGATCTGATTTTCAGATTGCGTGATGAATACAATGCAGTTGCGGCGGATTGGGAATCGGGTGCTATTTCATGGACGGCACAGCGCAATCGCACCAGATTGCTGATCCTCCGTGGTGTAAGTGATCTGGTCAGTGAAACTGGGGGCGAAATATATAACACCAACGAAGGATTCACACAGCGGGCTGAAAGAGTTATGATGCCTCTCTTGAAGGCTCTTCCCAATTGGGTGCGGTGTTCTTTTTGGGGCAATGTTCAGCAATAAAAAATCCGGGTCTTTCATCCGGATTTTTTTGCGAATTAATCTCTGGGTTTTCCAAGTTTGCTGCGCTCTTCTTCAACAATCCTGGCGTCAAGTTTTCTAAAAAGTGGCTGAGGCTGCAGAAAACGCTGGCCTGGTTTGAGCTGACTTGGCTCCCATTTGCCAGTAGCAGAAGAGGGGTCATATCTTAAGACTGTGTGTTCACCAAGCTCATCCTCAATGGTTTCTGTCGACTGCGTGCCGAACAAATTTCCCGAATATCCCAAAAATTCATTCAACCGCTGACTGGTGAATGGTAAGAATGGGGCCAGAAGGGTCTTCAGTGAGTCAATGGCTTTCATCGCGGTATAGATAGCTCTGCCCGCGGCCGCTTTATCTGTTTTCACGGCTTGCCAAGGGGCTGTGATATCGAGGTATTTGTTGACTTCGGAGGCGATGCGCATGGCTTCAGCCAGCGCTGCGCGCAGTCTGACCGCGTCGATCTCTTGACCAACCGTGTTGAACCCAGCTTCTACTTCGCTCAATAAATCCAGGTCGAGGCTCGTTAATTGACCGGGTTCTGGAACCACACCTTCCCAGTGTTTGTAAGCAAACGCCAGAACGCGATTGGCCAGGTTTCCCCAGGTGGCCACCAGTTCGTCATTATTGCGATGATAGAAATCGTCCCAGTCCCAGTCGGTATCCTTACTTTCTGGCATGTTTACAGTCAGGTAATACCGCAGGGGGTCAGGATCGTAACGCGACAAGAAATCAGAAACCCAAACCGCCCAGTTTCGACTGCCGGATATTTTTTGTCCCTCGAGGTTCATAAATTCATTTGCGGGCACATCGTATGGTAGTACCATCGTAACTGGTTTTTGACTGCCAAGGTTTTTATCTAACTGCTCGCCTGCACCAATCAATTCAGCTGGCCAAATAATCGCATGGAAAGGAATATTATCCTTGCCTATGAAATAGTAGGCGCGTGCGTTCAGATCCTGCCACCATTTGCGCCATGCATCTTTATCGCCGGTGAGTTGGCTCCACTCCAGTGAGGCAGAAAGGTATCCTACAACCGCTTCGAACCACACGTACAGGCATTTGTTTTCCCATTCTTTCCCTTCCTGCTGGATTTCCTGCGGCAGGTGAATGCCCCAATCGAGGTCGCGGGTGATGGGCCTGCCCCGCAAACCGTCTGTAAGAATCTGACCGAGCGATTGCCTTAATACGCTGGGGCGCCAGTATGACTCGCGCATTTTCAAGAAATGGATCACAAGGTCTTGAAGACGGCTTAAATCAAGGAAGTAATGTTCAGTGCTGCGCAACTCTGGCGTTGATCCGTCGATCTTAGACTTGGGGTTGATTAACTTTTCTGCTTCCAGCATGTTGCCGCATTTGTCGCATTGATCACTGCGGGCACCTTCATAACCGCAGATATAACAGGTTCCCTCTACATAGCGGTCGGGTAAAAACCGATTCTGGCTGGTGGAGTACCATTGCATTTGTTTTTCTTTGTAGAGAAAACCATTTTCTTTCAGCGCCATGAACATGCTGCTGGCAACGTGTTTATGATTCTCGGTGTGGGTGCTGGTAAAAAGGTCATATGACAGCCCGAGTTTCTGGAAAATCTCCAGAAAGCCTGCGTGATATCGTTGGTAAACATCATAAGGGGTGCTTTTTTCAACATCAGCGCGTACAGTGATGGGTGTTCCGTGACTGTCTGATCCAGAGACCATGAGCACATCTCTGCCACGCAGCCTTTGATAGCGTGCGAAAATATCTGCGGGAAGGTACGATCCGGTCATGTTTCCAACATGGATCTCGGCGTTTGCGTAAGGCCAGGCAGCGGCAACAAGAATGGGCTCTGACATAAGCACCTCTCAAAATAAAGGAATGGCTGTATTTTAACATATTAACTCGATCATTCCTTCAGCACGGTTTCATATCTTCTTTGTGTCATTTAGCCTGTTTTCGTCGGAATTTTGAGAACTTGACCGCCTCCGGTCTACGTGTTATGATTTTTTTTCGAGGTATTTATAGAATGATAGAAAATCCACAGCCACCTCTTCAAAAAGATCGCGAAGAAGGGGCTTTAAAAACCGAATATACTGACGAAAATCTTGACCCAAGATCACCGGCCGAGAAACTTTGGAACCGCATCATGCATTTAGGCTTGGGCGAAGTCTCTCTGCGAGCAGCGACTGCTGTCGTATCGGTGGTGCTGGTTGTATTTGTGATTTGGGTAATGAGCAAATTTTATCTTCAGGCTCAGGGGAAAGGCGGGGCATACGAGAACACTCCCACACCTACCCAAATTGCGCCGATCTCGGTTGTGAACCTTGAAAACGTTCCAGTCCTTACCAGCAGTTTTGGAATAGGCCGTCTGGCTCAACCACACACTGACCGGCCGGCTGAACCGCGCACAGAAATTACGAAGTACACCATCGTTTCTGGCGATACATTGTTTGGGATTGCCGAAAAATTTGGTCTTCAACCTCAATCCCTCCTGTGGAGTAATCGCCATATTCTTGGTGATAATCCCGAGAACATTTTCCCGGGTGTTGAAATATTGATTCCACCCATAGACGGCGCGATCTATCAATGGAACACCGGTGACGGGTTGAATGGCGTTTCAAAGTTCTACAACGTGACACCAGATGTAATTCTCGACTGGCCTTCCAACAACCTTGACCGCAATACAATCGGTGATCTTTCGTTACCGAATATTCCGGCTGGAACGTTTATTTTTATCCCCGGCGGGGTGGGTGAGTTTACAGATTGGCTGCCGAAATATACGCGTGATAAACCTGCTACTTCATCCATCTCTGGAAGCGCCTGTGGTGTGATCACTTCGGGGTATATTGGCTACGGCACATTCGTCTGGCCAACGACTGAAACCTATCTCTCGGGCTATGATTATGACCCATCCACCAACCACCGGGCGATTGATATTGCTGGTGCCATCGGAAATCCGATCTATGCCGCAGATGCGGGTGTGATCGTCTATTCCAACTGGAACGAAAATGGATACGGCAATCTGATTGTGATCGACCACGGTAACGGCTGGCAATCGGTGTATGCTCATCTGGATACCTTTGCCAAGTATTGCGGTGAAAATGTTGACCAGGGTGAAATGATTGGCACGATGGGCTCGACCGGTAACTCAACCGGACCACATTTGCATTTTGAACTACGACACGAGAACTACGGTGCAGTTAATCCCTGGGATTACCTGATTCACTAGTTTTGCCAAATCAAATTGATTCCCGGTGTCAGATAGTATGACCCGGGAATTTGTTTTTTCCGGGCTGGCGCAACTGTATAATAGAAATACCTGTGAGGAAAATATGAGCACGATTAATCCAATTCGTCCGTCTCCAATTGCCGGTTCCTGGTATCCGGCAAATGCTGAAAGACTGGTTGCGGAAATCAGAGGATATATCGATGGAGCAGTTCTGCCAAACGTGACTGGCGATGTGATTGGTTTGATTGCTCCGCATGCCGGTTATTTCTACTCGGGGGTTACCGCCGGGTACGCATATCGAAGTGTACAAGGAAAAGTATATGAAGGCTGCGCTGTCTTTTCTCCGCTGCATGATTACCTGCCTTATGACCTGATGACCAGCGCCCATGAAGCGTATGGCACACCTCTGGGGCCGGTAAAGATCGATCATGGGTTGGTCGATCTCGTTTCAAAAAAGATCGAGGAGAGGGCTGGTGTCAGCTTGCAGCACATTGCTAATGACCGGGAGCATTCTCTTGAGATTCAACTTCCTTTTTTGCAACAGGCACTGGTAAATCCATTCTGGCTGTTGCCAGTTATGGTGCGTACGCATGATCCTTATACATTAAAACTCGCTGCTGAAGCAATCGCCGAGGGGTTGGAGGGCAAAAAAGTTTTGCTGGTGGCCAGTACTGATCTGTCTCATTTTTACAAAGAATCCGAAGCGAAAGAGCTTGATGCTGTCATGCTCAAGCAGATGACGTCTTTTTCTCCTGAAGGCGTATTGAAGGCTGAACGAAGCGGGACGGGTTTCGCCTGTGGCGCTGGTGCTGTTGCGCTTATGCTCTGGACCGCACGTTTTCTGGGCGCTGAAAGAGTTACCTTGCTGCATCACAGCACTTCAGCAGATGCTTCAGGTGACTCTAGCCGTGTGGTAGGGTACGGAGCGCTGGCGGTTACCCGATAAAATTGACAGGAATAAATAGATGCCCCGTTATGCCCGCGTTTCCATAAACATCCCCCAACTGACGGGGCTTTTTGATTATTCCATTCCAGAAGAATTCGATGGCTTCATTCATGCTGGCAGTCTGGTGAATGTTCCTTTTGGCAGGCAAATTGCTCAGGGGATCGTTGTGCAGCTGATTGATGAACCAGCGGTGGCAGAAACGAAACCGATCGAAGCGGTGGTAGAGAGCGATCGGGTCATCACCCCATATCAAATGGAACTGGCAGAATGGCTTGCGCAAGAGAACTTTTCAACCCTGGCTGAGTGCCTGGATATGATGTTGCCGGTAGGGCTGAGCCAGCATACAGACATCCTGCTGCAACTTTGTTCAACCGACATTCCAGAAGGGTTATCGATAGCACAGCAAAAAATCTTGAAAATTCTTCATAAGCGAGGTGACCTGCACGGCAGACAACTCGATCGTGAGCTCTCGCGAATGGCCTGGCGTGAGGCTGTACCCGGTCTTGTGAAGCGCGGTCTGGTGAAATCAAAACCAATTCTCTCACCCATTCAGGTAAAACCCAGATACATTCGAACCGCACAATTTTCCGCTCCCAGCGACTGGCGGGGAAACCTTGAAAAAACATTGGGCCGCGAGTCAGCCGCGTTTTTTCGTAGAAAAGCGGTCCTGGAGTTACTCGAAGCGCAATCCATGCCGGTAGAGGTTGCCTTGATCTACACCGAGACGGGTGCAACTGCTGCCGATCTGACTGTTCTGGCTAAAAAAGGTCTGGTGATTCTAGGAGAAAATGAGGGATGGCGCGACCCGCTGGAGCAAATGACGCCAGTGTTGAATGAACCTCCTGTTTTAACCTCTGATCAACAAAAGGTTTATGAACAGATTGAAAGACAGATCGCTGATATTTCTCTGCGAAAGCCGAGCCTGCTTGTGGGAGTAACGGGTTCCGGAAAGACCGAAATCTACCTGAGAGCTGCTGCTGAAACGCTAAAGACTGGTAAGGGGGTGATCATCCTGGTTCCAGAGATTTCGCTGACGCCTCAGACCGTAAAACGATTTTTTAGCAGGTTTCCGGGTAAAGTGGGTCTGGTTCACTCCCGGCTCTCAACAGGTGAGCGTTATGATACCTGGCGTCGTATCCGTGGGGGGCAGCTTCCTGTTGTGGTTGGCGCGCGCAGCGCGTTGTTTTCGCCTTTGCCCGAGATCGGCCTGATTGTCATCGACGAATGTCACGATTCTTCATATCACCAGGAGGATTTCCATCCACATTATCATACTCTGGCAACTGCGTATGCACTGAGCTGCATCACTGGCGCAGCTTTACTGCTTGGTAGTGCCACACCCGAAGTGGAAACCATGTATCAATTCAACGAGCGCGGCTGGAATATCCTGCGGCTTCCCAACCGGATTCTCGCGCATCAAGAACGATCTTCAGTAAATTTGAGTGCGCCCCAATATTCCACCCTGCCAGAAATTGAAGTCGTAGACATGCGCAGGGAACTTGCGGCTGGTAATCGCTCACCCCTGAGTTACAGTTTGCAAAGAGAGATCAAGAATGTGCTAGAACGCGGAGAACAGGCAATCCTCTTTCTCAACCGACGGGGGAGTGCTTCTTACGTATTTTGCCGGGATTGTGGTTATGTCTTACGCTGCCCGCGGTGCGATACTCAACTTACATATCATACGGATGAGAATTCATTACTCTGCCACATATGCAATTACCGTAGATTAATGCCAAAAAAATGTCCAGATTGTGGAGGAACACGGATTCGACAATTTGGATTGGGAACCGAAAGTCTGGAACGGCTGACTTGCGAGTTGTTTCCAGAGGCAAGAGTGCTGCGCTGGGATGCGGATACCTCCCGCTATAAGGGTGCACATGATCTCATTCTCGACCATTTTCTTCAGCACAGGGCTGATATCCTGGTGGGCACCCAGATGATTGCCAAAGGACACGACCTGCCTTATGTCACTCTGGTGGGAGCCGTTCTTGCGGATACCAGCCTGAACTTACCTGACTTCAGAGCTGCAGAACGCACCTACCAACTCTTGACCCAGGTGGCAGGCAGAGCCGGGCGCAGCGGGCGTGGTGGAAAAGTGATCTTTCAAACTTTTCACCCTGAGCATTACGCGATCACTTCGGCCGCGGCTTATGATGCTGAAGGGTTTTACTTGAAAGAATTGTCTTATCGCGAGCGAACAGGATATCCTCCTTATTCTCGATTAATGAAAATTGAATTCAACCATACCAATCCGATTCAGACTCAACAGGCTGCCCTTGCTGCCGGTGAGCAGTTAACCTATTGGATCGAATCTGAGAAGATGCCATCTACCTCATTAATTGGCCCTGTACCCTGTTTCTATCAGCGACGGGCCGGGTATTACCGCTGGCAAATTCTGGTCAGAGGCCCTGATCCGCGGATGTTACTGGTCCAGCATCCATTGAAAACCTGGATTCCTACTGGGATGACCGTGGATATTACCATTGACCCAACCAGGATACTTTAATTTTAAAGCTGGATCGTATTATTTGATATTTATTTCTCGAAATAATTAATTTCGAAGAGAATGAACACATTAGGCAGACTCAACCTGGAAAACTACAATTTCTGTGATAGAATCTACCCCGTTGGGGCGTGGTGCAACGGCAGCACACCAGACTTTGGATCTGTGGATCTTGGTTCGAGTCCAGGTGCCCCAGCCTGATGGACCGGTTTTGTTGGAGGATGACATTCAAGCTCAGAACGGCGCAAACGGGCCTGACGCGGCGGTGAAAGCGGCGCGGAGGCTCGTTTATGCTTAAAGCACCTGGAGTGACCGCATGAAGATTTCGAGTGTAATCCTGGCCGCCGGGCACGGCACGCGCATGAAGTCGGATTTACCCAAGATGCTGCATCCGCTGGCCGGCAAGCCGCTGGTGATGCACGCGCTTGCGGCTGCCGCCGCGCTGGCAGACGAGCCGCCAGTGGTGGTGGTGGGGCACGGCGAGGATTCGGTGCGCAGGGCGGTGGGCAGCGCGGCGCGCTTTGCGCTGCAGGAAAAACAACTTGGCACGGCCAATGCCGTGCAGGCTGCCGAGGATTTGCTGGGACATGAAACCGGCCTGATTCTCGTCACTTATGCGGACATGCCGCTGCTGAAGAGCGAAACCCTGCGCCGCCTGGTGGCGATGCAACTGGAAAACCCTGGGCCGATCACCATGCTGAGCGTTGTATTGGACGATCCGCACGGCTTTGGCCGCGTGATCCGCGGTTCGGACGGCAACGTCACGGCGATCGTGGAAGAGGCGGTGGCCACCCCCGAGCAGCTTGCTGTGCGCGAGCTGAACGCCAGCGCCTTTGTCTTCCGCGCAGAATGGCTGTGGCCTGCGTTGCGGCGTGTGCGCATGTCACCCAAGGGCGAGTATTACCTGACCGACGTGGTGGAGATTGCCGTGACCGACGGTTTGCCGGTACGTGCCTATTGCACTCCTGATACGACCGAAGCGGTGGGGGTCAACACGCGCGTGCACCTTTCGGAAGTCGAAACGATCCTGCGACGCCGCATCAACGAGGCCTGGATGCTGGCCGGTGTGACCATGACCGACCCTGCGGCGACGTATATTGAGCCGGACGTCCAAATCGGACGCGATACGGTGATTCACCCCAACACCTGGCTGCGCGGAACCACGCAGGTCGGGCCGAATTGCGTGTTGGGGCCCAATACAACTATTGTGAACAGTCAGGTCGGTGCGGGCTGCACGCTGGCCGCCGTGATGGTGGAAGATGCCGATGTGGCAGCCGGCACGCATTTGGCGCCGTTTACCCTGCTCAAGGGCGAACGGACCAGAGAAACGGGACGGGATGGACGAAGTTAGTATTGTTTGGCTTGTGCTGGGAGTTGTATTGGCGTTGGACCTGTTGTTCGCGCTGGTACGAGTTTCGCTGGTCAATGCGCGCCTGCCGCAATTGATGAACCTGGCTTCTCAGGAAGATCATGAAGGCAGCGAGCGCACCCTGAAATTGCTGGAACGCCCCAGCCTGCGCATGACCTTGCGCTTTTCGGTAGTGCTGACTCACTTTGTGCTGTTGGCGGGCATCATCTGGCAGCTAACCCACCTGGTCGTGCCGCTGAAGAGCGGCCATGCAATTTTGGCAAGCGCAGCCGCTGCGCTGCTATTGCCGTTGATTGAAACGGCGGTGGAAGGGATTGCTCTGCGCAACCCTGAAACCTGGGCGCTGCGGTTGACAGGCCTTGCAGGCGTAATCGATGTAATTTTTCGACCGGTCGGCGCGCTGATGTTGGCCTTCAGCAATTCGCCCCGCCTGGCGGCACATCAAATTGGCACTGTGACCGACGATGAGCTGAAAACCTGGGTGGAAGTCGGCCAGCCCGATGGCGGCAGCCTGGAAAAAGGCGAGCGCCAGATGATCTATTCCATCTTCCGTTTTGGCGATACGCTGTGCCGCGAGGTGATGGTTCCGCGCATTGAGGTGCTGGCGCTGGAGGGCGATACAACCATCCAGGAAGCCACGCGCGCGCTGGTGGCTTCGGGCCATTCGCGCATTCCGGTGTTCGAGGAAAGCATCGACAACGTGGTGGGTATGCTGTATGCCAAGGATTTACTGCGCCTGCACCTGGAGAGCGGCCAGGAGCAGACCATCCGTCCCTACGTGCGCCCGGCTTATTTTGTGCCCGAATCCAAAAAGGTGGATGATCTGCTGGCTGAAATGCAATCCAAGCGCGTGCACATTGCCGTGGTGGTGGATGAATATGGCGGCATGGCCGGGCTGGTGACTCTGGAAGACATTGTTGAGGAGATCGTCGGTGAGATTCGTGATGAGTACGACCAGGGCGAGGATATTCTGTTCCAGCAGATTAGCCCGGACGAAATGCTGTTTATCGGCCGCACCGACCTGGACGACCTGAATGAATTGCTTGGCACACACCTGACGAAAGATCTGGCGGATACCGTGGGCGGCTACCTGTACGGTACGTTGGGCCATGTTCCTGTGGAGGGCGAGCAGGTGAGCGTGGAGGGCTGGGTATTAACCGTGGAAATGGTCACCGGCCGGCGCATCCGTCGGGTGCGCGCGCGCCGCATGCAGGCACAACCGGTGGAGGAGAGCAAGTTACATGATGCTAAACGATGACACCCGCAGGAAGTTGATCGAACTGGCGCAAAATGCGCGCCGTTGGGCCTATGCGCCCTATTCGCATTATGCCGTCGGCGCAGCTTTGCTGACGCACAGCGGCAAAATTTACGATGGAGTTAACGTGGAAAATTCCGCCTACCCGACCACGATTTGCGCTGAGCGGGTGGCTGTTTTCAAGGCGGTTTCGGAAGGCGAGCGCAACTTTGAGGCCATTGCCGTGGTGACCGCCAACGGCGGTTCGCCGTGCGGTTCGTGCCGCCAGGTGCTGGCTGAGTTTGGGCTGGATACGGTGGTGATTGTGGCTGACCAGGAGGGCAATGTGACCATGGAAATGACCGTGCGCGAAATGCTCCCTGGAGCGTTTACCCCTGAAAGTCTGGTTGCGTAAGCGAAAGCAGTAGATGAGCAGTCTGCCGCGCTCGCAGCGGGTTGAAGCCGTGGTGTTACGGCACAGCGATTGGGGCGAAGCCGACCGCTTGCTGACGATCTTCACGCGCGAGCTGGGCAAGCTGCGCGTGGTGGCCAAGGGTGCGCGCAGGCCACGCTCACGCAAAGCCGGACACCTCGAACCGTTTACACGCGTGGCCCTGCTGCTGGCCCGCGGACGGGAAATCTGGATCGTGACCCAGGCCGAAACGCTGGATGCCTACCTGCCGGTGCGCGAAGACCTGGAGCGCACTGCCTATGCTGCCTACGTTGCCGAGCTGCTCGACCGCTTTACCTATGAAGAGGGCGAACACGCTTCGCTTTACCGGCTGTTCGTCGAAGCGCTGGAACGCGTTGCCACACTGGATGATCCCGTGCCGGCCATCCGCTATTATGAAATCCGCCTGCTGGATTTGTTGGGATTTCGCCCGGAGTTGTTCCACTGCGTGCAATGCGGCAGTGAAATCAAACCAGAGTCGCAGTTCTTCTCGGCGCTGTTGGGCGGGGTGGCCTGCCCGCGCTGCGGCATTGACGCTGCCGGGGCGCGGCCGGTTTCGTTGCAGGTGCTAAAATACCTGCGCCACTACCAGCGCAGTTCCTATGCCGATGCCACGCGCGTACGCCTGCCGGATGCTGTGCGCCCAGAAATGGAAGCGCTGATGCAGTATTACCTGACTTATCTCTTAGAACGCGGTTTGAATTCCCCGGCTTTTCTGCGGGAAGTGCGGCGAAAATATCCCGGCGATTGAAGCAAAGTTCGGTTCGAGGGCTGAGTCTGGGATATAATTCAAGCCATTCTGTTACCGTTTCTTTCAGGCCGCGGTACGGCCTGTATTTGATGGATGGGAGCTTGCCTGTATGAATCAACCACTCGATTTTCAGTCG
>DAOUGR010000015.1:0-63769 GCA_034429135.1 Anaerolineaceae bacterium | reverse complement strand
TGGGCCGCAACCCTTGATGATGGCTGAGGTCATGCCATTTACTCTGGCGCCTGTTCATTGACACCCTTGAACCTTAAAGATTCCACACAATGAATTTACACCATTGACAGAGACGCTAACGTTGTCTGTGGATGCGGCAGCGATTCTGCTCTATAACCCTAAAACACAACTGCTGGAATATGCCGCTGGCAGCGGGTTTTCCACTCATGCCATCGAAAACACACGTTTGCGGTTGGGTGAGTCGTACGCGGGCAAGGCTGCGCTGGAAAGAAAAATGGTGGCGGCCAGTGACCTGGCTACACCTTTTTCCAAATTCCGGACGCCGAACATGCATCTGGAAGGTTTTACAGATTATCTTGGCATTCCATTGATCGCCAAGGGTGTTGTGAAAGGTGTGTTGGAATTATTCAGCCGTACACCCCTGCCAACGGATACAGAATGGATGAGTTTTCTTGATTCTATGGCCGGGCAGGCGGCCATCGCCATTGATAACGCCACTCTGTTTGATGAGGTTCAACAGGCTAACATCAATTTACGACGGGCATATGATGCGACGATCGAGGGATGGGCAAGAGCCCTGGAATTACGAGATGGCGAAACGGAAGGGCATTCTGCACGGGTGGCAGATATGACCGTTCAACTGGCTACAGCCTTTGATCTTAAAGATGATGAGATGGTAAACGTCAGGCGGGGTGCGCTGCTGCATGATATCGGCAAGATGGGCATACCCGACCATATTCTCCTCAAGCAGGGAGCTCTGACGGAGGATGAATGGGCAATCATGCGCAAGCATCCTGTGTATGCCAGACAGTTGCTCAGTTCCATTGAATTCTTACAGGATGCCATCGATATACCGTTCAGCCATCATGAAAAATGGGATGGATCTGGTTATCCTGAAGGGTTACAGGGTGAAGAGATTCCTTTGGCTGGCAGAATATTCGCAGTTGTGGATTGCTGGGATGCCCTGCGGTCTGACCGACCCTACCGCAAAGCCTGGAGCGATAAAGACACCTGGGAGTACATTGAGAAGAACGCTGGAAAAGAATATGACCCGAAAGTCGTCGCTAAATTCCGCGAACTACTGGTCTCAATGAATTATCTAAAAGAGAAAAACTAGAAAAGCTGCAGATGGACTGTCAGCTGGGCGGTGATTTGTGGCGACCAGTGTTCTATGACAGGGTTTGCAGCACAGCGGGTAATTCGGCCAGGGTTTTTATGACAGCGTTGGGCTGGATGGTCGTCAATAAATTTTGATTTTCAGGACGATCTGCACGGCGCTTGATCCAGATTCCGTACATGCCTGAATTTTGTGCGCCAAGGATATCTGCGGTGAGGGTATCGCCTACCATGACAGCCTGGTTGGGCGAGATTTCCATCCTTTGCAGTGCGCGGGAATAGATGCGTGTATCAGGCTTGCGAATCTTTTCTTCTGCCGAGATCAATATCACCTCGAAAAAATGTCGCAGCTGGAATTTGTCGATTAAGCGGTTAGAATCAGGTGCGTTTGCGGCGTTGGTGATCAATCCAAGCCTGTAGCTGTTGCTCTTAAGCGTTTTGAGTGTAGTGATGGCGTCTGGTTCCAGGTACCAGCAGGATTCAGAAAACTGGTACATTTCGGTTAGAGCCTTTTGAATTATCTCATCAGGCAGAGATGCATAACCAAAATCGCAAAGAGTCTGGGTTAAGTAACTTTCAACCGGGCGTTCGATGAGATCGATCTCACGTGTTCGGTAGTATTCTGAAATCGTTTGCTCAAACTTTCTCGAGAAAACCATCGGGTCGATCTGGATACCTGAACGGACGAGTGACTCAGCCAGGGCGAGATATGAATCTGATAGAACCTGGTGGAAATCCCCCTCAAAGTTAATCAATGTGTAGCCAAGATCGAAGAAAACAACGCTAACATCAGGACGTGCATTCAGTATCATTCAATCCCCTATTAATAAAAAATGCAAACCGTTAATATAAACCCAGACTTGTGTCAATAGTGACGGTCGAGGTGATACAAATTCATTAAGGGTTCGTCATGAAGGTAGCGTTTAAGGTTTTCCACAAACATTTCGCCCGCTCTTTCTTTGTAATTCGGGCTAAAGCCAGAAACGTGGGGTGTGATCAATAAGTTGGGGGCCTTCCACAACGGATGATCGGGAGGCAAAGGTTCCTGGCTGAACACATCGACTGCTGCGCCTGCAATGCGTTTTTCGGTCAGCGCCTGCAGCAAAGCATTCTCGTCTACAACTCCTCCACGAGAGATGTGAATCAAGAACGCGCCAGGTTTCATGGCCTTGAATTCGGCTTCACCAAAAATTCCTGTCGTGGCCGGAGTAAGCGGAAGGGTGACAACCACAAAATCACACGTTTTAAGCATTGATTTTAAAGCTTCAATTGGATACAGGCGGTGGAAAAAGTTGCCTTCGGGGTCGCCGTGGCCTTCCACGATGTATCCATCATCCTGGGGGTGCATCACGTCTTTCTTGGCAGCGAGAATCGTAACATGGAAAGGTTGGAGAAGCCGGGCGACTTCCCTGGCGATGCTGCCATAACCCACGAGGCCGACGGTCGATCCGGTAACCTCAACAGGTGAAAATCGCTGCCAGCGGTCCTCTGGCCATTCTGATCGCGTCTGGTTAAGAACCAACTCAGGCAAATGGTGGCCCAATCCGAGCAGCATTCCCAGGATGTATTCGCCCTCCTGAATGGCGGATGCCCCGCTCATGGATGTGATCTTCAAATCTTTGTTTTTCAGCAGACTCGATCCCTGCACAAAATCGATGCCGGCATAGTGGAACTGGATCCATTTCAGGCCAGGAACCTCTTCGATATCTGGAAGAAGAATGTCGGTGTAGAGAACTTCCGCCTTTCTGAGGACATCCTGGGGGATGTCCTCAGTTTTTTGAGCGGGATGAAAAGATAGTTTGATGCGCGGTGTCAGACCGCGTATCTTCTGCATAACCGTTTCGGGGAAGGGAACGGTGGTGAGCACTTCGATGTTTCTTGAAGAAGCCATGATTACTCTTACGAACCTTTCAGGTAAGCCCCATCGGGATCGAGTTCTTCCCTCAGGATTTTTAATTCTACCTCAGTGACAGGTTCGGTGGTGCGAACCGTTTCAGCGGCGCGGATTGCCCAACCGGTGTTTTCTTTTACCTGGTCATATGTGCAACCGGGATGCAGAGCGGTAAGGATCAATTCGCCATTCTCATCTGGTTCGAGGATGCCAAGGTTGGTGACAATGACCATAGGTCCGCCGCCGCGAGCTCCTGTGGCTTCACGCTCGGCACGGCCATTCAGAAAACCAGCCGAAGTGATGAAATCACATTTCTCAGGAAAACGCCGTTTTTGATGGGGGGTCATGATGAAACAGCGGTTAGCCCACCCGGCAATTTCCTGGGAGCCGCCGGAGCCCGGCAGACGGACTTTTGGTTTTTGATAATCACCAATGACCGTGGCGTTGATGTTACCAAAGCGGTCAATTTGAGCACCGCCAAGGAACCCGACATCGACGTTTCCGCGTTGAAGATAGAGGGAAAAGATGTCGAACATGCTGCATACCGAGCTGGCGCCGCTAACCAGTGTGGGATCGCCGATGGATAACGGAAGCCTGTTTGGACGCGCGCCGATCACTCCGGCCTCGTAGATCATCTGCAGGTTGGGCGCATGCGTACGGCGGGCAAGGTTGCATGCCAGGTTAGGAAGGCCGACACCCACGAAAACCACATCGCCGTCACGCAGCAGGCGGGCAGCATTAATGCACATTAATTCTGAAGCAGTGTATGTGAGTTCACTCATACGTTATCACCTGATTTAGTAATCTCCGTAGTTGACTGGCGCGGCGTATTTGGGTTTTACCGCCAGCCGGGCGTGGGTTTCAGGTCCTAGTTTTTCCCAGTACTCAGCGGCGTTTTTAACACCAAAGACCCATTCATCCAGCCAGGAATTGACCGAATCGCGGTTTTCGCTGATCTTATCCCAGTTGAGATAAAAGACATTGTCACGATCGTAGTATCCCTGGGTGTAGGAGGGATGGGCGCAGTGTGGAACATGGCACACGGCTTTCACAATCAAACCGGGGATGAGGGTGCGGTTTGGATCGGAGCGGATCACATCTTCATCGACGATCTCTTCAGCGGTGATGATGACATCCTTCGAGGCGAACGCGGCCTCTTTTTGTTCACCAAGGATACCCCATACCTGTGCATTGCCATTCTTGTCGGCGCGCTGGACGTGGATGATGCCCACATCAGGGTGTAGAGCGGGCACGGTGAGCACCTCTCTGCCAGAATAGGGATCTTTTACACGGCGAATGTTGGGATTGTTTTTTTCAAGGTCGGGCGCGGCATTCTGATTCATGGGCATAAAAGGCAGGCCGGCGGCTCCCGCCTGCAGGCGGGAAATCATACCGAAATGAGAATATTCCTCCCATTCCAGGCGGCCGGCTTCCATTTCTTCGCGCACGATGCGCAGAGAACCGACACCAGGATTGCCGATGTAAGAGAAAATCAACTTTTTTGCACATCCCGCAGCCACCATCTGGTCGTAGATCAGGTCAGGTGTAGCGCGGGCCAGGGTGAGGTTCTTCCTGCCCTGACGGATAATCTCATGACCGGCTGCGAAGGGGATCAGGTGGGTGAACCCGGCACAAAACACCGTGTCACCGTCGTGGATAAATTGCTGGATTGCTTCAGTCAGGCTGCAAATTTTGCTCATGACTTATCCCTGTAAAGTGATTATGCTTTGCGAACGAGGTTCTGGATTTGTTCATGCATATACAGCTGGACGTAATATAAACCGCCGCCGTTTTTACCGCTCGAGCCAGAACCTTTCCAGCCGCCGAAGGGTTGGAAGCCAGGCCAGGCACCAGTTGTGGCGCCGTTGGGGCGGTTGGCATAGGTAACGCCAGCTTCGATGTTATCAAAGAACCAGCGCGCTTCTTCTTCAGTGCCATAGAACCCTGCGGTAAGGCCATAATCAACATCGTTGGCATATTTCATGGCCGTTTCGAGATCACTGACCTTTCCGACAGTGGTGATGGGAACGAACATTTCATGTTTCCAGAGGCGGTGTGTGAAGGGCAGCTCGGCGAGGGTAGGTGCGCAGAAGTAACCCCGGGCATAAGCACCTTCGGTGAGGACTTCTCCGCCGGTGAGGATCTTTCCGGCTTCTTTGATCTCCTGGATGAAGCCTTGATAATCTCTGTAACTTCCTTTATTGATCACTGGCCCTAAGAAGTTTTCACGTGCTGTAGGATCGCCGATCTTGAGCGCCTTGGTCAGTTCCACCAGGCGGGCGACTAACTTATCGTATACAGGTTCTTCAATGTAAACACGAGAACCGGCTGAACATTTCTGTCCCTGCAGGCCGAAAGCGGAGCGGAGGATGCCGATGGCGGCTGTTTCGAGGTCTGCATTGCGCGAGACAATGGTGGGGTTCTTGCCGCCAAGCTCAAGAATGGTGGGGCGTACCCATGGACCCTGAGCGAAATCGCGGAAGATCTTCATTCCAACATCATACGAACCGGTGAAGGTGATGCCATCCACTTCGGGGCTTTCAATGAGCGCCTGGCCGAGGGTTGAACCTGGGCCGGTGACGTAATTAACCACACCGGCGGGGATTCCAGCTTCTATGAGACACTCTGTGATCAGACGGGCTGTCCAGGGGGTATCTGTTGCAGGTTTAATCACCACCGTGTTGCCTGCCACAAGTGCCGAACCGGTTGGTCCGCCGGTCAGCGCGCCCGGGAAGTTAAATGGACTGATCACCAGCCATACACCGTAGGGTTTGAGAACAGAATAATTGGTGCTCACATAGCCAGTCAGGGGATCACGTCCCATTTCGGCAACGAAACCATTGTTTGCTTCCATGCGGTCGCAGGCATAACGCATCAAGTCGGCGGTCTCAGCCACGTCGCCAAGGCCTTCCATGCGGTTCTTACCGACTTCAAGGGAGAGAACGGCACCCATTTCGAAAATACGGCGGTCCATGATGGAGGCTGCTTTGCGCACGATGGCGACTCTTTCTTGCCAGGGCGTGTGAGCCCACGCGCGAGCAGCTGCGCGAGCAGCTTTCAATGCTGCATGAGCATGTTCCACGGTGCCCTTTTGAAAAACGCCCAGCACGACATCAGTGTCGGCGGGCGATCGATTCTCAACTTTCTCTTCGGCAAAGACTTCTTCGCCGTTGATGATCATGCCGTACTCTTTTCCGAAACCTGTTTTCAACTTGGCAAGCGCTTCTTCATACTTTGTGTGAAGCTCTTCCGGTGGATTGAACATTGTTGCGTAGGTTAGCTTGAAGGTTGAATCTGAAACCATGGGAAGGGAACCTCCTGAAAAGTGTAGGAAACATGCCGCAGTCAAATTTGCGGTGAGTTAAGTATAGCGCAGGTAAAAGCGGGAGTCAAAGCAGATGGTTTAAAGGGGTCTTTGCCCGGCGAGGGCAAGCTGATCTGCCAGTTCGATGAAATCTTTCTGGAACCACAGTTTACCACTACGGATCGGATATTCGCCGTGTACCACTTCACGCCAGCGTGATGGAATGCCTTCCAGCCCGTAGAGCGCGCCCGCTATGGCACCGGTAACGCAGCCGGTTGTATCGGCATCCCACCCAAGGTTGACCGCCTGTACCAGCGCTTCTTCAAAGGAACGTGTGGTAAGTACCGCCCAGAGCGCGCTTTCTACGGTGTGGCGAACCCAGCCGGTATTGCGTAGATTGTCGCGTGAACGAACAGGAGCAAGATCGATTACCAATCGGAAATCTGCTCCAAGGTCAACCTGTTCGACAGCGCTGGCGATAGCCTGACGAAGCGCGGCATCAGAATTGGAGCCAGGGCTGCGCCTGACAAGATCGCTTAGAATGAGATTGACCAAAACGCAGGCGTTGACGCAATCGGGGTGGGGGTGAGTAATTTCTGATTGAAGGCGAGATTCAGCCACCAGCAAGGCTGGAGAGTTCCAGCGCACAACGGCAACTGGCCAGCAGCGCATGACCGAGCCATTGGCCGCTGAATCAGGCTCACTTTCCTGAAATTTTCGGGAGGCTTCCTCCCAGGGCGTACCGCGGGCAATGAGCTGTAAAACCTGTTTGGTGTGAATGCCAATGTCATCTGGCCCGCTCTGGTACCAGGCGGTGAAGCGCGCTGCGAGATCGCGGGTATCGAGAGGACTGGTTAGCAGCAGGCTTTCAGCCAGCGCAAGCGCCATTTCGGTATCGTCGGTGAATGTGCCGGCCGGCAGAGGGCCTCTGATCATTTCAGTAACGAGATTGTAAACGGGGTTCGGGGGGTGGAATTCGAGCGGCATGCCAAGCGCGTCACCTATGGCCGCGCCGACGGCAATCCCTCTCAATCGATCAGTAATCTGTTCCATACCATTATTATCACTGAAAATTGGCTGCTGTGGAGAGATCAATTACTAATAATACTCTAATATGACAATTCTTATCTTATATGTTATTATATTAATCAATCAATGCAGCAATTCAATATCGTGTTGATGAAGATAAAAGAATTTTACCAAAACGAGGAGAGTCAAAATGGATCAAAAAGTATTTGAGTTAATGAATGATCAGATCAAACACGAGTTTTACTCTGCGTACATGTATCTTTCTATGTCGGCCTTTTGCGAAGCAGAAAATTTACCCGGTTTTGCATCCTGGCTGAAGGTGCAGGCAGCGGAGGAGCAGGAACACGCCTTGAAATTCTACGCACACCTGTTAGACCGCGGTCAGAAAGTGAATTTGAAAGCGATTGAGCAGCCCCCGGTCAAATTTGCATCGGTCAAAGAGGTTTTCGAGCAGGTTTATGCCCACGAACAGAAAGTGACCGCGCTGATCAATAACATCTATTCGGCGGCGTTAGAAGCCAAAGACGCTGCCAGCCAGATCTTTTTACAGTGGTTTATCACCGAACAGGTCGAGGAAGAGAAGAATTCCTCTGCGATCCTGGATATGGTGACCAAACTGGGTTCCAGCGTAGGTGGGTTATACCAGCTTGATCACCAGTTGGGCAAACGCAAAGGGGATTAATCACCCGGTTACCAGCGATGAAACAGCGGTTCGATCTGATCGAACCGCTGTTGATTTTTCCAATCAGGAAATTTCTAGAAGGGAATGCTGATATTCATCCTGTGATCAGGCTCATCTGGATGCCGATGGGAATATTTAAATCATTGGTAGAAGAATTGGCGCGATTTCACTGGTGTTTATTTGTTTACGCCCGAATTTAATGGACAGGAACTGTGAAAGTGAAATGATAGTTGGTCAGCAGCGGTTCAGCAACGGGCGTGACATTGGATTCATTCAAGGCAGTATCGCATGGCCCAATGGTCCAATCCATATCCACGTTCAAAGTTGGGTAATCATTTCCTTGAAGTTGGTAGATATATGTGACCTGCAGCGGTTCGCCCTGGATGACTTCGCGGTATTTGAAAGTTTTTTTCACATTTTCGCTGGTGTTGATCAGAGGATCACAAACCAGATAATCAAAATTTGAAACATTTTCACCCAGATCGATGCCCGAAAGGGTCAGGTTAAGGGTGAGCGTATCTTTTGTGGCTGTTGCGTCGGCAATTCCCAGTTTAATTTTCTCTCCTTCGGGTGAAAACGGTGTAGCGTTGATCAACATTGGATATTCCTCCGCTGATCGATTCTTGTTCTGTAAGAGGAATACAGCGACTATCACGGCCAGCAGCAGAATGATGGATCCACCCATCAAGAAAAATCGTTTCATGGTTGTCTCCTTTCTTTCAAAAATTTACAGAAAACGAAAAAGGTAGGGTTTGATCAGGGATGATCATTCCAACCGGTTACATCATCAGCATTCCACGAACCAACATTCCCAGATTTCCACCCTGCCATTCCCTGTCTGCGACATAAGCCAGGGATTTATGGATAATCATCTTTAATATTTTAACACGAACCAAAAATCAATCAAAGACATGAGATTATGGAGAGGAATCATCATTTAATGAGCTCGTTGTGAAGTTGCATTGTAAACGACTCACACGAAATGATCGTCAGCGAATAATGATGGAGTCCGCGCGAGCGTCTTGCCTTGGCGTGATGATTCTCGCGCCGTTGACCAACCCGCCCTGAAAGACTGGCATTCCTGTGAGGGCTGTATAGCCGCTGAGTGTGAAGGGAAATGGGTCTTCTGCGCCTATCCACTCCCCTTTGTATTTGCGGGTCATATGCACATGCGTTCCTGTGGCAGCACCTCCTTCGCAGGAGGGATGGCCGATTGGATCACCCGTATTCAGGTGTGTGCCAACCGATGCTCGACCGCTGGCAGCGATATGCATGTAAACGACTTGCCAGCCTGTTGGCTGCCCCAGGGCATCTTCAATCGAGAGAATGACCATTCCGTTTGCAGAATGGGTAACCACTCCTGGAGCGGAGGCTCTGACCCAGGCCTGCGAGACGGCGCAAACTGCCTCACCCGTTACCGGCGCGAAATCAAGCGCTCCCATCGGCGTACCACTGTTCCAATCTGAATGCAGGCCGCCAGTCAGCGCCCAGGTTTCACCCGCTGCGAATGGGAGTTCCAAATTTGGAGGTTGGAGACCACCCGGGAACAATGGCTCAACAGATCTGGCACACTCCCACGGGTTACCAAACATGCTGTGATACAGAGGTATAAAACCTCCTTCGCCGTATAAAACATTCTCAAGGGCATAGGATGGATACATCTGCGCGAACAGGTATTCAATCCCCACTGAACCAGCGTTCAGGTTTGAGGGAATGTGTTGTGATCGGAGGTCAGTAAAGGTAATCTCTGAAAGTTTACCTTCACGCCAGTAGTAATAACCGGTATTGATCAGGCGCGCGGCGGCTGCCAGCTCAAGATAGAAACCTTCGTAGTTGGCGAGTCCAAGATCAAGGGGATGGATGGTATCCGGGCTGGTGTCATAACGAAAGACCCAACCCGAGCGGAATTCTACCAGAGCCAGCAGCAAACGGGGATTGATTGAATTGTTCTCTGCCACTCGCTGGATGATTTCAGCGCCGCTGAGGATTTCGTTGCCAACCTTTTGTTCGAGGAACGCCAGATAACCGCCAGCGCCAGAAACATAATCGGTCACATTAAAATCCCAGGAGCAGGGTGAATGAATTACAGCACTGTCAGGAAGGATCAGCGGCATGAAATGGGCATTAACCTCAGTGAGCGGGATCACCAATTTTTGACCTGGATTGATTAAACCTTTCAGCGGAATTGCCTCTGAAGATGTGATCTGGCCGGCATCGATAGAGAAATGTTTTGCCACCGTATTCAGGGTGTCTCCGGATTGGGCGGTATAGAAGATCGATGCCTCAATGATAGAAGGGGTTGATTCGATTTCGATCCGTTCTGAAGTGGATTGGTTCAGAGGTGCTGGAGCGGTAGGGGTTTGATGGACATCAAAGATGGCTGGATCTAAAGTGGGATATCTCTTTAATTTGACCGAACCAGGTTTAAGTGGAAAATTGCACGCCGTAACCAGAAAAATGGCTGCCAGTAAAATCATGATAATCTTCTTGTCTGACCGCTTCATACCCATAACAAGCCTCTTACCATGATTTGGGTTATAAGCATTATAGATGATTCTCAGCGACTTAGAGAAAGGATCGAAAGGAAATGTAAATTTGTTTTGGCCGATTTTGATTGGTATAATTCGGAGGTAAAGAACCGGAATTTATCCACCGGAATTGAGGTTAGCGCATGAAATCTAAAGTTGCAGTATTGAAAACAACACCCGAAACGGTATTAAAAGACTACCAGCGGCTTTTTGAACTGGCTGATGGCCCAAAAGCGCTTGATCCGAATTCGACCACCATCCTGAAGGATAATATTTCCTGGCATTTTCCGATGCCCAGTGCGAACACCACTCCGTGGCAGCTTGAAGGAACCATTCTGGCTTTGAAAAACAACGGTTTTGAGGATATTTCCTGCGTTCAAAACCAGACGGTGGTGACCAATGCTTACAAAGGTGAAGACGAAAACGGTTACGTTCCTATCTTCAAACATTACGACATCGCGGTAAAGTACAATTTCGAACCCAGAGACATGTCATGGGTGGAATACAGGCCCAAGGCAAAGATGAACGCTCTTGACCAGATTTATCCAGATGGAATTCATATTCCAGATTATTTCATAGGCAAGAACATCATTCACCTGCCAACGACCAAGTGTCATATTTACACCACCACCACAGGCGCCATGAAGAATGCTTTTGGTGGGCTGTTATCGAAGCACCGCCACTATACCCATTCTGTTATCCATGAAACGCTGGTGGACCTGCTGGCGATCCAGAAGGAAATTCACACCGGCCTGTTTGCTGTGATGGATGGGACAACCGCAGGCAACGGTCCTGGTCCGCGGGTGATGAAACCTGAGATCAAGAATGTTATCCTGGCGTCAGAAGACCAGGTGGCAATCGACGCTGTGGCAGCTAAACTAATGGGCTTTGATCCGATGAATATCAAATACATCAACATGGCGCACAACCAGGGGCTGGGATGCGGCGATCCGCGAGAAATCGAACTTGTGGGTGATGACGTGTCAAATGAAAATTGGCATTTTAAGGTAGGCCACAGCCTGCATCAATTTATGGGCTGGCTGACCTGGTTTGGCCCCACAAAGTTCCTTCAGAAGCTGATCACGCACACGCCAATCGTGATCATTCCCATCGCTTTTTCTGAAACCTATCATGATCTTGTGCACTGGCCGTTGAAAGAAAAAAAGATCTATGAGCATTGGTGCGAAACCACAAGCTGGGGCCAACTCTTCAAACGTTACCAGCAGGATGGGTATCTCTACCACGAGTAAACCATTATTTTCGATAACTAAAAGAAGGCTGAGCAAGCCTTCTTTTTTTGTTGTAATTGACGCGGGTTGAGCTGTTGCCTATGTTACATTTTCTCCCCGATTTCTTGGTAGAAATCGAACACTTTTCGCCTGACCAGAGAAACCTCGGCGCGGCTGCGGATCATTTCAAGGTTGCGCTCTGCTGCTTTGCGGCGAAGTTCTGTGTCTTCCAATCCGCGCAGGATTGCAGCCGCCAGGTCGGCAGGGCTGGCGGGGTCCACCAGCAGGCCGTTTTCGCCGTCGATGATCCACTCGCGGATGGATTCGATATCGCCGCACACCGGCAGGCAGCCAACGGACATGGCTTCGAGCAATGAATTCGGAGTGCCGTCGTGCACACTGACGGAAATGGACATTGCCGAGCGGGCAAATTCCCGCCAGAGTTCCGTTTGAGAAAGCATTGGTAAAAGCGTAAGGTTTTGGCCGATCCCCAGCCTCTCCACCCAGTCGAGGGCTTCGCGCTGTCCCGCCATCCACGGGCACAAGAAACGCACTTCGGGGCGTTTTTCGAGAACCAGCGGGATGGATTTGAAGAATGTATCATTGCGCACTGATCCAGAGCGGAAGCCGCGCGGATTAATCACCTGTGGTGGATCGGCGGGTGTGATCTCTTTGATTGCGTTCTGAATTTCTGCCAGGTTGATGCCGCCGTTTCCAACCACGTTGAGAGTGGGCTTTTTCAGAGAGAATCCCCATTCGCCGGCCAGCCGGATGTCACGCAGCGTGTCAGACATGAGTCCATCGGCGCGTTCCAGCGCGCGGTGGGTGCAGCGTGCCATGCGCAGGGTGGAAGGGGCGTGGAAGGTGAGATCATTCCCCCAGGTGGACAAGATGAGAGGAATGCTCTTCGGCGTATAGCTGGCCAGCATACCCTCGAAGGGAATACGCAGGGCGTGAACCAGATCAGGCTTGAAGCTTTCGATCAAAGTAAGAAATTCGCGCTGGTAGTGTGGAATCGTCCATGGACCAAGCCAATGGCGCAAACCGGATGCCAGGCTGCGAAAGCGAGAAATCAGATTCCTGCGACTGGCAGGTTTCTTTGCCGCAGAACCGCCTGCCTGGCTTCCGGCAAAACGGGCAAACGCCACAGGCAGGATTGCGATATTTTTGACACCATCAAGAGGGCTGCATGAATAAGTGGAAATGAGATTGATCTCATATCCTAGCGGCTGCAGCATCGAGATCCAACGCCGGGTAATCGGGCTGCGTCCGTCAGCAACGATTAACAGTTTCATAACATTAATCCTACCGAAGGACCGTGCGCAATGCCTGCACGAAAGTTTCGACCATCGATTCGAGGTTTACCTCTTCAGACACGATGCGGTAAGATGCCAGCCCCATGCGCCTCAAGCGCGGCAGATCGCTGAGGGCGTCACGAATGACACGGGTAAGCGTCTGGGCAGAAGGGTCAGGAAGAGTCCACCCGTTTTCGCTACGCACCAGTTCACTCTGGGTTCCATCTGCTTCACCCACAATTACCGGCAGGGTGTGGGCCATGGCCTGCTGTATGGCAAGCCCGCCAGTACCCGGCAGAACAAACAGGTCAGCTTCTTGATAATAGGGCGTGAGTTCAGCTCCAAACCGGGCTCCTACAAACTGGGCTTGAGGATAAATGCTCCAGGCCAGCTGTTCGAGGCGCGAACGATCGGGCCCGTCACCCACGATAATGAGCTTTGGTTGCTCTGCTTTTGGCAGAGCGGCCAGAGCCTGTAAAAGGGTATCTACACGTTTGCGAGGCTGCAGGCGCCCAACAAATAATAGAGTGGGAACTCCGTTTTTATAAGCAGCGGGCTTTTCAAGCGGTTGGGTTGAAGGGCGTCTGGTGACCGCGTTGGCGGCCACGAACACTCTATCAGACCGCACGCCCGCATCGATGTATTGCTGAGCGGCCGGTTTGGAATAGGCGATAACAGCATCGAGCTTTCGAAGAATGTGATGTTGAATTGAAGATGCCAGGGGATTGCTGCTCGACACGCCCAATCCCCAGCCAATCACTGGCCGGCGGCGATGGTGCATCCAGTTGATCGCCAGCCAGTTGGAAAGATTGCGGGGGTTGGTCTCGATGATCAGGGCCTGCGGCTGCCAGCGGGTCAACCAGATTAGGAGGCCCAACTGGTAATAGAAATAGGCCTTACCGCGCAATAAATGCAGGTTCACCGCATGTTGATAATGGGCGATGGCAAGCGACCTGGAGGTTTCGACGGGTTCATTCGGGCAGGGATTGCCGGCAAATACACTCAGGCCCTGCAGGCAAGATGTAGCGAGGATGTCAAAAAATTCTGCACGGTATTCCGGCAGGATGCGCTGCTGCAACCCAACCCTGGCAGGAATCATACTCATGTCAACACCTGTACTCTTGAACCACGTTGTGTCTTGGTGACTTCAATCCGCGCCGGAAAGGCGTCTTTTAATTCTTCGAGATGTGTAATCACCAGTATCTTGGCGAAATCTGTACGCACTAGGTTAATGGCTTCTACCAGGCGCTGTCGGCCGTCAGAATCCTGGCTGCCAAAACCCTCATCGATGACCAGCGTTTGAAGCCGGGCTCCTGCGCGCCGTGCAAGCACGCGGCTTAACGCCAGCCGAATGGCGAAGTTTACGCGGAAGGCCTCTCCACCAGAGAACATTTCATAAGGACGTTCCCCTGAGGCGTCGCGGATGAGGATATCGAGGGTTTCACGCCGGTCTTCGCGCTTTTTATCTTTAAACTCGCGCTGGGTTTCAAACTTAATCGCCATTTCACCAGAACTCAGGCGGTCTAAAATATCATTGGCATGGTTCTCGATCTCTGGTAACGCCTGTTCGATGAGCAGGGCGGGAATGCCATCCTTTCCGAACGCGCGTTCAAGCACTTTGAGATTGGCAATCTGATCGGTGAGGCGCTCTTTTTCTTCGAGTTTGACGGCTTTTTGTTCGCGCTGTCTGTCGAGCACGTCCACCTGGTTGCGGGTATAACCGACGCTACCCAAGGTCTGGTTGACCTGTTCCTGGATCTCGTAATACTCGCGCTCCAGTTTGCTGAAATCGGGTAATCCGGCAGATTCTTCTGCCAGTTTCTTTTCGGCTTCGCAGTATTCCTCCTCCAGAGATTCCATGTGTTTTTCGTCCTTATCGATGGTGGTTTCGAGTTCTTTGATTTCTCTTTCGAGCGGAACGAGGGCAGCCCTGGCCTGCTCAAGCTCAAGACGCAGCTGCTGACTTTGACGTCCTTCTAATTCGGCTTTACGTACCGCTTCATGTGCTGCCGCATCGTATCCGAGGTCTTTCAAGCTGGCATCGATCGCTGCCAGTTCTCTACGAGCATCCAGTGCATAGTTTTCTGTGCGCAGGATTTCACCGAGCTCTTCCAGGCGCTTCTCTCCGTTTTGCTTCCAATGTTCCAGATCTTTTTGATTTCTGGAAAGTTCACTGGATTTGTTGTCAAACAGGCGTTGTTGCAGCTGTAAATCAGCTTCTACCCGCTTCAAGTTTGCCAGCGCGGTTTCTTTTTCGCGATACTCGTTATCGCATTGTTCAATGATTTTCTGATTCTCGCGGTAGGTATCGCCTTTGACCTTTCCGCGCGCTTTGAGATCTTCAATTAACCGGATGCGCTCGGCTGAGTTGAGCGGTTTTTCGCAGGTTGGGCAAGTAGCCCCTTTGGTTTCTTCGAGACGCCTGATTCGTTCAGTCAACTCATTCATTTCGACATGTAATTGCGTATTTTCGGCTTTTGCACGGGCTTTTTCTTCAGACAGGCGGCGCATTTCACTTTCGATGTCAGCGCGGGTGTCGAGCTGCTGTTTCAGGCTGGCAATCGCGGCGGCATAATCTTCGACCTCTTTTTCAAGCGATGGAAGCTGGTTTTCGATGGTTCTGTTTTCGATCTTTTTTAATTCAAGTGTATCAAACTCGGTTTGCAGGCGAGCGCGTTCACCCTCGATGGCAAGCAGTGGGCCCTGGCGTTTGGCTTCGTATTGATGGAAATTTACCGCAATTGCCTCCCAATCTGAAAGCGCCTGACGGGCGGCTTCCCAGCGCGCAACGGCCTGGTTGATCTGGTCTTCTTGTTGGATCTTTTCGAGATGTTTTTTCATTTCGCTGCGGCGCTGGTTTAGATTATCCACGCTGCGATCGAGATCGGCCTGTAAGCGTTGAATTTCTGCACGCTGCCTTTCTACGGCTTTTCTATCGTTGGCAACTCGGTCGGCCAACAAACGCTGCTGATCAAGAAGCGCTTTGCGCGCGTCGCAAAGTTGCTGCTTCTGCGCGAGTTCCTTTTCCAATTCAGCCAATCGGGCTTTACGATTATTTTCTTCCGATAATTCCGCTTCGATCTCCTCGAGTAGATTGTTCACCACATCCAGTTCCGTCTCTTTACTCCGCCGCCGGCGCGCGGTTTCTTCTCGGTAAGTCTCCCAGATGTCCAGTCCCAGAATCCCTGAGAGGATGCGTTTTCGATCGCCGGGCCGTTGTTGGGCGAACTGGTCGGCTTTTCCCTGCAAAAAGAAAGAAGCGTTGATGAAGGTGTCGTAATCAAGGCAAAGCGTATTGCGAATACGATCTTCTGTGGCCCTTAAACTGGGCTCGGTGAGGGGAATCCACTTTCCTTCTGAATCACGGATGCGAAATTCGAGCAGCGTGCTCTTATCGCGCGTCTTACTGCGTTGAACCTGATAAAACTGATTTTCGTACCAGAAATTTAAAATGACCTCTGCGGTGGTGGCGTGCTGGTTAATAACGGCATCATCCCTGCGACGCGCTTCACCGAAGAGCACCCAGGTAATGGCTTCAAGCAGTGAAGATTTACCGGCGCCATTGGCGCCAGAGATACACGCCAGGTCGAAATCAGAGAAATCGATGACTACTTCTTCATTGTAAGAAAGAAAACCGCTGATTTGCATTCGGTCAAGGATCATGAACCCTCCTGTTTATCCTCTGCTGCGATGTTCTCGCGGGTGACCAAAACCTTGTCTACCCGATGCTGGTCCATATCGACCACTTCAAAACGCAGTTCGCCCCATTGAAAGCGCTGCCCGGTGGTTGGAATGGAACCAAGTTGATTGATAATGAAACCTCCAACGGTCTGAAACCCGACCTTTTCTTCTTCTGGAAGTTCGTCGATATCAAAGAGGTCTTTGAACTCGTCGATGGGCAAAAGCCCGTCTAAGAGATAGGAACCATCTTCGCGGCGTACGATTTCAGCTTCACCTTTGTTATCCAGTGAAGAAAGGTCGCCAATGATCGTTTCCAATACGTCAAAAAGGGTGACGAATCCCAGTACACCGCCATATTCGTCGATGACCAGAGCTTCATGCACCCCGCTTTCACGCTCCATTTCTAAAACACGCACAGCCTGTGTGTTCTCAGGCACGAAGAGCGGTTTTTGCACCAGATCCTGAATATCATAAGGTTTACCTGTGATATGTTTCTCGAGCAGATCTTTGGCGTTGAGGATGCCGATGACATTATCCAAAGACCCTTTGGCTACCGGGAAGCGTGAATATGGGCTCTCAAGAACCTGTTTCAGAATCTGCTCCTTGCTGTCGTCAAGGTCCAACCAGACGATCTCGGTACGAGGCGTCATGATGGCATTGATCGAGCGGTCATTCAGCCTGAACACACCTTCTACCATGTCTTGTTCGGCTTCGTCAAAGACCCCCACCTGGGTTCCCTGGTCAATCAACACTTTGATTTCTTCTTCTGTAATGGGGGGTTCCAGGGATGGTTTGACACCCAGGATGCGCAATCCCAGTTCAGTTGAAGAAGATAATAATTGAATCAAGGGAGAAGTGAGCCAGGAGATGAAGCGCATGAATCCCGAAACGCGTGAAGCGATCTTTTCGGGATTATTCAGGGCGAGTTTCTTGGGGATCAATTCGCCGAGCACCAGAGAGAAATAGGTGGTGATGAGCACAACGATGGTCAGTGAAATGGGAGAAGCGTATTTTTCCAACCAGGGGATACCGGCGAGCACCGTGGTCAGGCGTGCGGCAAGTGTGGCGCCTCCGAACACGCCGGTGAGCATGCTGACCAGGGTAATGCCGATCTGCACTGCTGAAAGCAGTTTGCTGGTGGAATGAGTCAGTTCGAGCGCTGTTTTGGCGCCCTTATCACCTTCTTCTGCGTGCTGCTCGAGGCGGACCTTGCGCGCCGAGACGAGCGCAATCTCTGACATGGCAAAGAAACCATTGCACAGAATCAGAATGAAGATAAACAGAATTTCAATAAAAAGGTTCGACATTTACGAATTCTCTTCCATAAGTGTTTCTGAGGCGTCGGCACTGGAAACGGTTTGAATGATCTCCGCGGCCATCGATTGAAGGGTTTTTAAATCCTGCGGGCTGGTGTGAATGGATTTCCAATAGGTTTCGAGAAGTTCAATGGGTGTCAGGCTGGCGATGGTCTGATCGGTTGGTAGCCGCAGTCGGGCTTCTTCCAGCGGGCGGCGGATGAGATGGAATTCAAGAGCATCAGCGCATTTTTCGCGCAGCAAAGGTTCATCAATGAACATATCCAGGTCGCGCGGATATTCGATTGTCAGGCGGATGATTGCGTCGGGGATTTTATCATCTGGTGGAAGGCTGGCAACAATCTTTTCCATTAATCCTTCCTTCTCCTTAATTTTTACGTGTTTGTCGAAGAAGCGCCGTCCATCGAGTTTTTTAAACTGATAAGAGGTCTTGCCCTTTTCAATTTCAGCAATGATGAAACCTTTTTCATCGGCTGCTTCACCAAAGTCAACGCGTTCGATTGACCCCGGATATACCACCGGAGGATGCAGACCGGGGTTTACATCCTGGTGTTTATGGATATGCCCCAGGGCAACATAATCCAGACGGGGATCCTTTACCAGGTTTCCAGGAATGACAAGATCTTTGCCAAGCATGACAGTGCGTTCATTCCCATAGACCGCGCCCTGCACAGACCCGTGAGCGACGAGCACAGCCGGTAAGGCTGGATCAAGAGAATTAAGGAAGTTTTCGTAAACTTCGCTGATGCGCTTTTCGAGTTCTTCGTTGGTTGTGTCACCGTTGCTTGTGGAATATTCAATGTTCGCCATCAATACTGAGCGAAAAATCCAGGGCAAAGCCAACACCTGGAGAGGTAAGCCCCATAGATCCTGTGGGGTAAGCAATTGCGGTTTGTAGAGCACTTTAATCATGGGCACCTGAAGCGTATCAAATTCCTGTAAGGTGCTCGCGCGACCGCTCGCCGGGCTGATGTCATGGTTGCCGGTGAGCAGCAGGGTTGGGATTTGAGCGGCGGAAAGCCTGATGATACGCCTGCCCCATTCGCGCTGAAAGGTTGGTGACGGAGTGCGATCCTTGTAGGCATCGCCAGAGAAGATCACCAGGTCGGCTTTTTCATGAATCGCTGTGTCGATGATCTTATCGAGAGCGGCTAAAAAATCCAGCACGCGGATGGGCAGCCCTGTTACAGGATCATGCCTGCCGTGTGTGGCGATATCGATATGAGCGTCTGCAAAGTGAATGATCTTGACCATGTTTTTCCCCGATGAATCCTTTCTTGACGGACTGATTATGGCGTTTCTCCCAACTGCTGAAGCTGGTAGAGGCTGGGGCCAAAGTTTTCATGTACATCGAGCGCTTTACGAAAGTCAGCCACTGCACCACTGCGGTCACCCAGGGCCAGTTTTGCCAGCGCGCGCCAGTGATAACTCTCTTCCAGAACGGGTTCACTCATCGCATCGAGTGTGTGATTCGCCAGATCGATCACATCCTGATAGCGGCCGCTGTAATAGTAGGCGTAATATGGGCCGGTCTGGTACCAAAGCATGCGCCAGGGGCGCGAAGCGGTATCGATGTTAGGATACACGCTGTAAGCGGTATCGTAGGCGCTGGCCGCACCGGCATAATCACGCAGATACACCAGACTGGTGCCGGTATTAAACCAGGCAAAAAAGATGTCGCGTTTGTCGGTGAGCGTGGTGGTTTCTTTCAACGCACGCTGATAAGCGATCTGGTACGCCAGGGTTTCATCTGCCAGCGGGCCGAGCGCATTGAGCACATCATTTTGCTTCTCTGGCGCATAAACCACGAGGAACACGAAATTGAATGCGCGCCAGTTCTTTTCCATATCTGCATAGGTCACTTCGAACCCCGGGGTGGAAGTATCATAATCTTCATGCACCAGCAGGTACGAATCCTGGGTGATCAAAATTTGCCTGGCGTCATCGTAGCCGATGATCAGGTTGAAGTGCCCCATCCATCCCTCACGCTTCAGGTCTGCCGGTTCGAAGCCTTTTTCTACCATCACAGGAAAACCGGCGTTCACGAGGGTTTTAAGGGTTTGCAAATCGCCCCCCATGCGCATCAGCGCGTTGTAATCGGTGTAGGTATTTACGAAATCCACCATCTCGTATGGCATCACGTTCTTGTCGCGCTGGTTGGGTTTCAGCACGGCTGCAGTGTCTACCTGAGTGTGCCCCCATTTGTAAAATGAGAGATACATCGAAAGGGTGGCAGGCCCACAGTTATTCCACAATTGTGGTTCGGGGGTGATGCCATCCAGATAAGCGTAAGGGGGAAGCGGCGTGCGGGTGGGTGTGGGTTCAGCGGTGGCAACAGGTGTGGATTGTGTAGCGGTTGGGGAGGGAAAAGATGATTGAATGGTTGCCGCCACTGACGTGGCAACATACCCCGGGTCACTTTCACCGGGAGTGAACACAGCTTCGGCTGGTGGAAAGAGAGCATACTTGATTTCTGCGAAAATTTCACGGCTGTAGTAAACGGCGCGATCCCAGACCGGCGGTAAAGCCAAAATTACACCGCAAACGATCAAAGCGGCTGCAAAACCAATGAGAACTTTAACACCTTTCTTCATAATTAAAGGGATTATATCATCGCCGGCAATGTGGTTTGTGCACCGAAGGGTCAATCAATACACAGCCCGTCTAATTCAGGGTCGCTGTAGGCGTCGATGGCATCAGATGATTTGATCGATCCATCAATGCTGACCATTAAATCCACGCTTCGGACGATATGAGGGCCACAGCCGCAGAGAAAGGTGTCGAAGAGATGCACGCGATAGCCCCCATCGCTTTTGCTCACGTAAGTTTCCTCAAGCGTATCGGAATACCATTTCAGGTTGGATGATTGGTCAAGGTCATAAAGCGCAGAAAGGCCGGTGGCAGCGATGGCGTAACTGAGCGCTTCGTTTTCAGATTCGATGGGTGCATATATCGCGGCCAGTTTCTCAACCGAGTCGATCAACTCCAATTCTCCGTTGACGAGAACCAGGTAACGGATATATTGCTGAACCATGCAGCTGTTGACGTAGACAGCCTGCAACTCATCTTCTGCACGAAATCCATTTGTGCTGGCCACGGCCAGTGGTAGGGAGGGGTTTAGCCCTCCTAGCAGATCATTGGGCCGGGAGATGTAATCAATTGGATGTTCAAGTTCACGAAGAGAATCGGGCAAACAGGCCGGATCGTTGAAACATCCCAGATTTTCAAAATAAGAATGATCCATTTTGATCTCGGGGGCAGGGTGCTGGATCACCTTCTTTGAAAAAGGCCCCTGGAGTAAATTACAGCCTGTTAAGATGATCAGGGTGGAAATTAAAACCCAGGAGATGCGCTTCATAGTTTATACCTCGGCTATACCTTTATTGTAGCAAAGAGCGCACGGATGGTGGTAATTGTTATTGTGCGGGAAGAGGATGCTGTTTGAAGAATTCCCAAATGTACTCTGTTGCAGAAATCGTCTGATCCGTATACCCCGCTATCCATTTTGGCAGAGGATGACCTCCCGGCCAGGTATGACCACCGCCGCGGATGCTGTAAAAGACGACCGGAGCATTGGAATCACACCCTCGATACTCAATGCCAGTGACAGTATCTTTTTCGAGAATTGTTGTGGGGGTCGAAGCACAGCCATTTAATGCCGCGCGTTTCTTGATCCATTCGGGAATATTCGGAAAGGGAGCGTTAAAATGCGCGGAAGTACCCCCGGAATATGGCACGATAGGATCAGCCGTACCATGAAAGGCGATCATAGGCACCGGCCTGGATGGATGGCACGATTCAAGCGGGAATAAATACGCGCCTGCAACACCGCCAATTGCGGCGATACGATCGGCCAGCCTGCAGCCCATCACAACTGTCATCCCGGCACCATTGGAGAACCCGTTGATGTACACCCGCTGTGGATCAATATTGTATTGCTGTTCCAGCGAGTCGATTAATTCGGTAAGGTAAATCACATCCTCTTCAGAGCCGGTTGTTTCCATCAGGTTGGCTGGTAACCGCCAGTGCTTTGGAACTCCCGTACCCGAAGGGTAAACCACAATGAAACCTTCACGGTCTGCGAGGTCGTTCCAACGGCTGGTTTCCATCTGGTTCTGAGGCCAACTTGAAAACCCATGAATGCTCACCACGAGCGGGGTGGAGACGGAAGGGTCGTAAGATTCAGGAACGTAGAGCAGATATCTTCTTTCGACACCCGAAGAAATGATGCTGCCATTCGTGCGGTTCATGATGACAAAATAGCCGATTAAGAGAAGAACCAGAAAGACTACCAGGCAGATCAAGCCCAGAATGGTTACCCCCATCCATTTTAAAACCCTGGAGGTTGAACTGCCTGATTTTTTCATATACTGGCCTGCGTCACTTTCTCGCCGCGATCTTCTGGGGTCAGAGAAACGCGCGAGATGTCACGCAAGCGGTTGACCCCGGTGAAGAATTCGCGCATGATCACCAGCGACAGGTATTTGCCCACCGGTGTTGGATGATTCCGGTTTTTGCTCTGAAAGGCTCCAAGAATATTAAAGAACAGCATTTCGAGCCATAAACCGCGCCAGGCAGGCACGTTGAAACGTGCTGCAAACTTACCGCGGTCGAAATTCAACCCAAAAAGGGACATCATCATGTTGTAACGCATCTGTTGACGGCGGCTGAAAGGCTGTCGGCCGGTAATGCCCATTTTTCCGGCGGCGATTCGCCGGTCATACTCGCTCAAAGAGAAGGTACTTGCGTAAAGCGTGCCGTTCAGGTAAGAAAACACTCCCGATCCGACGCCGACGTATTCTTCGGTATCGACAATGTATTCATCGATCATGTGTGTTCCGTTGCGCGCAAAGGTCCATGCTGAAATAGGAGAAAATTCGCGGCTGAGTTCCCCTGTGATGATGCGGTAATAATCAGCTTCGCGGCTGGTATCGAGTTCACCCACGCTGTTAGCCATTGAAACCTTTACGGATGGTGAGGTCATCAGCGGGTAGAAGGTAACCTGTTGAGCGCCCGAGTCGATCGCCATTTGGATGTCACGACGCAGAATATCTGGCGTCTGGCTGGGAAAGTTGAAGATCATATCAACATTTAATGATTGAAAGAACGGGGCTGCGTCGCGAATGCTTTTCTGGATGTGAGTGCCTGAACCAAATTTGTCATAGCGGTTCATTTGTTTTAACAGGGTATCGTCGAAACTCTGAACACCAACTGAAAGTCGCTGTACCCTGTCTTTGAGTGGTTCGATAACCTCAGGAACCAAATGATTGGGATTGGTCTCGCAAGAGACTTCCTTGATTTCAAAAAGCTCGCGCGCCAGGTCAATGGTTTGAACCAGTTCATCCAGCATGATGGTAGGCGTTCCGCCGCCAAAATAGAGCGATTCGAACCGGTACCCCTGGCGGGAAAGGATGCGCATCTCTTGGCGCAGAGATTGGAAATATCGCTGAGCGCGGGTTTTGTTGAGCACGAAACGATTAAATGAGCAGTATGGGCAGAGACTTTCACAGAAAGGAACGTGTGCATACAGGGTGTAGGCGTGCCCGGGCAGCGGAGGAGGGACGATGGATATATCCGCCGGTTTTAGCGAAAGGTATTGCTTTGATGCCACCTTTAAGAAGGCAGTCAACAGCCTTTCTGCAATACGCACGGGCAGCGTAGGGATAAACTGCTCTGATGGTGATGTTGTGTGCCGGGTGATGGGATTTGGGTTAGAAGAAAGAGTCATCGGTTTGAATTTTTTTAGGGATATGGTTGCCAGCAACCTTTGAAAATTTTACCATGCCTGTGCATTCGTTCGACTGTTGAATCTGGCGGTAATGATGAGCGCGAATTTACTCGCGTTGGAGGTACCATTCCAGTAACTCTTCTGGAACCAGACGAATAAGGCCTTGCAGGCAGGCTTCAATTTCGATCCACATTGCTTCAAAAGTTGAACCTGTATCTTCACGAAGCGGGTATATTTTTCGGGTGTAGAAACCCGGATCGTCAAACCGTGCGGGATATAAGTAATCGATCTCATGACCGGGTACACCGTCGCAAACAAAAATATTTTCCACAATCATGGGATTGCCGGTGATAGAGATTCGGGTTCCCAGTTCTTCGCTGACTTCCCTCACCAAGGCATCTGCGGTTCTTTCACCAAAATTGACGCTGCCTCCGATGGGGCGATAATAATCATCGCCTTTCACCACATCGTGGTTTCTGACCACGAAGAGCGAATGGTCGTCTTCAATCCATGCAAGTGATTTCAATCTGATGCGATTGGATTCTTTCATTATGGCGCCTTATAGATAAAATGGATTTGGCGATTGAGAAGGTGATGATCTTGAACGATTATATCCTTTTGGAAGTTTTTTTGTTTTCTGCAAAAAAACTAAACTTAGAAGCAAACGAAAATCGCTGACGGAAGGATTTTATGTGAGATCACCCTCGATTCATAAAGGATGTAGATACCCTTGATATGAAAATCCGGGGGCAGAGAAACCCTGCCCCCGGAAACCTGAAACCAAATTGGATTACTTCTGTTCGGTAAATTCACCATCAATAACGTCGCCGTCTGATTTGGGTCCTTCACTGGATGGTGGGGTTTGATCAGCGCCTGGTTGCTGGGTCTGTGCAGTGGCCTGCATTACCCTGGAGTACTCCTGCTGCAAAGCCTGCGTCAAACTGCGGATATGAGCAATATCCTCGCCCGTCATCGCCTGGCGCAGTTCTTGAACTTTGGCATCGATGCTGGATTTTTGATCAGCAGGGATTTTGTCGCCAGCCTCTTTGATGGCTTTTTCCACCTGGTAGGCAGCGTTGTCTGCAAGATTGCGCGCTTCAGCCAGTTCCTTGCGCCGGTCGTCTTCAGCCTTGTGCGCTTTCGCTTCTTCCACCATGCGTTCAATATCACTCTTTTGCAGATTGGTAGACGCGGTGATGGTTACTTTTTGCTCACGCCCGGTGGCTTTATCTTGAGCGGTAACGTTCAAAATTCCATTCGCGTCAATATCAAAGGTGACCTCGATCTGTGGAACGCCTCGTGGTGCTGTGGGAATGCCTTCAAGGCGGAAGCGACCCAGCGACATGTTATCGGCTGCCATCGGGCGCTCTCCCTGCAGCACGTGAATATCAACAGCGGTCTGCCCATCTTCAGCAGTCGAGAAGATTTGCGACTTGCGGATGGGGATCGTGGTGTTTCTTTCGATGATCGGGGTCATCACTGCGCCCATGGTTTCAACACCCAGCGATAACGGGGTGACATCGAGGAGAAGGATGTCTTTCACTTCACCGCCAAGCACGCCGCCCTGGATGGCAGCACCGATGGCAACGACCTCATCAGGGTTAACGCCCTTGTTGGGTTCTTTATTGATCAGTTGGCGCACCAGGTCGATCACCTGTGGCATACGAGTGGAGCCGCCGACCAAAACCAACTCATCGATATCGGAGGGTTTAAGACCCGCATCGCGCAGTGCGTTTTCGAAAGGTTTCTTGCAGCGTTCCAAAAGGTGAGCAGTCATCTGTTCGAAACGTGCGCGGCTGAGCTTGAGCACCAAATGTTTCGGCCCGTTGGCGTCTGCGGTGATATACGGCAGGTTGATCTCCGTTTCCATTACCGTAGAAAGTTCAATTTTTGCTTTCTCAGCGGCTTCACGCAGACGCTGTAAAGCCTGACGGTCTTTGCGCAGGTCGATGCCCTGGTCAGCGAGGAATTGATCAGCCGCCCAGTTGACAATGACCTCATCCCAGTCGTCGCCGCCCAGATGGGTGTCACCGCTGGTAGATTTGACTTCGAAGACACCTTCGCCTA
The DNA here is from genome assembly GCA_034429135.1 of Anaerolineaceae bacterium. Lineage (GTDB taxonomy): Bacteria > Chloroflexota > Anaerolineae > Anaerolineales > Anaerolineaceae > UBA6107. The sequence goes on along the minus strand of DAOUGR010000015.1, from coordinate 37,903 downwards.
CTTCTAGAACGGATACATCAAAAGTACCACCGCCGAGGTCGAAAACGAGGATCTTTTCATTCTTTCTTTTATCCAACCCATAAGCAAGGGCAGAGGCTGTTGGTTCATTGATAATGCGCATCACTTCGAGACCGGCAATCTTACCGGCGTCTTTGGTTGCCTGGCGCTGGCTGTCATTAAAATATGCCGGGACGGTGATTACCGCCTGTGTGACGGGTTCTCCGAGATATGCTTCCGCATCCGCCTTAAGTTTACTGAGGATCATGGCTGAAATCTCCTGCGGGGAGAATTCGCGGTTGTTCACGGGGATGCGCACACGCGCGTCTTTCATCGGGCCAGGAACCACTTCGAATGGAACCATTTTGCGTTCACTTTCCACTTCGTCATAGTGGCGCCCCATGAAGCGCTTGATTGAATAAATCGTATTTTCTGGGTTGATCACCGCCTGGCGTTTTGCGGTTTGCCCTACCAGGCGTTCACCGTTCTTATTGAATGCAACGACCGATGGGCATAGACGTGAACCTTCTGCAGTATTGATCACTACAGGGTCGCCGCCTTGCATGACCGCGACCACCGAGTTGGTTGTTCCCAGATCAATTCCAATTATCTTTCCCATTTTTATTTCTCCTTCAAAAAATGCATGATTGCTTTTATTCTGATATAGGATAACAGTAAAGTATTAATAAAATGTCAACATTGCATTGGATTTTCATTTGACGCGGGTTCAAATTTGAGGCAAGTGGTACGTGCTATAATCCACTTGGGATGGAAAAAATGATGAAAAAACGATTCTTGTACCTGGTCAATCTTCTGTTGGTTTTAGTTTTTCTTCTGGCGGGGCAGCAGGTGCCTGTTCACGCTGAGTCAGAAACACCCACAGCGGTGGTGATTACCTGGGATGGTCCGTTGACCCCGGTTTGGGGCGGATACCTCAAACGTGGTATCAATCAGGCGGTGAATACGGGCGCAGATATCCTGGTCATTGAGTTGAATACACCGGGGGGCAGTATTGACCTGATGAATGATCTGATCGCAGATATTTTGGCCAGCCCGGTGCCTGTGGCGGTATACGTGACTCCGCGCGGCGCCATGGCAGCGTCAGCCGGGACGATGCTGGTGCTTGCGGGCCAGGTGGCAGCGATGACGCCGGAATCAGCGATCGGCGCGGCCAGCCCGGTGGGAATGCAGGGCGAAGATATCGAATCTACCGAAGAAACCAAAACCAAGGAAATTCTCAAGGCCAGCGTACGTTCTCTTGCCAAACGGCGTGGAGAAGAGGCTGTCGCGCTGGCTGAAGCGGCCATCGAGTCGGCCAAGGCGGCCAGCTCCTCAGAAGCATTAGATGCCGGCCTGATCGATTACATTGCTCCAGACCTCGAAAACCTGTTGATCCAAATGGATGGACGCACAGTTGTGGTCAGTGACCAGGAAGTGATCTTGCACACCAAAGGTGCAAATTTAATCCGGGTAAAAACGAGTTTTATTGAAGACATACTGGGGCTGCTCACCAATCCCAATATTGTCTTTTTGCTCCTGTCGGTTGGTGTTCAGGCGATCTTGATTGAGATTTCTAGCCCCGGTGGGTGGGCGGCAGGAACGATTGGCATCATTTTGATCGCACTCGCCATTTACGGGCTGGGCATTTTACCCGTCAACTGGTTTGGGATTGTCTTTCTGATCCTGGCATTTATTTTGTTCATTCTGGATATCAAAGCGCCTACACATGGCGCGTTGACTGCGGCAGGGACGGCATCTTTCATCGCCGGTGCCCTGGTTTTATTCAATACCGTCACCACTCCGGGCTTCCCAAAAGTATCGGTCGGTCTGGTGATTGGAACGGGGGTGGTGCTTGGGTTGACCTTCTTTGGCGTGGTGATGATCGCAGTTCGGGCATTGAAGAAGCCAATCATCACCGGGCGCGAATCTATGGCTGGAAAAAGCGGTGTAAGCGTGACAGATATTGACCCGCACGGAATTGTACAGGTTGCCGGTGAACAATGGAGCGCTTCTCTGGCAGAAAGCGCAAAGCCAATCAAAAAAGGCAGCCGGGTGGTCGTGGTGAGGGTCGAAGGGGTGCGCTTGATCGTCCGCGAGGAATGATGATCCGTCATTAAAATGGATTCACGGGATACAAGGCACTGATTAAGAGGCGAATTTCCAGGAATATGATGGATTTTTCGACCATAAACGGCGGTTTGTTGCTTAATCAATAGATTTGAATAAAAAAGATAACTGAAACGATCAACCCTATGCTGACCACAAGCCAGCGCAAAAGGGTGGGGCTGACTCTGCCGGCAAGTTTGCCCCCTGCAATTCCGCCCAGCAGAGCGCTGGCTGCCATGACGAATGCCAGGCTCCAGATCACCTTTCCAGAAAAGAGAAAGTAGGTCGCAGCGGCGGTATTCGTCGCCAGGGCTATGGCCTGTTTCAGAGCATTGAGCCTGGTGAGTGAATCATCAAAGAGCAAACCAAGAAACGCGAGCACGATTACGCTTAACCCGGCTCCAAAATACCCACCATACACGGCGGCTGCCGCGATTGCGACCACCGCAATGATGGGAGATTTCGCCGATTGCTCTTGATTTCGGTTGCGCGCAGACACCCATTTTTTTAATGGTTCTCCCAATGCAAGCAGCAGGGAGGCGAACAGGATCAGGAACGGCACAATTTGCCGAAAGGTCTTTTCACCCGAATAAGCCAGAAGGAGACCCCCGAACAGTCCACCAACAGCCGCGGCTGGAAGAAGCCATTTCAACTGCTTTCCCTGACCTTTTAAATCTGTCCGCTGCGCGTAGGTAGCTCCGAAGTAGCCCGGGAAGAGGGAAACCGTACTGGTGATATTGGCGGTGACAGCCGGCAGCCCCAGGGCGGTGAGCAGCGGAAAAGTGATCAGTGTGCCGCCGCCTGCCAGCGCATTAACGGCCCCAGCCGCAAAAGCTCCAATGGCTGCGATCAAATACTGGAGGATATCCATAATGTGTTCAATTTTAGTTGATTTTTGAGATGATGCTTATGGTTTTCTTATTTTGCTTTCTTGAGACCGGTGAGGATGGCTTTTCCAAGGATGTGATTTTGATAAAGAGGGGTAATGGCTTTGAGTGTGGCACCTGTTTGAACATCCAAGGTAGTGTCTAGCGCGTACAGAGTAAACACATAATGATGTGTGCCTGAAGGCGGACAGGGACCGCCATAACCAATCTCACCAAAATCGTTGGTCCCCGCAATGCCAATGGCCGGCCCGCCGATTTCCTCTGGCAGCGAGGTGATATCTGATGGAATGTTGGCCAGAACCCAGTGCACCCAGTTTCCTCCATCCGGGTCGATCACGGTCAGTAACAAGGATTGCGTACCCTCGGGCATCCCCTTCCATTCTAAGGGCGGAGAATAATTTTCTCCGCTGCACTGTCTGCCGAGTTTATAGGTGTATTTTTCATCGATGAAGCCACCGTCTAAAAAAGCAGGGCTGGATAAGGTGAACATCACTTCCTCCGGTGTTGCAGTTACCACCTCATCCACTGGTATTGGGGTCGGGGATAAAAGAACGTCGGCATCTGTGGCGGAGGAGTGGGTAACGGTGCAACCTGATAAGACTAAAAACACAAGCAGGAAAGTTGCCGCGGTTTTTTTTCTGCATTTACATCGTCCACACATTCATTCGTCTGGTTCACAAATCGTATATATTCATTTTACATAATTAATTAAAATTTTCACAACCCACTGAGCTGGCTGATTCTTGAAACCATTGATTTTTAGGATGCCATATAATGTCTGTATAACGATCTGAAATGACGAAAAGGCGTTTATGGAGCATGAATACTTTTCACCCTGAAAGTCTTAAAGACTGGCATCAATGGCTGCTGGAACATGCTGCGACAGAATCAGAGATCTGGCTGGTATTTTATAAACCTGGTTCAAAAAAGCCGGGGATTTCATATGAAGAAGCTGTGGAGGAGGCGCTTTGTTTTGGCTGGGTAGATAGCCTGATCAAAAATCTCAATCAGGATAGCCACGCCCGCAAGTTCACACCGCGCAGATCGGGCAGCCCGTGGTCTGAATTGAACATCTTGCGCGCCAGGCGGATGATCGATGCCGGGCGGATGACTGAAGAGGGAATGAAACTGTTTCGAGAAGCGGTTGATCATCGCGCCCCTGACAGTCTGAGCCGTAAAGATCAGATGGGGCAATGGCGAAAAGAACTGACCGCATTGCTTTCACCTGAAGTGCTGGATCGATTTAATGGTCTTCCCCCGTCATTACAGCGTCAGTATTCAGGCTGGGTGATGAGCGCAAAAAAGCCAGAGACGCAGCACAAACGCATCGCCGAATTAAGCGATGTGTTACTCAAGGGAGAGCGCCTGGGGTTGAAGTAACAGGATAAAATTTTTTATCAGGATCACAAACAGGCAATTTCAAGGATCTGCTCGGCAGAACTGACCAAAAAATCAGGTCTGGCATCCTCCAGCGCTGGCTGGGTAGAAAAGCCCCAGTTTACTGCAAGAGAAGAAATACCTAACTTGCGCGCGGCTTCGATATCTCGTGTTTCGTCTCCGATCGCGAGCGCTTCATGGGGAAGGATCGAGCTGGTGCGCAGCAACCTGCGTAACACCCCGGCTTTACTCATCAATGGAACACCGCATTCGAAGTATGAGATGCACTTCATGATCTCTTCGCCCAGAACTTTCTGCACGTTTCTCATCGCGTTTGATGTCACGATGGCCAGTGTGATCTGCTGCTCATGCAAGTCTTTGATCAGCTTTTCCATCCCCGGGAACAATTTTATGCTGTCGATGTTCTGATGCATCATTTCCTGTAAATCTGCGGCCATGGATGGAAGTTTCCAGATCGGGATGTTGAACATCTTGATTAACTTTGGAATTTTATAACCGCGCAAGGTGGGAATCAGCGATTTATCAAGCCGCTGAAGGTGGTGGCGATCGGCTAGCTGGTCGAGAACGCTTACCATAAAGGGAAAAGTCTCAGCCAGTGTACCGTCAAAATCAAAAATGATCATGCGATATTTGACCGTCATAGGCGCTAATTATACCCGCTCAATCGCAGCCAAATTCACCATTCTCCGTCAATTCTCCACAACTTCTGCATACCAACACGTTAGGATTAGCATGATTTTATATCATGAAAATTCGAGGTTACTCTATGAACATCAATAAACCAACCAACAAGTGGGTCGTCGACCTGTTTCTGCTGATCGGATTCCTGTTGAGTTTCTATCTCAATGTAACTGGAGTGATCATTCACCAGTGGCTGGGTGTGGTCGTCATCTTCTTAGCCGGTGTTCATCTCATGATGCACTGGAATTGGGTAAAGAGTGTAACGGCAAGATTTGTTAAAGGAACTAATTCGCGCAGCAGGCTTTTTTATGTGATCGATTTCCTCATCATGCTTGGTGCAGTGACCATCCTTGAAACCGGGTTGATGATCTCCACCTGGTTTAATCTCGCATTGTCAAATTATTCAACCTGGGTAGACATCCATATTTATTCAGCCATAACGGTTTTGGCGTTAGCTGTTTTGAAGATTGGCCTGCACTGGCGCTGGGTGGTCAACACAACGAAAAAAGCATTCTCCTTTCAAACGGTTTCGCTGGGTCGACTGAAACCGGTGTCGGTAGAAGTTGAACCAACCAGAAGGCGGCTTTCTGAAGACCGCGAGGCAGTCGACCGGCGACAGTTTCTCTCAGCGATGGGGCTGGTGGGTCTGGGATCACTGCTGGCTGTATCCAATGTCTTTTCAGATGGAAAAGTTGCCTGGGCGGAGGCGGCTGATGACCCGAATTTCATTTCTCTGCCGACTGGCGCAAACGCTGTAACGCCGCAACCTGCTGCAGCAGCCAGCACCTCCACTGTTCAACCAACGCGTCAGGCGGCCACCATCACTCTGGAGGATGAACCCACCGTCACTGTTGCGCCGACTCAAACGGTTGCTCAAGAGAACATAGCGCCTGTCGCCAGTGATACAAGTACATATTGCACGATTCAATGCCGCAGAGGATGCTCATTCCCCGGGCACTGCAGACGCTACACCGATGCGAACGGCAATGGTAAATGCGATCTGGGTGAATGCATATAAGAACAACTTGAGGGGCATATCGATTACAGGATTGGTCATCTATTCTTGACCAATCCTGTTTTTTCTCATAGACTAAGATACCGAATGACACACGAAAGCGGTCTTAAACTGAAATGATGCATGGATTAAGAAGGATTGTTTCAACAGAGGATGAAAAACCCAATCTGACCTGGCCACTGGTTAAGCGTGTTTTGGGATATGCAAAACCATACCGGTTGCAGTTGGTATCGATGTTGGGGCTGATATTCACCGGATCAGGGCTGCACCTGATCAATCCGCTGATCTTTCGCGAGATGATCGATAAAACCATCCCGGCAGGAGATGTAAAGCGGCTGATTTTTCTGGCGTGCGCCCTGCTGTTGGTCGCACTCTTCGACGGTGTGGTGAGCGTTTTGCAGCGCAGATTGAGCGCAATCGTAGGCGAAGGCGTGATCCGCGACCTGCGATTGGAGTTGTATGGCCACCTTCAGCGCATGTCACTGAGGTTTTTCACCAACACCAAGACTGGCGAATTAATGAGTCGTTTGAATAACGACGTGGTAGGCGCGCAGAATGCGGTTACCAACACGATGGTGCAAATGGTTTCATATTTTGTCCAGGCAGTGGCAATGCTGGGAATCATGCTGGCTCTGGAATGGCGCCTGACCCTGGTGAGCCTGGTTGTTCTCCCTCTGTTTCTTATTGTAGTGAAAAAATTGAGCAAACAATTGCGAGCCATCGTCCGGCGGCAACTGGAAGCCAACGCGTCGATGAATGCCATGATGAGCGAGACGTTGAACATCGGCGGCGCACTGCTGGTAAAACTGTTTGGCAGACAGATGGTCGAAACCGATCGTTTTGGAAAAAGAGCGAATCAGGTGAAAGACCAGGGAGTCTTGCGCGCACAAACAGGTTCGATTTTTATGGCCATCAGCATGGTGCTGGCTGCAGTGGGCACAGCTCTGGTTTACGGTCTGGGCGGATATTTCGTCATTCGAGGTGAATTTTCTATTGGTACGATCGTGGCGTTTACATCCTATCTGGTCAGTCTTTATGGCTCGATCCAGATGTTGTCAAACGCCCCGGTTGATTTCATGTCCTCTCTGGTAAGTTTTGAACGGGTGTTCGAGGTCATTGACCTTCCACCTGAAATTGAAGAAAAACCTGATGCGGTCGTTCTTAAAGATGTCAAAGGAGAGCTCAGGTTCGAAAATGTCACCTTCACCTATCAGATTGGTGATGAACATCTCTTAAGTGATGTGCACCGTTATGGAAGTATGGAGAGTGTTTCAACGGTCTTATCGGAGGGAGAGCGGGAAGCGGCGGAAGAAGAACGCATTTCACAGGCGCGCGGCAACGCCCTCGAAAATGTCAGTTTCTGCGTTGAGCCCGGAAAACTGGTAGCCCTGGTGGGACCCAGCGGAGCTGGAAAAACGACCCTGACCTATCTCATCCCGCGTTTATATGATCCAACCGAGGGAAGTATCTATATTGATGGCGTTAATTTACGCGATGTAAAACTGGAATCTCTATCCAGCCAAATCGGGATGGTTACACAGGAGACCTATCTCTTTCACGACACCATTCGTACCAATTTGCTTTACTCGCGCCTGGATGCCACCCAGGAGGAAATAGAGGATGCCTGCCGCGCAGCTAACATCCATGACTTCATTCGTGAACTACCAGAAGGGTATGATACGGTGGTTGGTGAGCGTGGTTATCGGCTGAGCGGCGGAGAAAAACAGCGCATTTCGCTTGCGCGGGTGATCCTGAAAGATCCGCGCATTCTGGTTCTTGATGAAGCGACCAGCAGTTTAGACAGCGAATCAGAAGCTTTGATCCAAGAAGCCTTGAAGCGGGTGATGCATCACCGTACAAGCATTGTCATCGCGCACCGCTTAAGCACCATCCTTGCCGCAGATACGATCCTGGTGATCGACCGCGGGAAAATCATCGAAAGCGGGACACATCCAGAGCTGCTTGAGATGAATGGGGTGTATGCCAACCTTTACCACACCCAGTTTCGGAAAAGAGAACAAACCGATCGCAGATAAAAAGAGCAGTCTGGAGGTTGAGCCAGATTGCTCTTTTTTCAACTGAAATAACCGGGATAGTTTTAATGCGGTTTGAATACAAGTGTTTGAGAGGTACACGCACCGCTGAGATTTTCCTTGGTGCAGATGGTGATTTCGGCTGTAACGTTCAGGTTCGTTGGATCGGATGTGATGCTGCCCGGAGAACAGGTTGAGACGACGGCAGATTCACCGGGGGTTAGATCGTCTTGCGACAAATACAATGCACCGCCGCTATACTGAGTAAAGGAGTCGCTCTTATGAGTGAAAGTGCCGATACCATCCACCTCGAGTTTGATGCGGATGGACTCCATAATCAGATTCCCGGTATTGGTAATATTAAAATTCGCCGCGTATTCGGCCCCGCAGGCGGTCAACCCCGAATAAACTGCTGTGTACTGAGGGAAGGGAGGCAGGGTGGGCGTGCTGGTTGGAAGGGGGGTGGGAACGGGGGTGAAAACGGGCATCAGCTCAATATCCTGAGAGGTTGTCGCGTATTTTGCCCATATCCAGCATGCTTCTGTAGTGTCCTCAGGGTTCTGGACGTAATAAAAGCTGTTGTCGCGGTTGCGTCCAAGCATGACCACCTGAGTGCCAGACTTAATAGTGACTTCGACCGGGAATATGGTCGATGCTCCTTTACGGCAGTTCGTGTCTTGATTGATCGTAAGCATGACGATCTCTTTCGTGGGCGTCAGCGTGGGCGCAGGGGTTGAGGTGGGAGCTTCTGTGGCCGTCTCTGTTGGGATCGCATCAAGGGTTTGCTGCGCTTGAGCGGCCACGGCTGTCAACGTTCCGGCTACGAGTGTAGCAAAAGAATTTTCATCGACAGGCGTGGGTTGGGCTCCGGTATTCTGGCAGGCGGAAAGGGCCAGCGATAACAGTAAAACAACGGATATGAATAAGGATGTTTTTTTCATTTTTTCCTCTTGAAAGTTCCTTTATGGTGTAACAGAGATTGTTTTTGAGAACGAAGTTCCAGTGAGACCATCTTTGGCGTAAACGGTGATGTTGACTTTGAGGCTGTGGCCTGTTGGATCGTAATCGAACTGGCCTGGATTTACATTGGCAACATAGGATTCTTCACCCTTGGTCAGGTCATTCTGAGACGCAGTGAAATCACAGCCTGATACTCCCTTGAAAACATCACTCTGGTGAGTGAAGGTGGTGGAAGTGGTGTTATCTTTGATAACGATCTTGATTGACTGCCAGGTAATATCACCGGTATTCTTAATCTTGAACAGCAGGGCATATTGTGGGGGGCAGGATTCAAGTCCAATGTAATTAATTGAAAGGTCAGCGGCAGGGGTGGGGCTGGCTAACGTGGGTGTCGGCTGGGGGGTGAAAACAGGCAAAGTGGTAATATTGCCAGAGATCGACGAGTACTGGCTCCATAACCAGCAGAAACCGCTGGATGAATTGGGATTGCGCACATAATAATAATCATTGACGGGATTGCGTGCCAGCGCTTCAACGCTCTGGCCGGCACTGATAAGGGTTACCCAGTCGTACATGGTTCCGGGGCCAGAACGGCAATTGGTGTTCTCCAGAACCGTCAGCCAGACTCCCGCCAGAGTGGGGGTCATCGTGGGCGGCAGGGTGGCTGTGGGTAAGACAGTGGCAGGGAGGGCGGTAGGGATATCAGCAGTCGATTGTGCCGGTGTAATCAAGGCGGCTTGCGTGGCTGCCAGTTGCGTCAGCGCCACGCTGAGAGCTACCGCGGTTTTAACAGCCGAATCTGATCCACCCTGGCCGCCGGCCAACGGAAAATTACAGCCCGCCAGACTGAGAACAAGTATTGCGATAATCCCAACTCGTAAACCCCGTTTCATAGGCCATCCTCCATGTTGATTCTCTTGAAATTATCATAACCATTCGTTATCAAGAATGCAACCCGAGATTTTTTCTTCTAGAGGCGGTTGAAAACCGTCTGCGAGAAGGGACCAAACTGGGGGAGACTCTCGATGGGCACTGCGCGCATCTTTTCGGTACGCGGGCTGACAAGGTAGGTTTTCCCGTTGCGGTGAAGGATGGGAAAACGCCGGTTGAGCCTGGCGTAATGATCGCGCGTTTCATCCGAAAGGGCGGCATAACTATCGAGATCTTCCAGCCAAACCGAAAAAATGGTGTCATAAGTGGTGATGAACTGGCGACGGTATTCTGCCGTTACCCGTTTCAGGTTGCTGATTATCCAGCAGGTTTCTGTGAATTCCCAGTCATAGGCAAGACCGATAAAACGGAAATCAGAGGTGATGTATGGAAAAAACGGAAACTGCCGGCAACTGGTAGCCCGAAATTCGCGCTGGCAGTATTCCGGGCCTTTGCAGGCGAGCAGGTACAGGTGATCGGGTGTCTGGCGCAGCAATTCCATGCGATCACAGGGTTCTTGCGGACATTCATCTCCGCGCCATTTGTGCCAGATTGTGGAATTTTCCTCGAGGTAATCCCATTCGTAACGGTAGGCAACCGGCACAGCACGGCAGATGTCGCAACAGAAGGGTTTACCGGTTTTGTTGAGGGGCGCGCACATCATCCCACAGTCGATGTCAGTGGTGGGCGCATCGAAACCGTCATAGAGGGCGCGAAAATTGATCGGATTTTTTTTCATCGTACCTTATCCCGGTCGTTCTATGTTCGATTGTAAATGAAAATTCCACCAGCTGCGAGTTCATTTTCTTTAACAAAAAAAGCAAAACCCCGAAGTCAGATTCCAGTGACACACGGGGTTTAAGATTCCGCACAAGACCGATTACGCTTCTACTGGCTCGGGTTCGTCTGGGCGGGGCTGAAAACGTTTCTGTGAACCCAGCCTCAGATGAAGCAGATAGAAGGATAACGCTGAAAATGCACACAGAATGCCGCCCAAATACCACAACAGATTTGGGTTGAGATTATCCAGGATCAACCCTGCAGCACTAGGACCGATAGTCGAGGGGATCGACCAGGTAATACCAAAGACTCCCATATAGCGGCCGCGCATTTCCTCAGGCGCAAAATTGACGGCCAGGGTCTGCTGTGTGGGAACGATGATCATTTCGCCGACTGTGATGACCACAATCGCCAGCACGAATAGCCAGTATTGACTAACAAAGCCGAACATACTGAAGCCCAACATATAGAACAACGTTCCAAAAGCCATCATCTTGAAGGGCGGTTTCTTTTTGATCAGGCGCGTTACCGTAAACTGGAACAGGATTACCACAATGGCGCTGGCTGTGAGCAAGAAACCATAGCCGCTGGTGTCAATGCCGTGGTTATCACGTAAATATACTGACAGCGAGTTGTACATCTGCTGGTAGACGACGCCCATCACCATGCCTGCAGCAAGGAAAGCCATATAAGCGGAATTTTTTAGCACCTGGCTGTAACCTTTGAAAGTGTCGAGGAAGCTTTCAGATTTTTGATCTGGTTTTAACTCGGGTTTGGTTTCAGCGATCAATAAGAAGAATAGGAACGCTACAAAGCAGCTGATAATCGCATCGGTAATAAACAAAGCGAGGTAAGAAAATTTAGCAGCCACAAAACCGCCGATCGTTGGTCCGATGATCCAGGCCAGGTTGCCGACCACGCGCATGATGCCGAACCCTTCCTGGCGCTTGCTCTCGGGGAGGATGTCACCAATCATTGCGTTATGTGCGGGACCTGCCATATCAGAAAGCAAACCGATGAAGATGGCAAGCGGGATGAGCAGGCTGAAGTTGTTCACAAGGCCGAGCAAGAGAGTGCTCAGTGCGCTGAATACCAGACCCGCAATAATTAATTTGCGGCGGCCGAACTTGTCAGTCAAGGCACCACCGATCATCTGGCCGAATAAGCCCGAAATGGAAAAGAGGCCGAGAATGACACCGGCTTCGGTCATTCCCACCTGAAACTTTTCGGTTATGTACAATGAGAAAAACGGGAAAAGCATAGTCCCGCCAACGTGATCGATAAAAGAGACTGCCACCACGATCCAAAACTTGCGTGGGAAGTCCTTAAAGATTTTTTTGAGGTTCATGTTCAACATTTCGTTTACCTATTAACAATGAATCAGTGAAGAATGGTCTTGCCGTTCCTTTGGGAGCGGCGGGTTTGTGTGAATTCGGCGCTTTTCGATCGGATCGGAAGCCGAAAAAGAATGGGTACCCTCTTCCTGCAGAGGGGATGATACCACCAGGGCGCGATTTCGGTAATGATTGCGGAAAGCAGCGTGAAATTACATCTTTAAGCAATCATTTTTACTCCCCGGGCAGCGGTGTAGCACCAGCTGTTGGGGAAGTCTGCTGGGTGGAGAGTGCTTCAACAGTCGGCGTTGGAGACACGATAACGGGTGTCACAGCCATAGGAGGAACATTGGGCAGGCCGTCAACCAGCAATTTCCATGCAATATCGACGTCATAGACGGCTACTACCGGGTATTGCGGCAGGTTATCGAGAGCAAGATCCAGGCGGCTGATGACCACTTTAAGACCCTCAACCTCATCTGCAGATACCACCGAAAGCAGCGAATAGAGCAGAGCTCTTGCTTCGGTGACATCCGTCTCAGCGAGGCCATAATTGCTTTGAGAGAGATAAAGACGGCTGCGCGAAAGCAGTTCCAGAGAGCGGGTGAGGGTAAGCTGCTTCTCCACCTCTGCCAGCACTTCGTTTTTATGAGTGTCAAGGTTCAGCTGCAAGGCCGCCTGCATTTTTTCCAGCGCAGCCAGACTGGCGGAGTGGGATTTAATGGAAGTCTCGATATTATCGGCGCGTAATTCAAGCGCGGCTATCTGGTCCTGCAATACGCTGATTTCCGTTTCCAGCCGAGCCATATCTGTTTTATGTGTGTTTGCCAGCTCACTGACACGCGAGGTGTTTGATTCCAGCGGGTTAAGCACTTTTTCATAAAAATATGGGATGCCAAAATATGCTGCTGCCCCCAGCGCTGCGAGGATCAAAATGGCAATGAGGATACGAACCAGAATACGCCGTGTTCGATTCGTGCCAACCTGTGCGGATGGTTCATCAACAGAAGCCTGTCTGGCGGTTAGATGATCTTCTTCGGTGGTTGTACGCTGTTCCATTTTTTTCTCGAATTCCGCTTTCCACCCCTCAAGCAGTTCCGGAGACAAATCCTTCACTCTCGCTAAATCCTCCAGTGAGGAAAACGGACGTGCGCTCATAACCCGGTCAGCCAGCTCCATGCTGCTGCCTGGAAGGCGAGAAAGCATTTCTTTCTCAGAAGTATTCATGAATTCCATGAAGTCTTTCATTTTGCCACCTCGCGCACAAGATAGGGATATGTATTATACGAATCAAACAGAAATAGTTTGCACATTTCTGTTAAATTTAAGATTTAATAAATGATGCTTATCCTATCACGTTCTTGAGGATTGATAGAACAGAGGTTTCGCGTTTAAGCCACCCTGGAATTTCAGGGTTATTGGTTTCCATCAACCGCCGGTTGTTTTCAAGTGCATCACTGCAACTCACCCAAACAGTGGTAAATCCCAGATCCGCTTCGTATGGGTCAAGATCTGGCGCGTTGACTTCATCCTTAATCTGGCAATAGTAATAATAAGAATACATCTTGAATACATCATAATTCTTTTCATACACGCGGTCATATTCAAGGGTAGTACCTGCCAGACGGATCATGTTTTTCAGGTTGAATCCGGTTTCTTCTCTTAATTCACGCAGAAGCGCTTGTTCATGTCGCTCGCTAGACTTTGTACCGCCGCCCGGAAACTTATAATCGCCGTTGACCGTGGAATAGACCATTAACAACTTGCCGTCATGATTCACAATGGCACGAACAGCCTGACGCAAGAGCGTCCTGCCTGTTATTTTTAATCCGGGCACGCGCTGGATCTCAAGATAAAAAGGGGAATCACCATCTGGCGCGGTGGAACTCATACACTAATCATAACTGGAAATGAACTTTTCGTCATGAAATGATAGCTATAATTTAATGAAAATTTCATCATCAAAAATATTTTCAGGAATCATCAAATGAATGATCTTACGCTTTCAGTTATTGTAATCTTGGTGACAGGGTTGTTTGTATTCTTCATCCTGGTGCTATCCAGTCGCAAGAAAAAAGTCAGAGATGAAGCCATAAAGCAAATGGCAGCTTCACATGGTTGGCGTTACGAGCGAATTAATGACCCTGCCTGTGAAGGATACGCGATCTTGGGGACTGACTGGCGTTTCGAATCAAAAACTTCCAAAAACTCAAATCAGTCAGAGCACGCTTCCGTTTCTGAGAATTTTTCCACCAGCTGGTCGACGGCCAGTGTTCGATCAACCGATGGACTCATTCTCATTGGACCAAAAATCCCATCCATTGATGTTGGCGGTTTTGGAAACTTTCTGTTGCAGCAAGCGCTGCGTCTTTTTCTGCAAGATGAAGCGGATCAGGTTAATGAAATCAGCGAGGTTCACTGGGACCGACCTGCGATTGAAAAGAAGATCTCTGTGTGGGCATCAAGCGAGGAAGCCGCTTTGCGATTTCTGACATTCAACGTAGAAAATGCCCTGCTGAACTGGAAATTAAGACAATTGCCGGTGGTGAAGATCTCAAACAAAGGGGTTAGCATTACCCTGATGAACGGGGCTGCCCACACCCCCGAAGAGGTCATGGCTGTGATCGAACTGGGTTTGACTTTTTTGCGCTGTTAAGAGATCAGATACAACCAGCCTATATTCATCGCCAGGGTGATCAGCGTGATCACCAGCCCGGGCTTGGTGTATTTCCAAAAACTGAGATCTACGCGCCAGCGGGCAGCCGTTTCGGCGACAATAAGATTTGCCACCGAACCGAGAAGGGTCAAATTCCCGGCCAGAGTGGAGGCAGATGCCAGCGTCAGCCAGCCGATGCGCGCGTTTTCCATACCCGCCACCAGGGGTTTAAGCAATAGCACAGCTGGAACGTTGGAGACGATGTTGCTTAAACCTGCGGTGATCAGACTGAGATTCCAGATATTGGTGCTGCTTGAAAGGTGTTCGATATCCACCAGCTGGGTGGTTACGCCGCTCGTTTCGAGCGAACCGCTGACAATGAACAGGGCGGAAAAAAGCACCAGCAGCCCCCAATCGAATTCGGCAAAAACGGTCTGGGGTTGGTGGCGGCGGGTGACCAGCAGCAGGCTTGCGGCCAGGAACGCAGCCAGCGCAATCGGCGCACCTGAAAGAAATGCGATCAACAATCCGGCTGCAATCAACAGCGTCTTGGTGAGCAGTGGCTTTGAGATTTGCTCACTGTTCTTTTCGGGCACTTCGTTGAACCGTTCTTTCATGAAGTCATAAGGGAACATGACCACCAGGACTACCCAGATAACGCCCAACCCCAGTAATGCAACTGGAATGAGGGCAAGAGAAAAATCAACATACGGGATTCCTGAAGCGATGCCGACAATCATATTTTGAGGATTGCCGGTGAGCGTTGCGGTTGAACCAACGTTAGACGCGGTTGCCAGGGCGATCAAATAGGGGATGGGGTTGCGTTTCAATGAATCCATCAGGTTGATCAAGAAAGGGGCAAACATGAGACAGACTGTATCGTTCAAGAAGAGGGCTGAGAGGATTCCTACAAGCAGGACCTCGAACGCCAGGAAGGAACGCGGTGTATGAGCCCTGTTGACCAACCAGCGTGACGCCACTGTAAAGAACCCTGCCAGTTTCAAATTGGCATTGATGATCATCATGCTGAAAAGCAGAATGATCGTATCAAAATCGATGTAATGCGGGAGGTCTTCAAATGCCACCTGGCCAAATGCCAGCAGCAGTGCCACGCCCATAAGCGCGATTGTGGTGCGATTGGACTTGATGATCGGGTATCGCCCGATGGCAATTCCAATAAAGGTAACCAGCACGATGGTGCCCGTGATCCAGGCGTTGGGTGTCATGCCTCGCATTATAACCATTAATAATTTTTTAAGCTTAATTTCAATGGTTTTTGTGACGATTATTTGTGTAGGAAGAATTGGAGTATTAGGGTATAATTTTGCCCCTTTAAGAAACCGAAATCGGTTTCTGGTTTGTTCGGCTTTGGAGCAGGAAAAAACAGGAGATTAGAATGACCAGTTTATGGGTTGCCTTCATAACTGGGATTACCACAGGGGGACTCAGTTGCATGGCGGTGCAGGGAGGATTGCTGGCGAGTTCACTGGCCAGTCAGATTGAAAAAGACCTGGCTGCTCCGCTGCGCTCATTATCACAACAAAGGACCTTCCGCATCGCACTGCCGATCCTGTTGTTTCTAACAGCCAAACTGGCCGTATACACAATGCTGGGTGCCATTCTGGGTGGTCTGGGGCAATTAATTCAAATCACCCCCACTGCGCAGGCAATTTTTCAGTTTGTGATCGCGGTTTTCATGCTTGGCAACGCGCTGCGAATGCTCAATGTGCACCCGATTTTCAGGTATTTCACCTTTGAACCCCCCGCATCAATTACACGCTACATACGAAGAAAAGCAAAAGGTAACACCTCTATATTTACACCGATTTTTCTCGGTGTGCTTACGGTCTTGATCCCTTGTGGGGTCACGCAAACAATGATGGCAGCCGCCCTGGCAGCTGGCAGCCCCCTTCTGGGAGCAGCGTTGATGTTTTCTTTCACCCTGGGTACCAGCCCCGTGTTCTTCGTATTATCTTACTTTGCCGCAAAATTGAGTGGAAAGGTAGAAAAATATTTTGTGCGCATTGTGGCCATTGCGCTCATCGTTCTCAGCGTACTCGCATTCGATACCGGGCTCAATCTGCTTGGTTCTCGGTACTCTCTGACCCGCCTGGTCAATTCGATCAACAAGAACGCGGCTGTCGCTGGATTGCTTCAACCCGGTTTAACTGAGGAAGATCTTCCTGCAAATGTTTTGTTTCTAAATGCTGAGAATAATGGATACCGGCCGACCAGACTGCACGCCCCCGCTGAAACAGCGGTAACGCTCAACGTTGTGACCGATGACACCCGTTCATGTACGCGCGCATTCCTCATCCCAGATATTGATTTTGGGGTGATCTTAAAAGCAACCGGAACCGAGGTGATCGAGATTCCTCCGCAAAAAGAGGGCACGATCATGCCTTTCACCTGTTCGATGGGTATGTATACCGGTGAAATTGTTTTTGATTTGTAATGGAACTTGGAGTAAAAGAATGGTGGTAAAAGATTTTCGAGTAAGTGATATGACCTGTGCCAATTGTGCCATGCGTCTGCAGGGTTTAGAAGATGACCTTCCGGGTGTGGTGGAGGTTAAAGCCAGCTACCGGACACAAATCATGTCTGTAAAATTCGACAGAAATCGAATTAACGAGTCACAAATTATCGAAGCGGTAAGGTTGTTAGGCTATACTGCAAAACCATGTGACACAGAGTCTTAAGCAGCAGTTAATTCCAGCACAGCAATTTCTGGACGGGTGCCAATTCGAATGGCGGGCTGGGTGCAGCCAATGCCTTTGCTGATGTATACATACCCCCATTCGGTGTCGACCAGACCGCTGGCATATCGTTTGTTGTGAATTGGTAGCAGTGGTGAGCCAATGCCAGGAAGAGTCACCTGGCCGCCATGCGTATGGCCGCTGAGCATCAATACCGCACCGCTGCGGGCAACCTGAGGGTCATCGGCAAAATCAGGATTATGAGAAATCACGATCCGCGGAGCTTCATAAGGGGAAGGTGTACTTGCAAAAGCCGAGGTCAGATCTTGAGTGCCTTCCCAAAGGTCGCCGACACCAGCAAAGTTCAGACTCGCCCCGTCGACTGTGACCAATTTGCTTTTATTTTCCAGTAAACTGATACCATAATCACGCAGATATTTTCTGGCGGCTGCAGGATCTACCCAGTATTCGTGATTACCCAGAACAGCTATGGCTCCGTGTTTTGATTTCATTTTTGCCACAAGGGGAATGCAGGCACTGAACAAATCCTCGGCTTCAGGAGAATGACCGAAACCTAATGATTCATCACGCGTGACCTTTGCCATGATGTAGGGAATCGTTTTTCGCATTCCCACAAAATCTCCAGTGTGAACGATCAAATCGGCATCCAACTGGTTCACCAGATCCACAACATTCTGGAGCTGAGATTGAGATATCCAGGTGCCAACATGGATATCGCCGATAACAACCAGGCGGAAACCTTCGAGAGGTGGTTTCAATCCCGGGATGGGAACGCTGGTGTGTGTGATTTCAATCCAGGATGGTTCTATCATGAATCCATACCCCGATGTCGCCAAGACAGCCGCAGAGGCGGTTATGAGTGTTATTTTTAAAAATTCACGCCTGTTAATTTTCGTCATAAATTAGCAGGGCAAGGTTATTTTTCGGTGATCACGATGGATTCAATCACGTCACCGGTGTAATCGGGGTTCTGGCGCGGATCGCGCAGGGTGATGCCGGTAACGACATCCATACCGCTGATGACCTGCCCAAAGATCGTGTAATCGCCATTAAGATGTTCTTGAGGGCCAAACGTGATGAAGAATTGACTGCCGTTGGTATCACGACCCGCATTCGCCATGGCCACCACTCCGGCTTTATCAAAGGTCAGGTCGCTGTCTTCGTTGATAAAAGTATAGCCTGGTCCGCCATAGCCGGTACCTGTTGGGTCTCCAGTCTGGGCCATAAAATCTTTGATCACGCGGTGAAATGTGACCCCGTTAAAATATCCTTCACGCGCCAGAAACACAAAACTGTTGACCGTGATGGGTGCTTTTTGGGGATAGAGCTCTATGACGAACTCACCACCCTTTTCCATGGTCACCGTTGCCAGATATTGCTTCGATGTATCAATCATCATTTCTGGAGCGGATGAATATTGTTGATAAGACGTGGTTGCCGTGGCGGGAAGGGGGATTTGTTTATTGAGATTGTTTTTGTAAACGACGGCGACAATCACCACGATTACCACTGTGGCAATGCAAACCAGAAGCACTGACAGGGAATAATATTTGATCTGACGGTTGAAATTCTGTTTCGGCCTGGAATTATTCTTTGATGGCATCAATCACCTCGCGGATCAGGATCTATGAAGGATTTCTTTTTCAGCTCGGGTGATTTCTTCGATTAAATCACTGACTTCTTGCTTGACTTCTGCAGAAGCATTGGGCATGAACTGAACAAACTTGACCAGGTCGCGAGCCTGGCGCAGGATGTCTTTCACGTTTGCCGCGTACGAAAAATCCATCCAACCCTGATCAGGCGGGATGGGCAGATCACGAGCTTTTTGAATCAATGCGCGGGCTTTTTTAATTCGTTCTGCGGTTGGGATCACTTTGCTCATTCGAATTCCCTCACAGGTTCATCAATTTATAGCACAAATCTTGAATCTAAAACGAAATCAATCAGATTTTTCTCTTGCCACAAGATCGTAAGCCCATCTTTGATTGGACCATCTATGCAGCAGAAAAGATAATCTAGTGGTTATTGCTCCATGCGTATGGATCGAAAACTGAATGTTCCTGGATGAATTTTTTGATATCCTCCCACGGCGCAGTGTCAAAAGAATCGATCCTGAGGTAGCGTTTTGGATAGGTTTTTCCCTCAAGCAAGTGTTTTGGATCAGGAATAGCCGCTCCATGTATGAATGCCAGACGAATATGATCTGGCATGATTCTGGTCTGGCATATCCCTGCGCTCACATGCCCACCGCGTTCTGCATGGAAATAAGTGAGCCCATGGGGATGCACGTCCACCGCCGCGGAAGGGGCAATTTCAGCGACGAGGTTATGGATTTCGACGAGGATATCCAGCCGATCTCTGCTGACATTTTGATAGAGCGTTTCCAGTTCGCTGACCGTTAACATTTCCTATTTATGCTACCATAAACCAGATCGTTGAAGAAAGAAATTCCAGTCAGGGTAAAAAATCTCATGATGAACGTTATAATTTAATAAGCATTCCAGGGGCATTTCAATTTTGGATGGCAGCTATGGATTCCGTTGAACAAACCCAAATTGATATCTTAAGTGAATCGCTGACCGATGAGATTGTCGGAGCAGTCGGATTGCCCAAAACGCGGGTATATCATTGGTTATTCAGAAAAATGTTTCACAACGTCACCGACCGCATGGCAGCCATCGGCATTCCGTTTGATCGATTGGTGCGCGAAGAAGGTTTGCCGGCAGCCAGCCGTTGGGCGCTCAGCTTATTCTGCCACCATCCCAAAAACCGCGGTGTGGAAAATATCCCGGCCGAAGGTCCGCTCTTTGTCATTTCAAACCATCCTGGTGCGTACGATGCGCTGGCAATTTTCTCTCTATTGAACCGAAAAGATGTTCACTGGGTTGCATCGGAGATCCCCTTTCTTGATCTTTTGCCAGCCACTCGCCGCTTGATCCTGTTTTCTTCACGCAAAGATTCCACTCAACGGATGGTGGTATTCCGCAATATCATTTCGCATCTTAAACAGGGGGGCACGATGGTTTACTTTGGGTCTGGTCACCGAGACCCCGACCCTGAAGTTTACCCGGGCTCAGAAGCGGCGATCGATGGCTGGCTGAATATTATCGATGTGCTGTATCGATTGGTACCAGGTCTGCGCGTTTTGCCAACCTTTGTGAGCGGTGTGGTCACAAAAAAATGGGCTTATCATCCGATCACCAGGCTGAGAAAAGAACAAATTGACAGACACCGGCTCGCTGAATTTGGCCAGGTGATTACGCAGCTATTACATCCGGGAGCGTTCTATGCCACCCCCGCTGTATCTTTTGGTAAGCCATATTCAGAGAAAGATCTTCGACAGCACAGCCCGGATGGAACACTCCAAAAAGCGATCATCAATCATGGAAAAAAACTTTACAGAGATCATATCCGCGAATTTAATTGCGCCTATCCTTAATGGCCGATAATCTCCTCTTCAGGCATCTTACCGAATAAGATCGATGTGTTTTCTTAATGAGCGATGCTTTGGATTACAATCCAAGAGCTGTAAACATTGTTTATTTTGGAGAATCATGTGAATATCCTGGTCATTAATTGTGGTAGTTCTTCATTGGGTTTCAAAGTCTATCGAGCTGATCCGGATGGAAAAGGGACGGTGATCGCAGCGGGAAAGGCCAGAAATGTCGCCACTCAAACCCAAGCAGCACCAGTGATCGAGTGGGTGATTGGCGGTGATGAAGGAAAAACGAACTGCAACCTCGATTCGCACCGCATCGCTGCCCAAAGAATCCTATCTTTGCTCAAAGAGCGCCATGTGGAAATTAACGCGATTGGCCACCGGTTTGTGCATGGCGGGGAATATTTTAGATCGACGACAAGGATCAATCAGGCAACGCTTGACACAATTCGCGAGTGCCTGCCGCTGGCGCCGATCCACAACCCAAATTCATATCATGTGATCCAGGAATGTCTCGATTGGCTGCCGGATGTGCCGCAGTTTGCAGTCTTTGATACGGCGTTCCATGCCTCATTGCGGCCTGCGGCCAGAGAGTATGCCATTCCCCGCGAACTGGCAAATCAATATGGATTACGAAAATATGGGTTTCATGGCTTATCTTATCAGTATGTCAGCCAGAAGGCTGCCGAGCTGCTTGAGAAGCCCCTGAACGAAGTTAAACTCATCATGTGCCACCTTGGGACGGGGGGATCGAGTGTTTGTGCTTTTGCCAACGAACAATCCATTGAAACCTCGATGGGATTTTCACCCCTGGCTGGTCTGGTCATGTCCACCCGATGTGGTGATATTGATCCCGAGGTGGTGCTGGAATTGCTGCGGAAGGGTTTCACAGTGACAGAGGTGGAAGAGATCCTCAACAACCAATCAGGGCTGCTGGGCCTCAGCGGCTATTCTTCGAATCTGGCAGAAGTAATCGAGGCCGCCGAAGCCGGGAATGAAAATTGCCGACTGACCTACGAGGTCTATGCCAACCGGCTCAGGTTTTACCTGGGCGCGTACACCTGGCTACTCAACGGTGCGGATGCGGTCGTGTTTACTGACGATATCGGGATTAAATCATGGAAACTGCGTGAAAGGGTCTGCACAAATGTCGAAAACCTGGGCATCAGGCTGGACGTGGAAGCCAACCGGAATTCGACCAATGGTGATGGAAAAAATATCGCAACCGCAGACTCACGAACAAAAGTGCTGGCGATTGCGACGGATGAGGAAAGTGTGATTTTTCGTGAAGTATTAAAATTGGTAGCCCGGGGTTAAGAAAGGATTTGGCTATCTATCCTTCGGCATAACCTGCCAGTGCCAGGGCACCAGGGCCGGTATTGATCCCAAGAACCGGACCGGTGATGTTGATAATTAGTTCCGCGGGGTTAAACTCCTGGCGAATACGATCTGCCAACGCTTCGGCTTCTTCGGGTACGTTGCCGTGCAAAACCGCGATGTGTAAATTTGTTGCGTTTTTAAAATGTTCAAAGAACCTTGTGTACATTTGCTCCACGATCCCTTTATGGGTGCGTGAGAGGCTCACAGGCTCAACCAGACCGCTGCGATGATTGATATTGACCAGCGGTTTGATTTTTAATACGCTGCCCACCCATTTCACCGCGTTACCGATACGTCCGCCTTTTTGCAGATATTCCAGCGAATCCATACACACATATTGCACGAGCTTTTTCTTCATCTCTTCCAACATAGTGAGGATTGTTTTCACATCAGCACCGGCATCGCGTGCGCGGGCAGCAGCCAGCACCTGCCAGCCCAGACTCATGGTTGGACCTTTTCCATCCACTACTGAAACGGGTATCTTCACCAGTTTAGCGGCTTCCTGTGCCATGTGGTATGCACCGCTCATTGCACTGCTGACGGTAAGCGTGATGATTTCTTTAACCCCCTTGCTGATAGCTTCTTCGTAAGCTTTAACAAAGTCTGGAATTCCTGCCTGAGCAGAGGAGGGATAGACGGGATCAGAAACAAGCCGCTTGTAAAAATCGACTGGCTGCATGTCTACGCGGTCGCGATATTGATCTGTCCCCCAAATGATCATGTGAGGGATAATCGTGATTCCATATTGCTGAACCATTTCTTCGGGGATGTCACAGGTGCTATCAGTAATTATTCCAATCATCTTTTTACCTTATTAAGACGGGAGTCAAATACCATCTTATCATACCCTTTTGACCGACAGGCGTCAAACGGGCATTGTTGTATTTGGGTAAAAATCTATGACGTTAGTCATGTGACTCTGGAAATATTTTTATAATTTCACCCTTTAGTAAGGATTGCAACCCCCCTTTTTTCCTTTTATCGCCAGGATTAATCATTATTCTGTGTCGATTTCACTGAAGATTTCCTGGTCGTGTGTATCGGGAGTGCCAATCGGCTCGAGATGCGTAAAAATAAAACTGCCCGGCAGTGCTTGGTGAATGTCGCTTTCTACACGACTTACCAGTTCATGACCCCGTTCAACAGTCCAGTCACCTGGAACAAGCACGTGCATGGATATGAATTTCACGGGTCCGGCCAAACGGGTGCGCAGCGCATGGAATTCGGCACCGGAGATCTTGTAAGTATCGAAAATCCTATCAATGGTATTTTGATCGTCAGATGAAAGAGATGTGTCCATCAATCCAGCGATCGACCGGCGCACGATACCAATACCTGACCAGACAATATTTAATGCCACTCCTATGGCTACAAGAGGGTCAAGCAATTGAATGTTAGTGAGGGCTACAGCTCCAACACCCACTAAAACTCCTCCAGAAGTCCACACGTCGGTCATGAGATGTTTGGCATTCGAAGTCAAAGAGATGGAGTGATGCTTTTCTCCGGCACTTTTCAAGATGAGTGCTACAGCCAGGTTTGCCAGTGAGGCTCCTACAGAGACAATCAGTCCGATCCCGATCTTTTCCAGAGGCTGCGGATGGATGATGCGGTTGACAGCGGTGTAAATGATGCTGCCCGCAGCGATCATGATTAGCGCTCCCTCAGTTCCGCTGGAAAAATATTCAGCTTTATTGTGGCCGAAGGTATGTTCTTTATCCGCCGGACGGGCGGCAATCGTCAGCATTGCCAGTGCCATCAAAGCCCCAACCAGGTTTACGATCGATTCGAGAGCATCAGAAAGCAAGCCAACAGAACCCGTAAGAAAATATGCCACTGTTTTTAATGCAATGGTAAAGATGGCCACAGCAACTGAAAGCCATGCGTAACGGGTTAGATTTCTCGGACTGTTTTTTTGCATATCCATTCCTTTAATTATCCGGATCCGTATCCGGAATTTGTCCTAATCGGTATCTTCGAGATCAGAGATTTTCTTAAATAATCGATTTTTACGGATCACGAGTGAGATTGCATATCCGATCACGCCCGTAAAAATAACAATAAAGCCAGCAATCATATAGCTAGATGTATCCGGTGTCATTATTCCTCCTCGGCGTTCAGTGCCAGCTTGCGTTCTTCCAGCGTTGCCTGAAACACACCCAGACGGAGCCGGTGCCAGTAGAAAGCTGCAAACAGGATTGTGAAGGCAGCCAGACTGGCGAAGAAAGCCACCTGCATGCGGTCTGTCATCGCGAACGAACCTGAAGCTGCGGCATTGCTGCCGCCTACAATAACCGGGTGAATGGTACGAAAAATTCGGATGGATAAAAAGGTCAGAGGCACACTGACAAAGCCTGCAATGGCATACACAGCTGCATACTTCGCTCTACGCACAGGCTCATCCACACCGCTGCGCAGCAACAGGTAAGCAGCGTAGATCAGTTCCATTACGAATACGGTTGTCAGACGCGGATCCCATGTCCACCAGGTATTCCAGATTGGACGCGCCCAGATGGAGCCGGTGACGATGCAGAGAGCCATAAAGACCATTCCAATTTCAACGCCAGCCAATCCGGTAATATCCCACTTCATATTGCCTGTTTTCAGGTAAGCGATGGCAGCGATCAATGACACCAGGAACCCCAGCATTCCCGTCCAGCTAACCGCTACATGGAAATAAAACACTTTTTGCACCAGCCCCATTTCAACTTCCACCGGGGCATATTCCATGACCAGCCAGAATGCGCCAAGGAAAGCCAGTAAAGCCAATGCGTCTAAAAAGATCAAGGCTGGTGGTATCTTGTTTAAATCTTTAAGTTCCTTACTCATCCATTATTCCTCGATTATTTTTTCAAATACCATCAATCCGACAGCAAAAAAGAGCAAGTCGTAACCGGCCAACAGGAGCAGCCAGGTGTGAAATTCAGATGCCGCTCCGCCCTGGAGGATGATCGTTGATGCGCGCACTGCGGCCAGGAGGAGCGGAATGACCACAGGAAAAAGCAACACCGGCAGCATCATGTCACGGGTACGTAGTTGAACTGAAAGCATCGAGAGCAGCGTTCCGGTGAGGATATACCCCAGCGTTCCCAGAAGGATCACACCGGCAAATTGCCAAGAAACCAGGCTGGTATTATTGAAAATCGAATAAACAGGAACCACGATCACAGCCGAAAGCAAGATATAGATCCAGTTAACGAGCACCTTGCCAAAGTAAATTGCTGTGCGGTCGACGGGGGCCAGCAGCAATCCGTCCATCCCTTCGCGGTCTTTTTCGATCGACATGGAACGATTGAGACTGATGGTGCCCGAAAAGCAAAGCGTCACCCAGATCACCCCTGCCGCGGCCTTGCGTCTCATTTCCACAGATAGGTCAAACGCAAAAATGAAGATGAGGATAACCGTCAGGGCAAAAACCAGCATCGCGCCCATGATCTCGCGGGTGCGCCGTTCTGCAAGAAGGTCTTTCCAGACAATAGCCAGGATCGCGTCGAGAAACCGTTTCACCGCGTGTGCCTTTCTGTGTTACTGCTTTGATCAACTGCCGTTAGCTGATGATACCGTTCGCGCAATTTTTCAGGCGTGATGTCATCGATGGGTAAAGAGTCGCTGATGACCCCGCGATGCAGGGTGTCTGCCCGGGTGGCAAGCTCGCAGGCACGTTCAAGGTCATGTGTGGCAAAAAGGATCGCTTTCCCCTGCTGAGATGCATGTTTCAAGTATTGGATCAGGTGTTCGATGGAATCATCATCCAAGCCTGTCAGCGGTTCATCCATTAACAGATAATCAGGATCATGCAGCAGGGCGCGCGCAATGGAGAGGCGCTGCTGCATGCCACGCGAATACGTGCGCACCAGATCTTCTGCCCTTGAGGAGAGATTCATCGCATCTAAAATCATTGATATGCGCTTTTCAGAATCTGCGGCTCCAAACATGCGGCTGAAAAATTGCAGGTTTTCTCTCGCTGTAAGGCTGCCATAGAGCATCGGTGAGTGCAAAACGACACCGATTCGCTGCCTGACGCGAATGGGATCTTCACGAATTGAGTTGCCATCCAGGCTGATTCTGCCCCCATCTGGCCTGGTGAGGGTGGAAAGGATGCGCAGTAATGTGGATTTTCCAGCACCGTTCACACCGATGAGAGCAACGATCTCACCTCGATCAACCTTAATATTCACTCCACGCAGCACTCTGCGTGAGCCAAATGATTTAAACAGGTTGGAGGCGTTTAACATGACAACATTCCCGATCAAGAGGCTGTTTTCTTTGTATCTTCTTCTAATTCGGCCGCTGCCGGTTGAATCAATGCGGCAGCCTGCGATAAAAGTTCATCTCTGAGGTTATGGTAATCTTCAATAGAAATTTTTCCCAGCCCAAATTCAAAATCTAATTCGCGAATACGGCCAAGGATTTCTTCATATTCAGACTTTTCTGCTATCTGTTTCACAGCAGTTGGCTCTTCTTCTGCGGGTGATTTAAAAAGGGGGCGGGTAACCACCACGATCACAATGATTAAAACGATAAGAATAATGACCAGAGAAATAATGTCCATGAAAACCTTCTATTCCTGACCGGCTTCTTGCAACAGGGTGCGGATCTCATTCGCAGATTCGAATGCACCAATCTTTATGGCTGCCAGAGTGCCATCCCTTCCAATGATATAGGTTTCGGGAACTGCCTGAACTTTAAAGATGCGAGAAATCTTTGAGCCAAGGTCGGGGCCATTGGGATAAGTCAAACCATATTTCTCAATGAAAGCGATAGAGTCTTTTTCAGTATCCACGTAATTCACACCGAGGAAAACGATGTCACCCGAAGACTTCACTTCCTGCCAGACTTCTTCAAGGGCGAATCCTTCCTCATCGCATGAAGAACACCAGGAAGACCAAAAATTGATGAGGATGAGTTTCCCTTCGAGGGCTGATTTTGTGTATGTTTCGCCATCAAATGTCGTGACGCTAAAATCAGGAACATTGACGCCAATCTCAAGTGAGGTAACCTTCGACTGTTTCATCCACAAACCCAGAACCACGAGCAGGCCAATTGTAAAAACTGAGGTAACAATGGCAACTGCCCATGGAAAACGGCGTTTTTCTGGTGTTGATGATGGTTGATTCTCTACTGGATGATTCATGATCGCTCTTCTTTTTGAAGGTCTTTCTCAATTTGCTCCATCACAGTCTCTGAAGCGGGAGGAGGGGATGGAACCAGATCTGTTTCCTCTGGAATTACAGATTTTCTTGACCGTTTCACAATGGTGATCGCCAGGTATATACCACCGATGACCACAAGGGGGGGTAAAACATAAACAATCCAATTCAATCCTTGAAGTGGAGGGACTGCCAACACCTGTCCGCCATATTGTTCGGCAAAATATCGTTTGATCTGTTGATCGCTCCAACCAAGGGCAATTTTTTCGCGAATTAATTCGCGCCATTGCGCACAGGCTTTTGTTGGGCAAACATCAAGCGGCGTGTTTTCGCAAACCGGGCAATACAGTTGCTGTGCCACCCTGTTGACCTCATCGTCGCTGACTGTGGGTGTGATTTCTTGCGCGCGAACGGGAGTGGCGAAACAAGAAAATAGTATTGCCACAGCAACCAAGAGCAGGGTTTTATTTTTAATTTTCACGCCTCCTCCTTTGCGATCGATTTTCGAATCGTTGAAGGCCAGAGTGCCAATAAAGTTCCAATGACAGCTACAATCGATCCAATCCAGAACCAATTCATCAACGGGTTACGAAAGACTTTGATTGTGGCGCCCTCTGAAGTGACAGGTTCCCAATCCACCAGAATGATGTATAAATCATCAGCCAGGGTGGTGCGCAAACCAGGTATCGTAACCGCCTGTTCGGAATCATAATAGTAATCGATGCGAGGATAGACGACTTTTAATTCTTGGTTGTCACGCGAGATGGAAATCTCAGCTTTGGCTACGTTACGCCCGTCAGGTGTATCAGTGATCTGCAAATCGCGATATGTGATCGTGTAACCTGAAAGGTCAAGTGATTCACCCTGTTTGAGCATTGCCTGGGTTTGAGTTTGGAAGAACTCGATTCCGATGATTCCCATACCCATTAAAGCCACACCGAGGTGGATGATATACCCGCCATAGCGGCGACGATTACGGGTGGTAAGGGTTAGAAAAGCCTTCCACAATGGCTCATGATGGTTGGCTGCCCTGAGCCTGATTGAGCGGATATAATCGTACAGCGTCACACAAATCACAAGCGCTGCCAGCCAGATGGCGATCACAGCTATCCAATTTTTGGCTGACAAAACCACTGCAAGGATCGGGAAGACGAGAGATAACAGCGCTGGTTTCCACACGGTTTTTCCAAGATTCCGGGCAGATGAGGTGCTCCAGGCGGTCAGTGGGACGATACCCATGAGCAGCAGTAATAATGCGAACAAGGGTCCGGCTGCGCTCTCATAGAACTGCGGCCCTACGGTTACCTGTTGGCCGGTGAACAATTCAGAAAGAATGGGGAAGATGACCCCGAGAAGGCAAATGGCAAATATGGCTAAAAATAACAGGTTGTTGTATAGAAAAGCGGATTCACGCGAGAAAAATGATTTGATCTGGTAATTGGAACTGAGACTTGACCAACGGTAAAGCAACAATCCCAGCGAAGCAACAAACATCACAGCGATAAAGATGAAGAATGCGGGTCCGATCTGAGATTCAGAGAACGCATGCACCGAAGAAAACAAGCCGGAGCGGGTGAGAAAGGTTCCAAAAATGACCAGGCAAAAAGTGAGGATGATCAGTGCAACGTTCCAATGTTTGAATAATCCGCGTTTATCTTGCATCACCATTGAATGCAGGTAGGCCGTGCCGGTCAGCCAGGGCATAAAAGCCGATATTTCCACAGGGTCCCAGCTCCAGTAACCACCCCAGCCCAGAACATCGTATGCCCAGCGGCTTCCCAGAATCAATCCCAGTGAGAGAAAGAGCCATGCCATCAACGACCACCTGCGTGTGGCTTTAAGCCAGCGGTCATCCGTGCGTCCTTCAATTAAGGCCGCGATGGCGTACGCAAATGGGATGATGAATCCCACGAACCCCAGGTAGAGCATGGGCGGGTGCACCACCATGCCGAAATGGCGTAATAAGGGATTTAGCCCGCTGCCATCGGTTGGATGGGCAGTAATTGCATGGAAAGGTTGGAACAGCGAGGTGATGACTTCGCCATTGTACAGAATGTAATACTTCAGGAACGGATTCTCAAAGAAGAGAACCAGAACCATGAAGAAGAAAAGCGTGATATTGGTGACCACAATCACCCACGGCAACAGATCGTGATCCTGCTTCCACTTGCGAATTAAGACGATGAAAGTAAAACCTGAAAGCAGCCAGCACCAGAAAAGCAGCGAGCCTTGTTGCCCGCCCCACAAAGCGGCGATCTTAAGGTAAACAGGCATGCTCAAACTGGTGGTTTGATAAACATAAACGTATTCAAATTTTCCACTCAACAACAGTGCGAGCAGCGCAGCAACAGACATAGAAAGTAAGGGAAAGGTCGAAAGGGCTGCCAGGCGAGAGGTTTCTAGCATGGCTCTGGTTTTGCTAGTGACCCCGTAGACAGCCGTAATCACGGCAATCAGGGATGTCACAAGTGTGATAACCAGTAATCCAAATCCGATATTTGCGATCATGGGAGTTCCTTGAGTGAGGGTGATTACCTCGAATTTTGGCTTTGTTCAGGGAGTCCTTCTTCATACTTGGAAGGACACTTCAACAGTAATTCTTCAGCGTAAAAGACACCGTCTTCACCCAGATGACCGGTGACGATAGCCTGAGCTTCATTTTTTAGTAAATCTGGTTTGACATCATGATATTCGATTTTGAGACGAGACGCAGAAGGATCAGTGGAGGCGGTATGCAATACCTGGGCAATTCCACCCATTTCTTCAATCACGGCGTTGTCACCTGGTATATTGGCAATGGTGAATTTCAAAACCTGGTGTTGAGCATCATATTCAATGGTGTCTCCTATTACGACACCAGAAACGCGCACGTTTGAATATTCTCCCGGGGGGCTTGCCAGTAACTCATCTATGGTGAGGTAGTATTGAGCGTTTCCTTTAAGGCTCGTAACTACCAGAACAACAACTGCTGCCAGGAGTAATACACCGCCAATAACGAACTTGTTGATCTTAAGAGCGGGTTTTTCTTTCGATTGATTTTGGGGAAGAGAAGTATTGTTATTCAAAATTGCTCCGGTAAACCTTCAGCCGCTGACAGACTGATAGATGTACCATTATAACAAACAACTTTACCATTGATTCATTAAGTGCGCGATCTTACCTCACGGCACAATATCAAAAGAATAGACAATTTTTTTGTTTTGACCATATAATTTTAAGTTGCCTGTCAATGAATATATAGTAGAATAAAATATACTTCCGCAAAGCTGAAAGACCTGCTCTTTAAGACTATCCACAAGTTTATGTTTTTATGCATTCATTTGTTTGGATAGTTTTTTTTTATTTGCCAATGCTCAATAGATTATAGAAAGGATCGTATCTCATGACTGAAAATCTTCCTGTTGAGAAAAATGAAGTTCCCCCGGCCGATGAACTAAAGAAGAAAAATAAGAAAAAGGGCGTTTGGACCATCATTGGGATCATCGTTCTGGTGCTCGTTGTGGCTGGAGGAGCAGGGGGCGGGTATCTGATTCATCTTTCCAATACCAGCCCAGAGTTCTGTGCCACCTGTCACATTATGGAACCCAATGTCACTTCTTATCTCACCAGCAATGACCTGGATAATGTTCACTATCAGGCGGGTGTGCAATGTAAGGAGTGTCACGATTATCCGGTTAAGGCCGAGATCAGCAGCGGGATTAAATTTGTTTTGGGCAACTACACGGTGGATAATGAAGGAAAACTGCTTCCAGTCAGCTATGGCAACGACCTCTGCCTGAAATGCCACATCAGCTATGAGCATTTAGCCAATTCCACTGATTTTTTGGCGAAGAATCCACATAAGAATCATAATGGTCAATTGGATTGTAAGACCTGTCATGTATCTCACGGCGACCAGATCGATTTCTGTTCAAGCTGCCACGATAACGGCGGTCAGCGGATGGTCGGCGAAGAGATCGAACCCCGGGGTACGATCGACTGATAACATTTTGATCTTTCAAAAAGAGGCCTCAAGTTGATTCTTGAGACCTCTTTTTAATGAATAAAATATGGACAGGGCTGAAAAACCCTGTCCATATTTTTTTGAGGTTTTACAGTTTACGAACTCTGCTTTTCTTCTGCTACTGCTCCCTCGTCTTTTTTGATTTCCTTTTCCTCGCCTGTTGAGGCTTCTTTTTCAGGAGTTGGGGTAAGGGCCGCAGTTTCTTTCTTGAGCTCGCTATCTGTTTTCTTGATTGGTTCTTCAACCTCTTTAATAAATTCTGTAACTGAGGCTGCCACCGAGCTGGATATCTGCTTCGTTTCCTTGTTCAAGTCGCGGATCGTTTCATCCAGTTCAGCTTCTTTGGCCAGCATTTTCGGCAGTTCATTCAATTCCCGCTTGGTCGCCCAGACTTCTTTCCAATACGGTGATTTGGTCACTTTACGGATCAGCTTGCCCGCATCTCTGGCTGTTTTAACCATATTCTCAGGGCCAAAAATGATCAGGGCGATAATAATAATGAAGATAATCTCAGACAGACCGAGGTTAAAGAATTTCATACATCGATACTTTCAATCAGAAGTAAGGATTGCTTTAATTCCCGTGGATACCAGGGATGATCGAGAAATTTATTCTGATTTCGTTTCTTCTTTTTCCTCGACCTTCTTTTCGGGTTTGTCATCGTCTTTGATCCCTTTGCGGAAGGATTTGATTGCACTGCCGAGTTCTCCGCCAAGTTTAGTGACGCGGCCGACACCAAACAGGAGAATGACGATTACAAGGATAATGATTAATTCAGGAACACCTAGTCTGAATGGCATATTCTTACTCCTTAATAATATATTCTAATTTTACTACCCTTTGCACAGGGAATATTTTACCCCTGCAACGGGTTGAAATTACCCGGCGTTTTCTTCCGCAGCTTCTTTTTTCGGCCGCCAGGCAGCAAAGGCGAAAACGATGCTGAGGAGGTAAAGCAAGAAGAGCGGGAGTGTCATTAAGCCCATGTTCACTGGATCTGGTGTGGGGGTGATGAGCGCAGCCAACACTGCTGACGCGAGGAACGCGATGCGCCATTGTTTCGCAAGTTGTTTTGCCGATACGATGTGAAGCCGGGCCAGAACATAAAAGATCAAGGGCATTTCAAAACATATCCCCACCCAGAACATCAGGTTTAAGACGAATCCAAAATATGTGCTGGGGCGGGGGGCAGTTGCGATGCCCATAAAATTCAACAAAAACGGAAGCGCTGTTGGCAACATGAAGAAGTATGAGAAAGCCACTCCGCTAATGAAGAAAAAGGTAGCAAAGGGAACCACCACCCAAATCCACTTGCGTTCTTTTGGGGTCAGGCCGGGCATGATGAAGGCAATGATCTCAAAGAGAACGATCGGAAAAGCAATCACCACACCGGTGAGCAGCGAGATTTTCATGAAAGCCGATACATTTTCGGTCACATCGATGGATGACATCGCTGATAGACCGCCGATGGGTTTTGCAAGAAATTCTGCGATTTTTTGGCTGAAGGCGAAACTGGCGATGATCGCCACCGTCAGAGCAATCACGCATACGAGAAGACGCCTGCGCAGCTCGTTGATGTGACCTAAAAATGTCATCCTCGGGGATTCATCTTCCATAATCAATCTCGATAATGTGATCGAATTTGTAGAATATTTATTTTATCAGCGTTATTATCTTCATACAAGATTTACTGGCGAGCGAAAATTTCTGTATAGATGCGATAGTCTTCCTCAGTGAAACAGCAGAAAATGATCTCTGAAATTGATGTGGCTGCAGCAGTGAACTCTCGCACCGCCGATACGGCAATTTCGGCAGCAAGCTGATGTGGGTAACCATATACACCGGTACTGATACATGGAAAAGCGATAGAGACGAGTCCTTTACTGGCTGCGATTTCAAGTGAGTTCCGGTAACATGCGGCAAGCAGATCAGCTTCACCATGAGATCCCCCACGCCAAACGGGTCCAACCGTGTGGATCACATACTTTGCCGGAAGGTTATATCCTCCCGTGATTCTGGCTTCACCGGTTGGGCAGCCGCCAATCTGCCTGCATTCATTCAATAACCCTGGACCTGCAGCCCGGTGAATGGCACCATCCACTCCACCGCCGCCGAGCAATGTCGAATTAGCCGCGTTGACAATTGCATCGACCGGAAGAGTGGTGATGTCGCCATGAACAACCCGCAGATTCACCATTTCTTACAAGTTCTCCTGTTGGCAAATCCTTAAAGAATGATTTTACACGGGTTGAGAAATACGCATCATTGATTATGCTAGAATAATATCCAGTATGAAAATCCTTCCCAGGCATGTTTTTTTAATGATTTTATTTGGGGGCATATTTATCGCCGCTTTACGCCCGGCAGGTGACCCTGATTTATGGTGGCACCTGCAAACCGGTAAACAGATCATTGAGACTGGCACGATACCGCATGCCGACCTGTTTTCGTCTACCATGATTGGCAAGGAATGGATCACGCATGAATGGTTGACCGAAAGCATTCTCTATCTGATCTATGACAGGCTGGGTATGATACCGCTGATCGCTCTCTTCTCAGCAGTGATCACCGGGGCGTTTTATTTCGCATTTCTTCGCGCTGGTGAGTCTTCCCGTCCATACACAGCGGGTTTTGTGGTATTTGTTGGAGCGGTTGCGTCTGCGCCGCTCTGGGGGATTCGGCCGCAGATGATTTCACTGCTGCTGACGAGCATCTTCCTCTTTCTGTTGGATAATTACGAAAAGGATCGAAAAGTAAAATCGTTGATCGCCCTGCCGCTGATCATGATTTTATGGGTCAATATGCACGGCGGGTTCATCATTGGAATTGGGATCATCGGTATTTACCTGGCCGGTAACCTGCTGACGACCCTGGCGCGAATCAAGCAGGATGGAATTCCAAAAAAGGATTCCTGGTATTCCATCTTATCTTTATTTGGAACAGTCATTCTTTGCACTCTCGCAGCGCTCATTAACCCCAACTCTTACAAAATTTTGATTTATCCTTTTCAAACGATAACTGATCCAGCGATGCAACAGTTGATTGTGGAATGGTTTTCACCAGATTTTCACCAACTCATCTGGCTTCCTTTTGGGGTGTTGGTGCTGGCATTGATCGGGTTTGGTTTGGCAGGAAAGACATCAGTTTCGCTGACACGCATTCTGCTTGTGGTTGTGGCAACCTTTGCGGCATTTCGTTCTGTGCGCCACATCCCATTGTTTGCGATTGCCTCTGTGCCTATCCTGGCTGATTTGATAGCCCCATTTTTTCAACTTTCCGTGGGCAAAGAGACTGGTAAACCAATCTTTCGCTGGTTGAACGCTGTGCTTATTCTGGCTGTTTTTATTGGCGCGGGTGTGGTACTCTCGCGCTTGCCGCAAGAGCAATCAAAGAAAGAATCAGAAACCTTCCCGGTTGGCGCGGTGACCTGGCTGCTTGAGAATCACCCGGATGGGAAACTTTTTAATTCTTACACCTGGGGCGGTTACCTGATTTGGAAGTTATATCCAGACTACCCGGTGTATATCGACGGCAGGGCGGATGTTTACGGTGCGAATTTTTTCAGTCATTTTGCGTCAATTTATTCCGCCGAGGATGGCTGGGAGCAAGCACTTGATGACACAGGGGCAAGTTTGATCCTGGTGGAGCGTGATTGCAGGCTGGCAAGTGAATTACGGAAGTCTACACAATGGCCGGTGGTTTACCAGGATGATTTAAGCGTCATTTTCCAAAAGGAAAATTAATCATTTACGCAAGATTGGTAGAATGATCGCCCGGTGGCAGTTCTTCTCGGTCAATGATCGTTGTGATAACGTTTTTCTCCGGCTTCAATCCGTACGGCAAGGTGATTCTGCGAGTCTGGTAAAGGGCAGGTGGCGTAAGCCGTATATGCGCATGGCCAGTTGTAAGCCAGGTTAAAATCCAGTGTCACCCATCCGTTAACCGGTTTTGGGGTTACAACGTAGCGCCCTCCGGGATATGTCTCATCGCGGCGGGTTTCATCAGTAAAGCTAAACAGCAGCTCGTCTCCATCTTCCTCGGCGATCAACGAACAATCCTTGCCGTCAATAGAAAACCTTGCTATCCCCGAGTATGGTTGATCAAATTCGTTGCCAATGGCATTGTACCTTTTGCGCAGCAGAGGCGGGTCATAGGGGGTGTATTGCGCCTGAAGTTTAAAGGCCGGGTTGACAGGGAAAAATTTCAATCCACTGAAATTCTTAACTTCCTCTGATTCTCTATCCCAAACGCGCAGAAAAAACTTCCCTGCACGGTTGATCACTTGCATGGCAATTGATCTGGCTTCGATGAGATCTGGATCTCCGTCAATGTCTGTGCGTAAAGGAGCAAAACCGGGTGCATTGCCGTTCACTGTAATGTGATTTGGGGTGGTATCCTGTAAAAAAACCTTGCCAGATTCGACCACTAAAGAACCGGACTGGACCTCGGATAATTTCGGGATTTGGATCCAAAAACCGTCCTGATTGCCAAAACGATTTACCCCTTCTTTTAACGGAAAACGCCCGATCAGGGCGAACCAGCTTAAGGGGTTCTCAATCAGGTGTTGCTGATGTGAAAGACGTTCGGTATCGATCATCTTTTTATACTCAAGCGCATCTTGAAACATAAATACCCGTTTGACCTCCATGAGCGTTGATCATATCGAAAGGCAACCTGTATTATAAAATCAATTGAACCAAGAAGGGAAATCAGGCCAAACCTGTAAGCGAGAAAACTTTACATAACCCCCTTAAAAGGCCAGCGGGCTAGAAGCCAGCCCGCTGGACATCATTATGCTGATCTGTGTTAATCGAGGAGTTCCTTGGGGATGTTGCCGCCGTTGTCAGCGATCTTTTTCAAGACGGTTTTGTGAAGCCACATATTCATTTCGGAGTAATCGCCGCCGATTTTTTCGGGCGGGCAGCCAAGTTCCTTGGCGAGTTCCTTGCGGTTTTCAAGCGTGCTTTCAATGCCCAGAAGGGTCAGAAGGTCGACAATCGATGTCTTCCAGTTCAACTTCATATTGCTTTCTTTGGCCAGCTTTTCAAGCTTGGCGACGACATCCACCACCGGGATGGCAACTGGAGCGGGGGCTTGGGGAGCGGGAATCGGTTTCTTAGGAAGAGTGGTGGCCACCTTGGTGGTTGGAGTTTTGGTGACAACAGGGCGTGAATCTTTGGTCGTGGTTGCTCCGACTTTCTCAGGCTCTTTCTTCTTGAGATCAAGTTTCTCGAGGATCTTATCAAATAGTCCCATAGTATTTCCTTTCCCTAAATAAGATGCGAATCAAATAACTTAATTCATTATAGGGTAAAAAAGCGGATAATGTCAAATCAGGAGATTTTTTAAGATTTCGCCAAAGAAATCGAAACTTTCTCACTGGTGAATCTCGCTGCCTGACTGCTTCAAGCGGCCGCAGGTTTCTGAGGTTTCTTGAACAGGGAAATGATCAATTTTATTCCTCCTATGCCGAGGATGACCATAACCACGGCATAGAGAATGATCAGTCCCAATACCAAGACCCACCAGATGCCCGTTGCTTCGATCCTACCGGAGGCCAGACCGCTGACAACCGCAACAACCTGGCTGAGCACCAGCGCTGCAAGCATGCCCGTAAAGCTCCAGACGATCCATTTCTGCACCGATTGAGCGAGCATCGCGCTGATGATCAACGCGATACCGCCAATCGCTGCAAATGGAACGAGTTCAGCCGGCATCAAATAATCCATCATCAAGCGGTCTCTGGCAATGGATCCAATTACTCCGGTAACCAGCGTTGCCAAAATTGGAATCCACACCAGAACCGTCCCAACGATTGCCAGCACTCTGGAAGTGATCATCTTCTTACTCATCGTGATCTCCCTTTCCCGCACTTAAAACGGATTAAATCAATCATACAACGAATCAAAGTAATTTGATATAGCGTGTTGGTCTCGTACTTGATGAGAATCAGTGCTCTATGTAATGAATCAACAGGTGGGAGGAAAAGAATTAGACACTCGGGCTTTGAAAATAAGTGGTGAATGAAACTGCGGATCGGAAAGGATCAGCGGCACGCCTGTGAAATCTCTGCGCAACTGGCCTGGAACACCTCTCCATTATTTTGAAAATCGAAAGATCATCCCGACCGAGATGAGAGTTTAATAATTTCACCAATAAGATCCAGGGAGGGGAAGTTGATACGAGCTAAAAGATTAAAGCAGCAATTCCCAAAAGCCGACGTCAATCCAACGCCCTAATTTGAATCCCACTTCGTGAAAATGCGCGGCTTTCTTGAATCCAAGGCTTTCGTGCAGTTTGACACTCGCTGCATTCGGAAGGATAATGTCTCAAATTGTGGTGTAAAAAGCAATTGACAAAAGAGTCATCGTGTGGTTTCTTGAAGGTCTCATACACCAATTCAAGAAAGGGAACACACGATGACCACAGCAACTATAGCA
>DAOUGR010000014.1:0-8809 GCA_034429135.1 Anaerolineaceae bacterium | reverse complement strand
GGGCCGCAACCCTTGATGATGGCTGAGGTCATGCCATTTACTCTGGCGCCTGTTCATTGACACCCTTGAACCTTAAAGATTCCACACAATGAATTTACACCATTGACAGAGACGCTAACCATTGGAGAATTTCTATTAAAAAAGTCAAGCGATCAAAATTATGGTAGAGCACTTTTTTTAGAGAATTTTAGTTCAGGTTTTTATTAGGAAATTGAGTATGAAAAACCATTGAAAGATTGGGTGCAGTTCACAATTACCGAGAAAAACCATTCACTCATCTCCCAGCGGAATATGGTTCATCAAGGTGAACAAAACTTACCTTCTGATGCTGTGCTTGCGATGATTTCAAAAAGGATATATCATACTTAAAAGTATTTTGAGGCTGGAAATTTACCATTGTTTGTTGTGGGTCATTTACTAGGCAGTTGAATTAATTATCAGTATTAAAGCATCCACCATAAGAATGAATACAGTCTTATATAATGTCTCCCGGGTTCAATTAAGGATCAGTCTGGCATGGAAGATTCAAAGAAAAAAACGACCAGAACAAGCGCTTTCCTACGAAAACTATTAAATTCATCTGATATTGAACAGTTTATGGAACACAACGCGGGTGACATGGAGGAATCACCCTTTCACGTTTACATAAATCATTTGTGTCAGGCGTTGGGGTTGGTACCTGAGCAAGTGATTAAACGCGCTGGTATCGAACGAACATACGGACACCAGATTTTTAATGGAACCCGTAGACCATCTCGCGATAAAGTCATCCAACTGGCGTTTGGATTACAACTGGATTTTGAGGGAACCCAGGAGCTTTTGCGGGCAGCACAAAAGAGTCTACTTTACCCAAGATTTAAACGCGATGCGGCGATTATTTATTGTCTTCAACATAAAAAAGATGTCATGGAAACCCAGAGTGTGTTGCAGGTTCTGGATCTCACATTGTTGGGGGATGCCTGAAAACGATGGATTCGTTTATCGAAAATTTTCTCGAAACCTTTGATGATCATAACTATCCTGACGAATTTCTTCAAACGTATGAAATACTGGAGTGTCTTTCAAGCAATGAGATGGGAGAAACTCTGCTCATCAAAGAACGGCAGACGGGGGAATGTCATGTGGCAAAATGCCATTCGGTCCGTTCTTCTTTTTTGCCTTCAGTCGAAGGTGATCTTTTAAGAAACCTGCATCACGCTGGATTGCCTGAATTTATCGGAAAATTTAAAAATGAACAAATGGTTTGCGTCGTACGCACCTATGCACAGGGCATGTCACTGGACAGGTGGATCAAAGAAACGAAGCCGTCAAGCCAATCCTTGATTGACATTGTTGTCCAATTGTGTGAAATCTTATCATTTTTACATTCGCAGACTCCCCCAATTATTCACCGGGATATCAAGCCACAAAATATTATCGTGGGTGAAAATGGAAAGGTCACACTCATCGATTTCGGCATCTCGCGAGAATATAAAGAGGGGTCAATATCCGATACCTTATGTATGGGCACGCGCGATTATGCTGCTCCAGAGCAATATGGGTTTGCACAATCGGATTGCCGCACTGATATTTATGCACTCGGTGTTTTGATGTGCTGGTTGATAACCGGTCAGGTTGATATTAATCATGGAAAAAGGGCCTTATCTTCACACCGGTTGAAAAAGGTGATCGAAAAATGCACAGCATTTGCGCCAAAAGACCGTTATCGGAATGTCAGCGAAGTCAGAAATGCGCTCACTGGTCAAACGCTGCGGCGTAAAATGCTTGTGATGCTTGGAGCGGCACTGCCTGTGATGGTGACATTCTTTTTTTTGATCGTTGTTGGTCAAAAACAATCACAGCAACCGCCAGAGGTAATTTTTAATGAGCCATTGATCGAGATTGCCGTCAGGTTAACGCTTGATAAAACAGAATTCGAAAAAATTACAGAGCAGGATTTAGAATCGATCAATACCTTGTATATTTTTGGAGATCGCGCAGCACCTGATGCTGAAGTTTTCAACCAATACGTTGATGATTTTGCAAACAACGGCGGAAAAAGCAAGCGTGGAGATATCGATTCGCTCGAAGACCTACAAAAAATGCCGAACCTGCGTAGTGTATCACTGGCATATCAGGAAATTAAAGATATTCATCCTCTCTCCTCTCTTGCTTACCTCGAGAATGTTGATTTTCGTCACAATCCAATCGAAGATGTCAGTCCGTTGGCTCAGGTGGTGACATTAGAAACATTGACTCTGTTTGGCACCCATGTTTCAGATTTGACCAGCCTGCGAACCTGCCCACACCTTTCAGTAGTAGATATTGGCGATACCCATGTTGAATCGGTGGCTGCGTTGGATGGCTTATCTGCGATGCAAGTTCTGGTCATTCGAAAAGCACCTCTGCAATCCCTCGATCATATTGAGACACACCCCCTTCTTGAGCGGGTTTACCTTTCAGAAACACCTGTAAAAGATCTGACCCCCCTGCTTAAACTTGAGAATTTAAAAATTGTAGAAATCAGTGAAGATATGCAGCCTGTCGCTGAACAAATAATTCCGCAAGCACAATTTGCGATTGTATTCCCGTAGAAAAGAATCATTTTTCTTATTTTTCAAAATGTGTGCTGGCAGCACACCAATAAGAAAATGTTGTTTGTTAAAATTTCTAAAGATCGAATCCATAAAGGTTCGCAAGATTAGAAATATGCATCCATGGGGGAAGCCCGTCTTGGGTTCATCACAACTTCAACGCGAAGGGGAATAAAAAATGCTGCAAAAGATCTTAGAGCGGGTGAAAGTTCCTGTTTGTTTGATTGGAATCATTGGCTTGATCATGGCGATTATTAATTTGATGAAACAGGATAACGAGCTCGCGAGGAATGGGTTTTTGTTATTTGGCATCGCTGCAGTAGTCTTCGTACTCTCAGAAGTCACTTCAAAAATCGCCGACAACCGCCGCAATTTAAAAGCTCCAGAGAGACCGTCCGGTATCCCTGAATTTGATGCACCCGCACCTGCGCTGGCAACTGAAACAATGGTCGAACCGCTTACGGTTTTGGGAATGATCATACTGTTAGAAAGACCCTTGCGTTTTGCCTCCGATCAAGAAACGCTGGTCCGCTCGATTATCAATCAGCAAAAAAATGAATATAAGCGAGTGTTTGCACCTTCTGCGCAAGTGCAAATTCGAGTCGTTGGAGCCAGCATTGACGATGATGCTTATGTCTATGGCGCTTGCCGGAACACTTTTGATCATTTGGGTTCATGTTCTGATACTGATGTATTCCTGCAACACGTGGCGGTTGGCTCCTTTAACGCGAGTGATGGAACTCGCGGCAGGCATTTTGCTTTACTGAATCGTAAATTGTAAAGGGTGTCGATTGGGGATTATGTCAGATAGATCATTTCATCATCTGAATATCCAAGTAAAAAGAGAAGGTAAACATGAAAAAAACTCTGTTGTCATTCATTTCCATGATTTGCATTTGGGTATTGCTTCTCTCAGGATGCAGCAGCCCGGCACCAATAGAGGTGCCGATGCCTGAAACACAACTGCCGGTCCAGACCCCCACACCCACTGAAGAACCGCAGCCAACCGAAGAACCCGCACCGATCCCTTGCATAATTACCTTTGATTCTGATCGAGATGGAAATCGAGAAATCTACATCATGGGACCCGACGGGAGCAATCTGGTTAACCTTAGCAATAATCCTGCTGACGATTTTGATCCTTCCTTTTCGCCGGATGGAAGTCAGATTGCTTTTGTGTCTAATCGTGAAAACAATACTGAAGGTGGTCAATTCATATACACCATGAATGCCGATGGCAGCAATGTGCGGCAATTAACATTTGAAAACGAAAGCAATTATCCCGATTGGTCAAATGACGGAAAAGTGATCGTTTATTCGCACACGGGGGATATTTATATTATCAAAGCAGACGGTAGTGGTGAATCTGTTAACCTGACCCGTAGTCCAGCAGAAGACATCCAGCCTGTGATTTCACCAGATGGGAGTCAGATCGCCTGGTTGTCAGGAGGTGATCATCATTGGAATATCTTCTTGATGAATACTGATGGAAGCGGCCCACGTCAATTGACTCATGATGGTAAGGTTTCTGATGTATTCTGGACAGTTGATGGACGTCTTTTTACCCACTGGGATAATCAGGAAGTGGGATGTATGAATTGTGTCATGAATGCTGATGGCTCAGGAGTGATCGATGCCGGAGGTAAAGGGACGATTCAAGAATACCTTCCCTTCTGGACGATTGATGGTAACCGGGTTGAGTGTGTGAGTATAGCACTCAACGATCAGCCTGATGATGATATCTATTTGGTGGGTGAAATTTTTCCTGATATATTTCTAAATCTCACGAATCATCCCGGTAACGACCGCAACCCAGATTGGCCTGCGAATTGCGGTGGAACAAAGACTCCTCTGGC
This sequence comes from Anaerolineaceae bacterium, assembly GCA_034429135.1. Classification (GTDB taxonomy): domain Bacteria; phylum Chloroflexota; class Anaerolineae; order Anaerolineales; family Anaerolineaceae; genus UBA6107. The sequence continues at coordinate 4,380 of DAOUGR010000014.1, read as the reverse complement.
AGTTGAAGGCGGTGAGGAAGGCGATGATCCTGCCAATGCTCAAAAGCTGGTGATTGGTTACGAATCAGGTGAAGATCAGATCCCCCAGCAAAAATTAGCGGATTTACTGCAGGCTTGCGAGGAATTACAGATCCAATGTAAGAAAGGCGCGAGTAAAACAGAACTTGCAGAGCAAGGTGTGGATGCCATCGTTTCATTCTCGAACAGGTGGCGCGCCCTCGGAGATTTTGGCGAAATGAGCGATATCACAAGCAAAGGCATCCCGATCATCGTCTTAGATGGTGAATCAGATGCACCAGGCGTCTATAATTTATCTGCAGATTCGGCCTATGTCATGCTAAGCCTTGAGTGGATGTTCAAAGAAATGGGTGAAACTGGAGATTTGATCTACTTTAATTTTGGTAACAACGGACTTCACGAGAGGGTTATCGATAAGGTCTTGAAAGAATTTCCAGCAATCAAAGCAACTGCTATGCCGGCTGATTTTCAAGGAAATTCGTTTACCGTAGATAGTATTTCAGAGATGATTCTTTCAAACCCTGGATTGAAAGCGATTTGGTCAGATCAATCGCCAGGAGATATTTTCTGGGGAGTTGATAAAGCGAACACTGATCAGCCACCACTCATTCTCTGCGAAGCCCGACAGGATCACTTAATGGCCTGGAAAGAAATGCTTTCTAAGAACCCTGCTTTCAAGTGTTATTCATTTATTCAGCCTGGCGGAACAGCTTATGAAGGTGTTTATGTGGCTTACTATATGTTGATGGGGATGAAGGTTAAGCCAGAGGCACTTGGCGGCTTATCTGGAAAAACATTCATTTACGATTATCAGGTGATCACGAACGACAACCTGGATGAATGGCTTGGAAAGATTGACTCTCTGCGTACAGGGGAGTGGGGAATCTTAGAACTTGCACCGATGACCCCAGATGAAATTAGGGAAAAATGGTTTGCTGAATAATCGAATCAATAAGCTGTAGGTAGAAATTACAAATCGATTGTTCATGGGGGAAAATCTGAGACAGCCTCTCATGGCTGTCTCAGATTCATGATCTTTTCAGATGAATTGGAGCGTATAATCATGATGTTTAATTCATGCGATTGGATTTCTAAAACGGGGTGATTCTCACTTCATTATGATCCAACAAGTGTGACATTGTTAAAAGCAAATCTCTCTTGAAAAGGTGAATGTTCATTGAACATCAGGCACAAACTCAGGCAGTATCCGATGGCCGGTCTGTTGTTACTCGCTTATGTTGCATTTATCGCGCTGGGGATGCCGGATGGTTTGTTAGGTGTAGCCTGGCCTTCCATCCGCGGGGATTTCTCAATCCCGTTGGATGCAGTGGGTATGCTGCTGCCGTTATCAACTTTCGGTTATCTGACATCCAGCTTCTTGAGCGGTCCTCTGATGTCGCGCTGGGGAGTTGGTAAGGTTCTGACAGTGAGTTGTGTCTTCACCGCCGTGGCCCTTATTGGGTATACTCTTGTTCCCGACTGGTGGATGATGGTATCACTGGGGCTGCTCTCTGGTTTGGGCGCTGGTGCAATCGATGCTGGTTTGAATAGCTATGTCGCTGCATATTTCGGTGAGGGCCTGATGCAATGGCTGCATGCCTGTTATGGGATTGGAGTGACACTTGGCCCGGGGATCATGACCTTGACCCTTTCCACTCTGAATTCATGGCGGGCGGGTTATCGTGTGGTGGGTGGATTCCAATTGATGATGGCAATCTGTTTTGCTGCTACCATTCCCATATGGAGCCGAAAAGCGTCTACTTCAGCCCATAACCAATCCAAACGCATTACAGAATATAAAACCCCTATGATTGAAACGATGCGTCAACCCAAGGCCTGGTTGAGTGCTTTGTTATTTTTTATTTATGTAGGTGCCGAGGTGTCATTAGGAACATGGACTTACAGCTTGCTAGTCGAATCTCGCGGTATCGCCCCTGAACTCGCAGGGTTGGTTACGGGCAGCTTCTGGGCTATGTTTACCGTTGGACGCCTGATCGCAGGTTTGTACGCCAAACGCGCCGGGGTAGATCTGATTGTTCAATGTGCTGTGATCGCTTCCATAGTCGGCGCTGTACTATTGCTCTTGAATCCTTCTGAATTTGTCAGTCTTCTCGCTGTGGCATTGATCGGTTTCTCAATTGCGCCAGTCTTTGCTGCCCTTACTTCAGGTACCAGCAAACGCGTCAGCGTTCAGCATGCAGCCAATACCATTGGCATGCAAATGGCATTTTCGGGTCTGGGCGGAGCAACCATCCCTGGGTTAATAGGCATATTGGCAAGGCGTTTTTCTCTGGAGTTAATTCCGGTTTGTCTGATTATCGTATTCGCCGTATTATTTGGATTGTACCGGTTGTCTATGTTGCATCAAAAGGCAACAACCGTTTGGAACTCACAAGAGGATTTAATCACATAAAACACCACGAATTAAAATTTTCACAATATAAATCAAAGTGAAAGTTTTTAGATCAGTCCTACCAAGGATTATGTAAAAAAAAAACAAAATCTAGGTTCATGTACACTTAGGAAAATGACAGGAGAACGTAAAATCTTTCTGTTGAAAAAATATACTGCATTCAAAAAGATCAGGAGAATAAAAAATGCCATTAACTTTCGATTTACCGCTTGATCAACTGAGAACCTATCAAGGCATTAACCCTCGCCCTGCAAATTTTGATCAATACTGGGAGGATGCTCTTGCTGAAATGAACGCGTTGGATTCTCGCGTTGAACTAATTCCGGCAAAATTCCAGGTTCCCGGAGTGGAATGTTTTCACCTCTATTTCACCGGTGTGGGAGGGGCACGGTTGCATGCCAAGTTCCTGCGCCCTGAAGAAACCTCATCTCGTTCTCCGGCGGTGTTGATGTTCCATGGATATTCATGTGATTCGAGCGACTGGGCGTTGAAATTAAACTACGTCTCGCAAGGGTTTGTGGTAGCTGCGCTGGATTCGCGTGGGCAGGGAGGCCTGTCTGAAGATCGGGGCGGCGTTTCTGGCAATACACTGCACGGGCACATCATTCGTGGTTTAGATGATGCGCTGGCTGGCAAACCCGAAAAATTACTGTACCGATCACATTTCCTCGATACGGCACAACTGGCCAAGATCATTTTCGGAATGCCTGAAGTAGACCCCGATCGTGTTTACGCAACCGGTTGGAGCCAGGGAGGTGCTCTTACAGTGGCGTGTGCTGCGCTGGAACCGCGCATCAAGAAAGCCGCACCAGTCTATCCCTTCCTCAGCGATTACAAACGTGTGTGGCAAATGGATTATGCCAGAGATGCGTACCAGGAATTACAGGAATACTTCCGCCACTTTGATCCTCAGCACCTGAGAGAAGAAGACATCTTCACAGCACTTGGATATATTGATATCCAAAACCTGACACCCCGCATCCAGGCAGACATCCTCTGGGGAACCGGGTTGATGGATACGATTTGCCCTCCGTCAAGCCAATTTGCTGCCTATAACAAAATTACTTCTAAGAAAACCATGGCGATCTTTCCTGATTTCAGTCACGAAGAGCTGCCTGGTATGTATGATCAAATCTTCCAGTTCTTTATCAACTAGAGTTTTCCCGATCTAATCAAACGCGGCACCTCAAGATCTGGTGCCGCGTTTTTTGGTTTGTCCGGTTTTCGTATGTGGGTGAAAACCTTAACGCAGATAGGTAATTCCCACTTTTTCCAGCGAGACTTCCCTTTCTGCAAGCGCGGTTGTGGGATGACCCACAGCGATAGCGGAAATGGGCGCAAAACCTTCCGGGAGTTTTAATTCCTTTAGCAGTTCAGTATCCTTGCACAGTGAATCGATGAATCCCCATAGGTACACACTTCCGAGACCGCGATCAGCTGCTGCTATGGCCATGTTTTCAATCATGCACGCTGCATTGGCGTAAACGAGGTTCTTGCCGGGGATGCAGGAGACGAGAATGACCGTAGGGGCTCCGTAGAAAGGTTTCAGATCGGGATTACCGGTGGTCTTGGCAGCGCAAGCGGTGATTCTATCCATTAACTTTTGATCTTGTAAGACCGTCAGATGCACTTCCTCAAATTTCCCGTTTGCCACCGGAGCTGCACAGGCAGCTTTTAAAATAATTTCAAGATCTTCTCTAGAAATCTGTTCTGCAGCATAACTTCGAACGGACTGCCTAGTAAAAATAGCTTTCAAAGTTTCCATAATCGATTTCCTTTTCAATGAGATGTAGAAGTATTCAATAAGATTCGATGGGAATCATCCCAGGTTAGCGTCTCTGTCAATGGTGTAAATTCATTGTGTGGAATCTTTAAGGTTCAAGGGTGTCAATGAACAGGCGCCAGAGTAAATGGCATGACCTCAGCCATCATCAAGGGTTGCGGCCCAT
>DAOUGR010000013.1:0-9434 GCA_034429135.1 Anaerolineaceae bacterium | reverse complement strand
CGCAGCTCGTCTACGGCGATGAGGTCGGAGGAGCAATTGTCCCAGAAGAGGAAGGTGACTTCCTGACTCAACTGGCGCGTGATGTGCTGGATGGAGCAAAGCTCTCTGATTTACAGATCCTGTTTGCTGACGACCTGCAGGTCAGTCACAATCCGATGGGTAGCCTGACGACCCCGAGTGCAGTGATCATTCCTGGTCCGAAAGTAATGACCTGGGATGATTGGGTTAGCCAGAAGACGGTAGTGGTCAGACGGACAAGAAGAAAGGAGGTAGTACCGGAGGGACAAATGGGATTTGGTATCTAATATTTAGGAGTCCTGTATAATGCATACAGGACTCCATCTGACTTAAGTACATTCCACTGATCCCAAAAAACATCTGAGGTTAACATGTTCAATCGGTTGAATGGAAAAGAACATAGAATAAGCTTAACGCTCCCTGCAGACGATAATGGATTAACTAGCCGAAAGTGTCCAGACCAAAAATGTAATGGATTATTCAAGGTAAAATTCGGAACTGGCCTTAAAGGAGATAATATCCCTTGCCATTGTCCTTATTGTGGGTGTACTGGTGACATGAGCGATTTCAATACCCCGGAGCAGCAAAAGTACATCGAGTCTGTTGCTATCCGGTATGTACAGGGTATTGTTCATGATGAACTTGTTCGTTGGGGGCGTCAAATTGAAAGAAGTATGAGTGGTGGCTTTCTATCCGCAAAGGTCAGGGTGAGCGGACAGCCCATTCCTCTTCATATCTACCAAGAAAAACAAATAGAGACGCACGTCACTTGCGAGAAATGCACTCTCGAATATGCAATTTACGGTGTTTTCGCTTTTTGCCCGGATTGTGGTTCTCACAATTCTCTGCAAATTCTAAATAAAAACTTGGAACTTGTTCAAAAAATTCTTGCCTTTGCGGCGATGCTACCAGATCAGGAGATGGGACAGAGACTGATCGAGAACGCACTGGAAAACACTGTATCTGCCTTTGATGGCTTTGGTCGAGCCACATGCGTAGCCTTTTGCGGAAAGGCCACTGACCCTGAGAAAGCAAAGGCAATCTCCTTCCAGAATATCATTGGAGCACAAACCAATGTTAGAACGCTTTTTAGTCATGATATTGCCTCTGCAGTGGAGGAAGGTCAATGGGAAACGGTTAATCGAGGCTTTCAAAAACGACACTTGATTGCCCATAAAATGGGCGTAATCGACGATGATTACGTCAAGAAGGCAAAAGATCCTTCAGCAATAATAGGAAGGAGGGTTGTCATCCTACCTGACGAAATCGCAGAGCTGACCCAGTTATTAACAACGATCGGCAAGCAATTCTACGAGGCTGTTAGCAAGTAACATTTTATTATCTATCCATACACTCAGACAACAAGACAGTCCTCTAGCCGATAATGGGGATGGTTTGTAGAATTTTTGTAACAAGAATTTTTCCGTGTGCTTCCAATTCTGCTGGCCCACCGCTCAAATTTATGGATTGATAATCAACGCGAATATTCCCTGGACCACGCACTGTTATCGCCCCAAGAGGTGATGTCTCGCTCTCTGGATGAACAAGAACAGCCTGATTTATCCCTACTGCATGGCAATACGCAAGCATTTGATATAAATCTTCTTGAGATGCACTGAGCTTATACTTTGCATCAACCACAAGGTATGGACTGTCATCCAGGTAAATCAAAATGTCGGGGCGGATCGTGATTTTCTTACCCAAGTCGAGCGAATGGTTTTCCTCTTCTTTTGTCCAATACCTGCTTTGTTCAGTCTCTTGGCGCAAGATCGTGCTCAGATATTGTTGGAACAACACATCCATATCGATCAGGTATGCCAAGAATGGCTCATTTCCTTGTGAGCCGGAAAAAGTAAGATAGTCTAAAATGAGCTTTGCCAATGTCAAAGCGGGTTTATAAGCATCATTCAAACGATGAAATTCCAGACGATCTATCAGAGTCCGTGCCAAAGGGTCCAAATACACATCGGACAAAATGTGTTGAATACGGTGCAATCTTCCAAAAAGGGAAACATCCACATAATTCCAGCCACGTAATACAAAGGCTGTCCAAAGTAAAACTCGGTTCTCAGGGATATCCGTTGTAAAATGCCTGTAGGAACACCAATGCTTATGCTGTAAGCCAGGGTTGTGATGGATGGTCTCAGCGATCAGGAGCCGGCCTCGTATTGCCTGGGAATCCTCAACAAGACTTTGGTATCCTCGCAAAAGTCCCCTGGCAATCAGGTCTTCAGTGTGACCAGCGAAAAAAGAAACAATAAATTCAAACAACTCGTTTACTGTTGTGTATGGCTGTGGTTGATCATCAAAAATTTCTTTGTTTGGATCATATACTTTCGCTAGTAAAGCGAATAGAGTCTGAATAGGTAACTTGGGGTTAATATAGATCGTTTTTTCTGTGGGCAAGATGATCATACCCGCATAGCTATGAGCCTTGACCAGGTACCTTCCTGGTTCTTGGGTTGGCCAGACATCTAGCTGTTTAGGGAAAAACTTCCTTAAGGTATCAACCTCTATATTGGAAAGGTTGACCTCCTTTTGTTCGTGCTCAACCAGTGTTATTGAGTCCACGGTTAGCTTCTCCCAAGGGCTGCTTTTAGGGCCTCCAGGCTGAATGACTTGAGATATGAATCGGCCTTCCGGTAAAAGTATTCCTCCAGCGTTGGCATAACACTATGCTCCCAAATCAAATGCAATCGGACTTCATTGAGATTCTTTTTCATAAAATGACTGTGTCCGATATGCAATGACCACTCAATCTTGGCCTCATTCTCCAGCTTTTTATTAAGGATTGCCAATAAATCTGCTACCCATTCCATTTCGGGTTGATTTTCCAGTAGAAATGATCTCAAAAGCTCAGAATCGGCTTTCATAGGAACAAAATAAAAACGCCGGCGCAAGGCATGGTCAACGAGTGCAATTGAACGGTCCGCTGTATTCATTGTGCCGATCAAGAATACATTCGCTGGTATTCCAAATTCACCCTTGCTGCCTGAATAAGGCAGCTCTACTGATTTCTTTCGATACTCCAACAAATAAAGCAGTTCGCCGAGGATACGTGGCAACTCGCCACGGTTGATCTCATCAATGATCAATACATACCTGCGGTTTGGATGCTTGCTGGCTTCATCACATAATCGACGGAATATGCCATATTTTACGGGGTAGGTTATTAGTTTTGTGCCATTCGGTCCTTCGATACTATCCGGGCGTATTCCTTCTACAAACTCTTCATAAGAATAAGAGGGATGAAACTGAACAACTTTTACTTCTCCGCCGCTCTCTATTGCCTGGTCAACCCAATATTGCGCGAACTTGTCTGCTACCCATGTCTTTCCAGTACCGGGAGGACCGTAAAAGACGATTTGGCCTTTATCTTCTAGAAGAAGCTCGATCTTATTCCAGAATTCCGCAGGCAAGTATGTGTCTTGCATCAAATTATCGAGGAGATAATGTTCTTCAATTTCCTCTTCTTCATCTTCTTCCGCAATAACTAGCGTTTCAACAACTTCATTCGTCCCTGTTGTGAACCGATAGAGTGGGTATAGGGACTGGAAAATCTCCTTGACTTGATCCGTAAATTCCGCTGTGAATAAAATTGGATCGGAATGGTCAAAACTCTTTTCTATGTTAATCTCTTCAACTTCATACAGAGGCGCCAGATCACCAACGGAAAGCACTTCTGATACGGGCTTTTGATCCCACTCCTGATTACCTGGTAACCTGATGTGATAACCAGCAGGTAAGGTCCTCAAAAGGTCTAGAAAGACCTGAGTATAGGTTTTCAGGTTGTTTCGAAAATTTCTGAGTACATCGATTCCTTGCACCCCTGCAACGGATAAACCAACATGAACATAATCTGGATGAACACCTACGAAAAGCTGGCAATCCGTTAGCTTAGTTCGCCCTTTCCGATAGAAAGCACCCCAAAGATACGGATGAAAAGGCCCCTCCTCATTCGTGAACCGCTTTCTGAGGGCGGCAAGAACCTTATGTACTTTGGCTTCCGTCTCTAAGCCAGGATCCATGACTTGAATTGCAGGGGCAGCAGAAACAAACAACAGTCGGAGTGGCTCCTGTAGGATCTTCTTGTATCTAAAGAAATTCGCTCTTTCATTGCCATTCATCCACTCGTCTGTATTGTTGGCTTTTAATTCTTTCAAGAAAGTAAACGTATCAGGAACAAAACCTGTAAATTGGCGATCTGGTTCCTCATCGGATTTTTGGGAGGAGATTTGCCATAGGATCAAGTCAAGATTCTGCGGTGACAAGTGATAATGCATCCGAAAATCATTCATCGCCTCGTTGTACAGCCGATATCCCTCGGCGGTACGCATTTTTCCTGGCTGAAAGTTCGCTGCCGTCTGTAATCCCTTTGTCGTGTTCTCCAACCAGATATTGAACTTCTCAGGATTCTTTAAATACAGAACAGCGGAAGGAAACGTTATCCCTCCGCCAAATACGGCACTCGTGGACCACAGTTCATCTAGAACTTCATCCTGTTGCTCTTCCGTCGCGTTCCAGATCCGTTCCATCCAGGTATTTACTACAGGGAGTGACTGCACGAGCTTATTGACCTGCGGGCCATAAAGGGCGGGCTTAAAACGATCGTTGTGAATACTGTCTTTATACCAATCAGATCCGATATCGTGATAAAAAGCGCGCAGATCCTGCTCGTTAAATTTACCCAACCGGGCTTCAATTCGTTGACGGGCTTTTTGTTCACCTTCCAAACGAACATCCAGACGCTTAGGTTCTGTTTCGCTAACCCATTTTGCTATTTGCTGTGCCCATGGATCGCCTGGTATTTCTTGTTTATTTGCCCAATAAATGAACAAATCGGTCATCAGGAAGTTCACAGGTTTGTCTAATTGCTTTGCAAGGGTGCGACGAAGTTCTTCGAGGTGCTTACCAACAAGGAAATACTCTTCACCGGGATCTCCCTTTTTGCCATAAGGGAGTTCGTTTTTAATATCGATCTGTTGAGCCACAAAAAAGGCTCGGATTGGTCCATTCCACATCCAGTATTTATCAGGGAAACGAAGCGCCAAGATTTCGGACAGAAAGGCCAGACCAATTCCCGGAAGCGGCTCGAGCAGCGCTGAAATATCACCAGGGTTTAAGCCAATTTCCGCCTGTTTCAAGATATTGATTAGGGCTTCTCGGAAAATTGGCAATCGGTCATCCGTTTCGCCAAACAACCGCCTCCAAAATTGCTGGCGGCCGCGCACGCCAAACCAGGCATCTGTATCTTTAAAGAAATCTTGAAGTTCGCTTTTACTCGCCTGATCTAGATAATCAACCCGTAACAGCCGATTGGCATTCTCGGATCGGCGAATATGTTCCTGGCTATGCTGCTTCAGGAATGTGTCCTGATCAATTTCCGAGATAAATTTTTGAAAGGTTGGTAAAAGCGCGGCTGTATCCATTGCTATCTCCTCTCAGCAGCTGATAAAATTACATTTCGCATAATGTGCGATCCTTAGGTTCTAACTCATCAACACATCATCCACATTCCTGGCCACAATATACTGCGCCGGCGACTCGTCTTCCGCAATAGCATGAAAGTGCGCCCGGCCGCACTCGATCTTCGCATTTTCTTTTTCGCGCAGATCATCTTTGAACAACCCGCTCTTGGTTTCCACTACGAAGTACAACCGTTCTTCCCCGTCTTTTTCTATCAGGATTGCCCAATCGGGATTGTAGCTGCCCAAGGGTGTCGGGACAGTGAACCAGCCGGGAAGTTTAGCGTATACCTTAATCGCATTGTTCTTCTCTAGGTCATCCGCGAAAGCCCGCTCGGTATCCGAATCGTAGACCACCTGCTCATAAACGGATTTCTGCACATTCAACATGTTCTTGAGGTAACCAGATAATTCCTCAGTCTCAAAGAGTTCTTGAGCGTAGTATTGTTCGTCGCCAAGTTTCTGATACTTGATTCCATCGATTATCGCCAGCCGCTTGCAGCGGTTGATTGCTTCGCCAGCCAGATCGATAAACTCTTGCGGGTTGCGTTTGAAATCATTCAGTCGCCCGCTTTCGATTAAGATTTGGCAAATGGAGCGCCGCGTGAGCTGCGTGCGGTCTTGCAGTTCGGTCAAAATATCCGGCAGTTCAATATCATCTTCCGTCAATACCACCGTCCCGGCACCATCCCGTTCATTTGCCTCTACACCAGCCTTCCCAATTGCCAGATCTGCCTTACGCCATTGGATGCGTGTTTTCGCCACCGGGGGGGCATCTCGCAAAGCTTTTGTGCATTCCACAATCAGCCGCGCATTATCAAAATGCAACCGGTAGGTTGTCTTGTGTTTGATCCGGTTCCACAGCGCCTTGAATTCCGGACCATTAAGCACCGCTCGGCGCGTCTTGACCTGCTTGCGTTCGTCCGCGTTCTTGATTTCCAGCTTGCCTGCGGCTTTCTTCAATACTGTTGTGATCTGATCTAACTGTCCATGGAAGGCTGGCGGCACCTGGAGCGTTCCATCTTTCAAGGCGGTTCGCAAGGTATCACTCACCTTGCCCTTTGCATCCAGGTAGCCTTTTACTTTCAAATGCACGAACAGTTCCTTCGATTTTTCAAACCCAAGCGGTGCAACGTTTCCATCCGCGCCCTGGATCTTGATCCCGGCGAACTGGTGCTCTTCTACGATACCAAATTGGTACCCGGTATCTTCCTCGATCTCCTTCTGCAAGTTTGCTGCGAACTCCTCATAACTTTCTCGGGCTACGACAGTGAGAGTGTTGATCTCAAAGCCGCGCAGCCGTTCGCCATCCTGATTAACGCATAGCCGCAGGCCTCTACCGATTGTCTGGCGGCGTTCACGCTCAGTAGTAATATCGCGAAGGGTGCAGATCTGGAACACATTGGGGTTATCCCAGCCTTCTTTCAGCGCAGAATGGGAGAAGATGAATTTAAGCGGTATTTCGAAGCTGAGCAGCTTCTCCTTATCCTTCATGATCAGGTTATAAGCCCGCTCAGCATTTTCCCGGCTGGTCTGGTTATTTTCACTCGTATCCGTCCAGCCGCCTTTTTTATCAATCGAGAAATAGCCGTTGTGAACATCCTCGGCAGCGTGGCTCAGATCCACTTCCTGGAACAGGGCATTATATTCCGGCAGTTTCGCCGCGCGCCGGTATTCTTCTTCAAAGATGCGCGCGTACTCGCCTTTGACTGGTTTTCCATTTTCGTCATACTTGCGATACAGCTCCACCCGTTCGATAAAGAACAGCGATAGCACTTTGATGCCCTGCGGGCGCAGGCGCAGTTCCTTATCCAGATGCTCCCGAATGGTGCGCCTGATCATTTCGCGCTGCACTGCCAGGTTGTCCACGTCTCCATAAGCCTGTCCCGGTTTGAGAAAGATTTCCCCTCCAGGATAACGCAGTTCCATGTACTCGTTATCCTTGGCCACCCGAATCTCGCCAATACGGCAGTCGCGGTAGATCACCCGGCCGGTCGCCATTTCCAGCAGATCGCCATCCTCAACAGTCATTTCCTGGCGTTTCACGCCATTCCTCGTCTCGACGTCCAGCTCCACCCGCGCTGAGATCAGCCCGCGTTTATTGCTCACCGAGATCAGCCGGACATAGGGGCGGTTGTGGCCGGCTTCCACCGTGGCCGAAGCGACTTCAATCTGCTTGACCAGCTTCTGCTCATAGGCGTCCACCGCGTCCAGCCGGTAAACCATGTGATGCTTATCCACGTGTGTAGCCGAATAGCGTAGCGTGCAGAGCGGGTTCATTTCATCCAGGGCTTTCTTACCCTGCCCTTCCAGCCCGCCATCCACGCTTTGCGGCTCGTCGACAATCACGATTGGCCGGGTAGCTTTGATCAGGTCAATCGGCTTTTCCCCGCCGGTCTTTTCGCTGTCTTTATAGAGGTTGTTGACGTCTTTCTTGTTGATCGCGCCAACCGTCACTACCATGATCTGGATTTGCGGGCTGGTAGCGAAGTTGCGCACCTGGCCGAGTTTGCTCGAATCATACAGGAAGTATTCATAATGCACACCGGCATACAGACCCTTGAAATGATCTTCGGTGATTTGCAGCGATTTATACACGCCTTCTTTGATCGCTACGGAAGGCACGACGATGACGAATTTGGTAAAACCGAAGCGTTTGTTGAGCTCGAAGATCGTACGCAGGTAAACGTAGGTCTTGCCGGTGCCGGTCTCCATTTCCACGGTGAAATCGCCCGAACGCAGCGCGGAAGAGGGAGGCAGACCGTTACGAAGCTGGATATCGTGCAGGTTGGAAGTGATTTCATCGTCCAGCAGGGTGAGGCGGTTGCCAATGCCTAGCTCAGTTTCCATTGTAGCGAGCTGCATTTGCAGCCCGGTATCGCGCGTAACGGTAAACTCCGTGCGGCAAATCTCCTGCCCCTGGAATAAGTCGCAAACGGCCTCAATGGCTTGAAGCTGGTAATCGAGATTGGGTTCAAAATGTAATTTCACCAGAACCGCCTACAGGCTGCGCACATTGGTTAGGCCGTGCTGATCCAAAATGGCGGCCAGGTTGCTTTTGACAACATCGTCGGCAAAGCCGCTGTCACGAAAGACACAGGTTGTTTCGCCTGCCGGCGCAAGTTCCTGATGCCAGCCAATGATTCCTAACGCCAGCGGTTCGGCCTCTTCCCGGGCGATTTGCTCCGCCAGGCACACCAGCAGAACGCCTTTTCCAATGCTGTGCACGGTCTTCCCGGCAATCGTTCGCGTTTCAATCGGTATGCACAGATCCAGACCGAGCTTGAGCAGCAGTTCATAGAGAATATCGGCTTCGCTCCGATCTGTTTTCAGGTGTTCGACTGCGACTTCCAGGGTCATGGGTAGGTCACTTCGGTCCACTTCCCATGATTGAATGTTGCTTGTGTCCAACTTGAAAACGCGGAAGCCAGTATCGCCCCTACACATAGGGTTTTCATCCTTAATCTTTTTGGCTGCGCGACGCAGACGCTCTTTGGTAATTTCGGCAATATTACGCGGTCTGCCTAATCGATCACAGAATTCAGCCGCTACCTTTTGATCTTTATTTTCTGTATCAAGTGGCTCGGGAAGCTGAACTAGAATCGTACGCCTGTTACAACCATCTGTCACGTTTTGCCCGAAAACCGCATGAGCTGTTGTCCCAGAACCTGCAAAGAAATCCAAGATTATTCCACTTCTTTCTTCGCCAAATACCATTTGTAGTATGCGACGTATAAAAGCGGTTGGTTTAGGGTTGCTGAAAACCTTGTCCCCAAATAACTCTCTGATTTCAATTGTGGCTTTTTTATTTCCATCTAGATCATCCCATAGGATAATGTCTCAAATTGTGGTGTAAAAAGCAATTGACAAAAGAGTCATCGTGTGGTTTCTTGAAGGTCTCATACACCAATTCAAGAAAGGGAACACACGATGACCACAGCAACTATAGCA
>DAOUGR010000012.1:0-27418 GCA_034429135.1 Anaerolineaceae bacterium | reverse complement strand
ATGGGCCGCAACCCTTGATGATGGCTGAGGTCATGCCATTTACTCTGGCGCCTGTTCATTGACACCCTTGAACCTTAAAGATTCCACACAATGAATTTACACCATTGACAGAGACGCTAACTTCTTTTCTATTATTCGTCTCTAAAACAACCAAGTAAATCAATCGATCTTACTGTGTCTTCAGAGATTAGTGATGTTGGTGAAATTTATGTGTCAAACAGAAAAGTTTAAAATGAATGGCGTAAGAATCATATCTCCCGCGTAGTCGGGATTGAAACAACATCAATCGCTGTCCAAAACGGCCAACCTACTAAACAACTCAATAAGAATCCCTGTTCCCGCATCGTCGGGATTGAAACAGAAATTTAGTAGGAGTGGAAGTGCAACTGCACCCAAGTAAGAATCCCTGTTCCCGTATCGTCGGGATTGAAACTCATCAGTAAACTTTCGTTGACGAAGTCCTCGCCATATTTTAGGTAAGAATCCCTGTTCCCGCATCGTCGGGATTGGTTCTCGAAGTTTGTAAATTTGTTTCGTCTTTTGATCAGAGGGGAAAAATTGTAAAATTAAGTAGCAAGGCTCAATAAATATACTCCACTCGTGGGGATTGGAGGCAGCGATGGATATTTGCCTGGGTTACGTCGTATTTATTGCCGCACTTGCTCTCTTCATCAATGAAATTGTCCAAGAGATTAAAGCATCCATAGAATCAAAAAAGAAAAATAAATGATGTGCTTTTGGCTAAAATTTCACACGCACTACTTTTAAAGAACTTCGATGCGTGGTATGTGCTAAGCCTCATCATGTGTTCAAACACAATAGTGATTTTATGCTCATCCCCATTCCCGCGTAGTCAAGATCGAGTAAAATATTATGTATCGTGTTGGTATAAACAAGGTGGGTATCGTTCTTAAATCACGTAAAACCAGTTAGATGACATTCTGATCAAAATGAATGGAGATTTTCGTCTTCCAGGAGAACAACCATGGGATCCTTCTGCTTATCTGTGATCATCATCACGATCTATGTTCTCAATATTATCATTGAGCGCAACCGTCAAAAGAAAAACCCGAGAATCTTCGAAAAATACTACTACCCAGATGGCGACTGTCCCACCTGCGGACGCGAATACTCCCCGAGCAACCGCGTCCAGTTCGACCCGATCTCGGGCGCGCAAATGTGCGACATCTGCTACAACGATCTGATGAACAGACGGATTATGTTTGAGATCTTATTCTGATGTGGGAACTTCCGACGTCGGAACGGACGGCAAATCCACCGGCGTCACTTTGACCCCATCGGAATAATCCTTGAATTGTTCGGCGTACTGCCGGGGGAACCTTGATGGTCTGGGTTTCAGTCTTTACCCGACTTCATTCCGGGACTTAATCACCTCGCCAGGATGGATGAAGCCCACCGGGTATCAATTCTCCTCTGGCTGAATTACACCCTTACTCCGAGGATTGATGGTTGGCTGATTTTATTCTATTTTGAGTGGCTGTCTGACCTTATCAAAAAGAAGGATATTGTGTTGTGGAACTGTTGCCAGGTTTTGATCACGTAAAAACTGGTCAGCGCTGCCATTGCGGTGGTGAAATTCATACGCAACAGCCGGCTTTCATCATCTGTCGATGATACAAAATCATCCGTAAGCGCTCGAACGTGTCATTTCATTCTTGCCTATCGATGAATTTTTATAATGACGAGATGACATATTTGAATAAGAAGCTAAAAAATCGAATCTTCTTATCTGCTGACGAAATTAAGCATCAAAAAAACCTGCTGATGGCCGATGGTCGATAAGTGAAAATTTTTGAGGGCATCGCCGGTCATTTTTTCTGGCTTTGAGCCAGTGATCGGCTCAAATAACCAGCGGCCAAGAACCCCAGTATAGTTGGAAGCCAGAATGAGATGAACCGATATCCCAGAATGACAACCACGCTGATGGCGTTAGGTACCTGCAGGCTATCATAAAGCGCCACCATACTTCCTTCAACAACACCGACTCCTCCGGGGAATAAGAAGGCCAGTTTTCCCAGTAATAAGGGTAGCCCATAGCCTGCCAGCAGCACCTCCAGGCTGACCCGGTGACCGGCGGCAATAAAGACAAAATAAAGTGTCAGGATGTCGAAGCCAATAGTAAAAACTGCACCTAACATTGGCTGTAGCCATTTGCCCCCCCTGAGTGATTTCCAGGCAAGAACAAAGTCTTTAATTTGTATGGCTGAATCTTTGGGTTCAACTGCCTTTTTGCGAATCTTTGCCCAACGAGTAGAGAACCATTCGGCTACACGGGTGGTTGCAGTTGGAAATTGTATCGCGGCCACAACAATGGCTGTTAAGATTCCTAAAAAAACCAGAACAATGATGAACTCAATGAGTTGTAACCTGCTCAAATCTCGTACGACCAATAAATAGGCTGTGCCAATCAACCCCACCAAAATCAATGCTGTGTTATTCATCAGCGAAGGCAGCGTTCCTGCGAGCGCAGCAATATTACTATTGCGGCTGGATTTTCGAATCCAATTAAAAGTCGCAGCAGCACTTGCTACCCAGCCGCCAGCGACCAATCCGATACTTTGAGACCCTACAAAGATCAAAGCTCCCCTGCTAACCGGCAATTCTTGATTGTTGGACTTAAGAATTGAGTGTAATAGAAAGCCGTTGCTGAGATAGCTCAATATCTGCGCGATGAGAGCCAGGATTAATGACCACCAGGTCATTCCTTTTACCACAGACCAGGAGTGCTCGAGGGTGGTAATTTGTGGCACTAAAAGGTGAACTGCCAATCCAAGAATGATTAAGATCGGTAAATAACGCCAGAGCCTTAGTTTTGGGAACGATCGAATTCTGTCTTTGCTAATCATTGTTAGATAATTTTCGATAGAACCAGTGTTTGGCCAGTTCTGCGCTGAAAAAATAGATCACGATAATGATCAAAATGATTACCAGTGTCAAGGGGGGGAGCGCAGTAAAACCCATTAACCTGGCCAGGGGAGAATAAGGGAGGAGTAGAGCTGCCAAGCCAACAAGGGCTGTAAAGAATATCATAATGCGGCTGGGGTGGCTCTTATGAAATGGCAAACGCGTGCGAACAGCAAAAACCACTAAAGAAGCAGAAAGAACGGACTCAATAAACCATCCTGTGTGGAAGGTTTCTTGTGAAGCTTTAAACCCCCATAATAATGCCGCGAAGGTAGCGAAGTCGAATAAAGAGCTCAAACTGCCAAAGATGAGCATGAAGCGCCGGATGAAAGCGACATCCCATCGGTGTGGTTTTTGAACGAACACGTCATCCACCTGATCACCAGCGATGGCCATTTCTGGTAGATCTGTTAGAAAGTTGATCAACAGGATTTGTTTTGGAAGCATTGGCAGGAAGGGGAGGAAAAGTGAAGCGCCAGCCACACTAAACATATTGCCGAAATTTGCACTGGTTGCCATGAAAACATATTTGAGGGTATTTGCGAATGTTCGACGGCCTTGAAGGATTCCTTGTTCAAGGATATCCAGATCCTGCTTTAACAGTACGAAGTCAGCTGCTTCCTTTGCGACATCTACAGCGTTCTCAACAGAAATGCTCACATCAGCGCTATGCAACGAAGGAGCATCGTTAATACCGTCACCCATGTATCCAACGACATGCCCGATTTTTTTGAGGGCTAAAATGATGCGTTCCTTTTGAGCAGGATCCACTTCAGCAAAGATATCAGTTTGTTCAACCGAGTGCCAGATGGCTTCATTATGAAGGTTGTCAAGCTCAGAACCAGTCATTACCTTTGGATTTGCCAGGCCAATGCTATTTGCGATATTTGTCGCAACGAGTCGGTTATCTCCGGTAATTATTTTTAGTTTTACTCCTAATTTTTCAAGACGCATGATGGTATCATGAACGTCAGGTTTGGGTGGATCGAAAAAAAGCAGGAACCCGAGGAAGATCATCTCCTCTTCATCTTCCCGCTCATATCTCTCTTTCTTTTCAACACTTTTTGCTGCTACCCCGAGAACGCGGTAACCTTTTGAACTCCAATCTTCATATCGCTGAACTAAAGCTTCTCGGCTGGCGTCATCCAGCGGTAGCACCTGTCTCTCGATTAATAATTGATTACAAACCTCCAAAACGTTTTCGAAGGCGCCCTTACTGATGAGTGTGCAATTCGATTTACTGCTGCTGATTGAAAATTCGGATTCATTTACGACGATTCCTAAGCGTTTACGCACGAAATCGTATGGTATTTCATCGACTTTGGCATCTTCGCGGATCACCAAACTTCCGGATTTTTGTATGGCTTCATCAAGCGGGTTGGCCATCCCAGATTGCAGTGTGGCGTTTAGCCAGGAGGCATGTAAGACGATATCAGAGGGAATACCATTGGTATCCAATGCCCCATCCAGCTTAATGACCCCCAAAGTCAGTGTGCCTGTCTTATCGGTGCACAGGATATCCATGCTGCCAAAGTTCTCAATGGAAGCCAATCTGCGAACGATCACACCTTTTGCGGCCATGGTCTGTGAGCCTTTGGAAAGGTTGATGTTAATGATAGCGGGCAAAAGTTGAGGTGTTAACCCGACGGCCAGAGCAATCGAAAATAGAAGGGCATCAAGAATTGGTTTTTGAAAGAAGACATTTAAAGCAAAAATAGAAACAACAAGAACGAACATCACCTCGGTTAATAGATAACCGAGGCGGTGGATGCCGCGCTCAAATTCTGTTTCAGGCGGACGTAAGGTTAACCGTTTGGCGATCTTTCCGAAATTGGTGTGTACACCGGTTGCAAAAATCAGTGCTTTCCCGCTTCCACTGCGCACGTTGGTTCCCATGAAGATGCAATTGGTGCGTTCTTCCAGACTGGCGCCAGCAGAGATAATCCCTGGCTTTTTCTCAACGGGGAAGGTTTCGCCGGTTAACACCGCCTGGTTCACAAAGAGATCCTTGGCTTCGAGCAGAATGCCATCTGCCGGTATCAGGCTCCCTGCAGCAAGTAAAACCACATCTCCCGGAACGATATACTCGGCTGGTATTATCATTTCCTTGCCTTCACGAAGGACTTTGGCTTTAAGAGTGACTTGCTGACGAAGCTTTCTGGCGGCGTTACTTGCGTTATATTCTTGACTAAAGCTGAGTATGGCGCTGCCCATTACGATTACAAGAATGATGACTGCGTCCGTCCAATCCTGAACAAAGGCTGAGACAATTGTGGCTGCCAATAGGATTAAGATGATGGGGCTTTTAAATTGGTTGAAAAACAGTCCCAGAGGGGTTGTCTTTCGTCGTGTATCGAGTGAATTAAATCCGATCGTGTTTAACCTGCTGGCCGCCTCATTTTCAGAAAGTCCGGCAGGTTTGCTTCCTAATACTTCGAAGTTTTTCTCAGGTGATTGCTGCCAAAATACCATCGATCCAATCTTCGATTCAGGAATTGTCAGTGCCCCAGGCTTTTTCATAGCCTTCCTCTGGATTGAAAATAAATTAATGTGTAAATCCAGTATATAGCAAGATTTCTTACCACCCAATACTTATTTTTCAAGACATATCGTGGATTCTTCATGATTGCATCGTGGCCTTGAAGGGTATAGAAAAAACTGAAGAATGATCGCCCTCGTTGAGCACTCTTGAAGAGTAAAGGAATTTGAATCCTTGTTTGGTCACCTTTACCCTCGATGGGTATTGAAGAGGGCTTAAAAAATATCCCCTTGAAGGGCATGTTAGAAGGGTGAGGAATTACTTAAACAAAAGTGCCCCTCGCGGAGCACTCTGGAAGAGCAGAGGAATTCAATTATTTAAATAAGTGTGCCCCCAAAGGAATTCGAATCCTTGTTTTGGCCTTGAGAGGGCCACGTCCTAGGCCGCTAGACGATGGGGGCAAGTGGAGAGATTTTATCATAGCGGCATACCCCTGTCAACGAAATCTGAAATTTCTGGGGCGAGGCCGTTTTGCTGTTAATTTGATCCTTCAGTGACTGCGCGCATGACGGCATCGAGGGTTTGTAGCGCGGTGAGGTTACGCCACGGGAAGCCGTAACGCATATTAACCGGGTTGCTGAAGTCGTTGGGCATGCCGTCGAAACCAGGATGGGTGGGGTGGTAATTATCGTCATCCCGCAATCCGTGATTATCCAGTGGTTGAACCGCGAGCCAGAAATTCCACACCGGCAGCTGATATTCGTAAGCCAGCTGTCCGATAATCGAGTTGATCTGGTGATCCCCCTCGAGGTTGTCGGCTTTGGTGCCTAAAATGGGCACGATGCCGTTCTCAATCAATTTATCAAGGATCACCCTCATGTTGGTCTCAAAGCGTTTCGGCTGACCAAAATCATTGGATCCCAGCGCGATGAGCATAAAGGCGGGTCTGGCAGTTCTGATTTCGCAATCCAGCGGCGTTTCACCGGATTTGCACACTTCGGGATCAGCCCACAGCGGTGAAAGCATCGTAGCCGTATTGTAACCATCATGAGCGGTCACTCCTGCGTGTCCCCATGAACCCTGAAAGTATTCGATCACCCCGGCGAGCTCTTCGTATTCTCCGAGATTGTAATGATCGGCCCCACGGTCAAAGTCACCCAGAAAAGAGAAGGGCAGGCTGTCACAATCTCCCATGCGTGAAAATGCTCTTGGGTTATTGCCCAGGGTCTGTCCGAGTTGATAGATTTCGATCACGCGCTGACTGACGCCTTCGGGGTAAACAGGCAACGTCATCCATGAATCCGGTGCATAGGTGGCCGTTGCCGTCGGTGGCAGCGGGGTGGGGGTAGGAACCACAGCGGTCATTGTTTCTGTGGGTGCCGCGGTTGTTTCAACAACAGGTGTTTCTGTAGAATTCGGTGCCATCGTCTGCGTTTCTGTGGCGCAGGCGGTGAGAAGGGTGAAGCATAAACATACAGACAGGAATGCTCTTTTCATCAGGGTGTGCAAAACCTTTCAAGAATGGATTGGCCGGTTGCGGTGGCGAGAAGGCTTTCTCCTTCGGGCGTCAGGTGAATGGCGCTGTTGGTGAACTCCTCGGCAGGCACCAGGTTCCACAAATCGATGTAATTCCAACCCTCGGCCAGACTTTTCTCCTGCATCAATTCACGATACTGATCATAAGCCCAGCGGGGGTAGAAGAAATTATACCTGAGGTCGCTATTCTTGCCTTCACTGATCAAGATCGGCTCGTTGATGATCAAAACGGGCGTTTCTCCCGCGGCCTGAATTCCAGCAGAGATCATCTCAAATGCCAGGTTTTTTTCCTGGAGTGTTGGTGGTTCATACTCGTGAAAGGTAATATCTTCCTCGAAATCGACCTGTGCAGGCTCGTAGGATTCTGGATAGATTTGATCAATGCCGGTGGCACCCCATTTAAATCCATAAAGCTGCAATCTCAGGATGTCTGCCAGGTTGCGCCGCTGCCCGATGATTGTTTTATCAAACTGAGAAAGGGTAACCAGTTCCGGATCGTTCGGATCAAGAGGTAAGTTGTACTTATCGATCAACTCCAGTATGGCAGTGCGGTTGTTTGCCACCAGTGGAGAAGAAAGCTGTTTATCCCACGGGAAGGATTCCAGCGTCACCGGCCAAACGATCAGGTCCGGTTCGTATGCTTTGATCCGGTCGAGCAGCATTAAATCTTTGGTCAATGAAATGGTCGGGTAACCCAGGTTATAAACCACGACCCTTTGGTCTCCGCAGGTCATATTCATTTGATTTAATTGCCCTGCCAGCGTTTCTTCTGGTTTCAACAGGGTGCCCCATACCGAGGAATCTCCGATCAACACCACGCGGTATTCCTCTTCTGTCTTCTCCGCGCCGGCAATTTCGTGTGAAGCCAGCATGGCATTCAAATTGTACAGGCTTAAGTTGTAGGATTCAGCAGGGTTCTCTCCAAACGGGAGGCGGGATCTTCCCGGAAGGATCGAATTGTAGAGGGACAACTTTCCTATGCTGCTGGGGTCAAGGAAGGTAAATAGAAAATTGAGGATGATGAACAACCCCAGCGCTTTAAAGACCACATGGATTGGGTTGATCTTTTCTTTTGGTTTCACATCAGATTGCTCAGCCAAGGGTAACTCCAAACAGGGTTAAAAATACATGCCAGGATGTTTGTGGATCGGGAAGGGCAAAAAAGACCCATCCGAGGGCGACGAAGTTGAATGTCAACACAATTCCGCTAACTTGCGCCAAGATGCGCTGCGGTCGGGTGGTGATATGCGTATCCATCCATACTTTTGTGCGGTCAGACCAACGGTTATTGATAAATAAACCAATACCGTGCCACAGCCCCCAGAGCACGTAGTTCCAGGTAACGCCGTGCCAGAACCCGATCAGGAGCATGGTGCTGACCTGGGTGGTAAGCACGATCACGGGGATGGAAAGCCCCTTTTTTCGCAGGGTGCGCGTGAGTGGATTGAAGAAGTACGCGCGGAACCACTGGGTGAGAGACATGTGCCAGTTGTTCCAGAATTGCGTCAGGTTGGGTTTCAGGTAAGGATGGTTGAAGTTTTCTGGCAGTCGGATACCACCAAGCAATCCAATGCCGATGGCAATATCGGTGTAGCCGCTGAAATCAAAGAGGAGTTGGAACGCATACGCATAAAGCAGCAGCCACATCCACCCGGGTTGATGAACCTGCAGTGCGTTTGTTGCGTTTAATGCGATCAATGCCAGGCAGTCAGCCAGGACAAACTTTTTGAATAAACCGATCACAAAGCGTTGACCGGCGATAAGCAGCCCATCCAAGTTGAGCGGGGTCGGATTTCTTAAATCTTCGAGGAAGCGTTCGATTCGGTGAATGGGCCCTGCTGTGAGGGCAGGGAAAAACACCACATAAGTGACATACTCGATAAGAGATGCATCGGGTAGTTTTCCGTTCTGCCGGTCGCGGATGGTATGGATGATACGAAAGGACACATAAGAAAAGCCTAGCCAGCGGATATCTAAAGCCGAGGCTAATTCAGTGGATTGCTGGTTGAAGACGCGAAAGATTGTGCTTGCTGATTCAGCTATCACAGGGCTTTTTAGCACGATCAGGAAGAGAATCAAGATGGCCATTAAGACGCTATTAACCCATGCTGGCAGACGCGCGATCAGTGAACCGATCAACGCAAGCGCTGCGAGAGCAATGAGAATTTGCACCATTTGTGGAGGTCTGGAGACAGGCAGCGGCAGGTTAAGATCGATGTATCGAGTGGCACCCAGGATTAAAATGACCACTGCCAAAACGGAAAGGACGCTCCAATTTTGTCTGAAAGACCGGGCTGAACGAGGTGCAGTGGCAAACCACGAGAAGACAACGAGCGCAAGAGTGGCGGTCGGGAGCCAGAAATCCAATCCGCGGATGGGCAAAACCGGCTGCAATGCAAAAACCGCCAGGATGCTGGCGGTGAATAATACATAAAGACGCAGCCGGGGGCGGTGTATGATCCCGGCAATTAGTGCGATTCCGGCAAAGATCAGGATCTGCGTTAATGACATCTAGAATCCCTGATAGATCCACATCGGGCTGTTGTCAGCAGTCACGATTACCAGGATCACTATAATGATGCACAGGATCAGAGCCCAGAGGTTTTCACGCGTGAAAAGACGAAATTTCATTTGTAACCGCAAACCAAGTAGTTGCCGTTTTGTTCGACAATTTTATAGGATTTGTCAGCCAGGTTAATTTCCATGTTCTCGGTGTTATAGGTGGCAATGATCTTGCCCTGGCACTGAACGAATGTGGTATTGCCTTCGCTGCCGGTGGATGCGCAGGAGAGATCTTCAAGACGTACATCAACCGCCTGGAACGAATCCAACTCGAGAAGCGCGTTGGGTTCCCAATCTGCGCAAGAAAGTGCAGAAAGCTTGCTGGCGTCTTTATTCACGAGCGCGTTCAGGTAATCGGTGACCGCATCTTCAGGTGCGGCTGAAGAGCTGCAGGCAGTAAGAATCAATGCAGTGATCGAAATCAGAATGATGATAGCGAAAAGCGATTTAAACTTCATGACAGGCCTCCGGAGCGTGAATGGTGAAATTATAGCCTTGCACGGTTGAGAAAACAAGAACAAAATGGGCTGCACAAAATTTCGTGCAGCCCATAGCGCTTAAAGGTCTACTTCTGTTAGGTAACATTAACTTTACTTAAGATAATCATCAACATTTTCAAGCGTGATCAGGGTAAATTGAACGTAGATTTCCTTTTCAACTGGTTCGCCTTTGACCAATTTATAACAGGTCTCCATGGCGACTTTTCCCTGTTCGGTAGTGCTCTGAGAAATTGTGGCTGCCAGTTTTCCTTCCTTTACCGCAGCGAGCGCATCGGGCGTGGCATCCAGGCCATAAACTTTAATCTTATCCAACAGCTGCGCATCTTCTACAGCTTTCAATGCACCAAGTGCCATTCCGTCATTATTGGCAACGATGGCATTGATTTCAGTCCCTGACTGGAGCCAATTCTCTACGATGGTGAGAGCTTCATCCGTTTTCCAGTTGGCTGATTGTTCAAAGACGACCTTAATGTCAGGATAGTCCTTGAGGACGTTGTAGTATCCTTCCGTTCGGCCAAGCTGTGCATCAGAACCCATCGGGCCTAACAGGAAAGCAACATTACCCTTACCGCCCATGGCTTCGGCTGCTGTTTTCATTTCCAGCTCACCGCCTTCCACATTCTTGACCCCAACGAAACTACTGGCAACCTCGGGTTTGCTGATCATTTGATTGACTACAACCACTGGAATGCCAGCTTTTGTAGCACTTTCAATCGCGGGAACAAGACCGTCAACCGAAGCGGGTTCGATCACGATGCAGCTGATGCCCTGGGTGACAGCCGTTTCAACCTGGCTGACCTGTTTCGCAGGATCCTGACCTCCATCATAGACCGTCAGATCCAGCCCTAGTTCTGAGGCTTTGCTTTTTACTGCGTCTGACATTTCAATGGTGAATGCATTCGTCATGTGGCTCATGAAGAGGCCATATTTTTCAGCTTTTGTCCCTTTTGTTCCTGTGCAACTGACGAGTAAGGTGACAATCAGTAGTGAAACGACGATGAGGGTAATCCACTTTCTGGTTCTCATATGCTCTCCTTTTGATATATTGTCTGATACAGAAGTAAACCGGTATTAAGCGGAGAAATTGGCTGTTTATAATTTTCTTTTCCCTTTAATATCGATCAAAACAGCAATGATAATGATCAATCCTTTAATGATTAATTGGAAATGAGATGAGACATTTAAAATATCCAGACCGTTACTGATTACTGCAATCAACAACGCACCGATCACAGTACCATACCATTTACCAGCCCCCCCTGACATACTTACACCACCGATGATTACGGCGGCGATTGCATCTAGTTCGTATGCCTGCCCGGAGGTGGGATTGCCAGAGATGATACGTGAAGCCAACAGGATTCCCGCGATCCCGGCCAGAAACCCGCATAATGTATAGACCGCGACTTTGATCCTTTCAACATTGATGCCTGAAACCTGGGCTGCGGTTTCATTCCCACCTATCGCATAAACACGCCTGCCAAATACGGTTCGAGTGAGGATGAAGGCGAGGATGAGCGTTATCACAATAAAATACACAACTAGGTTAGGGATTACTCCAAAAACAAACCCCCCGGCTAATCTTTCAAATTCCTTTGTGACATTAAAAACTGGTTGACCATTGGCAGCGATTAATGCGATTCCTCGTACAATTGTCATTGTTCCGAGAGTAACGATAAATGGGGGAATATTTCCGTAGGCCACGCCAACACCATTCAAAAAACCCACCAATGCACCGGTCACAATAGCCAGAACAATCGGCACAATCAGAGGGTATTCTCCTGGGTGAGCAAAACTCGCAGCGATCACCCCGCTCAATGCAACAATCGAACCGACAGAAAGGTCAATTCCTCCAGAGATAATTACGTACATCATTCCTGTGGCTAATATGCCATTAATAGAAGCCTGTTTCAGGATGTTAATCAAATTTGCTGGCCTGGCGAAAGCGTTGGGTGATAAGATCATTAAGATGACCATGATGATCACGAATGCCGCGAAAATCCCTAACTCTCGAATGGATGCCAGGTTGACCCTTGATTTCTCATTAATTGCTTTTTCACTCATGATTGGCCGCCTCGAATTTAGATGCTAGTCTCATAATCGCTTCCTGTGAAAAATCTTTTCGCTCAATGATTCCCGTTAACCTGCCTGCAGCCAGCACGAGAATCCGGTCACATAACCCCATCAACTCAGGAATTTCTGAGGAAATCATCAAGATCGCTTTACCCGCTCGCGCGAGTTCACCAATTAACAGATAGATGTCTCGTTTCGCCCCAACATCAATTCCCCGGGTTGGCTCATCCAGGATAATGATTTCGGGTTTTGTCATTAGCCATTTGGCAAGGACTACTTTTTGCTGGTTGCCGCCACTTAATGAAGAGACTGCACTTTTTCTTGAAAAGACTTTAATGCGCATGGCTTTAATTTGGCTTTCGGCTACCTCACCTTCTTTGCGCATGTTGATTAATCCAAACCTGGAGAGAGAATCTAAACCGACGATGGATATATTGTGTTCCACACTCGTTTTCAAGTTCAAACCGGTATACTTTCGGTCCTCCGTAATGAGTGCAATTTTTTGTTGGATTGCCGTCTGAGGGTGTCGTATTTTGATCTTTCTGCCATCTACAAACAATTCTCCATTATCTGGTTTTGTGATGCCAAAGATACTTTCAACAAGTTCCGACCTTCCTGCACCGACCAGCCCCGCAATTCCCAAGATCTCGCCTTTACGAAGGCTGAAACTGATATTTTGAAAATGCCCCACTCGACAAAAATCTTTTACTTCTAAAACGACCGGTCCTGTTTCAACGATCTGTTTTGGGTAAATCTCTTTGATCTCTCTACCCACCATCATACTGATTAACTGGTCATGCGATAAATTACGAGCTTCATCTGTGCAAATCAAACGGCCATCGCGCAGAACCGTAATTCGATCGGCAACCTGTAAAACCTCTTCAAGTTTATGAGAAATGTAGATGATCGCCACATTTTCAGCTTTGAGTTTGAAGATCTGTTCAAAAAGCGTTTTGATCTCCTTGTCGGTAATTGCAGATGTTGGTTCGTCCATGATCACCACTCTTGCTGACAATGAAATTGCTTTAACAATTTCAACAAGCTGGCGTTGGGCAACACTCAAATTTTTCATGAGTGCCCTGGGATCAATGTTGATACCCATTCTTGAAAACAGCGCGCGCGTTTGAAGGCGTTGTTCTTTTTTGTTGACCAGGCTCAAGGGTCCCAGGTTTGTAGTTTTGATTTCCCTTCCAAGAAAAATATTCTCCGAAACCTCCATATCCAGTATCGGATTTAATTCCTGATGGATCATGGAAACCCCATGGGTAATTGCGTCGTGAGGTGAACGAAAAACAACCTCTTCGCCATTTATAATCACCTGCCCATTATCGCGTTGATATATTCCCATGAGGATTTTCATGAGGGTTGATTTTCCCGCCCCATTTTCACCTATTAGCGCGTGCACTTCGCCAGGTTTCACTTTCAAGGTGACAGCATCAAGGACCTTGACTTTAAAGAAACTCTTGTCAATGGAATTCATTTCAAGGATGTAGTCAGAGATCAACGTGATGCTCCTCTATTTCGAAGTGATTATGAAATGCACACGTGTGCATTTTTTTGAATCTAAAAATGAAAATTCGCTTGTTAGGATGAATACTTTGAGCGTATTCATTATTGCATCATTATAGGGTTAATGATTTGTAAATTCAATATCTAATCAAATAATCTGATTAACCAAATCAATGAATCCCAACACAGATCAAGATTTGTTTTCATTTTATCTTAAGAACAACAGAGAACGACAATAGTGAGGGAATTATGAATATCTATTCTTAGGATCGCTCGCAACTTTTATGAGAGCCAGGCGGCGTGCTCTATTTAATCCCAGATAGCCAATGGCTGCCAGCAAACCGATAAAACCGCTGACGTACCAGAGGATATTTGGATTGGAGCTGTCGAGAAGTAAACCTGCGAAGTATGGCCCAACCATGTATGCAATACTCCAGGATAACCCTGACACTGCCATGTATCGTCCGCGCATGTCTTCAGGGGCAAAACCCGCAACCAGAGATTGTATGAAGGGTGAGACAACCATTTCTCCGAGGGTGATGATAACCATCGCAATGACGAAGAATACAAACCCGGTGACAAATCCATACATCGTGAACCCGATCGCGTAGAGGAGACACCCCAAAGCCATCATTAGCATCGGTTTATTCTTTTCTAATTGATGAGTGATCCAGAATTGCATGACAACCACCATAATCGCGTTGATACTCAACAATGTCCCATAACCGATTTCTTGCAGCCCGCGATAATCGCGCAGAAATACTCCGAGTGTAGTGTTCATGTTCATGTACACAAGGGTCATGAGTATGGTCACACCGATAAAAAGTAGAAAGGGCACATCCTTTACGACTTTTACATAACCAGCGAAGGTCTGGCTCAGGGTTTCTGGTTTTGCATCTGTCTTTGGCGCGGGTTTGGTTTCAGGCAAAGCGAAAAACACAATACCGGCTGCGATTGCACTGATCACAGCATCAACGATAAAAAGTGTGAGATAGGAGTATGTAACCAGCATCCCGGCGATTGGGGGAGCAATGATCACTGCGATATTAAACACAATCCGGATGATGCCATAACCCTCAGGGCGTTTTTCAGGTGGGAGCAAGTCTGCAACCACCGCTTCTTCTGCAGGTCCGCCGATGCTGCTCAATGTGCCGACGATGGCTGAAACGGCTACGAAAACCGCGAGGGTTGGAGCAAAGCCCATTCCCAGGGCACTGAAAGAAGACAGTAGAAGACTGGCAACCACTGCCCATTTGCGTCCGATGCGGTCAGCGAGCGCACCGCCAAGCGCACCTCCGATCATACCTGAAACTGAAAATAACGCGAACAGGATCCCCACTGTAGACATGCCAATCCCAAATTTCTTGGTGAGGTAAAGAGCGAAAAATGGATATAGCATGAAACCGCCGAGACGATCAATGAACACCACCACGTTGTAGATCCAAAAGGCCCGTGGATAGTCATGGAATATTTTTTTGAGATCAGCCAGTTTCTTATGCATGGTATTTGCTGCAATCTCTTAGGGGTAGAATCCATGTTCATCATATAATGACGAGAGAATTGACCGGCGTTTCAATTGTTATGCGAATGCAGTACATTTTCTCAACAATTGATGCCTGTTGAAAACTCATGAAGAAAGGGTAGTGACTTCAATTTTATCAGTTAAGTTAATAGAGAGTCATGGTCAATTGTCGGGGGTATAATTTGGGCATTATTCATCAAAGGATTTCTAATTGCTTATGCTTACGATTCATCATGGAAAGGCTTTTTTTAGAAAGTTGCCACTTGTTCTGTTGATTCTGATAAGTTCCCTTACCTTGTTTATTTCAGGATGTCAAAAAACTGCTTCTGGTAGTGCCGTCTCTCTTCAAACGACTGTAACCCAACCGGTAGAGGCGACTGAATTGGTCGTTGTGACGAACCCTCCAACGCAGAGTGTCGAGACAGCGACGATTACGGCAACATCGCTGCCCACATCGACCCCTACAGAATTACCGCCTGATTACTGGAAAGATCTTCCTGTGATTCCCACTGAAATTTCAGACCGCGTTCGTGAAATTTACCAGACAGGGCAAGAGATGGGACGCAACCCACGGCGTTTTACCAAAGTGGGAGATTGTAACAGCCAGCATCCTGATTTTCTCTCTGGGTTTGATCATGTCTATTACCTGGGGAAATATTCCTATCTTCAGCCCGCAATTGATTATTTCAAAGGTTCCTTCGGCATTCTTAGTCAAACTACCAATCCAGGTATGAATACCGCACGCGTACTCAGTTACCTGTGGAAAACTGAAGACTGTCCGTCCACTGATACCTTGCTCGAATGTCAGTATCGGGTCGATAACCCGAGCTTCTCAATTATCATGCTGGGTACCAATGATGGATATTATCATCAGGCAAATCCCGAGTCTTTTGAACGGAATATGCGCGCGATCATTGAGCGTACCATCGAATTAGGTATCGTTCCAATTTTGGCGACCAAAGTAGACAATAATGAAGGTGATCAATCGATCAATCCATTAATCGCGCAGCTGGCAGCAGAATATGAGATCCCGTTATGGAACTTCTGGCGAGCCGCACAACCTCTGGCTAATGGAGGCCTTCGCGATCATGAACATTTAAATTCGGGTTCGGGCCCGCCTGCAACCGACTTCCGAATGGATATCAGCCTGAGCTATGGCAAAGAAATGAAGAACCTTACTGCCCTGCAAGTATTGGACTTTATGATGCGTGAACTTGCAGATCCAGAGACGATTCCCACACTGGCGGTTACAGCTGAAACCACTTTGGAGCCGTGATCGCGATTAGAACTCATTTGAAAAAACAGGACGATGAACGATCGTCCTGTTTTTTACTCTTTTTTGGATAATTTAGCAGAATGGTCAATTTCTAACAAATCGCTCAAATGATCCTCAAAAATTTAGCGTTTCTATCTGGAAATAAATACCTATTTGACGAACTCATACTCGCATGCTATTATCTTAATATATTTTCTTCATTATATTATTTATTATTTTGCACTTTAACATTCTACACCGGCTTTTCTTAATCATTTTTTTCATACTAGGAGCAATCATTATGTCGGTTGAATTCATTTTTCGTTTATTAGGAATGATCGGCTTTGCGATTGGGGGAGCATACTGGGGACGGTACATCGGTGAAATTTCAAATATTAATCCACCTGCGGGAACAATGTCGGTGGATCAATTTGCGTTCCTTTTTGGTCTGGTTGGAGCGCTCATTGGTTTAATTCTCACACCATATTTCACCACCCGCCCCGTACGTGCAATCCGCTCAAGCCTGGGCCGCGCATCTGCACAGACTTTATTTGCTGCTTTGACCGGGCTGGTGATTGGGCTGATTGTGGCGGCGCTGCTTACTTTTCCCCTATCGCTTCTCCCGGATCCATTTGGGAAGATCTTACCCTTTGTGGGGGTTGTTCTCTTCGGTTACCTGGGAATTTCGGTTTTTGTGATGCGCGAGAATGATATCTTTATGATGTTTTCTGCGCTTCGTGGAGGGCCATCACAAAGAAAAGAAGCGGGTGGGTCTTCGAATTGGGCAGAAAGCCGGACAATTCTATTGGATACCAGCGTCATCATCGATGGACGCATTGCGGATATCTCGCGTACCGGGTTTTTACCGGGCTCATTACTGATTCCGCGCTTCGTGCTTAATGAACTGCAATATATCGCTGACTCGCCAGACAATATGCGCCGACAACGCGGCCGGCGGGGAATGGAAGTGCTCGCCTCTCTGCAGAAAGAACCCAACATTCCTGTGCGCATAAGTGATATCGATGTCGAGGGGATGCGTGAAGTGGATGATAAGCTCATTGTCCTGGCGCGTCAGATGCGCTGTCCGATCCTTACCAATGACTACAACCTCAACCGAATAGCAGAGTTACAAGGTGTGACGGTATTGAATGTCAACGAACTCGCAAATGCGGTAAAATCAGTGCTTATTCCTGGCGAGATCATGACCGTGCAGGTGATTCAAGAAGGCCGAGAGCTGGGTCAGGGGGTTGCCTATATGGATGATGGCACGATGGTCGTAGTAGAAAATGGCCGTGAGTATAAAGATAAAGAAATACAGGTAGTGGTAACCAAAGTCCTCCAAACGGCAGCCGGTAGGATGATTTTTGCCAAGCCTGATGAAGGAATCACGCAAGAGAAATGAGGGATAGGTCCATGTTGAAAGTCTATAACACTTTAACCCGAACCACTGAAGAGTTCAAAACGCTGCAACCAGGCAAGGTGCTCATGTACGTATGCGGCCCTACGGTTTATGCCAAAGCGCATATCGGTCACGCCATGTCTGCTCTGGTTTTTGATATCTTGCGTCGTTATCTGGAATTTCGGGGA
The DNA here is from genome assembly GCA_034429135.1 of Anaerolineaceae bacterium. Classification (GTDB taxonomy): domain Bacteria; phylum Chloroflexota; class Anaerolineae; order Anaerolineales; family Anaerolineaceae; genus UBA6107. Next base: position 9,470 of record DAOUGR010000012.1, on the reverse strand, counting down.
TACGAGGTGAAGCATGTGATGAACTTCACCGATGTTGATGATAAGATCATCATCCGTGCACGAGAAAAAGGTGTTGATCCATTTGCTCTGGGTGAAATGTATATTCACGAATTTGAAAAACATCTCGCAGATTTCAACATATTGCCTGCCACAGTTAATCCCCGGGCCACCCGTGAAATGGACCAAATTTTGAAGATGATCCAGGGGCTGGTGGATAAAGGTTTTGCTTACGTGGTTGATGGAGATGTTTATTTCAGGGTACAAAAAGTTAAGGATTATGGCAAACTATCTGGGCGCAAAATTGAAGACATGCGTTCCGGCTTCCGCATCGATGTAGATGAGCGTAAGAACGACCCGATGGACTTTGCTTTGTGGAAATCTGCCAAACCGGGTGAACCTTCCTGGGATAGTCCATGGGGAAAAGGCCGCCCAGGCTGGCATATCGAGTGTTCTGCGATGAATCTCAATCACCTTGGCGAGCAGATTGATATTCACGGTGGCGGGAACGACCTTGTTTTTCCGCATCACGAAAACGAAATTGCGCAAAGTGAAAGTTTCACCGGCAAACCATTTGCCCGCTATTGGATTCATAACGGCATGTTGCAGTTAAGCGGCGAAAAAATGTCGAAATCCATCGGCAACCTGGTAACGATTGAAGAGTTCCTCGCTCACCATCCTGCTGATGCTCTGCGCATGCTGGTGCTTAATTCGGGTTACCGCAATCCACTTGCATATTCTGAGGAAATTCTGGCACAGGCTGAAAAAGCCATTGATCGTTTGCGATCAGCACTCAAACCAGCTTTACCCGGTGCGCAGGGTGCGTCTCAATCGAGTCTGTCTGCCCTGAAAGATCAAATTGATGCCACCGATAAAGGTTTTGTCGAAGCAATGGATGATGATTTCAACACAGCGGGGGCTCTCGCGTGTTTGTTCGAATTGGTTCGGGTCATCAACCAGGCGAGAGCAGATGGCGCGACAGATGTTGAGCTTTCTCTTGCCCAGGAACTGGTGCGCAGGTTGACGGGGGTATTGGGGTTAACCCTCGATAAGGTGAAGGAATCTGGCACTGCAGCAGATCGGTTTATCGATTTGCTTATCGAGGTGCGAAAAGAATTACGCACGAACAAGATGTGGGCGCTTTCCGACATGGTGCGTGACCGCCTGGCCGAGTTAGGTGTGGTGCTTGAAGATAGCAAGGAAGGCACCTCGTGGCACTGGAAATGAGAGCTGAATGAAAGAATGGATCACTGGACGTAATCCTGTGATGGAAGTGGTTCAGGCGAAGCGCCGCCAGGTGTTTCGCCTGCTTCTTGCGTCTGGCGTCGAAGAAAAAGGACGCATCGCTGATCTGTTGCGCGTAGCATCAACAAGGCGTATCCCCGTAGACAAGGTACCGCGAGAAAAGATCGATCGCCTGGGTGAAAATCCTCAGGGCGTTGCGGCAGAGGTGAGCGCATATCCGTACGTAGATCTGGAAGATATACTTGACCGCGCCAATGCTCTCAAAGAGGAATTGTTTGTGTTGGTTCTCGACGTCATCCAGAATCCACAAAACCTGGGCACTCTTCTTCGTACCGCTGAGGCAGCCGGGGTGCATGGTGTTATCATTCCTCAGCATCGGGCAGCTGAAGTGACACCAGCTGTGGTCACGGCTTCTTCAGGAGCAACGGAGCACATGCTCATTGCACAGGGCAATATCTCCCGCAGCCTCGAACAGCTCAAGACGGCAGGCGCCTGGGTTGTAGGATTGGAAGGTGGTGAAGGGGCAAAAAACGTGACCGAAGTGCCGCTCACAGGGCCCATCGCTGTGGTTGTTGGAAATGAAGGGGAAGGGATGCGGCCTTTGGTTCGCCAGTCTTGCGATTTTCTGTTGGCGTTGCCCATGCGCGGTAAGATCGAATCGCTTAATGCAGCTGTGGCCGGGTCGATTGTCATTTACCAGGTTCTGCTGGAAAGGCAAAGAAAAAGCCAGCAGCATTGAGATGTTTTGCCATTAGCTTCTTTATAAAATTAAATTCATCATCAAAGCGAGTGCTTCCTTGGTTTTCAAACTGGTAATCTTTATTTTGATATTGTTTGCTGGCTATTCTTTTTCAAAAAAGATTAAGAAAAGCAAAATCAGCCTATCGTTGGTGAGCGTATTTTTGCTTTTTATCTTCGCCGCTTTTCTTGTGCTCAGCAAGAAAATGTTTGCGATTGCTGGATTTTCACTTTATTTACTTTTGATTGTGCTTGGTTTTGGCATTGGGATTCTGGCCGGGTTGGATAATCATAAGAAATCGTAGAGGGGATACAAACACACACCCCCATGATTTTCGGGATGTGTTGATGAGTGAGTTACACATGTTACAACCAGAGAACCCAGGCGACCCACATCAGGATCATTACAACCCCAATCCCGAAACGTGCCACAACAGCGAATCCACAGCCTTTTAAAATACTCCCGGTAGATTTCAAACCTTCCTTAATATCTTTTTTCTTGATCCATTCAACGATTAAGATGGCAATGGCTGCGAAGAGAAGCCCCCCGAATGGCGGCAGAATGATCGTGCCAGCTATGCCTGCTACCAGTGCAACCAGAATCGATAACCAGCTGGCACCGGTTTTTCGCGCTTCTTTTCCCATAAAAAGGTTATCGATCAGATTTCCACCCAGCATGAGCAAGGTAATCACAGCAAAGAGAATACCTGAAGAAAGTGAAAAGCCAGTGACGATGCCGTAGGCCAGGATTGCCAGCCAGATAATGGTTAGCCCTGGGATAATGTAGAAAAGCAGACCAAACAGACCGATGCCCATAACGACAGCCAGCACGGGAATGAACCAGGATGAATTTGCGATCGTTTCCATAAATTGTCTGTTCCTCACTTATAAAGCTTGTCTATTTTTAACTCGCAAACCGATGGTGAGAAAAGGAATTATTAATCAATCTAGAGTTTCACCGGTTTACTAGATACACGCTACATTCATTATACGTAATTGATCATCCAACCGTTGTGGAAAAATTCAGACTGCTTGAAAAGCAGTCTGAATTTTAAAAGTTTTTCCAGCTCGATCTTTTGGGTGGCATTTATCGAATGACTTCGATTCCACCCATCCATGGTTTTAACACATCAGGCACTTTTATTGACCCATCTGCTTGCTGGTTGTTTTCTAATACCGCGATAAAGGTGCGCGGTAACCCCAGACCAGAGCCGTTAAGGGTGTGCACGAGGCAATTTTTTCCGCCATCAGATGGTTTGTACTTGATATTTGCGCGGCGCGCCTGAAAATCACCCACATTCGAAACTGAAGACACTTCCAACCACTCATTGCATCCTGCAGCCCATACCTCAAGGTCGTAGGTTATCAGGGCATTGAAGCCCAGATCGCCGGTGCACAGCCGTTTTACGCGGTAAGGCAATCCGAGCAATTTGCAGGTTTCCTCAGCGTCAGCCAGCATTTTGTCCAGTTCGTTCATTGAATCTTCAGGCTTGCAATAAATATACATTTCCACTTTGTCAAACTGGTGGCCGCGTTTGATGCCGCGTACGTCACGACCGGCGCTCATTTTTTCACGCCTGAAGCAGGGAGTATATGCGGTGAACCTTTGCGGTAGGGTTGTTTCTTCAAGAATCTCATCGCGATACATTCCGGTGAGAGGAACCTCTGCCGTAGGTACCATCCATAGATCTTCCTCAATATCATGATAGAGATTATCCACAAACTTTGGCAGCTGCCCCGAAGAGTAAAGGGTTTCTGCTTTAACCATGAAGGGTGTGTATCGTTCTTCATATCCCTGGCGGATGTGAAGGTCGAGCATCCAGGAAATCAGTGCACGCTGTAAACGGGCCGCAGCACCGTTGAGCACGTAGAAGCGCGACCCGGTTAGCTTGACACCGCGTTCAAAATCAATCAAACCAAGTTTGGGTCCCAGCTCCCAATGAGGCAGAGGGGTGAAATCAAAGACTGGCAATGCTCCCTCATTTCTCACCACGATGTTTTCACTTTCATCTTTGCCTATGGGTGTGGATGGATCAGGTATGTTAGGAATGGTTGCCAGAATGCTCTGCAGTTTTTCTTCCACAACGCGCACCGTTTCATCCAGTTGAGCGATTTCGTCTCCGACCTGGCGCATGGATTCGATTTTTTGCTGACGCTCTGCGGGATCTTTGGTCTGGCTGATCTCTTTTGAAACCTTGTTGCGCTGCGCTTTGAGACTCTCTGCTTTAACCAGCAGGTTTCTGCGATCGGTATCCAGCGAGAGAACCAAATCCACTTCGGCAGCATCCATCTGACGATTTGCCAGAGCCGTTCTGACGAGTTCGGGTTTTTCACGGATTAAATTGATATCTAGCATTGTGCACCTCGGTAAAAATAGAATAACGCCCCTATCCTCAGCAGGACGAGGGGCGTGCTCGTGGTGCCACCTGCATTCGTTCCCAATCGGCGGGAACCTCGTTGTTGCGATAACGGTGCATCCGGCCTCCTTACGGCATTTCTAAATGCCCCTGCGGAGACGACCCATCTCAAAAAAAGATGATCGGGTTGGAAATTCTCTCTCATTCTTACCGGCTCACACCTGACGCCGGCTCTCTGGAAAGATCGAGGAAGAACGTTTCCCGAGCAGGTCTGTTTGCATAGATTATACCTTCCGAAAGGAGACTGTCAAGAAGGGTCTCAATTTGTGGAAATGACTTCAAGTAATTATTTAACAATTAAGATACAATTATTTGATTATGGATGAACAAGCTTTGATCCTTGATGCCTTGCATGGCAAATTGGATGCATTCAACCGCCTCGTCCTTGCTTATCAGGATTTAGCGTTTAATGTCGCTTACCGGATGCTTGGTGACGAAGATCTGGCGTCGGATGCGGTTCAAAATGCCTTTATTTCTGCATACCGCAACCTGCGAACGTACCGCGGTGGATCATTCAAAGCCTGGGTCATGCGCATGGTCACCAATGGCTGTTATGATGAATTACGCCGTCAGAAACGCCGGCCAACGGTTCCTCTCGAACCCGTTAGTCCCTCGGATGGTGAAGAAATCGATTCAGCCGAATGGCTGGCCTCCGATGATCCTTCACCGGAAGAATCATTGGACCGGGCTGAACTCGAACATGCTTTGCAGCATTGCCTGGATCATTTGCCGCTCGAGTTCCGTTCTGTGGTTGTCCTGGTGGATATCCAGGGTATGGATTATGACGAGGTTTCAAAATCTGTTCATACTCCCCTGGGTACTGTAAAAAGCCGACTGGCGCGCGCACGTCTGAAATTGCGCGATTGTTTACAACAGTTTCAGGAACTTCTTCCCCCTCAATTTCGTCTTGATGGTGGAGCCGCTGATGAGTAAGACTTTAACCACTAAAGATTGGATCATGATTTCTGCCTACCTGGATAACAGGTTATCACCAGCAGAAATCGAAAAAATTGAAATTCGCACGAAGAATGATCCCTCGTTCAAGAAAGCGCTGGAGGAAATTGCGTATACCCGAAAAATGTTGCGCTCTATTCCGCAAAAACGTGCTCCGCGCAACTTTACCTTATCTCCTGCTAAAACCAAAGCCCCCATCCGCAATCCATGGCTGCAGCCTGCTCTTAAATATGTGTCCATCGCGGCTGCATTAATTACCGTTGTGATTTTCGTCAGTCCGTTTTTGCTCTTTGGCATGCCTTCTGCTGTTTCACAGCGGTATGATGCCAATACGTTGACCGCTGAAAAAGGCGCTGAAAGTACTGCGATGCTTGAATCTCCGGTTATTATCAACTGGAATCCAGTGCTGGGTATGGGGGGTGGAGGTGGAGCTCCGGATAGCGGTATGGTTTATGCTGGAGGAATGGGTGGAGGACCAATCTCTGAGGAACCGGCAGCAGAAGGTGAAGTGGTTATCACAGAGACCGAGGTTCCCACTTTTGAAGCAACGCCGGCGAGTGAAGAGGAAGCCCCATCAATTGCCGCGGTTCCATCTACCGAAGAAGCACCTGCTTTAGCAGCTCCTCAAATTTCTGGTGAAAGATCTGTTCAGGAGGACACCGCAGAGGATCTATCAACCCTGATCTTAGGCTTGCCTGATCCGTCAGAACAAGGAAAAGTCATTGAACCCGAACAGACGGTGAAAAGAGGTTCGGGTGAAAACTTCTCCATGAGGATGATTTTCGTTTTCATTACCGGTGGAATTGCCCTGCTGAGTGGGATCATTGCTCTCTTCTTGCGCAAACGATAAAATGCATATCCACAATGAGTACAAGTACTGCCCAAAGTGTGCCACACCACTTGAAAAGCGAGTGGTTATGGGTGAAAAACGCCCGGCATGCCCTGCCTGTGATTGGGTTCACTATGAGGATCCAAAAGTAGCCGCAGGGGTATTGATCCTGCGCGGCCGAGAGGTGCTGCTGGTGCGCCGGGTCATGGAGCCGCATCTTGGTGCCTGGAGCATCCCTGCCGGGTTCGTTAACGCATTTGAAGATCCTGCATCCGCGGCATTACGCGAATGTGCCGAGGAAACGGGGTTAACCGCTGAGGTTGATGAACTATTCGATATGATCACCGGCAGGGAACATCTTCGCGGTGCTGATATCTTTTTGGTATTTCGTGCGCACGTGCTGCGCGGTACACTGGCAGCTGCTGATGATGCAGATGAGGTGGGCTGGTTTTCACTCGACGCGCTGCCGGAGCTCGCTTTTGAATCCACCCGGAAGATCTTGAGCAAGGCTTGTGCGTTGAACTCTGACAGGTAATAAACTTTCGTAAGAACTGGCCGTCCACTCGATTTCCTCTACCCCTCCGTCATTAATTTTCTCAATCTCCAAATGTAGAAATGATAAAATGGTATAGAAACTGCAACATTTTGTAGAGGATTGTTCCTTTTTTTCGAACGAAAGAGAGCCCATGCCGAAATCCAACTACACCCGAAAAACCACAGCGCGATCCAAATCCACCCCAAGGCGCAGCTCGCGGAAAACGACAACTTATTATTCCTCATGCCTGACGGTCGATCAGAAATTAAATTTCATTGGCGGCGTGCTCGTTCTGGTTGGGATACTCGGCCTGGTTGCGCTTTTTGCCAACAAGAACGGCCTTTTTACTGGCTGGATTGCCACGACAACCGGGCAAATAGCCGGGTGGGGAGGAATCATCCTGCCGCTGGCAATGCTTTTGCTGGGTATCACACTGCTTTTAAGACATTACGACCGGCTACCTCATGTTTCGGGAATGCGCATAGGCGGAATCGTTTTGATCTATTTCAATCTGCTCACCTGGTTTCACTTCTTTGAAGGTGGCGGATTTGCCAGCGCGCGGCTTGGCCGCGGTGGAGGGTTCATCGGGGCGGGCCTGCATGAATTGCTGGTCAATACGCTGGGGCGCGCGGGTGAAGCGGTCGTGCTGGCTGCGTGGTTTCTCATTGCACTCATCTTTATCATTGATATATCTCTGCCAGAACTTGCAAACCACTCAGTAGCACTGGTTAAAAAAGTCAAAGCAAACCGACCAGCACCGATCCCCCGTCAGGCATCATTTGACGATTCACAGGCAAAATCGCGCAGTGGTGATGATTCAATCTCCACCGAATTGCCGGCTGGTTTCAACCGGCTGGAACCAGATGAATCTGCGGTGCGGATGGAGGGTGGGGTACGACGACACGAGACCACTGGAAGAAGCTCGACGGCTGCGCAGTCGACACAGCATGCTCCTGCTGTGAAACCTTCTGATAGCGCAGCTCAACCGACACCCATCGTGCGGACGAATGTTACCAGGTCAGAAAAACCCTGGCCGATGCCTTCGGTTGCTGACATTCTCGATCCGGCTTCTCCGGCCATTGTGCAGTCGCATTATGACAAAGAACGTGCCCGCATTATTGAAGAGACCCTGGCTTCCTTTGGGGCACCGGCACATATAGTTGAGATTCACCGCGGCCCTGCTGTTACTCAGTATGGTGTTGAACCAGATTTCATCGAATCACGCACCGGGCGTACCCGAGTGCGCGTGGCAAAAATCGTCAATCTGGCAGATGATCTGGCGCTTGCCCTTGCCGCGCCCAGTATCCGTATTCAGGCACCCGTGCCCGGAAAGGCGTATGTCGGCATTGAGGTGCCCAATTCTGAGCTTTCTCTGGTTTCGTTGCGTGAATTGATCGAAACCGAGGCATTTCGCAAAATTAAATCAACACTGCGCTTTGCCTTTGGAAAGGATGTGGCTGGTAAACCGGTTTGCGCTGACCTGACCAGTATGCCGCATCTGCTGGTCGCTGGAACTACCAATTCGGGTAAATCTGTGCTGGTGAATGCCATTCTCACCAGTCTCTTATTAAACAATTCCCCCGCTGATCTGCGTCTGGTGCTGGTAGACCCTAAGCGAGTGGAGCTCACCGGGTACAATGGCATCCCTCACCTGCTTGCCCCGGTAGTCGTCGATGCAGAGCGGGTGACGGGTGCCCTGCAATGGGTGTTACGTGAGATGGATTCGCGCTATAAACGGTTCGCCAATGCCGGGGCACGCAATATTTCTGATTTCAACCGGAAGAGCGGTGAACACATCCCCTATCTGGTGATTGTGATCGATGAGCTGGCTGACCTGATGATGCTGGCTCCCGACGAAACCGAACGTAGCATCACCCGCCTGGCTCAGCTTGCCCGTGCTACCGGAATCCACTTGATCATCTCCACCCAGCGCCCGTCTGTTGACGTGGTCACAGGGTTGATCAAAGCAAATTTTCCGGCGCGTGTGGCGTTCATGGTGGCTTCGGGAACCGACAGCCGTGTGATTCTGGATCAGCCCGGTGCAGAACGGCTGCTTGGCCGTGGCGATATGTTATATCAAGCCCCAGATGCACCAGCGCCGGTGCGTTTGCAGGGCGTTTATGTTTCTGACCCCGAAATTCAGCGCCTGGTGGATACCTGGCGCGTAATTGCCATGAACCGTCGCGCCGAAGGCGGTGAAGAATTGTATGATGCCAGCCTGGAAATGCTTCCTTCCGGAGTGCCACTTAAACAAGGGTCTTTTTTCGGTGATGATCTTCAAGCTGGAGACCCAATGCTTAAAGAAGCCATCGATGTGGTCAGGCGCGAAGGAAAAGCCTCGATTTCCATGCTGCAGCGGCGTTTGCGGGTGGGATACAACCGCGCTGCACGCCTGATCGATGCCCTGGAAGAACAAAAGATCATCGGGCCGCAGCAGGCCGGTATGCAGGTGCGCGAAGTGTTGGATTACGGTGAGCAAACGAATGTCGACCCTGATACAACCGAATAGTAAGATACCAGATGATTCGGCTTTCAATTTCTGACTGATATAAATACTTCACAGAAAGTGTATAATGAAATCGTAAAGGTTCTAGCTTTACTTCCTGTTTTTATCGAACCTTGCATCCTCGCTTGGTTAGCGTCTCTGTCAATGGTGTAAATTCATTGTGTGGAATCTTTAAGGTTCAAGGGTGTCAATGAACAGGCGCCAGAGTAAATGGCATGACCTCAGCCATCATCAAGGGTTGCGGCCCAT